>JAHBNG010000053.1 GCA_019217005.1 Chloroflexi bacterium TSY
GCTTAACCGTCGCGCCATCAACCTGAAGATGTACAATTCTTTCCGCGATGGAACGAAAGCCCAAGTCGAGATGACGGCGCTGGCCAATGCAGCCGGTCTGCCGCCAGATGTACGTGGGATGCACGAACCGTCAGTCAATCTGGCCGATATTCCCCAGCAATTCAGTCTACAAGAGGAAGGGAGGTTGCTCAGTCGACATGGTGTTGTCGAACTAGCCAATAGTGTTGCAGCAGATGGGCGAACAATGTTGCCCGATGCGTTGAGAATGGGCGTTTTTGTCGTCATTCGCACTGACCATCCATTCACGCAGGAGGATCTGGCCTTTTATCATCTTCATCCTGGTGGCAATGGCCAAAACTTTTTGCTCTATCGTCCTTATCATCTGATTGCGGTCGAAGCACCCATCTCTATCGCCAAAGCTGCGCTCTATGGTCAGGCGACGGGTGCGCCATTGACAACACCCGTGGCGGAAGTCATCACGGTAGCCAAGCGCAATCTGGAGGAAGGCACGGTCTTGGATGGCGGCGGTGGCTACACAGTCAATGGGCTCTGTGAAAAGGCCACAGTTGCTCGCACAGAAAATTTGCTGCCGTTGGGCCTTGCCGCCGGCGCTCGCCTCAAGCAGGATGTAGCTCATTGGGAAGCTATTACGTACGATATGGTTGAGCTCAATAGAAATTCATTTATTTATAAATTGCGCCAGATTCAAAATGCTACTCAAAGATTAGATTGAGAGATGTAGTGGCTCAAGTTAAATCGCAGAGTGGTGAAGATGAGATTGTCATCATCCATATCGATGTCGAAGCTCGCAATAAACAGCGCTTACCTCGGCGAATGTTTGAATATTATGGTCAGTGAATTTGATCGAAACCTATCTACCGGCAGAAACCCTTTATCCGGCAAAGGAGGAAATTATGCTCGCGTTGACAGAGGCCGAACTCTCTTGGCAAGAACAAATCTCATTAAAGGCAAAATATGAGTTCATATTAGATTTGTTAAACGCCAAATTTAACATGATCCCAGAAGATTTTCTCGAACGCATTCAAGCGATAACTGATGATGACCTTCTCGACAAAATTGCCGTTCAATTGCTGTCAATCACATCACTCGCGGAATTAGGTTTACCTGAAGCCGATGCCGAAAATTGATCTCCACGCACCATACAAACAGCGCGTCCAAAACGCCCTGGACAATAAACATCTGAAGGTTGCTGTCGACCGCACCACAAAAAATCTGATCGGGGCACGGCATCGCGCCATGACTGAGATGGATGGCGAAGCGCTACGAAACCAAGTACGCCAGATGAAGGAATATGTCCTGCGCAATCTGCCCGATCTGTTGGAGCAGTTTGAAGCCAACGTGATCGAAAATGGCGGACACGTTCATTGGGTGCAGGATGCCGCAGAAGCCAACCGGATCGTCAAGCAACTTGCCCGCGAGCACCAGGTTGAGTTGGTGGTCAAATCCAAATCGATGGTGACCGAAGAAATCCACCTGAATGAGGCTTTGGAAGAGCAGGGCATTCGGGCGGTTGAAACCGATCTGGATGAATATATCATCCAGCTCGACAATGAACCGCCCAGTCATATCGTCGCCCCCGTCATCCACAAGCGGTTGGAAGATGTGGCAGATGTCTTCCAGCGCAAGCTTGACATACCGCCCACCCTTGATCCCCAGGCCATGTGCGCCGTTGCAAGAGGTATACTGCGCAAAGACTTTCTGGCAGCCGATATGGGTGTGAGCGGTTGCAACTTTGCCATTGCCGAAACAGGCACGCTCTGCATTGTCACCAATGAAGGCAATGGCCGCATGGTTTCCAGCATGCCGCGACTCTACGTCGGGTTGATGGGGATTGAGAAGCTCGTCCCGACGATCGAAGATGCCTTTCTTCAATATCAGGCTCTCTGTCGTAGCGCAACAGGCCAAAGAGTAAGCGTCTATCTCTCCATGACCAGTGGGCCGCGTCAGTCTGGCGACGCCGACGGCCCAGACGAATTTCACGTCATTCTCCTGGACAATGGACGCACAAAGATGCTAGCGGATGGCTATGGTGAGGCTCTCATGTGCATTCGCTGTGGTGCTTGTCTCAATACTTGTCCTGTCTACCGCGAAATTGGTGGTCATGCCTATGGCAGTACCTACAGTGGCCCCATCGGTGCTGTTATCAGTCCGCTCTTGTCCACACATGTGACCGACGATGCCAAATTGCCCCATGCCAGCACACTCTGCGGTGCCTGTCGTGATGTTTGTCCCGTCAAGATCGACCTGCCGCGCTTGTTAGTCGATCTGCGTGCCAATGCCGTTGCGGCAGGCAAGGCACCACGCTTTGAAGCGAGCGCCATTCGGAACTTTGTCAACGCCATGAGCAGTCGCCGACGCTATGAACGTTCCGGCAAGTTAGCACGCATCGCCACAAGCCTTGCATCCACAATGAGCGGGGGGAATATACGCTTTGCTCCGCCGCCGCTCTCTGGATGGACCGCCAGCCGTAATTTGCCACCTTTTGCACCCAAAACGTTCCGCGAACTTTGGACGGAGCGTCTGGCACGGCGCAGACAGGTCAGTGGTGATACGCCATGAGTGCACGAGACGATATTCTAAATAAGCTGCGAAATTCTCTCGATCAGCCCACGCTTCGCTTCCCATCTTACGATCCACAACCACTGAGTCAAGGCGAACAGATAGTTGTTGCTGAGGCACGCGGGGATCTGGAAATGTTAGCAGAGCGGTTCGGCTCAGAATTAGAGGCGCTTCATGGAAGTTACGAATTAGCGAGCTCTGTGGCGGCCGCCCGCATGGCGTTGATTCGCACAATTCAAACATGGATCGAGGAAGAAGCGTCTAGTCGCAAGGGAGCGCGGGAAGAAACAGGGTTTGAGCGGTCGATCTTGGGCTGGTCAGCCGCTCAACTCTTGATTCCAGGAATCGGTGAGGCACTTGCGGATCTAGAGTTAAATCTCATCTCTCCTGATGATTTAACAACAGCAGAAAGTCGAGAGTCTGTTCGTCAGATTCGCATCGGCGTAACATCTGTGGAAGCAGCCATTGCCAGCACCGGGACAATGTTGATGCTCTCCTCCAGTCCAGGCACAAATCGTTCGGCCAGCCTATTGCCCTATCGACACGTAGCGCTTATCCCATTTAGTCGACTCTATCCCACAATTGAATCTTGGCTTGCCAAACAGCGCCAAGGCAGCCAGCTTGTAGAGATGATTCGCCACCACGCCAACCTCTCTCTTATCTCCGGTCCCAGCAAATCTGCTGATATTGAAGGGGCCTTGACGCTCGGCGTTCATGGGCCGCGCTTTGTGCATGCAATTTTGTTCGATGACTAAGGCTTTTCCAACAATTAAAATCCCTAATTTGATCTGGATAAGCACTTATCCCAAAAGCTCTAAGACGATCTATTCTCATGCGAGCAGATAGTCGGACTCACAATCACTTTCGGATAGGTTTAAATCATTTAGTGCTTATCCGAAAAGTTCTGTGACGGTGCATTCTTACTCGAGAAGCTAGCTGGACTCACAACCACTTTTCGGATAGGTTCTTAAGCATTGAATTGATCTCTTGCCCCAGACACTCCTCTCACATTTCCACATTTATCAATAGAATCGTGGATCACATCAGTACTGTCAAGACATTGTCACAAAAGTATGCTGCATTTGTAGTACCTTTAATATGTTAGGCTCATCTACCACAAATGTGTGCTGCCAGTGATGTCTCTCTGAGCAAAGTGTCTCTTTGCACGCATTTGGTAGATGAGCAAATATGCTAATATGCGCGCTCTGTATCGTCCGTCTATCTTCATGTACCACACTCACTCATCTTCATATTCATATTCGCGCAAAATCATTTAGCTCTAGCCATCGCGGGGTGGTTCAGAATTAGGTTTACACTTTTGATACATAGATAAAAATCTATATGAGGTCATTTTCTGCCTGAGCATGGCTCAAAGTAGAAAATATAAACATCTTTTCTCTTTGCAAAAATGTAAACCTAATTGTCCGCCTAAAATGAACCACCCCGCCATCGCTTCAGAAAAAGAGGGTGTGTACCACAAAGTGTGCAAATGGAATAGGTTCTCCGACTGAGCGGTCTCCTTTTACACACTTTGGGACACACTGTCGAAAAAGATAGGTAGCATTTATGTCCCTACTTAGACCAACTGACTGTCTATACCCAAAAAATTCGTGTCCTTTCCGGCGTGAGACTTGGGCCGATAGGATCCGAAGTATATGGCATCTAGGTCAAGTCATCTATGACAAGCTACGAAAAGATACGGCAGATGATGAACATTTAGAGGTCCAACAGGATACATCTATCCATGACGATTTACGTCCAGAACGCGATTCCGCGCAGGATAAATCAGATATATCTGTTGCGAAACAGACAGATCTTGGGGTAGAAGTAGAACCCCTTTTGCTCGATCTGTTTCGGCAGATGCAACGTGATCTCCCATATAAGCAAATCTGCGTCTATGTACTGAACAGACAGAACCACTCTCTTGTGAGTTACATCGCAGCGAATCAAGAAGGAATCGCGACCGAAATCCAAAGTCACCAGATATCAATGACAGGAATTGCGGATCTGTTCATGCGCATAGAAGCTGTTGATATGGCTCCAAATGTCGATCCAGTTCCAAAACATAGAAATGTTGTTGCAGTCGATTATGCAATGTCTTCTTCCATGGAAGTTATTGTGCCGATCAATGGAAATGTTCTCGAAGACAATCTGGTTGTTGTCCTTCAAGCGGAGTATGAAACCAGCCACAGTTTGACTCAGCATGACTCTTCATTGTTGCAACTATTAGCGAACCATCTTGCGACTTTGATTGACACACTACGGCTTCACAAACGATCTCAACAACTCTCCGAAACGCTCGTCGCCGTTCATGAAGACATGGAGAATGTTTATCAAAATGCGGCATCTCTAATTGTTAGTATGAATCGTGACGGACGGACGCTGTTACACGGAATCATGGGTCTTGCACAGATCTTGCAGATGGACGAAAACTTGACCGATGAGCAGTCAGAAGCAATAGGAATCATTCACGATAGTGGAGAAAAGCTACTATCATTATTGACGCAGACATACGCAGAATTTACTCATACAACACAACGGATATTGTCCAAACAATTTTCAGTTCCTCATCAAGCTAATTCCTCGAAAAGCCGCATTTCTTAGATCCAGTCGATCCAAAATATGTCTATGAACCGTACTCCCAAACAACAAATCAAATATGGCTCTATGTGTGAAAATGGGAGTACAGGTTGAAATCATGTTCAAGGTGATGCCGAGCGTCGATGCAGGTGGACAGCAACTTCTTCGTCCACTCTCGGCAGAGAGATAGAGCAAAACTGTTCTGGGCGAATATATATAAGTCAATGCCCCAAGCAAGATCACAAATATACCAATTGAGGGTACCTGATATACAATAGTCACCTCTACATTCAAACACGCAATTAACCTTTGGCAGGCGAAAGAGCATGGAAGCTACTTACTACTTGAAGCCCACATCTAGTGCCTGCCCAATCATTTGAAAGAAACAAACATTCATGACTACGCAGAGCTACCGTGTTGCCATTATTGGTGCTGGTACGATTGTTCAATGGGGCCATATCCCCAATTTTCAAGCCATACCGAATGTTTCAGTCGAGGCGGTTTGTGACGTCAACGAAGAGCGCGCCAAGACTGTTGCGCAAGAAAAGGATGTACCGCACACCTTCACAGATTATGAAGTGATGCTTGACGAGATCAAACCTGACATTACAGTAATCGCAACGCCAAATGTATTTCACCATCCGATGACCATGGCGGCACTGAATGCTGGCTCGCACGTACTATGTGAAAAACCGTTAGCGTTGACCTATGCCCATGCCAAAGAAATGATGGATCGAGCAGCATCCAAGGGCCTCACTGTCAATGTCGGTTCCCATTACCGCTGGTCAGATGCGATACGCGCCGCCAAGGCACAAGCTGACGCAGGATTCTACGGTGAAATCTATGCGGCACGCACCGTCTGGCACCGCCGATCTGGGATACCGGGTTTTGGGAGCTGGTTTACTCGGAAAGAATTGGCAGGCGGAGGCTGTCTGCTCGATATCGGTATTCATGCTTTAGACCGGGCACTCTTCATCATGGATTACCCCAATCCAGTGACCGTGAGTGGTGTGACCTTTTCTAAGATGGGTACACAGGGCATCGGGCTTGGCGGCTGGGGATCTGACATTTCTGCCCCGGATAGTGGGGCGATCTTTGATGTAGATGATCTCTCCTGGGCACTAGTGCGTTTTGAGAACGGAGCGGCTCTTCAGCTACAAGTATCTTGGGCCGTCAATCATGAACAGGAGTTCGTAACGGAAATTTACGGCACGGAGGGTGGGGCCGCAGTCGGTGATCAGGATCAGGTCACGTTGTACACAATCCTCAATAGTCAACAATCTGATATAGAAGTTCAGGTACCGCGCAGCGGTGCCGACTCCTATCAGCATCTGGTGCGCAATTTCATCCGTCATTTGGATGGCGATAGGACTGCTGAGGTCATCACACCAGAGCAGTCGCTAACCAGCGTAAGGATCATCGAAGGTATATTGCGCTCGGCGACAGAGGGGCGCGAAGTTCGCATGGATGAACTATAAATAGCACGTTACGTTCTGCGATTGAAGGCCACAAGGTCGTTGTTCCATGATAATTCTGGGCTCTACACGAGATAGTGTACTTGACAACGTAGTACGTGATACGTGATGCGTACTGGATCGCTTGACGCACCACGTATCACGTACCACGAATTCATCGCTTGTACACTTTGTTGCGAAGACCCAAAATTTATTTCCCAAACTCAACAACCACAACCCCATATGGTGGAATCGATTCAACGAATGAATCGCCAGCGGAATCAATTTTCTGTGTGGATGTGGGAGTAGAGCCAGTTTCCTCATTCAAGATTGCGATGGTTGTTATTCTTGGGGGCAACTTATCTTGCGGCACTTCAAGGTGATACGTGGCTAGGTGCTGATCGCTCAGATTGATCAGTATCAAAAGAGTCTGCTCATCACTCCGGCGCAAGAAGGCGTAGAGCTCTGGCAAGTCTGAATGAATTGGTGTCCAATCACCGAATTGCGCTCGTTCGCATTGCGAGCGAGGTTGCGCCACGGTCTACCGGTGGTGAAACCAACACCGCGATCGGTCTTATCATCGCCAGAATTGCTGGGAGCAATCCACTGCATGGGCAGACGGATATTTTCATCGGGCTTGGTGCCCGTCATGCCGATCTCTTCGCCATAGTAGAGAAAAGGAACGCCAGGAGCCGTCAACAGGATGGATGCAGCCACTTTGGCGACACCGACATTCTGATTGAGTTGAGACATGATTCGATTTTGGTCATGATTGGTGATAAACGTAGCATATTGACCAGATGGATAACTCTCCACGATTCCATCCAACTCTTTTTGGATAAGTGAACGAGCCCCATATTCGCTGGCATTCAGGATTTTCTCCGCCAAATCAAATTGAAAAGCAATGTCTACTTCGTCTCCAGTATAATCAAGCACCTGTGCGGTAGAGGTCCAGGCTTCTCCGACCGTCAATGCATTGGGCTTGATAGTCTTATAGTATCGATAGAAATCCTCAAGCCATGCATGGGTTGCCTCCGTATTCTCTTGGATTTGCCCATCTTCGATCAGATGTTTAATCGCATCCAGGCGGAAACCATCTACACCCATTTCTTCTAACCAGAAGCGGGTCACATCATACATTTGTGCGGTGACTGCTGGGTTTTCATAGTTCAGATCAGGCATGCCACCCCAAAAGAGACCGTAATAGTAATGTCCAAATGAGCGATGCCAAACTTTTTGCCTCCAAGGTCCAAGATAGAGCGGATTCTCCTCGACCCATATATACCAATCTCGGTTCTCCGATTCCAAGTCAGTTGCGGCCTGAAACCAGGGATGGCGAGTGCTTGTATGGTTCAACACAAGATCGACGATTACGCGAATCCCACGCCGATGCGCCTCTTCAATTAGAAGCCGAAAATCCTCATTAGAACCATAGTCAGGATCAATTTTGTAGTAGTCAGCCACATCGTAACCATGATAGCTGGGGGATTCCATAATAGGCATGAGCCAAATGCCTGTGATGCCGAGATCGGTCTTCGTGTTTGGATCGCCGTCATTTAGATAATCAAGACGGCTGATCAATCCTCTAAGATCTCCAATCCCATCGCCGTCACTGTCCTGAAAGCTACGGACAAATATTTCGTAAAAAACAGTATCATTCCACCAGGGAAAGCCGTTGGTCCCTTGCACCAAAAGAGATGTGGACGTTGCCTCGGAAGGGGATGGTTGGAGCAATGGTGTTAATGTATTCCCACCCACACCGCGACAGGCAGCCAGACACGTGAGTAAAACAAGAAAAAGGCAGGACCGAAATTTATGTGACATTAAATGCATTTTGTCTTCCAATCAAACTTGATCCGTGGTTCATGTGAAGCAAGCGTACAGAAGATTTGTCGGGCAGGGCAACAACCTTCTCCAACAAACTACGCTATCACAAACCTTTTCAGATCAACATAAGTGGGTGTAGAAATGTGGTAACGTAAGATAACAGCATACACTGCATTCGATTGTCATCTATCGCAGTGTTCAGTATACTTTACTTTGTTTCGTTTGAACCAACAATGAGCAGTTATGATCCCAATTTTTGGGAAGTAAGCATTGATCCTGAAGTCCTAGAATCTGTCCTAACCGAGCCAGATTTTCTGGAATCAATTTTGCGTAGTCCTGAAGACGATCAGCGTGAACGAGAACAGGAGCAGGTAAAGCAAGCTGCCGTGACACAAATTCGTGAACTGATTGAGACGCAACTAACTGCCAAACAGCGCCGGGTTGTGGAACTATATTTTTACGAAGATAAGACCCAACAAGAAATTGCCAAAGAGCTGGGAATCAATCAACAGGTTGTCAGCAAGCATCTATTCGGGGTCCTGCGAGATGGCCACAAAGTGGGTGGAGCAGTCAAAAAGTTGCGCAAATTGTGCGATAAATTGGGAATCGACCCCCAAAAGTGGGTGTAAAAATGTGATTAGGTGACTGTATTGTCTAAACAATAGCGGGGGCTCATTGCTAAAGAGTCTGAAATGTGTCGAGTCTGAACAGGACGCCCCATGTCCGCATGGGGGATCTCATTGCTAAAGAGTCTGAAATGTGCCGAGTATGTAAAAGACCGCCCGCTACCATAAGGATAGTGAAACATGTTATCTCTGGACGAGATGCGAAAATTGAGAAGCGCTTATCGATCACATGAAGCTCTCGCAGAGCAGGAAATCCTTGATGCGATTGGCAACCCAACACGCGAAGAGATCATCACGACCGCTCTGGAAGGATTGAAAAGTGAGGACCGCAATGTCCGCGTTCTGATGTTGCGGGTGCTGAAAGGCCAATCGGGTGAACAAGCCATGCAGGGGATCTTGATCGGATTGGGAGACACAAAACGGCGGGTGAAGGAAGTGGCACTCAAAAGCTGTCAACCATTTCTGCACTATCCAGAGATAACGGCTCGGTTGGAAGAAATGGTTGCCGATGAAGGTGAACACAAAAAGATTCGGGCGGCAGCTCTCCATACATTGACAGGACACGGTGTCGGAACCTTACTGGATGTATTGCCCAAAGTTGCAGCTGATGCCTTGGAGTCGCTGGCTCAGAACGAACAGTTTCGAGAGAAAATCTTGTTCAACCTCTTGATGCTCGATCTGTCCGAACATGTGGAAACACTACTGAAGGAATTCGTGAAAAATGGCAGCAAAGCAGAGGCGGTTATGGCAACGCGGGCGCTTTGCGGTTATCGCGTCGTGCATATTGACGCATTTGCCCATGACAAGAAGATGCAAAAACAGATCATGCACAATGGGGAATTGGCGGCTGGACGAGTTTTCTATTGGATAAAGCGTTCAGAATTCGATGCATTTATTCAAGAACAAGGTTAATCGGACTCATTGCGTGTTCTAGGTAAGTGCTCATCAAGAACCTCCTTTTGCCAATATTCGCTGCGCAAAGCGAATCATCGTCTCCTGAAACTCAATGTATTGCTCGACCGAAGTGGTACCGTGTCCTGAATCAAACCAGATCACCTCAATCTCTTTCCCCAATTCCTTCATCTTTGTCTCGTACATCTCCAACTGACGGGCTGGTGTCCGACTGTCGTGGCGTCCTTGGAGTACCAGCAGCGGCGCTGCGACATTCTCTGCAAAGGTAATTGGGGAACTGGCAATATATCGCTCAGGGACCTCCTCTGGGGACCCGCCAAAGAGAACGCGGCAGAAACCCTTCATGGCATCGGACGAATCCTCATACATCACGGTCCAATCCACCAGCGCAACAACCGCCAACCCGCTGGCCCACAAGTCTGGACGCTTCCCCAAACCCCAACAGGTTAAGAATGCACCATAAGAGCCTCCATACAGAATGATCTGCTCCGGATGAGCGATTTTTTCGCGTACCAACCAATCACGGGCAGCTACCATATCTTCCAACTCCCAATAACCGATGTTGCCCTCAATTTTGGGGTGGTTCATTTTAGGCGGACAATTAGGTTTACATTTTTGCAAAGAGAAAAGATGTTTATATTTTCTAATTTGAGCCATGCTCAGGCAGAAAATGACCTCATATAGATTTTTGTCTATGTATCAAAAGTGTAAACCTAATTCTGAACCACCCCTCAATTTTGGCGCGAAATTCCAAACCAAAGCCCACGGATCCCCGAAAATTGATCGTTAGATAAGCAAAACCGTGCTCCAACCAGGATTGAATTGATGTCGAGTAACTATCGGTCATTGTGCCATGAGGACCGCCATGCATGTTCAAAATTGTGGGAAACGGCCCATCGCCTTCGGGCACGCCGAGCCATCCCTGAATCTCCTGTCCATCGCTGGATCTGTATGTAATCGACCGCATCGACCGCGCAGGTAGACTCTCTTCTGTTGCGAGCAAGGTACCAACTTGCTCGCCCATTTCTACATCGAGAGCAATCAACTGGGGTGGGTTACCTGCATTTTGCCAATTGGCCCAGATCCGCCCCTCGGGACCAAAGTAGGTAGCAGACTGACCGCAATGATACATCCCGCCGCTTCCGGATATGACACCGGGTGGATGATCCAGCCGCGTTACTTCTTCTGTTGCGAGTTCGTAGAGATAGAGTTGATGCTCAGCTAGATATGTCTGGCGCAACAGAATGTGTGTCCCGTCTGGTGACCAATCCAGCGGTTCGATCTCGCCTTCTAAGTAAGCCAAATGAAGCAAAGTTCGTTCATCGGTTCGTGGATTCCAGATGACAGGTCGCTTCAAGCCGGCGTCATTGGTTGTTGTTGCCAAGAGGCGAAAATCACCGGTTAGCGGAGCAAAGGCAACCGGTTCTGTGTTGTGCTGGGCACCGTAGGAGAGTGAACCGACCAAGGCTCCCGTCTCTGTGTCCACGGCAAGGAGGCTGTAACGCCGCTTCTCACCCGCAGCCGATGTTTTGACAACCAGAATTTCCCCGCCAAAAGAGAGAATAGCCTCCCATGTTTCGGCTTTGTTCTGATAGAGCAAACGTGACGGGCTGGCTGCGCCACTCTGATCGATATCAATGATAAAATATTGATAGCCATCGGGCATCACTGCATCAAACGCTATTTTGCTGCCATCCTGGCTGATGTCAAACCCGCGCAATGTATAGTCAGGAAAATCTGGCGTCAGATCCTCGATGTCGCCGCCCCGATACGGAACACGGGCCAGATGTCCCAGTTCGCTGCCCTTGTGGTCACGCAAGAAATAGACATATCCTGCATCGGGGGCAAGCCATCCATCGCGAAATTCAACCAATTTGCGCAATTGCTTTGTTGACACGTCCCACGCGGACAGGTGGTGCGATTCGGCATCTTTCACGATGGCCAGACCACGAGTTGGGTCTTGGGAGGCTAGCCGCGTTTTCATGATGGCAGAAGTATAGAAGCGGCGTTTCCAAATTGGCGCAGCGAATTCTGAGTCAGCGGGTTTTGGATGATTGGACACGGTCGATTTATTCTCCTATTTGGTGCACTCATTCACCGCAAGTGTGAATCAGGCTCATTTTCTCTCTAAAGATCATATCTGTTTTTACTCATTGATGGCAACACCTCGCCTGAATTATCAGATCAGTCTGGATAGGTTGCGTTATCTTACTAGCTCCTTATGAGCCTGTCAAGAGGTATTGGAGCCACCCTTGGTTGCGGACTGCACCTAACATGTTGCGTAGTACGTGGTACCAGACGAGGAGCAGGTGTGGTGCGAGAGACGATTTGGGCGAGCGATACAATGGTGTTTCGTACTGATTGTCCCAGGCAGCAAAGCTTTTCGTTTGTGCCTCGGAACAAACAGGCTGTTTGTTCTACTATGGCGATAAGCAGCATCCAGCGCAACTAGATCGATTACAGGTATCACGCAACTCGCAACACGTCTCTTTTTCATAAAGAGAGCAGATATGCATACAGATAAACGATTCACCATTCAAGCATGGTTGCCTTTTTTTGCATTTGATTGACTTTGCCCTAAACTGAGGACATACCTCACTTCAGAATCAACGAAATATTGACTCATCTTTGAGTAATGTGCAAACCTCCGTTTTCATGGATGGCAAAATGGTATGGTCGCACAATTTCGTCTGATGGGCATTCATCAATCGGGAGATAGGACGATGACCAACGATACCCCAGAACTCATTTCAATTGCCTCACGTATCTACACATGGGCGGCAAGACATCCGGAACGATCCGCCCTTGTTTTTGCTCCTGAAGCAGGTCCTCATAAAACGTTCTCTTGGCATACATTGGACACAGTCACCAATCGGTTTGCGCGTTTTCTAGCAGAGAAAGGTGTTGATGACCAGGGGCGAGTCGCAATCGGCCTCCGAAATTGCCCGGAACATATCCTCGTTTCGGTCGCGTCCTGGAAGTTGGGAGCAACGGTGATCCCCATTCGAAATGACACACCTCCTTATGAACGCGATCAGATTTTGGCCTTGGCCGAACCAACAGTTGTCGTCACCGACTGGACTGATATCGCTCACCCGACTTTGACCATTGACGATCTGGCCTTAGCAGATCGCTTTTCTGCCGATCCCTTGCCGGATAAGATCGCTCATCCCGGTAAAGCAATGGCCTCCGGTGGTTCAACGGGACGGCCTAAGCTGATCTTTGATACAACCCCTTTGGCTTGGGCCGAAGACCTACCTACTTTCTCACTCTTAAAGATGGATCCCGGCATGGTTCAATTGGTCTCTGGCGCACTCTATCATGCGGCACCGTTTGCTTGGATGTATATGGGATTGGGGCGAGGTCAGACGCTGATTTTGACGGCTCGTTTTGAACCGGCGCAGGTGGCTGATCTCATTGAGCAATATCAAATCAACTACGCCTACATGGCTCCCATAATGATGAACCGTCTGGCCAGACTACCTGGCATTGAACAGCGTAATCTATCGAGCCTCGATTGCCTCATTCATATGGCCGCGCCCTGCCCAGCCTGGCTCAAACGAACCTGGATTGACCTGATCGGACCCGAGCACCTTTTTGAAGTCTATGCCTCGACAGAAGCCGGAATTGTGACCGGCATTTGGGGGGATGAGTGGTTGGCGCACCCCAATAGTGTTGGGAAAGCGATGCCCAATTATGAATTTAAGATCTTCGATGCCGAGGGCCAGGAGCAGCCGCCCAACGAAGTGGGTGAAATTTTTATACGAAGGCTGGATCAGGAGATGAGCTTTCACTATGTTGGCTCACCTCCGGCAAGAAAAGTAAATGGCTTTTCAACCATTGGCGATCTGGGCTGGATCGATGAGGAAGGATACCTCTACATTGCCGACCGTAGGGTCGATATGATCATCACTGGAGGCGCCAATGTCTTTCCAGCTGAGGTTGAGGCAGCACTGACAGAGCATCCAGAGATTAGCGACGTGGCTGTTATCGGTCTGCCGGATGACGAATGGGGAAAGCGGGTTCATGCCGTGCTCCAAGCGCGTAACACAACCTCGCCACCCTCAGTCTCCAACTTAGATGCCTATTGTCGAGAACGACTCATGGCCTACAAGGTACCCAAAACTTATGATTTTGTAGAACAATTGCCCCGCAACGCAGCGGGAAAAATCCGTCGCTCGGCGCTCGTTGCAGAACGAGAAGAGAAGGTCTAAGGCCGCTCATTTCCTTCATGGTCAATATGGCTCTTTTTATTAGGCGAATCCAGAAAAATAATGATCCATGAAGTGACACGACGTTTACGAAGATGAGCTAAGCCCTTCGTATTTCTTCGAGCTCTTCGCGGATCATTTAAAATCTGGAATAGTCTTGAACGAGACAGCCAATCCACCACTGTCTTGAATCCGTTGTTCTCTTTTGGCGATATCAATCTTCTCTGGTCCAAACAGTAACCGACGCTTCCCTTTCCCTTCTCGACATTCCTCGACGTTTCTCGACGATCCTCGACGTTCACTAGCTCTTGAATCGACAAAGCCTCGCCATCCATCTTCTATCCTATAGACATCGCGCAGATTTTTCTTTCTGCGCTGTTCTGACTCCCCTTCCCAAAAGAGCTCCGCCAAATAATCACGGCTATGGGGACGATTTGTGGTTGCCAAAAAGTAGACAAGCGCCGTCGCCTTGCTGGATACAAAACCCGTCAAAGGTTTTTCGTCTTCCTGTACTGTTGGACTACCAATGAGATCGATCTGTAAGTGTGGCATGAGCCAATTAGGTATTAGGATCTGAAATGGTTATAGACCGGAAAGGTATTAAACAGTAACCGAAAATTCTAATGGTACCTGATAGGGGTACATTTGGAAGGTATGATAATTCTAGAGTATATGAATCAAGTATATCAGAGAGCGGACCGTAGGTAAAGTGCCTAATGTTTGTCAGGAAACCGTCAGGTTTGGGAGCGGATTGCTAGAATGCGATGCACAGATGAAAAAGGTAGGTGACACAGCAGGATTGTCGTTTGGCAAGGTACATTGGGAATTCCAGAAACCGCGGATGTACGTGTGTTCTATTTTCGAGGAATGGTTGTTGATGAGTGTGTACGGACCGAACATAAAGCGAAAGAGGGCGAGCGCATGCTGGATAAGAAGATCCTAGGCGTTGTAGCAAATTTAGTATTGGCCACACCTCTAACAGATACCCGATTTCATCGGCTTGAAGGCTAGAGAGCTTCTTCCTCCCTCCTGCTGAACTTCGAAGCGCATGTCGGCAAACCTGTGGAGCAAAATTTCTGTTGGCTTTACGAGAACAGCATTGGAGACACGATTGGCGGACCGGTGCCGCCTATGGCAAGGTCTGGGCCGGCATCCCAGGGGGCGATGAGCACACCGAGTATGGTACAACGGGAAACGTCGTAGCAAAGATACGGTCACCCTTTATGAGACAATCTGAGTTGGCTTGTAAACACTTATCTACTGCGCAACACCATGAGACGAATTTCCATCAT
Source organism: Chloroflexi bacterium TSY (assembly GCA_019217005.1). The sequence goes on from JAHBNG010000053.1 coordinate 15,483, forward strand.
ATCCTCCATTGCAAAACGGATGCCTTCGCGTCCCAACCCGCTCTCTTTCACACCGCCGTAAGGCATATGGTCGACTCGCCACGATGGAACGTCACCAATGATAACACCGCCAACCTCCAACGTGTCCCAGGCTTTGTGGGCTTTATAGATGTTTTGGGTAAAGATGCCAGCTTGCAAACCAAACTCGCTCTCGTTGATTTCGGCCAATGCCTGATCAAACTCGCTAAATGTGGAGAGAACGGCCACTGGACCAAATGCCTCTTGGCAGACAACGGCTTCGGTCTTGGCCACATTTTCGAGCAGTGTTGCCTCCAACAGGGCACCGTCGCGCGTGCCGCCACAGAGCAATGTCGCGCCACCATCAACGGCCGATTGAATCCATCCTTCCAACCGGATCGCCTCTTTTTCCGAAATCATTGGTCCGATAAATATCTCTTCATCTTTGGGATTGCCCATTTTGAGAGCGTTTGTAGCTACGACCAGCTTCTCGCGGAATGTAGCATAGACGGTCTCGTGTACAATGATGCGCTGCACACCCACACAGCTTTGTCCTGACTGATAAAATGCGCCGAAAATAATGCGATCCACTGCATCATCCAGGTCAGCATCTTCATCTACAATGACGGCCGCATTGCCGCCCAATTCGAGTACCACCTTCTTCTTACCCGCTTTGGCCTTCAATGCCCATCCCACGGCGGGCGAACCGGTGAAGCTCAGCAACTTGAGTCGTTCATCGACCGTAAAGAGATCGGCCCCGTCGCGCCGACAGGGCAATACCGAAAAAGCACCCGGTGGCAGATCGGTCTCAGCGAGCACTTCGCCAATGATTAACGCACCGATGGGTGTTAGACTGGCCGGCTTGAGTACAAAGGGGGCACCAACGGCGAGAGCAGGCGCAACCTTATGAGCAGCCAAATTTAGGGGAAAGTTAAAGGGGCTGATAAACGAGCAGACACCAATCGGCACCCGCTTCCACATGCCGCTATAGCCTTTGGCCCGAGCACTAATATCCATAGGCATGACTTCACCATAGATACGCACCGATTCTTCAGCAGCAATGCGAAAGGTATCGATAAGGCGAGACACTTCGCCGCGAGAATCGTTGATGGGTTTGCCTGCTTCGATACAGAGCGCCATGGCCAATTCGTCAAAGCGTTCGGTAAAGCGCACTACGCAGTGATTGAGCACGGCCTGTCGTTCATAAGCCGCCATCTCGCGCAATGGTTCTTGGGCCGCCACTGCCGCTGCAATCGCCCGGTCAATCGCAGCTGGATCAGCCATGGCAACGCGTGTTGCCTCCTCACCGCTGTATTTATCATAGACGACCAGATCCTGATTGGGCGCTTCCGGTCGATTGGCAAGATAATATGGATAGGTTTGTGCAAGCATGGGCGAAACAATTCCTTTTCTTAATGCCTATGCGAAAAGTTCTGTGACGAGACCCTTTCACCAGAGAAACGGATTAGATACACAACCACTATTTGGATGGGTTCTTATACAAGTTGGCTGCGCTCTTTGATCTCATGATTCAAGATCCGATCGTTCTCAGAATAATCCACAGGACATTCGATCAGATGGATCCCGTCGCTATTGAGACACTGTTCCATGAGAGGTACTAGCTCATCCGTCTGCTCCACTCGATAACCTGCCGCACCATAGCTTTCAGCATACTTCACAAAGTCAGGGTTTCCATAATCCAAGCCAAAGCTATTGAATCCCATACCCGCCTGCTTCCACTTGATCATACCATACGCGTTGTCATTGAGCAGAAGAATCACAAGATTGAGTCCCAAGCGGACAGCCGTCTCCAATTCTTGTGAGTTCATCATAAATCCGCCATCGCCACAAATTGCCATCACTTTCTGCTCGGGTGAAACCAGCGAAGCCGCCATGGCCGAAGGCAATCCTGCCCCCATTGTTGCCAGCGCATTGTCCAGCAAAACAGTGTTTGGCTCATGAGCTTTGTAGTTGCGCGCAAACCAGATCTTGTACATGCCATTATCCAGCGCAATGATCCCATGTGAAGGCATGACTTTGCGGACATCGGCCACCAAACGTGCTGGATGTACGGGGAACCGCGGATCGTCTACACTTTCGGCAATGTGCGCTTCACATGCTTCCTTTACGTTCATAAAGAAAGAGAAGTCCCAGGCACCCTGAGGCAGGATGCGCTCCTTGATCTGCCAGACGCTATTGGCAATATCGCCAACAACTTCCAATTGCGGAAAATAGACCGGATCAACTACTGCCGACGAGAAATTGATGTGGATGACCTGTACGCCATTCTGTTCCATAAAGAAAGGTGGCTTTTCCACGACATCGTGACCAACGTTGATGATCAGGTCCGCTGCTTCAATCGCCCGATGGATGAAGTCGCTTGCAGAGAGCGCGGCGTTGCCCAAAAACAGAGGGCTTCGTTCATCAACAACGCCCTTCCCCATTTGCGTGCTGATGAACGGAATGCCGGTTTTGTTGATAAACTGGTGCAACATGCGCGCCGTTGATTTGCGATTGGCACCGGCACCAATTAGCAGCAATGGATGTTTAGATTTCTCTATCATATCGACAGCAAGCTTAATGGCTTTTTCTTCGGCGGTTGGGCGGCGCGTTGCAGATGCTGGAATCGGCAGTTGATCGGTCTCCTCAACTGCAATATCTTCAGGGAATTCTAGGTGCACGGCACCAGGACGTTCCTCTTTGGCTGTTCGAAATGCCTCACGCACACGCGGTGGAATATTGTCTCCGCTGACAATCTGTTGCGTGTATTGTGTCAGCGGTCGCATCATGTCAACAACATCTACTATCTGGAACTGTCCCTGTTTACTGGTTTTGATCGGCTTTTGACCTGTAATCATCAGCATTGGCATGGCGCCCAACTGTGCATAGGCTGCCGCAGTCACAAAATTTGTTGCGCCCGGTCCCAACGTGGACAGACAAACACCCGGTTCGCCAGTGAGGCGCCCATAGGTAGCCGCCATAAAACCAGCAGCCTGCTCGTGACGAGTTAAAATCAATTTGATGCTCGAGTCTTGTAGCGAGTTGAGCATATCCAAATTTTCTTCGCCAGGAATCCCGAAGATATACTCCACACCCTCCACTTCTAGAGTTTTAACAAATAAGTCAGATGCTTTCATAAAAGATTTTCCTGTTTACGTTTATCGGATTTTGATGGAGGAGTTGCTTCGCCAATTGACAGTGCATCGAGCAACACAATTATTGATGCGGTATAGGGGGTGGTTCAGAATTAGGTTTACACTTTTGATACATAGACAAAAATCTATATGAGGTCATTTTCTGCCTGAGCATGGCTCAAATTAGAAAATATAAACATCTTTTCTCTTTGCAAAAATGTAAACCTAATTGTCCGCCTAAAATGAACCACCCCCGGTATAGCGTCCAATTCTTACTTATTCTCATGCTCAGTAGATCCAAATTTCAGGTTTTGAGAGAGAATTCTGGCTAAACAGTTGACATAAATACAAATTTGCCGGTCGATATCTAGTTTTTGCGTTAGATTTGGGGGTGGTTCAGAATTAGGTTTACACTTTTGATACATAGATAAAAATCTATATGAGGTCATTTTCTGCCTGAGCATGGCTCAAAGTAGAAAATATAAACATCTTTTCTCTTTGCAAAAATGTAAACCTAATTGTCCGCCTAAAATGAACCACCCCTAGATTTTGGCGATTTTCAGATATGAAATAGGTTGTTTTCTGTAACCGAAATCTGAATAAATGACTCCAAAATCCCTGCAATCTCGACTGAAAATCGCCAAAAACGCCAAATTTGGATCTACTGAGTCTGCTTAATTTGGCCGATAGAACCGCTTTGGTCTTCAACTTTATTGATCAATCGCCAATTCCAATCAAATAGAGTCGAGATTCAAACTTATGCTATAATTGACCATCAGAAATATTCGCGGTTTTAAAAAGGAAAGCTGATATGCGTGAAGCAACCTCCTTGATTGAAGAAGAACAGGAATTTGACGATCTGGGTTCGTTTAACCATTCACTGGTCCAGGCCAATCTTGCATATGTCTTGAAAGCCCATACAGAGTTTTCGCCGCTCAATGAGCTAAGCTTAGACACGAGTGGGCTTGACAAATTACTGTTTCCAGCGATCAAAGACGAACTCATTGCAGATGTTTGTCTCTATCCCAAAAGTGCCGTTGTCGATCTAGATATATTAGTGATGGAAGAGATGCCTCTGCTCGTCATCGAGGTGATTTCTCCACGACAAGGAACACGAAGTATCATCGAAAAATTCCAGGCATATTTTGCGCTTGGCATTCCATCTTGTTGGCTCGTCGATCCAGCCACATCAATTGTGCGCATTTATCATCCTAACTCCGAGCCACGGACCTTTTCTTCAGGCTTTGCAGTCGATGAGGTGGTTGGTATTCGCGTTCCGATTGCCGAAATATTTGGGTAAAACAATCTCGTCCCTGTTGTTTGCTATTCGATCTCATCAAAAAACTCAGGCGGCTTTGACCCAACAAACTTCAATACCTTTTCCACGTCGTATCCCGCCTGCTCTAGGAAATCCAATAGGTCGATTATGACCCAGTTATCGACTAGCTTTAATCCCTCTGGCCTTTCTTCTGCTCGCCAAAAGTCCATATATTTGATTTGCATGGATTTTCCGGTTGCGGGAATGCCCAAATAGTCACCATTGTGTGTGACTTGTTGAAACCCTTTGGCCGCCACAAAGTCACCCTCCGCAATGCGAATCTCATCGGTGGCTTTTTTGTCGGGAAAAGCATGCAGAAAGGGCTTTTGGTGCTCTTCCTGAAATGCTTTGAGGCTTGGTTTTGTGCCAATGCCGGCAGGGCCATACCAGTGCATATCGTCGCTCCAAAATGCTTCCATCCCTTCAATCACATGATCATTAAGACCGTTGATCATGTGATCAACCAGATCTTTGGCTGCATTGGGCGTGTACATTGCCTCTTCCGGAATATCGCCAACGAACGGCAGCAAATCTGTATGCCCCAATAGCTGGCGCACCGCCTGACACTCTCCTAAGTGATACCAGTAATGCCACGTTTGGCGTATCAGAAAGGTGCCGATATTTTCGCGGGCCGATTTGCCGCGGAAATGGAGAAATGTCCCCATGTCATCTTCAGTAAGCGTCTCTAAATAGCGGTCGGATGCTTTGGCAATGGCGTGAAAGTCGGCCATCATCTCGTCCATCGTCGGTGTAGAGGTGGGCTTGCCAAAGGCACACGCCTTCACTGCTTCGGAAATGGTCTCATTTTGGGCCATGATAACCCACGCAAATTGATCAAACGCAGCCAGATGCCCAACCATCCAGCTGATCGAATTGATTGGCTCAAAACGTTTGATGGCTTCCTCTGCTGTAACGCCTTCGATTCCGGCCAACCATTGACTTCGAGCGTTGTGAAATTGTTCAACTAATTTATGTGGCATAAAGTATTCTAGCTCATCCTTTCTACAAAGTCGCTTGTCGCCATGAAAGACCTCATTAAGTGCTTATCCGAAAAGTTCTGTGACGATCTATTCTCGCTCGAGAAACTGATCGGACTCACAACCACTTTTCGGATAGGTACTAAGTAACCATTCTCGTCGAAACAATCGATTTGGGTTTGTGTGAGCTTTGACACAAAGTATTTCCCTTATATTTACCAACTACTCTCAAATCGAGGCGGTTGACTAAAAATGCGACGTACCATCGGTTCGAAAAATTCAATGGACAAGGATTCAAAGTCAGGATCGAAACAGTTCTGATCATACATTTCGCAGAACGTGACACAATCATCATACCAAGGATGATCCTTGAACCGATCGCGCGCGTTCGGGTCGCCACCGACAAAGTGAGCATAGTAGATCATTTGGAACAATCCATGATGCTTGATGATCCAGCAGGTCTTTTCTGATATGTATGGACGCAGAATCGCAGCCACCATTTCGCCGTGGGTATAAGGCGCCAATTCATCACCGATATCGTGAAGTAGGGCGGCTACAATCATCTCTTCGTCTTCACCATTCTGATATGCATGGGTGGCAGATTGCAGCGAATGCTCATAGCGAGAGACTTTGTATCCGCTCAATGAATATTTGAGCTTATCCAACGCATTCAGTAATCGGTCCGGCAGTGATTCATTGAACTTTTCTTCCAGTCGGTCAAGAAGCTCATAGTCCTCCTTGGTGCCGTCCGCCATGTGGATGAAACCAACCGTCTCATTTGGGTTTCCTTGAACCGTTGCTGTATTCATGATCGTTCGTTCTCCAGACATAAAATTGGTGACTCTCTAAAACATACTAAAATTCACTCTGACAACTTTTAAAGTACTATTGTTCGGATAAATGGAAGAGAGATGTCAGGCAACGAATATGCCAACTGTTCTATAATGAATGTAACACATGCTTGTTTTGTTGCCAAAGGATAGTTGGTTTTGATATATTGAAAGGAAGACAGATGAATTCACAAGAAAAAACAATGATCGATCAGCTGTTTCAACAATTGCGTGGAATGGAAAACAATTCTCCCCCAATCGACGCAGAGGCCAACAGACGGATCGAAAACCATCTTCGTCAACACCCCACCGCATCTTACTACATGACCCAATTGCTACTCCTGCAAAAGGAGTCGTTGGCCAATGCCAAACGCGAACTCGAACAGTTGCGCTCTGAAAACCCCTACGAGAGAGAGCCCGTCCAAAGAGATTCTTGGATAGGCCAAGAAGGGCAGGGCTTTCTTGCCGGTGCAGCCCAGGCGGCACTGGGGATTGGTGGCGGGTTACTCCTGGCTGAATTTATTGGCGACCTACTCGGCTCTACATTTGGTGACCACGGTTACTACCACGAAGATGGGCTCACTGATCTACAACAGGCGCAGTATGCCGATACCTCCACGGAAGACGACGATTCATTTAGCCTATTTGACAGCGATTGGGGAGACTTCATTTAAGCACTAATTGATTTGGAAATCAGACAAACCGCGTTGGGTCAATAGGTAACTGTGCACTGCCGAATGCCAATCAAAGCAACCAAAGAAGATCGGATGTAACTCGCGGGGTGACGCAACGTCCTCATGGCTAGTCAATGTATGTAAAATGCCATTCGGAAACTCTCGTTCCAGCATTGTTATTGTAACTGGGATAAATCGCTCAACAAGCGCCTGCATTTCCATTCAACCAGTCCGATCATTCTTTATGCGAGTCCAATCAAAGCGGCTTTATCTTGGTTGCCAACTCCGAACGAATCTCGTTCAATTTATTGGTCACTTGATTGCTCACATCAGGAAGTCTTCACGTAATATCGCCATGGAGCAGGATAGCCCTCGATGGTCATTGTTGGGTCATCGGGATCGAGAAACTCTTGTAAGCTATCGATATCGGCCCAAGCAGTGCGACGTTGCTCGTTCACAGAGAGAGGTTGAGCGAAGAAACAATCAATCTTGGCAAATCCAGCTCGGACGATCCAGTGCTCCAAGCATGACTGAGTCGGTAGGAACCAGATCCCTCGTGCGTTGGCATATCGTCGTTTTGGTGTCAATGCAACCGGCAAATCACCCGGAATTCCCTGACAATCAATAATGATTTCACCGCCAGGCGCCAGCGCCTGGCGCATCTTACGCAGCAGACCCACTGGATCTGTATGATGATAGAGAATGCCGAGACTAAAGATGGTGTCAAAGAACTTGGGGAAGAGATCAATGTGCTCCACACCAAGCAATTCGAAGGTTAAGGAATCCTGTTGTACCAAATTCTGGATGAGTTGAAAGTTCCAAAAATGTTTGGCAACTGGTTCAAAACCCACAACACATTTGGGCCGTTGATGCGCCATGCGGAACATGAAGTAGCCATTATGACAACCAATATCGGCGACACGTCGTCCCGTTAATGGTTCAATGTAGGGTAGAATGCGCGCCCATTTCCAATCTGACCGCCATTCGGCGTCAATTTGGGTGCCAAAAAGCTCAAACGGGCCCTTTTTCCACGGGCAAAACACCTGAAGCGTCTGCTGAAATCGTTCTCCTTCTTCCACTGTTAATTCATGACCGCACCCCACCTTAACCACCGCTCCAGAAAAATCAAAATAACCGCATGATATGTCCCGAACATTCTCAACAGCCACACGATATCGCTCGACATTTGGTTCAAATAGATGGGGTCGACGCTGATGACGGATGGCACGAATCGCACTCACGTTTGTCTTTGCACTGAACATATCTAAATAGTCGGGTGCAACATAACCGATTTGATCTCGAAATTGGACATCGTCACAAATGTATTCTGCCATATGATTACGATCCTTGTCTCATCTAAGTACTTATCCGAAAAGTTCTGTGACGATGCATTCTCACTCGAGAAGCTAGTCGGACTCACAACCACTCTGCGGATAGGTTCTAAGACAATTGTACAAACCTCCGTTTTCGCCAGAAACCAAATCATTTGTCTACACAAATTTGTCTGATGAGTGCAATACACCTGTCAAGGGCTCCTAATACTTCACATAGAAATCGCGGATCAGGTCAATAAATTCGGGCGTATAAACATGCCTGGCAAGCTCAAGCGCTATGGTTGTTTCATGACAGGGTGGCGGCTCTACAAAGGAGAACCTCTTTTCTAGCTCCACCAGCAAGCGTTTGACTGGACTTTCTGGAGTTGGCTGAACATAGAGCTTCCGGCGACAGTAGAGGCCGTGTTCTTGAGTTTGCTTAAGCACTGCCTGCATTTGTTCATAGGGATAGATTAAGGCCAGCCTTCCGCCAACTTTCAGCAACCGGTCAGCAGCAGAGAGAAGTTCAGTTGGTTCTAATTGGTTGCTGTGCCGCGCGGTATTTCTCGATGCCTGTCGCGATTGATACGAATTTGCAAAGTAGGGGGGATTGGAAACGATCAGATCGTACCGTCGTTGGCACATATTCGTGTAAGCTTGCATCGATAAGTGATGAACATCAATCTGCTCTGCCCAAGGGGACCGTTCGACATTTTCACATGCTTGTTCGTAAGCGGCTTCGTCGATTTCGATAGCATCAATCCGACGCGAAGAACCCGTTCTGGCAGCTGAGTCACTTGAGTTGCCTCTTGCAACCAGTAAAGAATCTGCGCAATTATATTGGGCAACCCGTTGTGCCAACATCAAGGCAATCAACCCAGTGCCGGTCCCTATATCCAAAATTTGATGGGCATGAGCAAGCGAAACCCACGCGCCGAGCAATACGCCATCCGTCCCAACTTTCATGGCACAACGGTCTTGGTAGATGACGAACTGTTTAAAACGGAAGTAGGGATTAGGCATCGTTATTACGCCACAGATCGTGAAGAATTACGCCACAGATCGTGAAGACACGCCCTCCTCGTGGATAACAAAGAGTACCATCCATGACGCCAGTATGCCAAACCCGGTCACCGTTTGTCTAATGTTACACCAACCATTACCGAATCAGTTAATGAATCGGTAATGGCGGGATGCGATATTGTCTCCGCAGATAGTAGGCGCTTGCTGCCATCTATGCCGGCGAAGAGTATAAATTCAAAAGACCGAGTTCATTCACTTATGTCATCTATTCATACCTATCATATTTTAGACATCTCATTCTCGAATCATTCCGACCAATATGGCGTTGAGGTCATCCAGTCACCTTGCGGGCAAGCTGAAGGCGAATTCGTGATGCCACTGTCTGCAGACGAAGTCGCCGACTGGCAGATGGGTTATCTTGCGGCGGATCAATTGCAACATGTTGGGGAACGGCTCTTCAACAGCCTCTTCAGCGGACAAGTGGGTGAATGTCTGCGCGGCAGTTTGGCTCAGATCGGCAACGATGATGGACTGCGTCTGAACCTGCGTCTACACCAGACACCAGAGCTGATGGCGCTTCCTTGGGAGCTATTATACGATACCCTCCACCAACGCTTTTTAGCGCTCTCTGAACAAACACCCATCAATCGTTATCTGGCTCTCCCTTTGGCCCAGGAAGAACTTGCCGCCAAGCCACCCTTGCATATCCTGGCCGTGCTCTCCGCCCCGGTTGAGGACGAACCAACACTCGACGTCGAGGAAGAGTGGCATCGGCTTCAAACAGCACTTGCGCCTTTAACAGAACGCGGTCTGGTCAGTTTAGAACGAGTCGAAAAGGCCACATGGTCCAATCTGCAGCGCTATCTCAGCCAAACACCGGTGCACATCCTGCATTTTGTTGGACATGGCTTCTATAACGACATGGATGAGAATGGCGGGCTGATCTTCGAGGATGAGGATGGCAATATCCAACAGGTCTCGGCGCAGCAACTGGCCCATCTACTACACAATCACGATCCCCTCCGGCTGGCTGTTCTCAATGCCTGCGAGGGCGCAGTGGCTTCGGCCCAAAATCTTTTTGCCGGCGTAGCCCAGTCCCTCGTACAACAGGGTCTGCCAGCCGTTATTGCCATGCAGCGCGAGATCACCCACCAGGCCGCCATCACGCTGGAAAAGGCATTCTATGCCGCCATCGCCGCTGGGTATCCGGTCGATGCCGGCCTTACGCAAGCACGTCTGGCAATCTATGGAGAGAATGAAACAGAGTGGGCGACACCAGCCCTCTTCATGCGCGCGCAAGATGGCAAGTTGTTTGAACTGACCAAAACTGACGATAAAACAGCCTCCAGCGAGCATCTGCTACAGCCCGTCCCGACTCGTCTCCCCATGGTTGAAAATGTGGTGGGGCGTACAAAGGAGGTAGCGCATTATCTCGAACAGTTAGAATCGGAAAATTTCACTGTTATTTCTGGCATGCCGGGCGTGGGGAAGACCACGGTGGCTGCTCTCATTGCCCAAAAGATGGCTGTGCACAGGCCAGTCTTCTGGCACTCTTTTATTGAGGGTCAACAGATCGATGCGCTCATCTGGGAATTGGCGGAATTTCTTGCTTTACATGGTCAGGAAGAGCTTTGGCACATTCTGAAAAATCAGAGCAACCGCTCCGACAATCCACCGCCTCCAGAGGTCCTCTTCGATAACCTGCTTCAGCTGCTGGCCAACCAACGCTGCCTCATCTGTTTGGACGATTTCCAACACGTATCTGCATTTTTGACCTCCTCATTCACTTGAGGATTGCCTTTGGTCATTTTTTTCGGACGCTCTTTTCCGTTTTCCTATTATGGCATTCGAGATGCTACACGCTTGCGACGGTTCTAGGCGTCGGCTTGGTGGACGGTCCGGGAAGGGCGGTCGCACCGCGGGAAGAGGGCGGTCCTTTTTACCAAGCCGGAGTTCGATTCCGAGTGACAGCTTCTCTCTTTCTGTCTCTCTCATTCTAACTCCTTTCCTATATTATCTAATAGGTAGAGGGCGGAAATCGTCTCGAATACCCAACAACTCTTTCCGTCTTCCGGGAAGGTCGGTTCTATCCCACTGCTTCCGATTGAAAGAAAATACGGTCGACCCCATGCCCCAAATCAGCGCATTCAGCCGCTACTATGGCACAAGTAATGGCACCTCGCGCGGCGAATATCCATCGGGATCGTTGATCTTGCTACCGCTCGGAGCAGGGACCACTTCACATTCAAGAAGTGGATCGTTTGTTCCACGCATCCACGTATCCAGTTTGTTGCGCAATTCCTCACAGGTCGCCGCCAGATCCGCCTCATCGATCAGATTGTTCATCTCGTGGGGATCAAAGAGAAGATCGTAGAGCATTTCTTGCTCACGCGGTTCGTCGAGCCAGCCTCGGTCCAGAAGAAATTCCTTGCTCGGCGTGTCATCAACGTTGGGCAGGACAAGCTGATCACGTCCATCGTAGCGTCGGATATATTTATGGCGCTCTGTACGGACCGCACGCATCGGCTCATAGGCTGCATGATAGTTTACTTCGGCAAAGACAGCTTCATGTAGCCGATCCACTTCCCCGTTGGGTAAAGCACAAATCGACTTTCCTTGGATCTGCTCTGGCATTGAGATACCCGCCACATCATAGGCGGTTGGGACAAGATCAATCAGACTGACCAATTTCTCAACTGTTTGTCCGCCTGTAAAGCCACCTGGTCCCCTAATGATGAGATAGACTCCCATCCCACGATCCGTTAAATTGCACATGTGCTGAGGGAACTGCAACCCGTGATCGGAAAAACAGAAGACGAGGGTATTCTCTGCAAGACCACTTTGCTCCAACGCATCAAGCACGGCACCAAATGCATCGTCCATTATGCGGGCAGCGGCCTTGAAATCAGCTGTATCGTTGCGCGTGATCGGATGATCCGGGAAAGGTGAAACGGGCAGAGTGTAGCGGGCATCCTCGGCTGGGTAGGATTCTGGTTCGGCAGGTGGAAAAGGACGATGGGTTTCGTTGAGACCCACAGATAGAAAGAATGGTTGAGAGGGTCTCTCTTTTAAGAAATTTATGGCCCCACCGATGGCATTGGGTTTTGTGGATTGCTCTGGATAGTTTGTATCGTGGCCAGAGAGAATTGCATCATATCCGATCTGCATAATATCGGGCGCCGTATGTTCAACCCCAGCAGAAGCCGTATAATATCCGTTCTCCTTGAGCGTTTGAACGATGTGGTATCGATAGTCACTCATCGGAAAACCACGGTGCGCCAATCCGAGCATCCCACAAGAATGGGAGAACATACCACTCAAGAAGCTGGCTCGGCTTGGTGAACAAGTAGGAGCAGCGGCATAAGCATTGCGGAAGAGTGCACCCTCTTCAGCTAATCTTTGCAAGTTCGGTGTTGGTACAGCATGTCCATATGGCTGGACAGTGCGTCCAGTGTTGTGAGAGTGGAGGAACAAGATGTTGATTGGTGATTCCATGTTGCTGATGGTAGCACAAGCCAGGAATTCCTGCAATGTCACCAAATATACCTACCCAGAAAAGTTTCGCCCCGTCTCTGCTCCAGAAGACGTGGTATGAAACTTTTCTGGAGAACCATAGTTCCTCAATACACCTCAATCCGGCTCAATTTTCATCTCTCAATATTTGGCACAATTACGTAAGATAGGTACAATTTCGTGTTGGTCCACTTTGGGCATTTGTGTATACGAATTTGCAACGAGACTGTATTACACAGTGTGTAGATTTGTCTCTCTGTAGAAGACAATTCCGTTTACACACTTTGGGACAGTCTCATAACACACCCCCATGGACATTTCTCAGGAATTCGTATCATCTTATGTTTTTGGTGGATTTCTATTTTGTACGGTTTATACTGAGCACGACGATAAATCTAAATTAATTTGTCGTCCTCACTCAACCAAAACTGCTCAAATTTATTTTAGATTCGGAATTCAATAATTCATTGAAGATTCTCCGTTTCACTAGAGAATGACACCGAAGAATTATTGAATCGTCATTCTTTTAGATTTATCAGTTCGTGCGGTATAGATAGGGACAATAGCCTATGATTGAAATCCAAAATCTGACCAAATCTTATGGTAAAATCCAAGCATTACGCGGAATTTCGTGCACAATTCGAGAGGGCGAAATTGTCGGGTTGCTTGGGCCAAATGGTGCAGGGAAGACCACTGCCATCAAAACGTTGACTGGGTATCTACAACCGGGTGGTGGCACCGTATACGTCAATGGGTTAAATGTGTTAACGCATCCACAAGAGGTACAAGCATGTATCGGTTATTTACCCGAAAGCGCACCACTCTATCCCGAGTTGAGTGTACAAGGATACCTGCGAATGATCGCAAATATGCGCAAAATACCAAGATCGCAACAGATTGATCATATCTCGGAAGCTGTCTACGCCACTGCTTTGGAAAACCATTTGACACGACCCATTGCAGAACTGAGTAAAGGGTTTCGCCAACGCGTGGGGCTGGCGCAGGCCATTCTCCATCGTCCAAAGCTGTTGATATTGGATGAGCCAACAGTTGGGCTAGATCCAACGCAAATTGTCGAAATCCGCTGTCTCATCAAGCGTCTGGCAAAGAACAGCACAATTCTCTTTTCTACGCATATTTTGTCGGAAGTCGAGGCAGTTTGTGATCGGGTGATCATTATCATGAATGGTGAAATTCGTGCTGATGCGCGCATGTCGGAACTTTCCGGTTCGGCAGATGCTGTACTGATATTGCAAGAAAAGGTACCTGGACTCGAGCAGGCATTACGCGGAATAAAAGGTGTTGAAACAGTCAAGACCATGAATCGTTCGAATGGTCACCCTGCATATCGAATTCAAGGCAAGGATAATGTCGATCTTTGTCCAGAAATTTACAGGCTTGCAAGCAGCCATAGTTGGCCAGTACGCGAGTTGCGATACGACAGACAGACATTAGAAACAGTCTTCAATCAGTTAGCAACCGGAGCTTAGAACGTAATGCGTAAATTCATACGTCAATAGAGCTGTTTCTCCTGAAGGGGAGTCACAGCACAACCTGCTACAGATTTGCTACCACGCAATTCGCACCACGTTTGGAGACATATGCAATGAAACAAATTCTTGCCATAGTGCGCAAAGAACTCAATAGCTATTTTGGTTCGCCAATGGCGCTGATTTTTATAGGCGTCTTTTTGCTGGCAACCCTCTTTTCGTTTTTCTGGATCGATACATTTTTTGCCCGGGGCATTGCTGATGCCCGCTCACTCTTTCGCTGGATGCCATTGTTGCTTGTTTTTCTGCTGGCAGCATTAACCATGCGTCAGTGGAGCGAAGAGGAGCAAACTGGGACGATAGAAATATTGTTGACGCTGCCAGTCCGCCCCTGGCAATTGGTGATCGGAAAGTTTATCGCCGTCATGATATTGGTTATCTTGGCGCTGCTGTTGACATTAGCGGTACCCTATTCTGTCTCAAGCTTGGGCAATCTTGATTGGGGCCCTGTGATCGGTGGCTATCTTGCTGCTATTTTGATGGCCGCAGCATATGCCGCAATTGGGCTCTTTATTTCATCGCGTACCAACAACCAGATTGTTGCGCTCATTCTGACGACTTTGGTCTGTGGACTTTTCTACTTTGTCGGAACAAGCAATTTGACGGAGTTCTTTGGGGAGCGAACAACCGACATTTTGCGAGCGATCTCCACATCGAGCCACTTCGAGAGCATCGAGCGGGGCGTAATCGATATTCGTGATCTCGTCTACTATCTGAGCCTGGCCATTATCTTCTTGGGGTTCAATGTCCTCTCTCTGGATTCCAAGCGGTGGAGCAGCGGAAGCCAGACGGCCAACTATCAAAGCAATGCCTGGATGGCTGCAATTTTATTGGCAGTCAACCTAATTGTTTTGAATGTCTGGCTCTACCCACTGCAGGGCATGCGTCTTGATTTAACAGAGCAAAAGGAATATACGCTTTCTACGACAACCACCGATCTGTTAACCAACTTGTCAGAGCCCCTCTTGCTGCGCGCCTACTTCAGCGAACGAACGCATCCGCTGCTCTCGCCATTGGTGCCTCGAATTCGCGACATGTTGCGCGAATATGAAGTAGCTGCTCGAGGCAATGTGACTGTGGAAATCGTCGACCCTGCACAAGAACCAGATTTAGAAGCCGAGGCCAATCAGACCTATGGCATCCGCCCTACTCCATTTCAAGTAGCCGGTCGCTATGAGTCTTCCGTGGTCAATGCTTATTTCGACATTTTGATACGTTTCGGTGATCAGAGCGAAGTCCTCAATTTCCGCGATCTGATCGAGGTCGAATCGTTTCGGGACGGAGAGGTTGATGTCCGGCTGCGCAATCTGGAGTATGACCTTACCCGCGCGATCAAAAAGTCCGTTTTCGGCTTTCAGAGCATTGATGCAGTGTTGACCTCGCTTGAAAGCCCTGCCAAGCTTACTTTGATTGTCACCCCGGATATGCTGCCAGAGGAATTTGCCGGTGTAATCGAAACAGTTGAACGCGTTGCAGCAGAATATGAAGCTGAAGCAGAGGGCAACTTTTCGCTGGAGATTGTCAATCCAGATGACCCAGCCGCCACGCTGAATCGGCAAACGTTGTTCGATAATTATGGCTTACAACCTTTTGCCGTCTCGCTTTTCTCTGCGGAAACCTACTATCTCCATATGTTGCTACAGGTCGGTGATCAAATAGGCATTATCTATCCAAGTGGAGAAATGGCAGATGCCGATATCCGCACAAGTTTAGAATCAACATTGAAGCGAGCAGCGCCTGGTTTTCTCAAGATTGTTGGCATTTGGCGACCCGTGATCGGACCCGATCCAACTTTGGCACAATTTGGTCAGACGCAGCAACCGCCTTTCTCCACATGGAACACGCTAGCAGAACAATTGCGACAAGAGTACGAAGTGCGCAGCGTAGACTTGACGAGTGGCGAAGTTCCTTCGGATGTGGATGTATTGGTGGTCGTTGCTCCACAAGGCATGAGTGATGCAGAGCGGTTTGCCATCGATCAGTACTTGATGCGGGGCGGTGCATTGATTGTTGCTTCCAATAATCATCGCGTTGCGCCCGACCCATTCCAAGGCATGCTTGCATTGACGCCGATTGAAGATGGAATGCGCGAGATGCTTTCGCATTATGGGGTTGATATCCAAGATGCACTAGTTCTTGACCCGCAGAACGAACCATTCCCCATTCAGGTACAGCGTCAGGTAGGCAATATCACTGTACAGGAATTCCAAGCGCTCGATTATCCCTACTTTGTGGATGTACGGTCGGATGGCATGTCCGAGGAAAGTCCGATTATTGCCAGCCTACCCGCAGTAACGCTCAATTGGGTTTCACCCGTTATCGCACAAGGTGCACCTGCAATGGACTCAGCAGAAGATAGTTCTGATGAGTCGTCAACCGAAAGTGATGGAGAGCATGATGTGACGGTGTTGTTACGCTCCAGCCCAGATTCTTGGCTACGCAGCAACCTGGACATTCAACCCGACACTGACGCGTATCCGGAATTAGGTTTTCCTGTAGAAGGAGAACGGAGTTCGCAGCCGCTAGCAGTCTCTATTCGAGGAAGCTTTGAAAGTTTTTTTAAGGATAAAGAGACCCCAATGCAGAGTCCGCCACCCGCAGCACCTGGTTCTCCAAGCCCAGAGGCTGAGGCGGAACCGGTGGTAACAACAGGTCGAATCGACCAATCATCAGACACAGCCCGCTTGATTGTTATCGGGAGTGCCGATTTTTTGAACGATGATGTATTCCAAATTTCTTCGCAAATTTCCTTTGATCGCTATCTAAATAGTTTGCAATTCCTGCAAAACGCAGTCGATTGGTCCGTTGAAGATGTCGATCTACTGAGCATTCGTTCACGTGGCACCCATGCGCGTCTTCTAAAGCCGCTCACCAACGATGAACAAACGTCATGGGAATACAGAAACTACGCATTTGTGATTATTGCGCTGATCGTGATCGGTCTAATTTGGGTCTTCTTGCGCCGCAGCGAACAACCGCTGGCCTTAACACCGCCTAGTAGTGGGCTGCGTGAGGTAGAGCAAGGGTCAGATTGACCGAAAAGTGAGATCCGATCTGATACTGCACGATGAGCGGAGAATCAAGAAAGGCAGGTATAGAATGAGCGAATCGACAATGGAACAAACCAAGTCTGAAAATCAAGAGTCTGAAAATCAAGAGCTAGATGAAAATTACGAAACCGAATCAGATGAGTTCGAGCAAGACGAACTAGAATCTGATGTAAGCCAACCGTTTTTGAGTAGACTCAATGTGGCGTTACTCAGCGCTCTGGTTCTGCAGTTCATTATCGGAGTTGTTGTATTTTGGCCTTCAGGCAGCGCAACGGCGAGCGGTGAACCGCTGTTGGGTGAGTTAGAATCAGCAGGCATCATTGCCGTGACCATTACAGATCCAAACGAGGATGAGATTCGATTAGAACGAACCGGAGACGGTTGGATCATTGCAGGAACGGATGGATTCCCCGTCACAGCGAGCAAGATCGAAGATCTATTGACAAAGTTGGTCGGTATTGTGAGTGATCGGCTTGTCACCCAAACGGCAGCCAGCCATAAACGCTTGCAGGTTGCCTCCGACGATTTTACCAAGAGAGTCACGCTTTCGACCGATTCAGGCGGAGAGACGCTCTATATTGGCTCATCAGCCGGTGCAGGCGCTACGCACATCCGTGTCGACGGTCAAAATGAGGCTTATCTGACGGGTGATGTCAATGCATTCGACTACAACACGCGGTCGGTGAGTTGGGTAGAGACGCTTTACTCGGAGGTTGAACGCGATCAAGTGACTACGATCACGCTGGAAAACGCCAACGGCACCTTTTCGTTCGAACGTGAAATACCCACGGAAGAAGGCAGTACACCGGGGGCGTGGATGATGGTTGATTTGGCCGAAGGTGAAGAATTGAATGAATCAGCGGTGACATCGTTGCTTGGTCAATTAGCCAGCATTCGGTTGGCGACACCATTGGGCAAGACAGCCCAAGAATCGTATGGCATGGCAGAGCCGCAGGCCACGGCACGAATATTGCTGCAAGGTCCAGAAGGCGAATCAGCGGTGGAACTGCACCTCGGTTCACAAGAGGCTGAATCCAATAACTACTATTTCAAATCATCTTTATCTGAACACTATGTCGAAATCTCGTCATTCACAGGCGATCAAATGCTGGAGAAGAGTCGTACAGATTTCCTCGTTGAACAGGAAGAGCCAGAAGCAACCGATTCAGGAGTAGATTCGGGGGCAGGTTTAGAAGAGAATACAGACGATACAACTAACGCTGCGCAAGAAGGAGATTCAGAAAGTGATTCTTCAGAAACTGAAGAATCCACCAGTGATCAAGAAGGGAATACTCTGTCGGAAGAAAGCCAGGTTGAAGGGGAAGACACAACAGATGCGGGAGAGAATTCAGAAAGCCAAGCAAATGAGTAAGATGCTAGATTTCTCCGAAAATTCGGGTACGAACTTCTGCTGGCTTTGACGAGGCTTTTCAGTTCAACCAAAATACTGTACCAGAGAAAAATCTGCTCGACATTCTCTGGTACGGTAATGATTCGACAAATTACTTACCACATTTGGGATGTGACAAATAATGCTTATTTCATTAGACCCTGTTGCGAAAATTTACCAGCGGTCGTCGTCGCGACGGCCACCACCATGGCCACCGCGATTGTCTCTTCGTGGCTCACGTGGCCGTGCCTCATTGACTCGCAACGGCCGTCCATCTAACTCAACGCCATTTAGGCCATCAATCGCCGCTTGTCCTTCCGTAGCCGATGCCATTTCCACAAAGCCGAAACCTCGTGAGCGACCCGTTTCGCGATCAGTGATGATATTTACTGATGTAACTTCACCGAACTCCTCGAATGCAGTACGCAAGCCATCTTCGGTCAATTGGAACGAAATGTTCCCCACATAGATGTTCATTTGTTTGTCTCTCTCTGACTCTAAAGTTTGTTGTGCGTCTTGAAGCTCTGGCAGTCTTCGAACAAACTTCCAAACAGGTTGTGACATTCCCAAAAGCAAGCTGTCCAACTTGAACAAAAAGCTCATCTCCAAACTGTGTGCAAATCGTCAATTATCAAGAAGTACAAACCCTCATTGCACACAATTGCAAAAGATGAACCGAACAAAAATGTCTCGCGTTACTCTGATCCATTCGCTCAGCACAAGTCAACAATTTTCGGAATCCCCACGTCTGGACACACGTCCCATTCTCCGCAACAGAACTCATAGGCTACAATCATATAGCATTTTCTTCAGTCAGTCAATGTTCGGAGCACACAAAACAAAACAGGCGACTCGTGTCTATTGATTCACAAATCACCTGTTTTGTACGATTTAGTTATGGTTGCCAAAAATTTTTTACCAGCGATCGTTGCGATGGCCACCACTTCCGCCACGATTATCTCGTCGTGGTTTTGCCTCATTAACTTTCACAGTACGACCATCTAGTTCTGTCCCATTTAGACCTTCAATCGCTTTTTGTGCATAGGCTGACGATGCCATCTCCACAAAGCCGAAACCTCGTGAACGGCCCGTTTCGCGATCGGTGATAATATTTACTGATGTAACCTCACCATAAGCTCCGAATGCTGCTCGCAAGCTATCCTCATTCGAATCGAACGAAATGTTTCCGACATAAATGTTCATTTTTGTCCCTCTCTGACTATAAGTTTGTTACACGCTTTGAAGCTCTGGCAGTCTTCGAATAAACTTCCAAACAGGTTGTGACATTCCCAAAAAGCAAACTGTCCGGCTTGAACAAAACGCTCATTCTCCAGCTCTGTGCAACACAATGAGTATCGCTTCCACGAAGCACTCATTCAATACATGGGGATGGAGGTGAGCTGAACAAAAATGTCTCGCATTACTCTGATCCATTCGCTCAACACAAGTCAACAATTTTCGGAATCTCCACGTCTGGACATACGTCCCATTCTCCGCAACAGAACTCACAGCTTATAATCATATCGCATTTTCTTCATTCGGTCAATGTAGATCTATCCGGAAAATTAACAAAGATTCATCTACTCAATCCCCAAATAGGCTTTTTGGACAGTTGGATCTTGCCGCAACGCTTGAGCAGAATCACTCAGAACGATTTCGCCCGTCTGCAGGACATAGCCCCAGTGTGAGATCTGTAAAGCCATATGAGCATTTTGTTCTACAAGCAAAATCGTCGTTCCTTCTTTGTTGATCTCTTCAATCGTCGAAAAGATCGTTTCAACTAAGACCGGTGCCAAACCCATTGAAGGCTCGTCCAGCAAAAGCACGTTTGGTTTCGACATCATTGCGCGAGCCATCGCAAGCATCTGTTGTTCGCCGCCGCTCATCGTACCCGCAAGTTGGGTACGTCGCTCGTGCAGTCGGGGAAAGAGCGCATAGGCTCGCTCCAGATCAGTTGCAATGCCATCTTTATCATCTCGATGATAGGCACCTAGTTCCAAATTCTCAGCGACAGTCAGTTTAGCAAAAACTCCTCGTCCCTCTGGAACCATTGCAATGCCCTTTGCAACCAGCGCATGGGCGGGATATTGACTTATGTCATCACCATCTACCAAAATTGTGCCGTGTCGCGGATGTAAGAGCCCAGTAATCGAACGCAACGTTGTCGTCTTTCCAGCACCATTTCCACCAATAAGTGAAACGATCTCCCCTTGTTCTACGGCGAGCGTCACACTCTTCAAGGCTTGAATATTGCCATAATAAACATGAACATCGTTAACTTCAAGTAAAGGCAATCTTAAAACCTCCTTACTCGATAGTTGTATTTTGAGCAGGTGCCGGATTTGACAAAGTCAAAATTAAGCAGAGCAGGCCTGCTGTTTGGCGAAAAGGGTAGCGAAGACCTCTGCAATCTCCTGTCCATCATTCAAGGCATGATGTGCAGTCAAGATGAGATCTTGAATTAGTGACTGAGCTTGCTGCCGAGTAGCCTCACCAAGGGATTTGCTGGGCGAGAATTGAGTTTTAGCCAATGATGGTCCCAAACAATCAAGGTGCAAGAGAGAATAAGCCACGAAGACCAGAGACCAATGTTTTTGAAAGGCGTGGGCAGTTCGCATGCAATATTCATCAAGGCCAAGCAGTTGTTTACTTTACTTTCTGGTAAAGGCTTGAGTGACAAAGGGCAAACCGAAAGGGGCGGAAAAAAGAATCCACCCTGAAAAAACGGGATAAAATGTAAAAATAGTGCTCGGCTAGTTTAAGCAGCGGCATTGAGGCGGCGATGAGCGAGAACGCCTTTAGGGAAATGGTGTGAAACCGAGGCCTTTTTCCGAAAGTCAGGGTCGAGTTGGTCAGGAGTTGGAAAAAGAGCACTCGAGAGAACACGGCGCAGCCTGCCGGGAGTGGATTGAGGCTCTCGATCCCAGTAGCCAGTCGGTATGGGAGGAAGAGAAGCGGCTAAATGGGAAAGAAGATTGCCAGCAAGCAGCCCCAGTTCAGGTAAGCGGAAACAAGCCTCATCGGCATGAACAAATTGACGATGTAAGCCAATCATCTGCTTGGAAGCCAAGGGGGGAGGTTCAACAGGCCAGCGTTCCAGGTAGACAAGATAAATGGTTTCAGGCTGCAAAGTCATAACGGTCGCCAAAACCAAAGGTGTGTTGTAGGCCGGATCCTGAATGACGTAAATCGAGTAGGTACGGTTGGCTGTATCCACCTTGGTTGTTCTGGGGACGAGATTGTGCCATGCTTGATAGCAAATCAGGCGACCACTATAGAGAAAGCGACCAGACGAGTCCGGAGTTGTAGCCTCGAGTCGCTTTCCCTTATAGCTGCGAGAGAGCGGACGCACAATATCACCATATTCAGGTGGTCTGCCTTTTTTCTTTGCGTTTGGGGAACTCATTGCGGCGCACTGTGCAGTTAATCGCTTCCCGCAGGACAAATCGGTCTATGCCGCTTTCTAGCATTTCTCTGATTGTAAACCCGGCATCGACCACCGCCACTTCGTCTGACTCCAGTGATTTCTTCGTCTCTGTCAGCAGCTTTTTCCGAAACTCACTTTCCTTTGTTCCAACCGTGCATCTCATGATTGCCTTGAGCAGTGGCACTCGCTTCCCGCCTATCTCCCCCGAGCTTATCATCACTCCAAAGATGAGCGCGGGCAATGCCCGACGAGCCGTTGAGTTATAGAGTCGGTTCACTTTCCCTTGCAGCTTCGGTCGCCAGAACCCTGTGATATCTATGCTTTTCACTCGGTACCCTTCTAACTTTTTGCCTCCCATTCCCCTTTCCACTTCTTCTTGCCACGACCCCAGCAGACTTGTGATATCCCATGATCCATATCGAAAGCTCCACCAGCTTCGCCGGAGCTCCTCATCTTCAAACCCGCTTTCTTTCAATGCGCTATGGATTGCTCCTCGACTTTTCAGAAACGACCCATTCAGCATTGCCCACATCAGACGCATTACATTTACGTTTGTTCCCATCGGCGTTACTTGCAATACATTCATCAGTACTGCTATAGTTATTTCTGGCGCGGTTAGCATTCCTTCCTCCTTTTTGGGTTCTCTACCTTTAGGATGAACTGCTAACCGCTTTTTGTCACATTTCTCACCTCATCTCTTTTCTTTTACTAGAAAGTAAAGGTTTACCATCCTGATAAAACGTCTCGATAGGCCAACGAAGCAGGTAAATCGAGAGAATGCGTTTGGCATTACAATCAGTGCGATTGGTCACTAAAACGGCATAATTGCCTTGCAATTCAGGATTATCAAAACTAATCACGATGCATACCTTGCCGATAGAAGGGATACGCACAGTCATGGTAAAGGTATAGTAAGTACGACCATCAATGGTGACAGGTTTGTAGGCATTCTGGGGGATGTAGGGGACCAACTCTTTGACTTTAATATGTGGCCCCTCGAAAGTTATCGGCTGACCGTCTTCATCTCGCAAACGAAAGCTATTTGTCTCCAGATTGCGATTGCACTTCAAGATGCTGATCCAATCTTTATTCAGACGATCGAGTACAGCTAGAAGATCTGGAGCGAGATACCAACCATCGAAGAGAGCCCAACCAAAGATAAGGGTTCGTTCAACAGCTTTTTCAACCAGTTCACTGGCAATGGTTATCTTGGTCTTAAACGCTTCGTCTAGCCCTCGAAAGGCGGGGTCAGTTAATAGGTGGCTATCCACTCGTTTATGAAAAGCGGTTCGTTCTTTCTTTTTCTTGGGAATCTCGGTCACTGGGAAATGTTTTTCCACAAATGCTTCCCAGTCGGTAAACTCTTCGTACCGTCGGTAGATACTTGCATCGACCGGAAAACGAACAGCGCCACTGACATAGTGACTTGTGACTAAGTTATGAGCCAGTGGATGCTGACCATTGCTATGATTGTAGTGTGTATCGATATACTCGAACAGACTTCCCACGTGTTCACATAGTGTATCGTCAATCGCTAATACCGATTCTGACTCTGAACGTTGGTATTGTGCTGTCTCTGACTTCATGTAACCTATACGCTCATCATTGAGTTTTTCGGCTCGCCAAGGAGCTTCACTCAAATACCGTGATATATTCGTCTTATCTGCACTATCTAGAATGCAGCGGGCAATATTTGCCATGCTTTTGTTGTCCAAGACCATCAGACCCGTCAGATAGTTTTCAAAGTGGCGAAACTGTTTACGATTGGCAAATACTGAACGAAAGGTTTCGCTATGCTCCCTGACCAGTGGCGCTACATTCACTATCGGCAATTGCATCTTGATGGTTCCTTTTTCGCACTTTTTTCTTGATGCAATCTATTGAGATGACTTTTGTCTCTTTTGTCAAATTTGGAAAATATTCATTTCACAACTATCGAGCTCCTTACAGAGAAGCCACTAAAATTTCGGACAATAGAATCGTTTTCTGTCGAGGAACAATTGTCCGAAATTTAAAGAGTGTGTACCACAACGTGTGTAAATGAAGTCATTTCTCTGACTGAGTAGTCGCCATTTTCACACGTTGGAACACGCCCAGTGCAAATGATGTGGCTGTTATGTTTCTACAGCTCCCCGTCCCAAATAAGCTTCAATGACGCGCGGGTTCGATTGGATATCAGTCGGTAAGCCTTCAGCAATTTTTTCACCATAATCTAGCACAGTAATATGCTCTGATATGTCCATGACGACGCGCATATCATGCTCAATCAACAAAATCGTGATGCCTAATTCATCACGCAACATGCGAATAAAATCAGTTGTTTCGGCAGTTTCGCTTGGATTCATGCCAGCCGTCGGTTCATCCAGCAACAAAAGGCGCGGCTTATTCGCCAAGGCGCGCGCAATCTCCAAGCGTCGCTGATCACCATAAGGCAGATTCTTGGCCAACAGATCACCTTTGCCGCGCAACCCCACAAACTCAAGTAAACGACGGGCCTCGTCTTCCGTCTCACTATTTTCTTGCCGTGTAAACTGGGTCCCCAAGATAGCCCCAATCCAGGTTGATTTGAGATGTGCTTCCTGACCAACCATCAAATTTTCGATGGCAGTCAGGGCAGGTTCAGAACAAGGGATGAGTTAGGTTTACAAAATTGAAATGGGCACGTTAAAAAGAGAATAGGTTAAAGAGCCAGTTGCTGTTGAGGCTGAAGAATGGCATCAAGGGCGTCAGCCAAAGAAGGGACATAGGAATCGGTAGCCAGTTCTAAGGGTGAGTGACCGGAGCGTTTGCCACGTGAGAAGGTGCGATGATTCCAAAAGAGCTGTAAAAGAGCGGCCAACCAATCGGGCAAAGAGCGATGGATTGCAAGAAAGGGCCTGAGCCAAGCATGAAAGGATTCAGCTAGAGAAGAAGCCCGATGGAAGCGATCCAGTGCATGCCAGAAGGCAAGAGCCATAGGCTGCAATGAGGGAGGAAAAGCTGTTCAATGGGAAGTTGATGGTCATGGCGATAAGTCCAGAGGTGTGTGATGAAGGCTTCGTACTCAGGTGAGAGGTTCTGGCGGAGGAGCCAGGGATAGTTCCAGGCGACGGAGGGAGCCAGCAATGTAGGTAGATTCTGCTGCAGTTGGGTGGCAAAGTGTGCAATTTCATCGCGGTTCATCTCCATCATAAGTTGGGTGGCAGCCAGAATGGTTTGTTGCGCGGCATCTGTGTTGACAAGCTGCCCGGTCGGTGAAATCGGCTCCAGTGCCTGACGGACCGTTCGGAGAAGCCATGTCCAGTTCTCGTGCAAGTCAACTGCTGTCAGCACCGTTTGGTCGGCAACCTCGAGAGTCACTGTGCATTTGCGTGGTCGCCCAGGGCGACGTGCAGGAGCAGTCTGCTCGTCCAACTCTTGCCAAGCTACGTCACGGTCGGTCATGGCCTGGTCCATTTCTCTCTCCAGACGTTGGGTGATTTTGGTGCCATTCTGCATTTGGTGAAAGAGGTCATAGGAGTGTGGCGCATTCATCCCCGCTGCCTTGGCTCCTGCCTGAATGCCCAAAGCCCCATCGGTCACCAAGTCATCAAAGGTGATGCCTCGCTCGAGCAATTCGAGAAACTTCAACCCCCATGTTGTTTCATCTCGGGCATCGGCTGCTGAGATATTCAACAGCGCAAACGATGCTCCGTCCACCACCGTCAGGCACGGTTGGTCGCCACAGAAAATTTCATCCGCTTCCCCCAACACCGGCAGCGTCGGCACCATGCTCTCATTGTACGCCGATGCCAGTTCTCCAACTTCCGCCAGCGTCCCTTGGATGAATCCCACCGACCGCTCCACACCTAGCAGCAACCCCAACCCCCTTTGGATATCTCGTACGCTTCCTCGCAGCATCGGCAACACCGTTATGGTTCGTCGGATGAACGTCTCATCCACTTCGATCACATGGCTTTTCGGCTGCGGTCCTGGACTCACTGGCGACAAGATCGCTTTCAGCGCCGCTTCACCGCTCTCTCTCAACTTATAGAGCCACGTTCGAGACACATTGTACGCCGTTGACAGTTCGCTCACTCTCCCCCACTCTCGATTCGGGTTGAGCATTTCCAACGCAAGATCGATTCGGGTTGACAATGATAGGGGGTCTGTTCGATACTCTGACATTTAGAGGCTCCTTTTTGGCTATTTTGGTCTGAACACCCTTATTTTGCCTGAACAGGAGCCTCTTTCTCTAACCTATTCTCTTGTTAACGTACTCTCTTCTTTGTCAACCTATTTCTGAACCAGCCCGGCAGTCATATTATTAAAGAGGCGAATATTTTGAAAGGTGCGTGAAATGCCCGTTCGTGTAATCTGGTCGACAGTCAAGCCATTTAGCTGTTGTCCGTCAAAAAGCAGTGCATCTTCATCAATCCCATAAAAACCGGTAATACAATTGAAGAATGTTGTCTTGCCAGCTCCATTTGGGCCAATAATGCTAACGATAGCGCCTTTGGAAATCGCAAAGTCAACTTCATTAACAGCAACCAATCCTCCAAAACGTTTGGTTACTTTTTCCGCACTCAAGATATTTTCAGACATGTCAAACTTCTATCCCGCCCTGCCTTTTCTTTAAAATCTATATTGGATCTTCTGTTACATGCAACTCGCGACGCTGTACATCAGATGGCCACAGTCCCTCTGGACGTACGAGCATCATCATGACGAGTGCAACACCATAGAGGAGCAGTCTAAACTCGGCAAATTCTCTGAGCAATTCTGGCACGCCGATGAGCGCAAAGGCGCCCACGATTACGCCTGGGATACTGCCAACACCACCAACGATGATCAGGCTTAAGACGTTGATTGAAATCAGAAGTTGAAAGCTGTGAGGAAAAATAGAGCCTAACTTGGCCGCAAAAATAGCCCCAGCCAAACCACCCGAAGCGGCGCTCAACGTAAAGGCGACAACCTTTGCATTAATTGTATTGATGCCCATCGCCGCAGCCACATCCTCATCTTCACGAATTGCCATCCATCGTCGCCCCACACGTGAATTGTTGAGTCGCTGCGAAATAAAGAGCATCAACAAAGAGGAGAGCAAAAGAAGATAGTAGAGTTGTGGTGGTGTGCCAAAGGTAACGATCCCATCTTCTGCAGATAGGATCCCAAACTGAAAGTAGCTCAAAATATCATTGACTGGAGTAACAATACTCTCAATTAGCGCACCCATCACGCCAGCCAACCGAGCTTGGGGAATCTGCAAAATCCCCTGCGCACCGCCGATCAACCATTTGAGCGCATCTGAACGAGCCAAAATACGCACAATCTCGCCAAATCCTAATGTTGCAATGGCCAAGTAGTCGCCGCGCATCTTCAGCACCGGTAGCGCAAAGACGAATCCGGTTAACATTGCAGCCAAGATACAGATGGGGAGGGCAATCCAAAATGAAACAGGATCCTGAAGACCATATTCACTGGCCGATGTCAACAACGCCATGATATATGCACCTACAGCAAAGTTGGTCACATATCCAAGATCCAGGAGCCCAGCGAGACCAACCGCAATGTTAAGCCCAAGGCCCATCAAAATATAAAGACCGACATTGTTGAAAATTTCGCTTAAGTAGACCCCTAAAATGGAGGGCAAAATGAGCAAGCCGATAATGAGCAACAATGTGGAAAGCTGCGTCGATAGAGTCCGTTGTCGAGGAGATTGCCTGGCGTGTAAGCGCTGATATTGACTTTTGCCCGAACGACGCCACCAGTAGTTCGAGAGCGTGATCAGAACAAAGAGTAGGATAAACGCATTGATCTGCAGCCCTGTATTGCCAAACAAGCTCTTAAGCGTTGCCGAACTGAGACGCGGGCGCAAGATGTTGACCAGAATTTCGGACATAATGCCAAATCCCATTGCCCAGCCCAGCCCAATAACAAGTGCGTTTCGCAGATTCGGCTTGATGAGAACGAATGCAGCACCCAACGTGCCCAAGAGGCCAAAGATGATGATGAGCAGCAATCCACCCACCAATGGGCGTTCGACACCAAGTGTAATGATTTCGATCAGATCGGGTGAAACATTGATGAAGGCTTCGCGAATGTTCTCCCAAATCACCGACAGAGCGATCAATAGAAAGACCGGAACTCCGGATAGAAGACCAGCAATCGCCCCCTGCCCGAGTATCACTGGAAGGTGGGTTGCGCCAAGTTTTCGGACCGATACATATGCGGCGAAGAATGCGCCACTATAAAGCAGAAGCTGACCTAACGTTAAATAGTCGGTCACAATAAAACGTTGGTTAAATGCTTCAACAATGCCAATCATGCAAAGGCATAAAGTGACGACGCCAGCAATCAGACCAATTTTGACCGTTTCCGGTCGTTTTTCTGACTCGATCATGCTTTCTTCTCCGCCAAGCGTTCACCAATGATGCCCTGAGGTCTGAAGATCAAGACGAGTACTAACATTGTAAATGCAATCACATCTTTCAATTGGTGTGCACCCGGAACACCCAGCCCCTCGAGAAACAAAGGTGGTCCAACCGCTTCGATCACGCCGAGAAATAACCCGCCCAAGGCAGCACCTGGAATGCTGCCAATTCCGCCCAACACTGCCGCCGTAAATGCTTTGATTCCTGGAACGAACCCCATAATGAAGTTGAGCTGTCGAAATACAATTGCGTAGAGAACACCTGCCACACCTGCCATTGCCGCGCCGATGGCAAAGGTGAGCGTGATGGTTCGGTCGACATCAATTCCCATGAGTGTCGCCGAATCTTTATCCTCTGCAACAGCCCGGATTGCACGTCCAGTACGCGATCGCTGGACAAATTGTTGCAAGCTAATCATCACAACGAGCGTTGTAACAATGACCACAATATCTGTTCTTTGAAAATCGAGTCCAAATAATTCGATTTTGCCATCGAACATTTCAAATTCTGGAAATGGAATCAATGAGGAGCCATAGAGGCCACGAAAAAAATATTGCCAAAAAAACGACGCCCCAATTGCCGTAATAAGTGGAACAAGGCGTGGAGCACCACGCAATGGACGATAGGCAATTCGTTCAGTCAAAACGGCCACGCTGAGTGAAACGATCATTGCACTAACTAGAATGGCGAATAGTGCAAGAATCGGAAAACGTTCCACATAGCCCGCTCGCTCAAGCGGCAAAGCAACCAAAACGGTTGATGTGATTGCGCCTGCCATAAAGAATTCGCCATGCGCGAAATTGATCATAAACAGCACACCATAGACCATCGTATAGCCAAGAGCGATCAGTGCATAGAGGCTGCCTTGTGATAAGCCAGAGATTAAGAAATCGATCCAGTCTGACCCCGAATAGGCATTTCCGGTCCCCAATATGAATTTGCCAACTATGCCCCATAGAATAAGACCGATAATACCTACACGAAATAGCCAAAGAGTCAGATCCACGTAATTAAATCGCTGCAAAATTTCAACTCCTCTGCATTCCCATCTAGAGTGCGGTTGCGTCGGCGCCGCAGGTTTTGCTGTCGCTCTGCAGGACAAAACAACACTACGTTTTCATTCAGTGCACAGCAAAGTTCTTTACGATCCGTGAAATAAACAGCCTGTGAACAGGTTCACAGGCTGTTTATTACCTTATTTTTGCGCAACGAGAGCGTGATTCTATTCGTTCATGCAACTAGAGGGGGTTTCTAATCGGCCTCTAGATAGGATTTCAAGCAAATCAGAAGGTCACGAGAATAAGGATGTGAACTTAGCAGGTCAATCCGTGAAAGTGAGCCGTTCTGAAAAGAGAGAAAACCAGGTATTTGTAATAGATCTCGAACAATTCGTTTCTGCCGGAAAGGTTCAAATCTAGTATCCACGAGAGCTTGCTGATGGAAATGGCCTATCAAATTATGCGCCAAATCAGCCAAAAGGATAAGAGATTTTTTGAGCTAGAAATAGGGTCTTGCGACGAGAAGCTAAGTGTAACCCCATTTTATCATTACGGAATTGTTCGATTTCAGCCGCACCTCGATTGTCATAATATGAAATGAAGTGACGCTTGGATGGCAATTTGATGGTCGAAATGTAGTAACTGACACAAATTTGCTCGTTTTTCACTCTTTTTTTGAGAAAAATGCGTACAGGGCGATTAAACTTGATAGGTGATGGAATTTCAGCCAGAAAGACGTCACCGCAAGGATCCCATCGAGTCACCTGTTGCGCCCACAGATGGGCACGACGGTTGGAGTTGCCCTTCATCATAAATTGATAGTTGCGGTTGAGCAGCCACCGAATATTTTCTTCACTACCTGCACCGCCATCGGTGCGCCAGACGACTCGCTCGCGTTTTTTCTCGTCTAACTCTAATGAACTTTCCGTGGCAAGCACGGCTGGCTGAAACGATGGAGCTGTATGCTGACTCCCTGGATAGAGGTCTGACCAAACCGTTTCATGGTATTTAACCGAACTTACACGGACCAATTGGCGTCCCGTTGCGTTTTTTTGCCGCTAAAATAGCCTTTTTGACTTTTCTGTGCCTTTTTTGCCGCATGGTAATCCGGATAGGTCAAAGTCTAACCACAAGAACCCTCGCCAATCGTGGTTGTGTATTTGGCTTAGAGGCTTGCAGATTTCGCTGACCGCACTCTACCGATATTCATTAGAGTTAGGGCGTCTAATGTACGAGACATATTTGATTGCTCACTAAGCTGCTCCATCCCATAAATTTTCGCAAGGAGTCTTTCTGGTCTGACCTTTGTATTGAACTCAGTCAGCGTTGCGCAACCACATAATATGCTAACCAGCACCTGTTCCAACTTACTTGCTGGTGTATATTCATACGTTTTGACCGGTATTTCGATCTTCTTCAACGCAGTTAGCACTTTCTCTTGATGGTAGTGTGCCAGCAACGCAGCTAATGGTGCATACTGAGTATTGCTGATCTCGTTCGTTAGTCCGAATTCTATTGCCATGAATGCCTCCTTGGATCGGGTATCTCTAATGAATTTCTTTGAGGCTATCCTTTTTTCGGCATTTTGACGAATTTGATCGAATAGAATCAGGCTCTTATTGCGTCAACGAATAGAATTCCCTTCCCGTTGCGCAAAAATAAGGTATTAGAACAGTAAAACTTCAGGCATATAGATCTTGCAACTGATCACAACTATTCAGCAATCTCATACTGCCAAATTGCATTAAATGCTCCGTCAGTCACCTGGCTCACAGCGATTTTCGGGTCTGCACAATCACCATTCTCGTCGCAACCAATTGTTCCTGTAATGCCAACTAAACCACTTGTCGATGCAATTTGATCGATGAGTGCTTGTCGACCAATCAGAAGTGAGCCATCCTCGCCCACCTGTGCAATAGCGTCAATCGCATCTAATATCATATTCGTTGCATCATAAGAATGTGCATGAAACGGTGCTGTCGGATCTGTTCCATAATTCTCTGTGTAGGTAGCTAAGAAATTGGTATAGGTCTCATTGCCAAAGCTGAGATCGGGACCAGAGAGATACATACCCTCGGCGGCATCACCGGATGCTTCAATGAAATCAGGCGATTGAACACCATCTGCAGCGGCAAGAATCACTCCTTCCAGACCGTCAATCTCTTTGGCCGTCTTGGTGAGCAAAGAGCCCAGAGGAATGAAGACTGGATAGTAGATGAGCTCGGGGCTGGCAGCCGCAACTGAGGTCAAAAGAGGTTCAACATTCGTTGCGTCAGCTGCTTCGGCTTCAAACGCCACGATCTCACCGCCCAATTCTGTAAATGAATCTCGAAATACACTAGCAAGACCCTCAGTATAAGGATCACCATCATGGATTGCAGCTGCTTTCGTCAATCCAAGCTCATTGATTACATACTCCGCCATGGCGCGCCCTTGAATTTTATCATTGTGGGCTGTGCGGAAATAGCAAGATTGTCGCGTCTCTGGGTTAGTCAATACGGGTGCTGTATTAGACGGAGAGACCATTGCAATGCCTTCTGCACAAACAATCTGGGACATTGGGACGCCTGCGCCTGAGCAACTCGTGCCAACAACTGCTACAATTGATGGATCATACCTTATTTTTGCGCAACGGGAAGGGAATTCTATTCGTTGACGCAATAAGAGCCTGATTCTATTCGATCAAATTCGTCAAAATGCCGAAAAAAGGATAGCCTCAAAGAAATTCATTAGAGATACCCGATCCAAGGAGGCATTCATGGCAATAGAATTCGGACTAACGAACGAGATCAGCAATACTCAGTATGCACCATTAGCTGCGTTGCTGGCACACTACCATCAAGAGAAAGTGCTAACTGCGTTGAAGAAGATCGAAATACCGGTCAAAACGTATGAATATACACCAGCAAGTAAGTTGGAACAGGTGCTGGTTAGCATATTATGTGGTTGCGCAACGCTGACTGAGTTCAATACAAAGGTCAGACCAGAAAGACTCCTTGCGAAAATTTATGGGATGGAGCAGCTTAGTGAGCAATCAAATATGTCTCGTACATTAGACGCCCTAACTCTAATGAATATCGGTAGAGTGCGGTCAGCGAAATCTGCAAGCCTCTAAGCCAAATACACAACCACGATTGGCGAGGGTTCTTGTGGTTAGACTTTGACCTATCCGGATTACCATGCGGCAAAAAAGGCACAGAAAAGTCAAAAAGGCTATTTTAGCGGCAAAAAAACGCAACGGGACGCCAATTGGTCCGTGTAAGTTCGGTTAAATACCATGAAACGGTTTGGTCAGACCTCTATCCAGGGAGTCAGCATACAGCTCCATCGTTTCAGCCAGCCGTGCTTGCCACGGAAAGTTCATTAGAGTTAGACGAGAAAAAACGCGAGCGAGTCGTCTGGCGCACCGATGGCGGTGCAGGTAGTGAAGAAAATATTCGGTGGCTGCTCAACCGCAACTATCAATTTATGATGAAGGGCAACTCCAACCGTCGTGCCCATCTGTGGGCGCAACAGGTGACTCGATGGGATCCTTGCGGTGACGTCTTTCTGGCTGAAATTCCATCACCTATCAAGTTTAATCGCCCTGTACGCATTTTTCTCAAAAAAAGAGTGAAAAACGAGCAAATTTGTGTCAGTTACTACATTTCGACCATCAAATTGCCATCCAAGCGTCACTTCATTTCATATTATGACAATCGAGGTGCGGCTGAAATCGAACAATTCCGTAATGATAAAATGGGGTTACACTTAGCTTCTCGTCGCAAGACCCTATTTCTAGCTCAAAAATCTCTTATCCTTTTGGCTGATTTGGCGCATAATTTGATAGGCCATTTCCATCAGCAAGCTCTCGTGGATACTAGATTTGAACCTTTCCGGCAGAAACGAATTGTTCGAGATCTATTACAAATACCTGGTTTTCTCTCTTTTCAGAACGGCTCACTTTCACGGATTGACCTGCTAAGTTCACATCCTTATTCTCGTGACCTTCTGATTTGCTTGAAATCCTATCTAGAGGCCGATTAGAAACCCCCTCTAGTTGCATGAACGAATAGAATCACGCTCTCGTTGCGCAAAAATAAGGTCAGACACAATTTTTTGACCTGCGGTTTGTCCACCTTCAGCACTACAGCCATCATCCTCCGCCTGAAGTTCAATCGTATGTCCATGAATCTCGCCTCGGTCTAAAATTGCAATTTCAACATCATATTGGGAATCTAGACCAAGTGATTCGTTCGGTCCCGTGATTACTAAGGCAGACGCCACCTTTATGGGCTCATCTGGACCATACTCGACGCACCCAATAGCATCATCACATACTAGTTCTGCAGCATCGCTATCGGCGGCACTCCCAGCAGAATCAGGCGTTGCTGCTGGACAAGCAGTCAAGAGCAATGCAGCAGTCAAGAGTAGCGACAACAAAGTAAATGAATTGATTCGCTTCATAGAAATTCTCCTTATTTACGCGTCAAAGAAAGTGAATTACATGCAAAAAAGGCTCATCAACATGTTGACAATGAATTGATTCACTTATCAAAACTGCGCTGGGGCAATGACTGATATCTTGGGGGATAAAAAAAATCAGTGCTCATCTTCAATGTCCGTTCCAAGGGCCAGCAAGCGATCGCAAAACAGACCGACGGTGCGCGTGTTCGGTGGATGAGCCAAGCAAATTCTAAAGGTGATTATCTTTCACTAATAATTTTTTTACTATAGCATAAGAGATCTAATGTCGAAAATTAGAAGATACACTGGACCACATTAAGGAACCAAAATCGCATTGGGTGGCCATCCATTGTCAATGTTATCAAACACCCCGTCAGATTCTTGTTCTGAGCTTATTAACATCTGCTCCTTCCCCAATTGCCTGCCGCGTAATACGTGTCTCTCCATGAGTAGAGCCTTTTGCATGGGGCGGATCATACTGATCGATTCCCAATACGCGTTGCTTGCGCTGGCCCAATTGATAGACGGTCGCACTGCCTATCGCGCCTAGTCCGACAACAATCACGTCATATTCACGATTCATGATTTCTCTTTATGAATTTCTTGATTTCTGCTACTCTTGCACCCGTATGCACATAATATCGAAGAAGATGTGACAAACGTTTTGGGCCGCTCAACATGCACTATGTAGCCTCCACAAGTCATCTATTTTTTGTAGGACTTACGCAAAGCCCGTACGAGAGAAGGCGAATCACATTGTGTGCAAGTCCTATTTTGGAATAATCCACATTTTCCAAAAATGTCCTACTTCGATGGTATAATGACTACAATGAGAAAGTCAACAAATCACCTCTTGCCAACTGAGCACCCGCATATCGAACATTTGGAGATGAAGTGCATTGTCAAACAATTTCCAGGTGTATTGGCCTGCGATCAAATCAATTTTGACGTAAAAGCGGGCGAAGTTCATGCACTACTCGGTGAAAATGGAGCGGGCAAATCCACATTGATGAAGATCCTCTATGGTCTTTATAAGCAAGATGACGGTGAGATCTTGCTCAACGGTCAGTCCGTTCAAATCGAGTCACCCACTGACGCCATTGCGTTGGGGATTGGCATGATCCATCAGCACTTTATGCTTGTCGATACGCTCACCGTAACTGAGAATGTGGCACTTGGTTTGGCATCTAGTCGGGGTCCCCTATTGGATCTTGATCGAGTAGAAGCACGAATCCGTACGCTTTCAGAAACCTACGGACTACAGATTAATCCAAACGCGCCGGTCTGGACGCTCTCTGTGGGTGAACGACAACGAGTCGAGATTATCAAAGCGCTCTATCGTGGTGCTGCCCTGCTCATCCTCGACGAACCAACGGCAGTCTTAACTCCGCAAGAGGTGGATGAACTCTTCGAAACGTTGCGCCAAATGGCAAACGATGGGCATAGTCTGATATTCATCAGCCATAAGCTTCATGAAGTGTTGGCTCTAAGCGACCGAATTACGGTGCTACGTGATGGCAAAGTGTCTGGATCAGTCCCCAATGCTGATGTGACGCGCCCAGAGTTGGCACGCATGATGGTGGGACGCGAGGTTTTGTTGGACCGCCAACGAGAGAGAGTTACAGTCGGTGAACCACGATTGACCTTACGCAACATTAGTGCCTTGAGCGTTACGGGGCAACAGGCTCTTGATCAGGTTTCGCTCCATGTACATTCAGGAGAAATTCTGGGAATCGCTGGTGTGAGCGGCAACGGTCAACGGGAGTTGGCAGAAGTGATTGCAGGATTGCGCCCTACCACACATGGTCAAATTCAATTGAATGGCCGACCGATCACTCATTGGCCCGTTGGGCGACGGACAGCAGCAGGATTAGCCTATATCCCTGAAGAACGGATGCATGATGGAGTCATCCAAGAATTTAGCGTCGCTGAAAACCTGATACTTCAGGATCATACCCGCAAGCCCTACAGCAACGGCTTTTTTCTCAAATTCGGTGCCATTGCCGATCATAGTCGAACATTAGTCGAACAGTTTCGCGTCAAAACACCCAGCATTGAAACACCTGTCAAAAGCCTCTCCGGCGGCAACGTCCAGAAAGTCGTGATGGCGCGTGAACTGGCCCGCAAGCCCAATGTGTTAATCGCCTCTCAACCGACCCGCGGCGTTGATATTGGGGCCACTGAATATATTCACCAGCGTCTCTTAGATGAACGAGCTCGTGGCACAGCAACCCTCCTCATCTCCGAAGATCTCGACGAAGTGATGGCTCTGTCCGACCGCATCGCTGTCCTTTATGAAGGACGGATGATAGGCATTGTCGATCGTGATGAGGCCGGTGCTGAACGGCTGGGGTTGATGATGGCGGGGGTAGGTCAGGATAGTGAATGATACCGGAGTCGAGATCAATCCAAACGGTATCCACGTGATCGTTTAGATGAGATCGAAATAGCCTAAAGAGGCGCTGATCTGATACACTTAGAAGAGATGTGTGTAATACACGAACTCCCCCTATTTGATAAACATACCCCATGGGGTAATTGACGAATCACAAGAATCGATTCTCTGTTCTGATTCATCAATTGTCCACCTTTAAGGAGGAACCGACATGCAATCTCGATTTCTGATAGGCCAGCGAGCGAACTTATCCGCACTTGTATTGGTCTTTGCACTTGTATTGTCTAGTTGTGTAGCTGTCGCACCGGGTGCTGCACCTGCTAGTGAGGATGAAACAATTGAGCTGACTTGGCTTGACGTCTGTGCCCCCGTTACAACACCGATCACAGATATGCTCATAGAGAAATTTGAATCTGAGAATCCCAACGTCACGGTCAACGTTGAATGTTCACAAGGTGACTACGCGGAAGGCATCTACGCCAAGGCAGCCGCAGGCAATTTACCAGACGTTATGTTCTCGGCAGACCTATTCACTGTACCTTTTGTGAGCAACAACGTTTTGCTGAACCTAGAAGAATTTGCGGAAACGGATGATTCCTTCACCTTTGATGATATCTATCCGAATATTCTGGGCCTTGGGCAAGTTGTCGGTACGCCGGGCACCTACATGATCCCTGCTTCTTGGGACAGCGTCCAAATGTACTACAACAAAGATATGTTCGAGGGGGCCGGCGCCGATCTGCCGACCGATGACTGGACTTGGGATGATCTGATTGCTGCATGTCAAACAATTCAAGCAGCCAACGATGGTGTAAATTGTGTTGCAATTGGCGGCACAGGCGGCTGGGATTGGTGGGCCTATTTTATTCCCTGGATTGTCGGCTATGGCGGTGCACCAGTGAGCGAGGATTTTACAACATCAACATTTAGCTCCGAACAATCTTTGGCAGGCATTCAAGCTTACGTAAATCTTTGGACCGAACATGAAGTCACAGTGCCTGTCGGCGTTGAAGTTCCCGGCGGAACGCAGGGTTGTTTCATCGGTGGAAACTGCGCCACATTTTTCCA
This sequence comes from Chloroflexi bacterium TSY, assembly GCA_019217005.1. The sequence goes on from JAHBNG010000053.1 coordinate 52,978, forward strand.
CATTCCCGGCTTGATGAAGACCTTCCGCGAACAGATCACCGATTTTGAATGGGATGTTTCTGTAACGCCTGCTCACCCTGTGCAACATGCAACCGGCATGGGGACGTTCGGTTATGGTGTGACAAAAGACAGCGCCCATCCAGACTTGGCATGGGATCTAATCAACGACTTGGCCTCTCGCGAAACCCAAGGGGCGATCCTGCGCAATTATGGCGGCATGCCTTTCCTCAAGTCGATGGCTGATGATCCCATCTTCGAGGAGATCGAACCCCCACCAGCCAATATTAAAGCATTTATCCGTGGCGGTGGCGTTGGCATCTTCCCGCCGATGGGCTATCCTTCCAAATGTGGTAGCCTTTATGCCGGTCTAATCAATCAAACGATCAAGACAGCCCTTGAGGAAGCCATTCGCGGCGTCAAGACAGTGGAAGAAGCGTTTGGCGATGCGGATGCCGAAATTCAGGCTTGTTTGGATACGGCGGGATAAGGATACCGAGGTGACAAGATGATGGGATGACAAGATGACCTGACTTGTGGTCTATCGTCTTGTTATCCTACATTGAATGTACGATTTCATGTTATGACGACGCACGCAATTTCTACACATTCGAAGCCACGTCGTGGCCGTCTTTTTTGGCGTAATACAGTGCAGGGCTATCTTTTTATTATGCCTGTTGTACTAGGTCTGATCCTCTTCGTTTTCGGGCCGATGATTGCGTCGTTCTACTTTAGCTTGACGGAATATAACATTTTACAATCGCCAAAATTTATCGGGTTTCGACATTATGTAGATATGTTTGCCCGCCCACAGTTGCGTGTTTTGTTATCATTACGCGTCACACTCATCTTTGCCATTGTCTCGGTGCCGTTGACGTTGGTTACAGCACTTGCAGCAGCAGTATTGATCAACCAGAGGTTGCGGGGCATGAACTTTTTCCGTACAGCGCTCTACATACCAACTGTGGTTCCGATGGTGGCCACAGTCTTTGTCTGGGGTTGGTTGCTGAATCCCAATAAAGGGTTGTTCAATGCAATCCTGCAATTTTTTGGGTTGCCTCCAGGGAGTTGGCTATCGGGACCAGAGACAGCACTTCCGACACTCATTGCACTGAGCCTTTGGGGCATTGGGCCAAATATGATCATCTTTTTAGCTGGTCTCCAGGGCGTGCCGGAAGCACTATATGAAGCAGCCAAGATTGATGGGGCCAACAACATTCGTCTGTTTTGGAGCATTACCTTGCCTCAGATCACACCAACCATCTTCTTTGTTTTGATCACAGGGTTAATTGCAACGTTCCAATACTTCGTGCCAGCCTTCATATTGACCAAAGGTGGTCCTCTTTTTGCAACCTATTTCTACAACTTAAATCTGTATGAAAAAGCATTTCGGTGGCAGTTTATGGGGCTAGCCTCAGCAATGGCGTGGCTCATGTTCGCCATCATTCTCGTCCTCACACTGCTTCTCTTCCGTTCATCGGATGCGTGGGTATTCTATGAGGTGAAAAAGTGAGCTGTACATCTGAGGCAGTTTGGACACACTCGACGGAAAAGCAGATGAAAAGGTGGATCTGCTCTCTAACGCGAGGGTAATTTGCGAAAGTGACTGCTGTGCAATATTAGAACGGATTCTCTTGAGAGCGATGGGCAATTAGGGATGACGACAGTTCGGGATTCGGTTTCGATACCAAGGGAGACGACGGCTTCGATCTATGCACGTCAACGGATGCGCAACCGTCTGATCCATGCTGGTTCTGTATATGGGTTACTGATCGCAGCTTCCTTCATTTTCCTTTTGCCCTTTGCATGGATGATTTTGAGTTCGATCAAAACAGCTCAAGAGGTCGCTTATTTTCCACCGACTGTTATTCCACGCGACTTGCATCTGGCCAACTTTGTCGAAGCATGGACCCATGAACGGATGGCATTTCCGTTATGGACATGGAATACGGTCTATCTTTCCATTGCGGTCTTGATCGGTGTCTTGCTCTCATCCTCACTTTGTGCCTATGGATTTGCTCGCATGCACTTTCCAGGTCGCGACTTTTGGTTCATCGTGACCATTGCGTCTGTGATGTTACCTCCCCAGGTCACGCTCATTCCTCTTTATGTCTTATTCTTTAAGATCGGATGGCTGAACACATTTCATCCGTTGGTTGTTCCAGCTTGGTTTGGGGGTGGTGCACTCAACATTTTTTTACTGCGCCAATTTTTCCTAAACATCCCCACAGAACTCAAAGATGCCGCATATATCGATGGAGCTAGCCGCTTGCAAATTTGGTGGCGCATATTTATTCCACTCTCACTGCCAGCGTTGCTGACAGTTGGAATTTTTACCTTCCAAGGAACATGGAATGATTTCTTTGGGCCACTGATTTATCTAACAGGACGGGATAAATATACGCTCGCTCTTGGCATGAATCTCTTCAATAGTCAATACGGCGCAGAAATCCACTATATGATGGCAATTGCCTTTATTATGACTATCCCGATGATTGTTGTCTTTTTCCTCGCCCAACGCTATTTTGTAGGTGGGATTGTGCTCACTGGGGTAAATCGATAAATCGTACCAATTGCGCTTGTGGAAACCATGAATATGTTCCGATTTCTCAGACTAATAAACCTGAATTCGGAGTTATTCTCAGACTGAAAGGGACGTTCTCCTGAAATTCTCTCTGTAAATTACCTGAATTCGCTCGAGTATCCGGAAAAGTGCGCAAAGGTTGACTTCGGAAAGTGGTAAATCGGTCAGTTTCTCTGAGGTAGGAAACCCCGAACTCAGGTTAATAAAGAGACAAATTCATGGTCACTACAGCGCCTAAAGGTACAAAAATCAACTCAGTCCTCATCCTCCGCTTCGAATAACAGATCTACCAGCTCATCCGAATATTGTGCCGCTAGTTGCTGATTGTTTGCCTCTGCTGCTTTGCGAATGCTTTCGGCAACTTCGAGAATCTCTGCCCGCAAATCCTCGTCGACGTCTGAACGTTCTTGGATCGCTTCTGCCCGCCCCAACAGCGCAGACAAGGTCGGATCGAGGGTCGATTCCGCGCTTTTTTCCGTTGAACCATCGGCGGCAATCTCATCCAATTTTGCTTGACTTGCGACAATCTCATCCGGACTCAATCGTTGGCGACTGGCCTTGAGCTGTTCGGTTACTTGTTTACCCGTTGCCCGGTCAGTCACAGTTACATCTAAGATGCCATTGATATCAAGTTGAAAGTTGATATTGACATGAGCAAATCCATCTTCATCAGTCGGATCGGGCTTCAATTCTTCAACCCTAAAATCGCCCAAGAGTACGTTTTGCGATGCGATAGGACTTTCGCCCTGGTAGACCTTCACGTGAATTGTATCTTGATTGGGATGGAGGGTCGAAAACCCTTCACTTTTTTGGACTGGTACAGCAGTGTTGCGTCGAATAAGTGGAGAGAAATGATCGGATTCGATCCCGCCATGCATCGTAAAGGTGGCGGTTTCAATGCCAAGAGAAAGAGGCGTTACGTCTACCAGAATCGCATCGATCTCTTCACCGGCGATGATGCCTGCTTGAACAGCTGCTCCCAATGCAACGGCAGCATCTGGATCAATCTCTGAATGGGGTGCTTGGTCCATGCGCAATTCGACTTTTTCTGCAACTGCCGGGATGCGCGTCGACCCACCTACTAACAAGATGCGATCAATCGCGTCAGCATTCAAGTTTGCATCCTTGAGGGCATTGTCAATACATGTAATTGTGTCGGTCAACAGGGTATCAATCAAGCCAACAAATTCATCACGTGCAATCTCACGCTGGATATGCAGTGGATTGCCATCCGCATCTTCTGCAATATACTCCAAGTTAACGGTTGAATGGGGATTTGACGAGAGTTCAATCTTGGCCTCTTCTGCGCTACGTATGAGACGCGCCCAAGCTTGATGGTTTTGCGTGAGATCGATCTCATGCTCTTCTTGAAATTCATCTGCTAACAACTTCGCCAATGCTTCATCAAAGTCATCCCCGCCCAAATGATTGTCCCCGGCGGTGGCGAGCACATCGACAACACCAAAGTTTAATTCGATGATCGAAACATCAAACGTACCGCCGCCCAGATCATAGACCATGATGTGCAGATGTTCGTCGCTGTCCTGACCTAGACCATAAGCCAGCGCGGCGGCAGTTGGTTCGTTGATGATTCGTTCAACGCGTAGGCCAGCGATTTCGCCAGCCTCAAGCGTTGCTTGACGTTGCACTTCATTGAAGTAAGCGGGTACCGTGATGACGGCTCTCTCAACGGCATACCCAAGAGCTTCTGCGGCGGCCTGTTTGATTGCGCGTAGAATAAAAGCCGAAATTTCTTGCGGTGTATAAGTCTGCTCACCCATTGAGACTGATTCGCCACTGCCCATCTTGCGCTTGATTGAACGAATGGTTCGTTCTGGTGCAACAACCCATTGATTATGCGCAGGCGTTCCCACAAGTGTTTCGCCTGACGAAGAAATGCCTACGACAGAGGGCAGCAATGTCTTGCCATGAATGGGCAACAGTTTGGGGATGCCATCCTGGACAACGCTCAGCGCTGAGTTTGTCGTCCCCAGATCGATCCCCAGAATTTTATCAGTCATACTCATCAAATATTCCCTTTTTGTTTCGGGTCTGATTCCGTCTGAGTGCTATTGGAATTATGGGCAACAACGACCTCAGCGTAGCGTAACACACGGTCCTGTTGCCGATATCCTTGACGCAAGACACGGACAACTGTCTCTGTTTCAATGTCGTGCCGCTCTTCGCGCTCGATCGCCACATGAAGCTGCGGGTCGAACGGCTGATCCTGGGCTAGAATCGGTTGTACGCCGTGGGCTGCCATCAACTGTAAAAATCGTTCGCGAACCATATCAAGTCCTTGAAGCCACCCTTGAACCATCGTATGATTTTGAGAACAAACTGCCTCGATCTCGCCCTGATATGAGTTGTGAGATGAATTGAGTAGAGGATGTGCGATCTCTAAAAGATTGCCGAACGACTGACGCATTCTCTGAAAAACCCCCATTTGTGTCGAGGATTGTATTTCATGTAATAAATTGTCTAGTAGTTGACGGTGTACTGTTGTCAAATGCCCCTGTTGTCCATCTAATTTGTCTAGCATTTGTCGTCCGCTTCCCATTGCTAATTCCAGACCATCAAGAGTGGGAAGGAGAGCAGCAATTAGTTCACCCTGTGCAGATGTACGAGAGTCATCGACCTGTTTTTGTGTCTCAAGATCACGCCGAGCAAGGACGTCTTCTCGTCGACTCATTAGCTCCTGCAAAGTCTTTAAGGACTCCGTTATATGACCTTCCTTTGTTTCTCCCAGAGCATTTGCTTTGAACTGGGTACGACTCACCTGTTTAAATGATTTCGTCAGCTCGTCTAACTGAGTACCGTTTGCCACCATTTGTTCCAGATGTTCAATCTGTTCGTGACGAGCAACCTTATTGATTAAACGTTCAAGTTGTTCGCGGTCTGCCACCTTCTGGGTGATTGCTTGTGCGAGTGCCTCTATTTGTTCACGGTCTGCCACCTTCTGATTCAATGCTTCTATTTGTTCACGGTCGACAACATTCTGCGTTACGATCTGTCGTAGCGATTCAAACTGGTCAAGGTGAGGAAGTTGAGAGACAGTTTTGTAGAGTTCATCAAGACGTTCTTGATTGTCTGCCAAACGCAAGTTCAACTCGGACAGACGTTCACGTGTCGCTTGCGCAGCGTTGGGATCAGTTAACGATTGGGTCAACGCGGCAAGAGATTGAGTATTCAGTTGAGTTTCTGTCTGCAATTTGCTTAGTTGACCCTGCATTGCTTCAAGTTGGCCCATCAGGTTTAACAGACGATGTTCCGCTTGAGCATTCAATTTGGGTGAATCACTCTGGTTCTCTATGTTGGATCGATCTTCGCTATGAGAAGATTCGTCATGAGAAGAAGAGTCTTCAAAGGAACGCGTGTTAGTCGAATCATGATCAGATTGGCTGAACCGCTGATCTGAGAGTGGGTTTGAAGATGTACTTAGATCGCTCATGATAATTCACGAAAATCCTGTTCCATTGGTGTTTTGATCATTTCCATCGCCAGTACGACCAGATCTTCCAAATGAACATCTAGGTCATATTTGGGACGTCGCCGTTTGGGTAGCGGTGGAGGGGGTTGCAAAAGAAACAGATCGGTGATCGAACGGATATCGGGTGTTCGAAGCTTCTCATAAGCAGCCCGTATCTGTTGAAATTTTTCAGGATCTTTTTCTGGCGGATGTTGACGCACCATCTGAAAATAGGCACGCTTAATTGTTGCGTCGTCTGATCGTCTCTCGATCTCAAGAACTTCATATGGGTCGAGAACGAAATCATCCGAGGTCAAAGAGTTTTCTGAGTTCATCGATTGCATCCTGATCTAGATTGTCTAAGAAATCATCAATATCGGGCATTTCATCTGGATCGTCCGGTCCAAATCGGTTCATCATCTCGAACAGAGAGTTCATCCGATTGCTGAGCAACAGTTCGATCTGCTCTGCTTTCTCGATGAGCTCAGTTTCGCCCGCTTTTTGTGCCTTGCGTTTTCCTCTGCGGATTAGGCGGCGAGCGGCAGTGCGATCATGTTCACGACGAAAGATATTGAATGCATCCATCAATTCAACGGCACCACTCTCTGGTACTTCTGCACGCACCCGCTCTTCGTATCGGGCAGCCAGTTTGGGTGCATCTAAACCATGAGCCATTTCCACAATTTCGTACAGCGTGGCAGCTCTTGTTGGTTGTCTGTCACGCCCATCCGAAATTGCTAGCGCCTCTTCCCAGAATCGCTCGGCCCATTTCTGATCAAGCTCAGCTTCTAAAACGTACTCGCTTTGGGTCATCCAGAAAGGAGCGAGCAATCCTCGAATCTGCCGAATGTGGGGCAGCATCTCTTCGATGATCTCTTCGCCGTCGTTATGAAGAAGTCGATCCAGAACCATATGGATGTTCGACAAATCCTCTGGTGCCGCCTTCCAGGCATCTCGAAAATAGCTCCAGGCTTGCTCGGTATCATCTAGTTCTACATACCATTCACCAATATCGAGCAATAAGGTAGGATGGTTAGACAGCTCTTCCAATGCCTCGTTCAAATATTCGATCTTACGGTGAATCGGCTGTGAGAGCATTGGATGTCTTGCTCCACGCCCCCCCGTTGACATGCTCGACATAGGCTTGTGCCAATAGATTTCTTACCTGGCGATTCTCTGGGTCGAGCGTCAAGATCTTGCGCCAAATTGGCACTGGATCGTGCTCCCAACTGGCTTTGTATGTTGCGCCCAAGCGTATCAGAGCAGGAACGTAATCAGGATCGACATTCAGAATCCGTTCGAGTTCATTCTCAGCGGCCTCATAATGATCATCGTAGAGTAGGGCATCAGCCAATTTTATACGCAGATCGGTATCTTCTGGTGTATATTTAATGGCGTTTCTCAGGCAGATAATCTCTTCTTCAACAAGATCAACCCGATCATAGCATTTGGCAGCTTGTCGCCAAACCGCCGCAACTTGCTCGTCTGTCAAGTAGTCGGGATGATCCTTTTTCCGTGGACGTCTCTTCACCATTTCGCGCCATGCAGTGGCAGCTTGTTCCCAGTTCTCAAGCGCTTCTTCGGCCAAGGCCAGGTTTTGTAGCAAATAACGGTTACTCAACGTATTATCGGCGATGCGCCAATGCTCCGCAGCCTCTGACCATTTCTGCTGTTGGGCAGCTACATAGCCAAGATGAAAACGCGCAATACTGACGGCCTCAGAAAGTATCTTACTTTTCTGCTCCGCAGGTATCCCTTCGTACGAGTCGATAACCGCCGACCATTCACCTGCATGTCCTAAATCGGTGACTTTTTCCTGTAGTCGATTGTCCAAGTTTTCTTGCAGCCAAGCTGTCTCCATGCCTTTCGAGGCTTGGTTCCAGGCATCCAACGCAGTGGCAGAGTCTTTATGACGCATGGCAGCAACGCCACGATAATAGTGGATCTGTGGACTCACATGTGGGAAATCTTCTTTGACCAACGCCGCAACTTGATGCTTATCTGACTGAGCCACTGAAGTGATGGCACTATCGAAAATATCCACAGGAGCCACATTGGGTTTCTGAGACATCGTTATAAGTGCTTGCCACACATCACGCTGCCCATCAAATACAGGTTTTTTCAAAGATTCGAGCAACCGATCTAAATCTTGCCCTTTAGCTATCCCTTTAATTGTTGAGATTATGCCAGAATCCTCCGATTCATTCACATATTTCTCTTTGGCGCTGTTTATCAGGGCAGATAACGAAGTCAGACCAGAAAGATTGGGATTGATCTTTGCGGCTTGTTCAAGGGCATCTTCAGCCCGTTCGATCTCGCCAAGATGCATCAATGTTGTTGCTCGATGATAGTGCAGACGATCATCTGCTGGCGCAAGGTCAAGCGCACTGTCCAAGTGGAATAGCCGCTCGGTTGGTTTAGATTTTGTTGCTGCAGTCCGAAAATGTGCTTCGACTAAAACGCTCCGTACATTCTCTTTTGTTGATGCGTCTTTTGCACCGCTAAACGCCACCTTGGCGGTGTTCAGAGCCTCTTCAGTATGACCCTCTTGAAGCAATTGCATTGCATCTCGCACGCGACCAGCTGGGCGCTGCGCTTTTTGCTGGGCGCGGCGAAATGCTTGTTTCTTTCTGTCTTGCTTTCTTTTTTTGCTTTTCCGTGCCATGTTTCTCTTAAGGGTATGGGTAGTCAAAGATCTGTTAACATTGTAATCGCATCTGTTTTTCTGTAACAAATATAACAAGAGCAGTTATAAGTTTTAAACAGCTATTGCGGTACGCAAATCATAAACCTCTTGACAACACAAATAACACATGATACACTTTCACACACGCACACCAAACCACTAAGCAAAGCAGCACTCTGCCAATTAGCACACAAAAAGCACAGAGGATCCTCTATTGACAATTTAAAACAAAGACGAATATCATCTCGTCATCTTAAGGAACAGGAGTCCGGTTTTTGCAGAAACCGGACTTTTTTGGCTTGTATTTCGCCAGTATTTTAATATACATAGCCTTTCAGAAAAGATTTTCCTGTCGTTGATGGCGTTTCAGCCAGTCAGCTCGTCAGCTCTCTGGCTGACCGGCTGAAATGCTGACAAGCTACTGTTTTGCGTGGAAAAACAGGGGTGGTTCATTTTAGGCGGACAATTAGGTTTACATTTTTGCAAAGAGAAAAGATGTTTATATTTTCTACTTTGAGCCATGCTCAGGCAGAAAATGACCTCAATATAGATTTTTATCTATGTATCAAAAGTGTAAACCTAATTCTGAACCACCCCGAAAAACATTATCTGAACATCTATAGCATGAAGAACCAAATAAGAATAGCCTAATGATCATAAATTCTTCGTGGTCCTTTGAGGTTTTGGAAACGAAAATAGAGTCACAGACAGGAGAATCATAATACACAAATAGCTCACAATAACCACTAAAGAACCTATCCGAAAAGTGGTCGTGCGTCCGACCAGCTTTTTGAATATGGATGCATCGTCACAGGACTTTTCGGATCAGCACAAAGTATCAGAGCAGCAGTACATTGCCCGTTATCTTCGCACTATCGCAAACGCGAAACCCCTTTGCAACTAAATTTCTACAACATCTGGAGGAAATATTGAATGAAACTCCCTATCGCGCAGTACTTCCAGCTTCTCTCAACATATTTGCGTCCCCAACGCCAGCGAGTTGTAGTGCTCACCGTCCTCATCTTGGCAACCATCGGATTTCAACTGTTTGCCCCTCAAATTGTCCGCCGTTTTATCGATGAAGCACAATCAGGAGCAGACCTTCAAAGGCTCACACAGACGGGTCTACTCTTTCTGCTTGTCACGCTCATGAATCAGCTCTTCCGTTTTGGTGCAGCATATGTTACAGAGGATGTTAAATGGCGAGCAACGAACTGGCTCCGTAATGATCTCGCTGCGCACTGCATGAAGCTGGATATGAGCTTCCACAACGAGTATACACCCGGATCCATGATCGAACGGACAGATGGCGATGTGCAAGAACTATCCAACTTTCTTTCACAATTTATTCTGCGCATTCTCGGCAATGCACTGTTATTGGTCGGTGTTCTTGTGATGCTCTATCGTGAAGAGTGGGTTATTGGCCTGGCCTTCTCAATCTTTTCAGTGTTGATGTTTACTGCATTGATTCGCACGGTCAGTTTTGGTGTTCCTTTCTGGGAAGAAGAGCGTGAAGCATCTTCTCAGATGTTTGGTGGCATTGAGGAATGGCTCGGCGGGACCGAAGATATTAGTTCCAGTGGTGGCGGGCTTTACATAATTGATAGTTTACAGAGAGCGACCTATTCGCTCTATCGTGCTGCTCGAAAGGCGTTTTTGGTTGGAATGCTCACATGGGGTCTCTCGGGTCTCCTCTTTACCCTCGGAATGGCCCTCTCGCTTGGTCTGGGTGCATGGTTGTTTCAAGCGGGGACTATCACGATCGGGACTGTCTATCTGATCATGAGCTACAGCAACGCTCTGCAACGCCCCATTCAACAACTTGCGCGTGAGTTACAGGATCTTCAAGCAGCGACTGCCAGCATTGGTCGCATTCGTGAACTGCTCAACATTCAACCCGTTGTCAAAGATGCAGCACATCCCCTCACACTACCAAGTGGTCCGCTCGATATCGAATTCGACCATGTCTCATTCAGCTACAACGAAAATGAACCGGTTCTCTCCGAAGTAGACTTTCATTTGAGTGCCGGTCAGGTTCTTGGATTACTGGGGCGAACAGGCAGTGGCAAAACAACAATCACCCGTCTGCTCTTTCGTCTCTATGATCCAACCGACGGTGTCGTCAAATTGGGTGACCACGACATACGCCAAGTGGCATTGGATGATATTCGTCACTCGGTGGGGATCGTGACCCAGGAAGTTCAGCTATTCCGAGCATCGGTGCGAGACAATCTCACATTTTTTGACCCAATAGTTTCCGATGAACAGATCGAAGATACATTAGAGATGGTAGGACTCGATCACTGGTATCACGCGTTGGCGCACGGCCTTGACACGCGGCTTGATGCAAGTGGACGCGGTCTTTCGGCGGGTCAAGCACAGCTACTGGCTTTTACGCGAGTGTTTCTCAAAGATCCTGGCCTGGTCATATTGGACGAAGCCTCCTCGCGATTGGATCCGGTAACGGAACATTTGATAGAACGAGCGGTCGACCGCTTGCTTTCCAACCGGACAGCCATCATCGTGGCGCATCGGCTCTCAACCATTCAACGTGCAGACCAGATTCTGATTCTTCAGGACGGACAGGTGCGTGAACACGGGGATAGAATTGCCCTCTCTGCCGATCCAAAATCACACTTTTCGCATCTTTTGCAAACGGGGATGGAGCAGGTACTTGCATAGAGCCATATCGAAAAATGAAATACTTTGCATAAGGAGAAATCAGACAATGAATACCTGGCAGGCTAGTCTTCAGCTGATTCGTCATCGTCCTCCGCTCTATATTTTGAACGGCTTTCTCTGGTGTGGCGTCCATTTATGGCCACTTGTGCCAGGGCTCATCATCCGTGAAATCTTCAATGCATTGACAGGTGAAACAGCAGTAGGCTGGAACGTATGGACATTGGTGGCGTTTCTCGTCGCTTATGGATTTGCGCGCTTTGCGAACATGTATCTAGGTCTTTTCGCCTATGTTCCCTATCGCAACTATATCATGGGGACGTTGCGCCTCAATATGCTCAGCGCCATCTTGCGCCATCCTGGTGCGGCATCGCTACCCAACTCACCCGGTGAGGCGGTCAGCCGCTTCCGGGGTGATGTACGGGAAGTCGGTCGCTTTGCAGCAGACAGGTTAATTGATTGCTGGGGTTTCTCTCTCGTGCCCATAATCGGTTTGGTGATTCTCTTCCGCATTGACCCTTGGATTACACTTGCGATCCTGGTGCCCCTAGCAGTTGTGATCGTCGTCACGAATATTGTGCAGGCACGGCTGCAATATTATCGTGATGTACGGCGTAAAGCAGCCGGGCGAGTGACTGGCTTTATTGCCGAGATGTACGGTGCAATTCAAGCCGTCAAAGTGGCCAATGCCGAGATCAATGTCAACAGACGCTTGGGAGAACTCAACGAGAGTCGGCGCAAGGCATCGCTCCAAGATACGCTCTTTAGCCAGTTGATGCAAACGTCATTTCTTAGCACTACGGGTATCGGAACAGCCGTCATTCTGATTCTGGCAAGTCGCGCAATGACGAATGGTGCGTTCACGGTCGGCGATTTTGCGCTCTTCGTTGCTTACTTATGGGAGATCACCGAGGGCATTACTTTTATTGGCAATATGATGGCTGTGCAGAAGCAGTCGGATGTTTCTCTCGACCGCATGACAGGGCTAATTCATCACACCGCACAACCACAGACAAATAGACAGCCCGACACGAACGTGAATGATCAGGAAGACTCAACAGATCAAAACAAAGCAAATCAACAAAAGTTCAACGAATTGTATCCAAAGTCAGCTTATGAGACCCTTGTGGCTCCGACCCCCGTCTACCTCAATGGGAAATTCCCCGTTCTGCCTTATGTTTCTAAAACACCAGAACACACGCTAAAGACGCTCACCGCCCATGGTTTGACTTATCGATATCCAAGCACAGAGAACGGAATTGAAAATATTACTTTAGACCTTGAACGAGGAACGTTCACCGTCGTGACGGGACAGATCGGATCAGGGAAAACGACTTTGTTGCGGGTGCTGCTGGGTCTTCTTCCGCTGGATGCTGGCGTAGTGTTCTGGAACGATCAGAAAGTCGAAAAGCTTGACACCTTTTTTGAGCCACCCCGGGCGGCATATACGGGCCAAGTTCCGCGCCTCTTCAGTGACACCCTACGCAACAATATTTTATTGGGGCTACCCGGCGATCGAGTCGACATCAACGGTGCTATCCGGAGCGCTGTCATGGAGAAAGACTTGGCAGATTTAGAGGAAGGACTCGATACGGTTGTTGGACCTCGTGGTGTCAAGTTGTCGGGCGGACAAATGCAACGCACTGCCGCCGCCCGTATGTTTGTGCGCCAACCAGAACTCTATGTCTTTGACGATTTGTCCAGTGCACTCGACGTTGTCACCGAGCAGACTCTATGGCAACGGATGTTTGAACGACAGCAAAGTTACATGCCGACATGTCTTGTGGTTTCGCACCGTAAGTCGGCTCTCCAACAGGCGGATCACATCATTGTGTTGAATCAAGGCCAGATTGCGGCAGAAGGTAAACTGGATGAGTTATTGGTTACCAGCGAGGAAATGCAGCAGTTATGGTATGGTGATACCACAGAAATGCTTGTCTAAGGAAATTTCAATATGTACACAATCCGTTCCTTTCGAAAAGCCGATTCAGATTATCAGGCAGCAGTGGCCATTGCTGGATTTGAAATCGTCTCCTTGGCGGAACCTCAAAAACTCGATCCAGATTGGTTTGCCAAGTCACTTCAACTCAATAATGAATTGCGACAAGAAGTGCCAGTCATCGATAGGTTTTTCCACAGTTGGCAATCGTACGAACAAACTGATATAATCAATGCCGTTAAGCTGATCCCTTATATTGGCCCAGTAAAATTCTATACCACATCTCTCGAATCAGCGATAGGGCAGAATTTGTCTGCGACTATGCTATACTGCGGTTGTGATGAAAACCGGAATAGTGACATTTGTCACCCTAATTGACAATTTCAAGGGTTTGTAGAGGGTTCGCACCTCAAATTTGTCATGTTGTAACCTTTTTGACGCTAACAGACCCTCAGAGGTGTTCTAAGGACTCGCTTGTATAGGGTTTGAACACCCAAAATCAGGGACCAAGGTGACAAATGTCACCATACGTAGTTTTCGAGAGCTATACCAGAGAGACCAAACTACGGTTTTCATACAGAGCAAAGTATAGCGGACTTGCTAAGTAACACAACTCTTCACCAAACTTATACAGGAGGAATTCATGCATCGAAATCTAACTCGATAGTTGTATTTTGAGCAGGTGCCAGATTTGACAAAGTCAAATTAAGCAGAGCAGACCTGCCGTTTGGCGAAAAGGGTAGCGAAGACCTCCGCAATCTCCTGTCCGTCATTCAAGGCATCATGAGCCGTCAAGATGAGATCTTGAATCAGTGACTGAGTTTGCTGCCGGGTAGCCTCACCAAGGGATTTGCTGGGCGAGAATTGAGTTTTAGCCAATGATGGTCCCAAACAATCAAGGTGCAAGAGAGAATAAGCCACGAAGACCAGAGACCAATGTTTTTGAAAGGCGTGGGCAGTTCGCATGCAATATTCATCAAGACCAAGCAGTTGTTTACCATCCTGATAAACCGTCTCGATAGGCCAACGAAGCAGGTAAATCGAGAGAATGCGTTTGGCATTACAGTCGGTGCGATTGGTCACTAAAACGGCATAATTGTCTTGCAATTCAGGATTATCAAAACTAATCACGATGCGTACCTTGCCGATAGAAGGGATACGCACAGTCATGGTAAAGGTGTAGTAAGTACGACCATCAATGGTGACAGGCTTGTAGGCATTCTGGGGGATGTAGGGGACCAACTCTTTGACTTTAATATGTGGCCCTCGAAAGTTATCGGCTGACCATCTTCATCCCAAACGAAAACTATTTGTCTCCAGATTGCGATTGCACTTCAAGATGCTGATCCAATCTTTATTCAGACGATCGAGTACAGCTAGAAAATCTGGAGCGAGATACCAACCATCGAAGAGAGCCCAACCAAAGATAAGGGTTCGTTCAACAGCTTTTCAACCAGTTCACTGGCAATGGTTATCTTGGTCTTAAACGCTTCGTCTCGCTCTCGAAAGGCGGGGTCAGTTAATAGGTGGCTATCCACTCGTTTATGAAAAGCGGTTCGTTCTTTCTTTTCTTGGGAATCTCGGTCACTGGGAAATGTTTTCCACAAATGCTTCCCAGTCGGTAAACTCTTCGTACCGTCGGTAGATACTTGCATCGACCGGAAAACGGATAGCGCCACTGACATAGTGACTTGTGACTAAGTTATGAGCCAGTGGATGCTGACCATTGCTATGATTGTAGTGGGTGTCGATATACTCGAACAGACTTCCCACATGTTCACATAGTGTATCGTCAATCGCTAATACCGATTCTGACTCTGAACGTTGGTATTGTGCTGTCTCTGACTTATACGCTCATCATTGAGTTTTTCGGCTCGCCAAGGAGCTTCACTCAGATACCGTGATACATTCGTCTTATCTGCACTATCTAGAATGCAACGGGCAATATTTGCCATGCTTTTGTTGTCCAAGACCATCAGACCCGTCAGATAGTTTTCAAAGTGGCGAAACTGTTTACGATTGGCAAATACTGAACGAAAGGTTTCGCTATGCTCCTTGACCAGTGGCGCTACATTTACTATCGGCAATTGCATCTTGATGGCTCCTTTTCTGCACTTTTTTCTTGATGCAATCTATTGAGATGACTTTTGTCTCTTTTGTCAAAATTGGAAAACCTTCATTTCACAACTATCGAGAATCTAATATGGACCTTAGCGGTTCTCTTTGCGCTGATCTTATCAGCCTGTGCTGCGCCAGGATCGGCACCAGCTGATGATTCTGGTGGCGACACGATGGCTGAAGATATCGGTACCTTTTCTTACTGGGGTGGTTTGATCTTTTCTGATGAAGCAAACCAAATGTTGGTCGACCGCATCGAAGCGTGGGGCGAGATGAAAGGGATTGATGTCGAAGTTGTGATGATCAACCAGAACGAAACAGTTCAGCGTGTTTCGGCGGCGATCGAAGCGGGCACCATGCCCGATGCACTCGATATGGGTTGGGGGCAGATGCTGTTGTTGAGTCAGCAAGGTCAATTGACTCCGCTGGATGATCTGTATGATGAGATCGGCGAGTCGCTTGGTGGATGGCTCAATGCAGCCAATCAAGCCACCGATCCGGAAATCTTTGGCGGCAACCGTTATGGCATCCCCTTTAGCTTGGGTGGAAACGTCCTCTACCGCAGGGCAGATATCTTAGAACCCCTCGGCTTCACCGAGGCACCCGAGACCTGGGAAGAGGTTGCAGAAATGTCGCGTGCAGCACAAGATCCACCCAACTACTATGGAATGGCATTTGCTTTGTCCGATGTGGGTGACGCCAACCTGACCCAGAGTATGTTGCGCTCGTGGGGTGGACGGATCGCTGATGATGCCGGCGAGAACTGCACCATCGATAGTCCTGAAACAAGGGCTTTCCTCGAGTGGATTACAACGGCCTGGGATGACGGGCTCTTCCCTCCTGGTGTCACAACATATGATGGCGGTGGGGATAATGTGGCTTACCAATCTGGTACAGCGATCTTTATCGCGAATCCAGGCAGCGTTTTTCTCTATATGCGGAATGAAGATCCTGAATTGGGCGAAGGCACCAAATATTCGGGGCTTCCTGGTGGTCCAGTCATGCGCGTTTCGCCTGTTGGTGGTAACTTCCGCGTATTACCGGCTGGGACGTCCGATGCAAAGAAAGAACTGGCTGCTGACCTTTTCAGATTCTTGGCTGAGCCTGAATTCATGAATGAGTATTACTTCCACGCGATTTATGGTCCTGCTGCTGAGGGATATCGTGATGCACCAATCTTCAGTGAAAGCGCTGTCCACGAGGGATTGTTAGATTTGGCCGTCAATGGTAGTTACGGCTCTTTCCCAGATGTCAACAATGCCGCATTGGCTGAGTATGACACGAATTTCCTCACGCCACGCATGATCCAGCGTATCGTTGTGGATGGAATTAGCATTGATGAGTCGATTGCAGAGACACAGGCGGCTTGTCAGGAGATCTACGACAAGTACAAATAGGGTATATCTGTTTTGGGTGTATTTCGCATTGGGGGCGAGAATGCGTTGCAGTCAGGTTAACTAGCTTGTCGAATCCGACATCCTCAACTGTGCGCTGCATTCTCCTACGCCTACCGTCAATGTGAAATGCTCCCATCTCTGTTTTGCCATTTGAACCTCACTTGAGAGTTCGTTTACAATAGAGACAGGAGCGGCTTCTATTCGGCTGTCAGAGAGTCAGCATAGCATATGCATAGACATGAGAGGGCAAAATAAAAATGGTGCCAGCAAAACCTTTAGAGCGGGAGATAGATGTACGGCCCGAAGGCGTACCCAAGAGAATTCGGCCAGGGTTACCGACAGCACCAGATGATGGTTTGTGGGTTTCAAAAGAGGTTTATTGGCGCGACTACTATGATCGTGGTGATGCAAGCTATGAATGGAACAATGGCTACTTGGAGGCCAAGGGGATGTCGACACCGATCCAACTTTCTCTCTATGGCTGGTTTCTGGAACTTTTGCGCCAGTACGTTTATGTTTTCCAAAACGCCCAACTGCTCTACCTTGAGACGGCTTTCGAATTGATAGTCCCAGATCCGAAAAAACCTGGTCTAGAAAAAGAGACCATCAGAAAACCTGACGTTGCTGTGGTTTTGAATGATAATCCAATACCCTGGTTGGATAATGAAAAATCGTACCACGGCACATGCGATCTCTGTGTTGAATCTCTATCTGACTCAAATAAAGCGAATATTGAGCGTGACACCAAAGTCAAGATGTATGAATATAATATTGTTGGTGTCAAGGAATATTACATTCTCGATCCTGATAACAAACATATGCATTTCTACGAGCGAACAGATGCTGGCGCATATGTAGAGATGCTACCAGATAGCGAAGGTGTTTTGCATTCGCGTGTATTGCCTGGCTTTCAGTTTCGGATGAAAGATCTTGAGCGACAGCCAGCGCTTGAAAAGTTGGCCCTGGATCCAGTCTATCAAGGATATGTCTTACTCGAATATCAAGCATCTGAAAGACGTGCAGAGCAAGAGAAACAACGTGCAGAGCAAGAGAAACAACGTGCAGACACATATAGAGCCAGACTTCTAGAGTTAGGCATAGATCCAGATAATCTCTGACATAATTGCGATTTGTGACCGATATATTCACATATCATGTGGGGGATGAATGATCCTTCCGACTAGAGGACAAAATGGCTGAGCAACTTGCCTCGCAACTTCCATCACGGTCGGCTACCCAACAGAATAGTTGGTGGACCAATGAGAGACGTACCAGACTTTTGGGCTATGCGCTGGTCGCGCCAGTCGTGATCTGCTTGCTCACATTGGTTGTCTATCCTTTTTTCTTTGCCATTTGGATTAGTTTTACAGACCGCATGATTGGTCAACCAGGAAATTTTGTGGGGCTGAACAACTATCGTTATCTTGCCCGTCAGCCGGACTTTCAAGCAACCATTCGCAACACAATCGTACTTGTCGCCTCGGTACAGTCGCTCAAACTTGTCCTGGGGCTTGGTATTGCGTTACTCCTGAATCAGCAGATTCGCGCGCGCAATGTCTGGCGAGGCTTGATTCTGCTGCCTTGGGCGATGCCGGGCTTTGTGGCCTTTATCACTTGGAAGCTGCTCTTCCACCCACAAGCGGGGGCATTGAACTACATCCTCATCAATTTGGGATTAGTTGAGAGCCATGTCGATTTTTTGAGCACCAAAACCTGGGCCATGCCCAGTGTCGTATTGGCTAGCTTCTGGCGGGGCTTCCCTTTTTGGGTCATCACATTCTTGGCAGGGCTTCAGACCGTGCCGGTTGAACTCTATGAAGCAGCATCGATTGATGGAGCCGGTGCATGGCAACGCTTCCGTCATATCACTCTTCCCGGCATCCGCCACGTAATCTTAGTCGTCGTGCTTCTCTCGACAATCTGGACAACCAACAGTTTCGAGGCGATTTGGCTCATGACGCAAGGTGGTCCTTCCAATGCCACCATGACGTTCCCAGTATTAGCCTACTTTGGTTTGCAGAGTTTGCGGATCGGTGAAGCCGCAGCCGTGGCTGTCTCCTTGCTGCCTATCTTTGCGATTCTCGCATTGATCGTTGCACGCATGCTCCAAAAGGAAGATTAACGATGCTTCACCGGACGACCCCAACACAAAAATTTCTCATCTATAGTTTATTGGTTCTGTTGGCCATCGTGATCCTCTTCCCCATCTATTCCATGATCACGATCTCCTTGAAATTAGCCAAGGATATCTACCGTGATCCCTCTCTCTTACCAGGGAGCCCCACTTTAAATAACTATATTGAATTGTTCACAAAGATGAACTTTTTGGTCAACATTCGCAACAGCATCACCGTGGCGGGAACGGCAACGGCAATCTCGGTGTTGATCTCTTGTTTGGCAGCCTACAGCCTCGTGCGTCTACACTATCCTGGGCGTGACTGGATTGGACGACTGATTCTATTTACCTATTTAACACCGGGTGCGCTTCTCTTTATTCCCCTTTCGGTAATCATTGCTCGCATTCAACTGGGCAACACGCTCCAGGGTTTGATTTTTGTCTATCTAACCTTCTCCGCGCCTCTCAGTACCTGGCTCCTCATGGGTTACTTTCGAAGTATCCCCGCTGATTTAGAGGAACAGGCCATGGTCGATGGTGCAACTCGCCTCAAAGCACTGTTCCGCATTGTGTTGCCATTGGCAGCCCCTGGTCTAATTGCTGTCAGCATTCTCACCTTCACCAGCGCCTGGAACGAATTGCTTCTTGCATTGATCTTTATTACCTCTCCAAGTAAACAGACCGTGCCTGTTGCCATTAGTTATCTGATCACAGGGGATGTTTTCCGCTGGGGTCAAATCATGGCCGGTTCCGTGGCCGCAGCGGTTCCCGTTATGGTGCTCTACTATTTGGGACAGCGCTTTGTTGTGCAGGGCTTGGCAGCAGGTGCAGTTAAGGGCTAAAATTGCTTCCTCTTTGATAGGGCAATCGCGTACCTTAAAAAAATAAGCCAGAAAGGACTGTCAAGAGATAGTGGTGGTCCCAGCCAGCGGTAAGGCGCTTGTTTTTGATGCCAACGTTGAGAGAAGTCTCCTTCTTGAGCAGATTGAGAGCAATATGACGAAGGGCAGCGAAATTCTGAGCTGAGTGGCCTTTGCGCAAACGGGATTCATCCTCTCGGAAGGCAATATCGAGGGTCCAGTGTAGGCGATTTTCGACATGCCAATGAGTGCGAGAGGCATTGAGTAAAGAGCGAGCATCGGACTCGGAACTCGAGAGGTAATAGCGCCTGTCGGGATTGTCTTTTTGCTGAGAATCACCACAAATCAAGGTGCGTTGGGCTTGAACCATCATGACGGTAGAGAGTTCAGGCCATTGCTCAGAATTGCGCAGATTCTGGATGATGTCGGGGGCAGAAATGGTCCAGGCTTCGGTTTCAAGCCGACCGTGTCCCTTATCGGTCGTTTTGGCATAATCGTGGTCAAAGGCAGTAAAGTCACTTTCCTCGAGATCCTCAAAGAGCAAGGCGACATCTGCATGTAAGTTTCCTTGATTGCCCTTGAGAGAGGAGATAATCAGCCTCATTGTCAATGATGAGCTGTGCAATTTCAGTCTGAGCACCCATAGCATCGATGGTCACGAGTGCCCTTTGATCTCCAACAAGCGCAGTAACTCTGGAATAGCTGTGATTTCATTCGACTTTTCATCCACTTTCCACTGACCAAGGACTACTTTGTTCAGAGAAGCCCAAGCACTCACCATGTATATGGCTCCTTTGCCCACTATTTTATCATGGGAACGTCTCAACTGCTTGCCGTCTATTGCCACCACTTCTCCATTCGTCACCTGGCAGACTGCGCTCATCCATTTGCTGAAACATTCGGCAAAGACCTCTCCATCTAGCAATCCAAATACGCGCCAGAATGTATCGTGCGATGGGATTCCATTTGGCAACTCCAGTATGCTTTCTAGCCACTCCTTTTTGGCTTTGCCGAATTTTTCGACCCCTTCCCAATCGTCTGCTCCGCATATGACTGCACAGATTGCTATCACGATTATATCGATTAGATTGTGGCGTCGATTTATCGGGCTTCTTGGCTCTTCTATGCTTCCAAAGTGCTTTTCTATGCTTGCTATTTCGGGCTTTTCCATTTTGGTTTCTCCTTTTTGGGTTCCAAAATAGATTATCCCTTCTTTTCTTTCTTGTACAAGTACGCGATTGCCCTATCCTCTTTGACTCAAATCATTGACGACTTCAGTCACTTTGTGAGATACTGCGTATCCCATAACTCTCCCAAAATCTGAACGCTAAACGACAGTCGTGATGAAAGCTAGAGTTTTCGCTAAGGTTATACCTTCGCTCATCGGACGAAAGCGTGCAAATCAGTAATTTCTTTATAGAGAGGTCACTTAAACCCTGTACTTTCGCAGCGTTTTTTATTCTGGCAGAATTGCAGACGAAAGTACGAAGTTTAAATAATGTGACTATTAGCTGTACAAAGTCCGTTCGCACTCTTTTCATAGATAAGCCTATACCATTAGGCTTTGTAAGCTTCATGTATAAAGTCAATTTGTCGGCGTGAATTGGTCTTTGATTCTTGAAGCTCACAACCGCAATTCGTCTTACTTGAAAAGTGAACTCCTGTTTTCAATTAGACCAAAGATAGAATGTAAAGTGAGGGAAGTAGACGAGTACCATGTCCGATAGAACTCGACCTCAACGGCGCGGGCGAGCAGCCCGCATTGCGCAACGAGCAGCCCGCAAGCCACTTGATCAACGGCCTGTTCGACCTGGTATAGTGGGCGGACGTTACCAGCCGTTGACCCAACATGAGATGGAACGCATTCACACCACTGTATTGGATTTGATGGAGCAAGTCGGTTTTGCGGATCCCATTCCATCGATGATTGAACTCGTGACAAAGAAGGGTGGGTGGGTCACTGACAGTGGTCGACTCTGCTTTCCGCGTGCCTTAACCGAGGATGTACTCGCCAAGGCACAGCGTCGTTTTGTCATGCCAGGTCAGACAGCAGAGCATGATATGGAAGTCGGGGGCAAACGTGTTCATACTGGAACAGGCGGAGCTGCGCCCTTGATCCTCGATTTTGAGAGCGACACATATCGTCCGTCTGTCTTGACCGATATCTATGATTTGGCACGCTTGGTCGATACACTAGAGAATATTCATTACTTCTGGCGTCCAGTGGTTGCACGTGACATGTATACGACAATGGATCTGGATGTCAACACGGCATACGCTTGTATGACGGGTACCACCAAACATATCGGCGTCTCCTACGTCAATGGTGAAAATTGTTATGCAGCTATGGCCATGTTTGATATGGCACTGGGTGGTGAAGGCAAATTTCGGGACCGGCCTTTCTGTTCAATCTCCTGCTGCCACGTCGTGCCACCCATGCGCTTTGCTGTTGAATCGTGTGAGGCATTGGAGGCAGCGGCACGAGGTGGCATGCCCATAACTCTACTCTCAGCAGCACAAGCAGGTGCAACTGCCCCTACCGCTCTCGCTGGAACAATTTGTCAAGCCCTTGCAGAATCATTGGCTGGTCTGATTTTTGCCTTTCTGATTGACCCCATGTGCCGCGCCAATTTGGGCACGTGGCCCTTCGTGTCGGACCTGCGCACAGGGGCAATGTGTAGTGGCAGTGCAGAACTGGCTTTGCTTGTGGCTGGGTGTGCGCAGATGGCCGGGTTCTATGATCTGCCCGGTAGCGTAGCGGCAGGCATGTCAGATTCGAAGTTACCCGACGCACAAGCTGGTGCAGAAAAAGGATATACGCTAGCACTCGCTGCACAGGCAGGATCGACACTCATCATGGAGAGTGCGGGGATGCAAGCAAGTTTGCTTGGTGCATCCTATGAGAGCTACGTCATCGACAATGACACATTGGGTGCGATACAGCGCACGGTTCGCGGCATCGAGGTCAACGACGATACGCTCTCGTTCGAGGTCATCAAGAACGTCGTCAATGGAGAGGGGCACTTTTTGGGCGAAGCACAGACCGTCGAGCGCATGGAGATTGACTATTTCTATCCTATCGTTGGGGACCGCAACAGTCCTGAGGATTGGGCAGATCAGGGTTCAACTGACGTGCGAGAGAGGGCAAGAGAGCGAGTCCGCAAGACGCTTGCAGAACATTATCCAAGTCATCTTGATCCAGCTCTCGATGCCAAGATTCGACAGAACTTTAACATCGAGTTGGCCCCAGAAGCAATGGTTCCTGGAAATGGGCGGTGGTAGAAAGAAATTCGAAGCAAAACTAATCGAGATCTTACAGTCAAATCAATGGTTTATGGATTTGCTGGACGTTGTGCGACAGTGCGACCCGCCTAATTGGTACCTTGGCGCAGGGGCTGTCCGTAACATTGTGTGGGACGCCTTGCATGGCTACACGAAGCGAACTCCTGTCCGCGATATTGATGTCGCCTTTTTTGATCCCGATGATCTGACGCCAGAAAGAGATGCCACGATTCAAGAACAGTTACGAGCAATTGAGCCAGCAGAACCGTGGGAAGCAACCAATCAAGCTGCGGTTCATTTGTGGTATGAAGCACATTTTGGACATTCGGTTGCGCCGCATCGATCATGTGAAGAAGCCATCAGCATATGGCCAGAAACAGCGACATCCATCGGAGTTCGCCTACTTTCAGATGGTCGATTGAAAATTATTGCGCCCTGCGGACTGAGTGATTTGTTTGAGATGAAATTACGGCGCAACCCTGCGCGCGTCAGTGTGGAGCAGTTCCGCAAGCGCGTGCGCGAAAAAAGGATACTTGAGACATGGCCACAAGTTGAGTTGCTTGATCAACATTGATTTGAGGAACAGTATGTCTACGAAAATCCCACACACACAGGCTGAAATTAAGCGTACAACCGAGTTGGGTTGGCAGACGGGCGTCCAAGTTTATGCGTCCATCAAGGGAGAAACTGTTGTAGACTTCGGAACGGGTGAGGCACGACCGGGTGTTTCAATGACGTCGGAAACCCTTGTGGAATGGGGGTCTGCCACAAAAGCAGTCACTTGTTCTGCTGTTGCTTTGCTTTGGCAAAGAGGTCTAATCGATCTAGACGACCCAATCTGCCTACACATCCCAGAGTTCGCCACAGCTGGAAAAGAAGCAGTGACGATCCGTCATCTGTTGACCCATACCGGTGGCATAAGCGAAGTGGTCCGCGAAATCATGCCGTATCAAGAAGCGATTGATGAAGTCTGTCGTGCGCCCTTAAAGGAAGGCTGGGCACCAGGTACTCGATGCGCATACAATTCCGTTGCCATGTGGGCACTGGCCGAGGTTGTGGCTCGATTGAGCAATCTTTCCTTTGATGGCTTTGTTCGTGTTGAGTTTTTTGAACCTCTGGGGTTGCATGACAGCTGGCTTGAGATGCCGGATGAGAAGTTTTCTGAATATGGTGAGCGGATTGCAGTGATGCCAGAGTTTGCATTGTCCGGCACCAAAGAGTGGGTGACCTGGGGACGTCCAACGGGCGGTGGGCATGGTCCCATTGGCCAGCTTGGTCGTTTCTATGCAGCTTTGCTGAATCGCCAGATACTCTCTGCGCCAGTTGTCGAAGCGATGACCGCTCGTCATCAATGTGGTGTGTACGACGAAACACTCGACGCGACTGTGGAGCGTGGCCTGGGTTTTATGCAGAAGTCATCCTATCCTGGACATGCATATGGTCCATATGCATCAGATCGGGCGTTTGGTCACGGCGGTCGTAACTGGTGCGTTGCATTTGCCGATCCAGCGTTTGATCTAGCAGCTGCTGTCTATTGGAACGGACGAGTCGACGGAGACACACATGCAGAACGACAGCCGAAGTTACTGGATGCGCTTTATCAGGATTTAGGCATCAGTTGCTAGTTGAGAACAGAAGGAACTTGCATACATGGGACTTTCTTTGCAAGGCAAACACGTTAAGTTGCGTCCGCTCGTCACAGATGATGAATCCACGATCAAACAATGGCGCAGTGACTTCGCGCTCAAGCGATTGACGGGACCAGGGGCTTATCTGCCCTCGAGGAGTGAACAGATCAACATTGCAAGCAGCGACAGCCACATTCCATTTGGTATTGTTCTTATCGAAACGGATAGGCTCATTGGCGAGATCAGTTTGTCTCATATCGATTGGTCAAATCGAGTAGCTGAGTTAGGAATTTCGATTGGAGAAAAGGAATGTCAGGGAAAGGGATTGGGCACAGAAGCATTGGAGTTGTTTATTGAATACAGCTTTCGGGAGTTGAACCTACATCGTATCGAATTAGGAGTCGTTGACTACAATATACGAGCTATCAAAAGCTACGAAAAGTTAGGTTTTCAGCTTGAGGGCCGGCTACGAGAATATGCAGAACGAGATTATCATCGCTATGATCTGTTGCTATTTGGATTGCTCAGAGATGAATGGAAAAACAGGTGAACAAAGAACGGAGAAGTTAGGATGAAGTCACATGCGAGAGTCGTCATCATAGGCGGTGGCATGATGGGTGTAGGATTGCTATATCATTTGGCGGAGGAAGGATGGGACGATTGTGTCTTGATCGAAAAGGGGCAGTTGACCTCTGGCTCGACTTGGCATGCTGCGGGTCAATGTCCCAGCTTTATTGCTGATTACAACATGGCCAAGATTCACCACCATAGCAACACGCTCTACCCGAAGTTGGAAGAGATGACGGGACAGTCCACTGGTTGGCACGGCTGCGGCGGAATTCGTTTTGCCCTCACCAAGGAAGAGGTTGATTACTTCCATCTTGTGGCAGGTGTCGCCAAAAATGTCGGTTTCCGCATGGAGATCATCAGCCCGGAGGAGATTCGTCGGATCAACCCTTTTGTTATGGCAGGAGATGTTCTAGCTGGTGCTTGGACATTGGATGACGGTTATGTAGATCCTGCAAGCTGCTGCAATGCAATGGCGATTGCGGCTCGTAATATGGGCGCAACAATCGTTCGTCGCAATCGGGTGAGCGGCGTCAACGTGCTGCCCAATGGCGAATTCGAAGTGATGACAGAGCAGGGCAATATCACATGCGAACACCTGGTCAATGCAGGGGGCTGTTATGCAGATCGCATCGGTGCCTGGTTGGGTGTGCATGTACCGTTTACCAATATGAAACATCAATATGTCGTCACCGAGCCAATCCAAGAGTTCATCGACCGAGACAAAGAGATCCCGGTGATGCGCGATCCCTATGCATCAGCCTACTATCGGCAGGAGCAGGAGTCTGGACTGATTGGTATTTACGAACGGAGCAATACGCGTGAAGCGTGGCCAAATGTAGGACAAGCATGGGAAGCTGAGAACGAACTCTTTCCGGCAGAGTATGATCCCATCATGCCTTGGTTGGAGCGGGTCATGGAGCGCATGCCCATCTTTGCCGAGGCGGGAATTATGAAGGTGGTTCATGGGGCCATCTCGCACACGATTGACAGCAACCCATTGCTCGGTCCCGCCCCTGGTGTGCGAAACTTCTGGCTCTGCACTGGCTCCAGCATTGGCATTGCCCAAGGCGCCGGTTGCGGAAAATATCTGGCTCAGTGGATGGTGCATGGCGTAGCTGAGATCAACATGATCGGCGTCGACCCGCGGCGCTTTGGACACTATGCGGACAAGGCATATACCGATGCCAAGGCGCACTTGGAATATTGGGATATGTATGATCTGGTCTTACCAGGTGAAGAGCGGGCACCGGGTCGTCCTGCACGCAAAACGCCTCTTTATGAAAAGTTAAAGGCCAAGGGCTGTGTCCACACCGAAAGCGTTGGTTGGGAGCGGCCCAAGTGGTTCTCGCTTGATGGACGTGAGGAGGAGTGTGGCTTCCGGCGCAATAATGTGTTTGAGGTTGTGGCCGCTGAATGTCGCGCTGTCCGCGAACGGGTTGGTATCTTCGAACTGCCTAGCTTTTCTAAATTTGAGGTGTCTGGGCCTGATGCAGAGGCATTTCTCAATCGTCTCTGTGCCAATCGAATCTCTCGACGCGCGGGCGGCATCGTGCTGACCCATGCCCTGAATAAAATTGGACGCATCGAAACAGAGTTCACCATGACGCGGCTGGCCGACGATCGCTTTTATCTGCTTTCTGGTGGCGTTGCTCAGTTACGGGACACCGATCTGCTCAACTTTGGCCGGAAAAATGACGAACTGGTGACGGTGCATGATATCACAGATGAATACACTGCTCTCGTTGTGGCTGGTCCACGCTCCCGGGATCTACTAACCAAGCTAACCGATGTGGATCTGACCAACGCTTCGTTCTGCTGGTTGACGGGCAAAGAGATTGAGGTAGCGGGTGTGTCTGTCCGGGCATTGCGCGTCAACTATGTTGGTGAGTTAGGCTGGGAACTCCATGTACGGATGGAGGATTCGATCAAGCTCTATGATTCTGTTTGGGCCGCCGGTGAGGAATTTGGCATAGCCGATTTTGGAGTCTATGCCATGAATGGCCTTCGTATGGAGAAGGCGTATGCTGGATGGAGCGTTGAGCTGACCAATGAGATCACCACAATTGAGGCTGGTCTGGACCGTTTTGTCAAAATGGATAAAGATTTTGTTGGCCGCGAGGCACTGCTTCGACTCAAGGAAGAGGGCATCGTCTGGAAGATGGTCTATGTCGAGGTCGATGCCAAGGATGCGGATGTGGCAGGCGGTGAACCAGTGCTCGATGGTGATAAAGTGATCGGCGTCACAACGTCAGGTGGTTATGGTCATATCGTGCAGAAGAGTCTGGCTTTTGCTTATGTCGAGCTTGGGTATGAATCAGCAGGTTCAACTTTCGATATCGAGATCTTGGGCGAGCGCTGCCGGTCTACTGTCTTAGCCGAGCCAGCTTACGATCCACAAAATGCACGGTTGCGTGCTTGATCAGTCGTCAGTGAATCCTATTGTGACACAATGGCTCATTTGCTTACCGAATCTGATATGATACGATAAGGGATCTCTACATTTCTTGTTTTGAAATTGAGGTTCGATGTATAATCTTTCTGTCCAAAACACAAAGAATTGGTAGACTCAGTAGATCCAAATTTGGCGTTTTTGGCGATTTTCAGTCGAGATTGCAGGGATTTTGGAGTCATTTATTCAGATTTCGGTTACAGAAAACAACCTATTTCATATCTGAAAATCGCCCAAATCTAACGCAAAAACTAGATATCGACCGGCAAATTTGTATTTATGTCAACTGTTTAGCCAGAATTCTCTCTCTAAACCTGAAATTTGGATCTACTGAGTCTAGCACCAATTGTGTAAATTGCTGATCTCCGTCAGAGAGAAATCGAATTTACACACAATTTGGCATACCACGGAATTTACCCCAAACAATCCAAAAGGAGGAACATCAATATGACGATCAAAAGAAAAATTTCTCGTCGGGAATTCATTCATCTCTCGACCGTGACTGCCGCGGGGTTCGCGATCGCGGCTTGTGCAGGCGACGGAGCCACAGTTGAGGAAGCGGGCGAGCAGGCTGCTGCACAAGAAGATAACTCGCAAGCGGAGGCACAAGCCGCGGCCGATATGTCTGCGACCCAATATCAAGAAGCCCCGATGCTGGCCGATTTGGTTGCGGCAGGTGAGCTCCCCTCCGTGGATGAACGACTTCCTGCCGATCCGCTGGTCGTGCCAGTGATAGACAATATCGGGCAGTATGGTGGCACCATTCGCCGTGGCTTTAAGGGTGTCTCCGATCGCTGGGGACCGACGAAGGTTCAAGACAGCAGTCTGATTCGCTATGATCTCGATTTGAACAAGCATCCTGATTTGCTCGAATCTTGGGAATATAATGACGATGCGACCGAAATCACCCTTCATTTGCGGCAAGGTTTAAAGTGGTCGGACGGAACGGAGTTTGATAGCAGTGCTTTTACGTGGTGGCATGAACATGTAGCAAGCAATGAAACCCTGACTCCGGCACCACACGTCCGCTTCTCCACAGGCGATCCCAGGGTCTTGATGGAGATGGAAGCCGTGGACAACCACACCATTAAACTCACTTTTGCCCATCCAAAACCGTTGTTCATCGATTTTATGTCGCGCTTACAACCCTTCACGCCAGGCCACTACATGTCTCAATTCCACGTTGACACCACGGAGGATGCAGACGCTCTTGGAGCCGCGGCGGAGGAGGCCGGATTTGAAGCCTGGGACAAATACTATAGTGATCGCAACCAATGGTACCTCAATCCAAAAAAGCCCAGTGTCGGCCCTTGGCGAGCGGCCAACCAGCTTTCAGAAGAGCTATTTTTGATGGAACGCAATCCCTATTTCCATCAAATTGATGCAGATGGACAACAGCTACCTTACATTGATACCATTACGCACCGCATCTTCGAAACGACCGAAGTCTTCGACCTCTGGATCATCAATGGTGAGATCGACTGGCAAAACCGTCATGTCAATGTGGGGAACTTCACCGTTTATAAGGAGAGCGAAGATTCTGGCGATTATCAGGTTTTGGTTGGCATTGGATCCGGGGGAGAAACGCTCTCGATCAACCACGCATCGAAGAATGAACGGTTAAACAAATTCTTTGGCATTCGTGAAGTCCGTCAGGCACTCAACCTCGCCATTGACCGCGAAGCAATTAACGAGTTGATTCTTGATGGCTTAGGCACACCGCGTCAAGCCAGCCCCAGTTCAGCCAGCCCTCAATACCATGAAGCTGCAACCACTGCATTTGCCACCCATGATCCAGATCAGGCCAATGCACTGTTGGACGATGCTGGTTTCAGGGAGAAGGATAGCGAAGGCTTCCGACTTTGGAATGATGACAGTGGCGAAACCCTGGGCTTTATCATCGAAGGAACAGCGGCACTTGGATCCTCCAGCGAAGATACGATCCTGCTGGTGATTGAACAGCTAGCCGATGTCGGGGTGAAGGCCAGCTATCAGGGAATGGAACGTTCGCTCTATGAAGCGCGCTGGACGGCGAACGAAATTGAAGCAGCCTGGTGGGGCGCGGGGCATGACATTTTGCCCTTCTTGAGCCACTCCAACTACTTCATCGGCGAGTTGCTCGACAGACCGTGGGCTGGCGCCTGGGGACGTTGGTATCGCAACAACAATGATCCAAACGGTGAACAACCACCCGAAGGACATTTCCTCTGGGATTCTTGGGAGATCTGGGGACAGGCGATCGAGGAGCCCGATGAAGGGAAGCGCAATGAGTTCTTTGCGCAAATCATGGATATCTTTGCCGAAGAGGTGCCTGTGGTTGGTATCGTGGGTGAATTGCCACGCTTGATCATTGTGAAGAATGGTCTGCAAAACATGATGAGCGGCTATGTGCTGCAAGACGCCACTCGTGACGAATCCTTGATCAACCCGGCTCAACTCTATTGGGACGATCCTGCAAGCCATTCCTAGTATTTATTATGGCTGAAATCGTCGATCGTGTACCTTGCGTTTGGGTTTAGTGGCGAGTGCAATGCCCAGCTGACGCTCTAAACTAAGCTCTGAATGAAAAGATGGATAGTGACATATTTTACTACCATCTTTTCATCATAATCGCGGTTTAGTGTGAAACAACTGAGCTTGAGGCCGATGACCGATGGCGTAGAGTCCATGATCAATCCCCGCAAAAGTACTATCAGTCACTAGGGACAACTGCAATTGCCGAACTTCAATCTTGTCGAACGGGATAAATGAGTGGCACGTTGGGACATTGAGACGACTCATTTGATTCTGAATCCCAAATTCTAGAATCGAGAGGGTATTATTATGCCGACTGAAGATCTATTAGGC
This sequence comes from Chloroflexi bacterium TSY, assembly GCA_019217005.1. The sequence continues at coordinate 83,599 of JAHBNG010000053.1, forward strand.
GCACTTCTTGCGTTTGCTCTTGGTCTACTTGCTAAGTTTTTATACGATATTTGGACTGATAGCCGGAAACAAAAATCGTTGTTGTTTGTAAAAACTGTCTTGAGTTCCTTTCGGTTAAGTGATCTAGATGATGATATTCGGAAGGAAATGCAGGTTTCTTATGGCCATCGCAACATTCAGAGTGTACATCGCGTACGAGTAGAAGTCGAAAATAATGGAGCCGCTGTTGTAAACAACCAAGCGTTTACGGTACGTTTCAGCGAAAACGCATCCATCATTAGCCCTCCGCAAAGCCAAAGCTCGAGTGAAGATTTACGAGAGGTTCAAGTTGATGAACAGGCTAAACAACCAAACTCTTACAGATTCTTATTACTTTACTTTCTGGTAAAGGCTTGAGTGACAAAGGGCAAACCGAAAGGGGCGGAAAAAAGAATCCACCCTGAAAAAACGGGATAAAATGTAAAAATAGTGCTCGGCTAGTTTAAGCAGCGGCATTGAGGCGGCGATGAGCGAGAACGCCTTTAGGGAAATGGTGTGAAACCGAGGCCTTTTTCCGAAAGTCAGGGTCGAGTTGGTCGGGAGTTGGAAAAAGAGCACTCGAGAGAACGCGGCGCAGCCTGCCGGGAGTGGCTTGAGGCTCTCGATCCCAGTAGCCAGTCGGTATGGGAGGAAGAGAAGCGGCTAAATGGGAAAGAAGATTGCCAGCCAGCAGCCCCAGTTCAGGTAAGCGGAAGCAAGCCTCATCGGCATGAACAAATTGACGATGTAAGCCAATCATCTGCTTGGAAGCCAAGGGGGGATGTTCAACAGGCCAGCGCTCCAGATAGAAAAGATAAATGGTTTCAGCTTGTAAAGCCATGACGGTCGCCAGAACCAAAGGTGTGTGATAAGCAGGATCCTGAAAGACGTAAATCGAATAGGTGCGGTTGGCTGTATCCACCTTGGTTGTCCTGGGGACGAGATTGTGCCATGCTTGATAGCGAATCAGGCGACCACTATAGACAAATTGACCAAACGAGTCTGGAGTTGTGGCCTCGAGTCGCTTTCCCCTATAGCATCGAGAGAGCGGACGCACAATATCACCATATTCGGGTGGTCTGCCTTTTTCCTTACGTTCAGGTAACTCATTGCGGCGCGCTGTGCAGTTAATCGCTTCCCGAAGGACAAATCGGTCGACGTCGCTTTCTAGCATTTCTCTGATTGTAAACCCGGCATCGACCACCGCCACTTCGTCTGACTCCAGTGATTTCTTGGTCTCTTTCAGCAGCTTTTCCGAAACTCACTTTCCTTTGTGCCTACCTCGCATCTCATGATTGCCTTGAGCAGTGGCACTCGTTTCCCGCCTATCTCCCCCGAGCTTATCATCACTCCAAAGATGAGCGCGGGCAATGCCCGACGAGCCGTTGAGTTATAGAGTCGGTTCACTTTCCCTTGCAGCTTCGGTCGCCAGAACCCTGTGATATCTATGCTTTTCACTCGGTATCCTTCTAACTTTTTTGCCTCCCATTCCCTTTCCACTCCACTTCTTCTTGCCACGATGAGAGCAGGCTTGCAATATCCCATGATCCATATCAGCTCCACCAGCTTCGCCGGGCTCCTCATCTTCAAACCCGCTTTCACTCAATCCACTATGGATTGCTCCTCGACTTTTCAGAAACGACCCATTCATCATCGCCCACATCAGACGCATTACATTTACGTTTGTTCCCACCGGCGTTACTTGCAATACATTCATCAGTACTGCTATAGTTATTTCTGGCGCGGTTAGCATTCCTTCCTCCTTTTGGGTTCTCTACCTTTAGGATGAAACGCTAACCGCTTTTGTCACATTTCACCTCATCTCTTTTCTTTTACCAGAAAGTAAAGTAACACGAACTCTTTATCATGCCCATCCGGTAGACGCGAGCCAGTACTTCATATTCTCGTAAACCTGCCCCAAATAGAAATGCTCATCGGTAGACGACAGCATATGATACACTCGGCGAGTGTGTTATGATCAGTAGCAGGAGTCTCAGTAGATCCAAATTTCAGGTTTTGAGAGAATTCTGGCTAAACAGTTGACATAAATACAAATTTGCCGGTCGATATCTAGTTTTGCGTTAGATTTGGGCGATTTTCAGATATGAAATAGGTTGTTTTCTGTAACCGAAATCTGAATAAATGACTCCAAAATCCCTGCAATCTCGACTGAAAATCGCCAAAAACGCCAAATTTGGATCTACTGAGTCTACGAATTTTTGCGTCGTGGCTGGGGACCGCTGGAAGATGATGACCCAGAATCAATGATCCGAGGAGGAAATCATGGACACCCAAATCACTATCACACGTATCACCATTACCCACTTTGACTATACTGTAAACGATCTGGCGTTGGAAGAATCGCTGGGATTTGACACTGTCTACACACCCAGTGGTCAACTCTCTAGCGGCGGCAGTATGTTAACCATTGAAACCAGTGAGGGCATACGCGGCGAAGTCCCAGGCAGCATCGACGCCCGAACCGCAAATTATTTATTGGGGCGCAACCCGTTCCAGCGCGAGATCATCTGGCACGATCTCAAGCGCTCTCGGCGAGGTGCGGACGCGACACCACCTGGTGCAGCCGATATCGCGCTGTGGGATATTGCAGGCAAATGCTATGACGCGCCGATTCACCAACTGTTGGGCGGTTGGCGCACCAAACTACCTGCTTACGCCAGCACTTATCACGGAGATGAAAACGGTGGCTTAACAACCGCTGAAGACTATGGAGAATTCGCTCTACATTGCAAAGAGGCTCTTGGTTATCCGGCTTTTAAAATTCACGGCTGGATCGGTGGCCCTATCGAGCGCGAAGTGGCCGCTGTGTTGGCAATTCGCGAGGCTGTTGGACCAGAGATGGCGCTCATGCTTGATCCCGCAGGTGCGTTCAATACCTTTGACGATGTACTCAAGGTTGGCAAAGCGTGTGATGAGGCCAATTATATGTGGTATGAAGATGCCTTTCGAGGTGGTGGTTTTTCCCAATTTGCGCACGTCAAGCTGCGTGAGTTGATCAAAACGCCTCTCTTAATGGGTGAACATGTGCGTGGACTAGAATCCAAAGCAGATACAATCACAACGGGCGCGGCCGATTATGTACGGGCCAATGCCAATGCAGACGGTGGCATTACAGGGGTGATGAAAATTGCCGCATTGGCTGAAGCGCATGGGTTAGATGTCGAGTTGCATGGTGGTGGTCTGGCGCATCGCCACATTATGGCATCGCTGCGCAACACAAACTACTATGAGTTGGGTCTGGTTCATCCCAACGTCAGCCGAACCAAAGCGCCCATCTATGCAGAAAGACGCTGGCTGGATGAGCTAGACTCTGTGGATGCGAATGGTTGTGTTGATGTGCCTGACGGGGCCGGATTGGGGGTGCCTCTAGATTGGAACTTCATTGAGAATCACAAGAGTGGTGAGACGGTTTACGAGTAAATACAGGGCTAAGCATCCTATAAAGATCCAATATCGTCATTGTTGGGATGAGCAGGTTGGTAAGGAGAAATATCTGTATGTATGAAATCATTTCCCTTGAACAAAAGAGGTTCGCCCGTCTCCTTGGCTAATGCGTAAGCAAAGCAATCACCGAAATTCAGCCCTGCCCTATGCCTGCCTTTGCCAAAATCCTGATATGCTTGTCGGGCGATTTGCGCCTGGTCGACGGTGATGGCTGCGATCTCTATCCCTGCCTGGCGGATAAAATTATCTAGTTGACGGCTAGCTTCAGCATCGCCGTGTACATCAATATTAATGGCTGCTTCCAGGAAATTAGCAGCCGACATTCGGCAAATTGGGGCTGTGGCAATCGCTTCGGCATACCGTTCGGCAGCATCTTCTTGATATAAAATGGCAAGCAAAGCAGAAGTATCGATAATCATTGCGGTAATCCATCAGTGCCATAAAGCATATCACCATGCTTTTGGGATGTAATGGGCTGCTTGATATGAGCTGCACAGCGTTGTCCAATCGCCATCAATTCCTGAACACGCTTCTCTTTTTGCTTCTGACGCTGAATGTGCTTCAGTTGTTGGCGCAAAGCATCGATTACAATCGCCGTCATACTTTGCCCCGTTAACTGGGCTATTTCGCTTGCTAAACGATGGCCTTCTGTGTTTTTGATATTTAGACTCATTTCAACATTCCATTCTATAAAGGTAGAAAGCAATTCTACCTTTATAGAATATCATATTCAACGTTGTTGTGTCAATCTCAAAGTTAATCAGGAGGACAAGGAGGCATTTCGAATGGCCCATACAACGACACACAATCAGAGCTAAATGGACTGCGTGTCCACGGCGAAACGTCCATTGGATGGGATGAAAATACGCTCCCTAATGAAACCGTAGATGAAGATGGCAACCTTCTCGACAGCGATCGCGGATTCGGCGTCCCTGATCCGCGGTCACCCAAACGTCGGGTCTATGATGACCCGGGTGTCGAACGCTGCGGAGCATCTACGGCAACACAACGGGATTCGTGGTCTGGAGATTTGTACGCCGGATGAAGTCGAAAGGGCTGCGAGAATATTCCATCGCGACGGTTTCGTTGTGGTGCGAGATCTGCTCAATGAGGAACAACTGACCCGGTTCAGAGAAGGAGCTTCAAGAGCATTAGGGACATTCTATCGATCCCCGGTCCAGAAAACCGTAAATACATGATCGAAACCAAACGCCTGCCTCACCGCAGCTATGGCACATCGTCTGCTTCGCGGCAAATGCTGCACGATCCCGTTTGGGCCAGCATGATTGATCTCCCCACAACAACCCCATTCTGACAGAAATTTTGGCACGTTAGATTACGGAATCTGGGGTGCGGGCGGTGACCTTTCCTACCGGGTGCCATCGAATATCAACATTTACATGCAGATGGCAGGGACGCGCAACTGCTTTTGGATGGACGGATCGAACACGCAAAGGGACTTGGGATTGAGATCACGCAAAGTGTATCGACGAAACCGACATACCGACGCTCAAACTGATGATGGAGATGACGGCTCCCATGGTGACCATCAATTTCATGTCGGACCTAACGTGGGAGAACGGACCCATTCAGATTCCGGGCACCCACATCGCACAGCAGCGTCCACCAACACCGGAAGAAGAACCTGAGTGGATGAGGCTTTCGACCCTTGGGTGCGCCCGCGGCGCGCGGCGTCTTCCGCGACAACCGCGGGCATGGGGCAACCCCAATCTGTCGCGGGAGATCAGGGCCATGCCCAATGTAGAGTATGTTGCGCCGTGGTTCCCCGCAGAACGATTGCGCCCCACTGCCTTTCGAGATTTGGGAAACCTTGTCACCTCATGCCCAAAGGTAAGCGAAAAGTGCGAGCTGAGAAAGGTGTTTGGCCACCTGGTGCAGGCATCATGCACCCGCTCGTCAATCAGAAGAAAGAGTTGTCGGAAGGATTTTATGTTCGATAGATTGGCGGAAATGAGCAACAGGACCAAGCTAGCTTTATTGTCTCCTTCATTTGCGATCTTGGCGGTTATTGGGATATCGATTTATCGTTATCGGCAAACTGTAACGGATAGTATGATAGCTAAATCCCAGGAGGTGGCTGAATCCCAGGAGCGGCTGAAGAAGCCACGCTCACGGCTACAACCGCGCCTCTTGCTGCGGCTACAATCGCATCTACGCCAACACCCATATTGGCACCTAAATCCCTCTTGTAACGGTAACGCCAATTGCTAGCCGATTCTCCTCTCCTTTCCGGGCCAATTGCAACCGCATCCCCATAGCAAAGGCTAGCTCGGCTGACGCCCAAGTTGAGGCAACCAGTATGGCAACGGAAATCGTTCTTTGCGAATCCAAAATGCTGAATCAGCCGCCAGCGTCGCAGAGAGTTCTGCGGCAGCGGAACCAAACGCAGAGCTCGTCTATAATCTCTATTTGCCAGTTATCATGGTCCAGTCGATTGTTGGACAGATACCGGCGTATGATACAAGTCTCGTTTTCAACGTTGATCAGAACCCCGTAACGATTTCATTGGAAGAATCGGGCGGAAAATCGGGCAATACACTATCCTGTGGTGAAAACGCTCGGCGAGGTTCATGTGTTTGGTGCTGAAGGGAAGCAATGCGTCTAAACAACGTTATCGTACAGGTTGTTCATACGGACGAAAACGGTGGACAAAGGAAAAGCTTGGGTGGACCGGTGCCGAAAAGCGAACGGGGTGTTGTAAGCTTTGCGTTACAACACGACGCTGAGGTGCAAATCATCACAGATGTTGATGGCCACAGAAGTGTCCAGTGCCTCAATGAAGGTCTCAACCGATCCAGGTAAGATTCCGTTTGGTTTCCACAAACGGTGGATATTACTTCGACTCCAAATCGTGTAGCGAACTTGCCCAGGCAGATCTGTGCCGAGGAAAGTATAGTTGGAATGTGGTGTTCAAACGAAGTTACTAACAGTAGCGTGATGGCAACGGTTTGGGATTGTCCATCATAAAATAAAATCGACTCTTTGAGCTTTGTGAGGTAATTGTTGAATAGTTTGCTGGTTTGTTAACTAACCATCTAACCGACAAACCAACTGAAAACCACACAATTCCTCAAACAACCATAAAATCAAAGAGTGCCAATTAATGACAAAAGCAAAGATTGCCTCAGTGGGTTGTGGGTCGTGGCTCGCCGGTGGCATCTGCCCACGATTGCCGAGTTGGCCAAACATGGAGACATCAAGCACGTCGCCATCTGTGACATAGATGAAACCGTAGCAACAACGAAGTCGGTAAGGAGTATAATGTCCCCACTATACAGATGTGGAGCAGATGCTGGACAAACACCCAGAGATCGATGTGCTCGACATTGCCACTGGCGACTACACCCACCATGTCATTGCCAAGATGGCGGCTGAACGCAAGGTACATGTTCTCGTCGAAAAACCGATGGCTCCGACCCTCCCTCGACGTCATCATCGACAACTGCAAGAAGAATGGCGTTCACTATGAAGTCGCAGAGAACTACTTTCGGATGCCAGGGGATCGCATCATCAACAAGCTGATTTCCGAGGGTGCTGGGTGATATACGGCGAGTTCACTTTGTTGAACCGTTTCGGCAATTACCCTACGTGCACAATGTGGGCCCCGTGGGATCGAGAGCCCCTCGTTCTTCCGCCCCATTCGGTATCTGCATCGATATGGGTGTCCATCGAATGTTCTCAGCTTCGACTAAAAGCAATCCGAAGAAGATCGTGGCCATCACCAAACAATTCAATCCGGGTGAGGATAAGGTCTTTGAAGATTTTGGTCACGCAATGATCGAATTTGAAAGCGGTGCTGTAGGCGTCTATGAAACCTCGTTGGTTGGTGAACAGCCCATGAAGTATAGACATATTTCCGGGACCAAAGGAAACATCTTGGATCTCGACTACTTTAAGCCTGATTATAAGTTACGTGTTGAAGTCAACGGCGAAATGAAGGATGTTCCTGTTGAACGGCAAACCCACAATGTCAACGGAAGGCGCATCTTGACCAGACTTGTCGTTCATACCGAGCCAGAAATTGTCTATGAGAATCCCTTCAAAGGGTCCGCTATCGATGACTGGAACATCGGTACAGCCGAAGAGATCATGAGCATTGCCAACGCAGCGCTGCATGACAAAGAACCCGGCATCGGTGGCCGCATCGATGTAGAGTTGTGTATCGCTCTCTATGAATCGTCTCTTCAAGGGATGCATCCCATTGAATTGCTCACAGAGATGCCGAAGTTTGAACAGATGGTTCATGACGATTATCGGGCAATGTTTGGTCATGGCCGGAGGAAGTTTGATTGGTGGCTGGTAGCTGATGGCGGTGGCTGGTAATGGTGATCTGTTGTTAGGAGGTTCTATGATTCGTCATTATCGGGATTTACAGGTTTGGCAAAGAGCGATGGATGTAGCCGTTACAATATATGAGTTGACAAAGTCATAAAAGAAAACAATGTGGGAAAATGAACTTTTGCAGAACGTGTTGTGCGTGTTGAAAAGCCGTCGGCTCATTATATATCTGCGCACCCCAGACGGACTCTTTCTGGGAGCGTTCAACAATGAACTGGAACATTCAATTATGTAGATGATAAGGCAATTTGGGATCGGGTTGATGGATCCAATGCATATCGCCATGTGGCCACAGATCTCGTTCTTGAAGCGGAAGACTCTGCAGATGGCTGTATTTTGCGTCGTGACGGTATTGCCTTGGCTAGCGACGGTAGTGCCACGGATGAAGGGGCCATCTTCTCGCTCGTTCATGGGCCAGCAGAGCTACCATCGGTCTATCTAGAAAGATTCAAGGAAAATGGATGGGTTGCCCTGCCCTGTATCCTAGATGCTGGAACGATTGAAGAGTTAGAGCGGCCAGTTGTACTGGACGCTGGAGAGCAAACGTATGATCGGGGCAAATTGGCTCTGACCGAAAATTCAGCTGTGGCGAGGGCCGCGGCTGAACCGCTCTTTATGGTTAATTCGACAATACATGGGCACTCATGAAATTCGCCTCGGTCATTCACCCAGCTTCGCTGTACTGGAGAAGGACGATGGAAAGCGATGTACAAGGCTGGCACTCAGATTACCCATATCTTTGGGGCATTGCCGGACGGAATGGCAGCACAAACGGCAACTGGATTCGCACACAAGGTCGATGAATTGGTTCTAGGCGTCCAACGGAATCTCTGCGTCTCGGCATTTCGCAAAGAGAATGGTGCCACCAAGCTCGGCTCACATACTCGGGGCGAAGGTCCCCGATGAGTGGTACTGGCGTCATCTACCGCGAGAAGGGATATCGGGCCAAGTACGGGTTGCCTTACAACGGCCCAGAGGCTGACGTCATTGAGGCACCTGAGGGGACCTATCTCGTCTATGATTCCAGGCTCTGGCATCGTGCGGGAGTCAATCGCACGGATCGGAAGCGAGCTGCCATGCTGATGGCTGTTATCCCCATGTACATTATGCCCTTTATGGATACCAGCCAGCCATTTAAAAAATTTATTCATAGTCCGTTAGTGAATGAGTTAACGGATTTGGAAAACAAGAACTACAATCGATTATGTTGAATAAGATCGTTGGACCCGTGGTCATTTCTCATTACCGTTGACCTTTACTTGGTAAAAGAAGAAAGGGTGAAAATGTGACAAAA
>JAHBNG010000054.1 GCA_019217005.1 Chloroflexi bacterium TSY
GCGCCGTCGTTATCCCTGATTCCATCAAATGCTGACACTGTATCGGTGAAGACTGCTGAAGGAGCACTTGCGATGAGCACCGAATTAGGAAGATCAACTGAGATTGTTGCGCTGTGGGTCATTGTAATGGGTGCCGCGAGAGGTCCTAGATTCTCATAGAGAACAACTCCATTCACTGAACCTTCAAGCTGGATCTGCACTTCTTGCAGCTCACCCAAATTGGGATCGAACTGTGGGACAGATAGGGTGTCGCTCCAATTAGTGGATCGCTCTTCGATCACATCTGAATATGAGATCTCATCGGCATGCACGCCTAAAAATAACAAATAAAAAATCGTACATGATAAGGTTAATGAGATAATCGGGGCAGTTAACTTGTGCTTAACGATTGAAAGCATGTATGCATCTCCGTATTTTGGTACGACACATTGCGGATCTACAGTTTTTGCGAGCTATTGACAGTTGTTGGTGTGTACTCACTTTGCGGTGAGCGATGCGCACCTGTAACCAAGCACCTTGTGCAGTTGGGTGCAAATGGTAGACGGACCTGCGACTACAGTGTGGTTGTGTTGAAAATTGAGGGGTATATTGTGGCCACTTCTCATAGAGATATATTTATGCCCATTCCAATATGCTATCCGTTCTATTAAATAACGGTTTGAGGGACTTGACAATACGCAATTATACGTATTTTTTGAATTCATCCTTTGTAACGAACCGAGACGCCACTTGCACTGTGGGCCATAAACCCGATACCTAGGCATTTGCGTAGGAAATTATATGGGGAATGTAAGACAACCGTAAGATTCATACCCGCTATTTTGTGGTACAATGCCTCTGATCTACAATTTGTGCTCATTGGCTCGGGTGGACGACCATTGTCTTAAAATCGAGAGATTCAGCAGTTCTATCAGCAAGACAAACTCCGATTTTCAAACAGAGTCCGTTCTCAAATGAGTGAGTGTGCATCCACAACAGTACATTGACTATGAGTGTATCACGCAGAAAATAGACAACAGCGACGGCCCATGAGAATGGGCTTCATCCCATTGCGTGGTTCATTCAAAACAATAGGAGCTTTCATGCGTTATAACCGAGTATTAGTGAAGCTGAGCGGCGCTGCCATGGCAGGCGATCATGAGTGCGGCTTTGATCCCGACGCGCTCGATCACATTGCCGACGAAGTTCTCAATCTGCATCATCAGAGCATTGAAGTCGGAGTTGTTGTTGGGGGCGGAAATATTTTTCGCGGTGACTTGGGACAGCAGTGGGGAATTGAACGCGCCGAAGCCGACAACATCGGCATGATCGCAACAGTTGCCAATAGCTTGATGTTACGTGGCGTGTTGAGCGCCAAGAGCAAGATCGATGTCCGCGTCATGACAGCCATCCCCGTTTCGTCAGTGGCCGAGCCGTTTATTCGCCTACGGGCAATTCGTCATTTGGAGCTTGGTCGCATTATCATTTTGGCGGCTGGCACAGGCAACCCATATGTAACGACTGACTATCCAGCGGTTCAGCGAGCGCTCGAAATCCGTGCCGAGGCACTGCTGGCTGCCAAGAATGGCACAGATGGCATTTACACGGGTGACCCGCGCAAAGATTCATCAGCACAATTCTATCGTAGCGTCAATTATGATACGTTCATTCAGCGAAATCTGCGCGCCCTGGATCAATCGGCTGTCTTGTTGGCCCGTGATCACAATTTACCCGTTCACGTGTTCGATTTTGATCGACCCGGCGCTATGCATCGCATCTGCCAAGGTGAAAATCTAGGCACATTGATTAGCACGACACCTGATCAGATTATCTCGCCAGAGGTCATGCTCACATAAGTGCTGATCTGAAAAGCTCTGTGATAATGTATTCTCACTGGGGAAACTGGTCGGATTCACAGCCACTTTTCGGATAGGTTCTAATCGAGACGCCACTTAAACTTCGAACAATCGAATCGTCTTCTCTCGAGAAACAATTGTCCGAAGTCGAAATGAAGTGGCTATAAGGAGAATTCGACGAAGAGAAATCTATGAGTATCAAACGTGGTGCGTATTGTGCATTGCGTGGTACCAGTTCAAAATTTAATGGCAGCGAATGAGAAACTGGGTGCCTATTGGCGTCCAGTTTCTCATTCGCTTTTTTGTTCAATTCGAACCTGGTCAAGCTAAAAGCCAAAAAGAAGCCACGAAGAGACATGAAGGAACATGAAAGTTTATTCTTTTCTTCGTATCTCTTCGTGCTCCTTTGTGGATCCTTTTCTTGCTCGACCCACCGGAGGTTGATTTGGTCAGAAGCAAAATGGCGAACAGCATATTAAACGAGGGATCTCAACATACCTTATAGAGATGCCACTATAGTTCCGTGACGATTCATTCTCATTCGAGTATCTGTCTGAAATCACAGACCTCTTTGCGGATCGGTTCTTATTGCGGCATCCTGTAATTTTATCATAACAAAGTTCGATCAAAGCGCACAGAAAACACACCAATTTGACACATGTTGTGTTAAGATACCGATACTGAAATCAATTTCGAAAGTAAGGTTCTGGTCAATCGCCTATGAACCAGCTTAAACATCTGCCAACCTACCGATCCGAAGAATTTCCCCCCTTTCTGCTACAACTGCGCGCCCTACTTTTTGACACCCAGCAGGAGGCAGCTGACCACTTTGGGCTGGATCGCACGCGCATCTCGCGCTATGAGACCGGTGCAGTGACACCCAGAATCGGCTACATGGCAGAATTGGCACGTCTGATTGCGGGACGCGCCCAGTCTTCTGCACCAACTGAGCAGTTTCTATTGGAACAGCTCAATCTGGCAATCGAAGAACAGTATCGCATGAGTCGATTTGGCGATTGGTCCATGATCTGTCAGACGGCGGATGACTATTTGGCCCAGCAGCGGGCCAAACAGGAAAAGAAAGTGGCGCAAGAAAGAACCAAGAGTGCCAAGCATCCTTCATCCTCTCCCACAACGCCGCAAACGCAGTGGGAGAGTCGACTGGAACCAGCGACCTACAACCATCTTGTTGGATTTGAAGGCTACATTGCACAGGTGGTAGAAGCCCTCTGTCGACCCGGTCCACCCTGGATTGTGGCGATTGAGGGGTTGGGCGGTGTGGGCAAGACGTCGTTGGCTCATGCCGTTTCGCGCGAAATCAGCCAGCGAGAAACGTTTGACGATTTTGGTTGGGTGAGCGTTCGAGACCGGATCTTCAACTTTGATGGTTCGATCCAAGAGGTGACGCAGGCGGTGCGCACGGTCGAGAGTCTACTGAGCGCTCTGATCGACCAACTTCTGCCCGAATTGGCCAACAGCACTCTCTTGGCCAGAGAGGGTAAAGCGTTCGAGATTCTCAAAGCGCGGTTTAAGGAGCTTCCCCACTTGATTGTGATCGATAACTTGGAGACGTTGGCCGATGTGGAAACCCTCGTGCCAAAGCTCCAGGCCATGGTCGAACCAACCAAGTTTTTGCTGACCACGCGCGAGAGCCTCTACGCAGTTCCGACCATCCACCATGTGTCGCTTGACCAGCTCACCAAACCTGATGCGCTTCAGCTGGTGCGGCGCGAGGCAGAAGTGCGTAACTTTCAACGTGTGCTGACCGCCACACCGGCTCAGCTAGATGGGCTCTACGAGACGGTGGGCGGCAACCCGCTGGCCCTGCGCCTGGTCGTGGGTCAAACGCACACCCAATACCCTCGACACGATCTTGGATGCGCTCCTTCACGCACGGGGCAAGACAGTTGATGCGCTCTACACCTATATCTATTTTCAGGCTTGGAACAATCTGTCCGAGGAAGAACGCACGACCTTCTTATGTATGCCCTTGGTGGCACACAACTTGGTGAACAGCAATCAGGCCACCAATGAGGAAGAGCTCCGTTATTCAATTCATAATCTGACGCGTACATTTCTGCATGAGCAGATCGCAAAATGGACAATGTAACGGATTTTGGACACGGATTTTGGAACGGATTAAGCGGATAGGGGACACAGATTTGGGAGCGGAGAGGTAGAACAAACAGCCTGTTTGTTCCGCATCAATTACGAAGAGACAATGCCATATCGCCGTAACGATCAAGAACGCTTCAAGCGACACTTACGGAGTTACATGGAAAGTATCGCGGATTTAGGAGTTGGTGCAATAGAGCAGACTCAAAATGTTGCGACAGAGAGCATAAGTTGGTGAACCATCTTCCTGGAAGGGCAAGTTCCCAAATCGTCAATGCAAATAAAGGGACACGCCCTTCCAGGAAGAGTGCGTGGCCACATCATTGCCAATGGCCGTTGCTAAATCTAGCCGCAAGTGTCGCCTTCACATTCATCTGCAAAGACGACATTCATCCCAGGGAGTTCGTTGACCGTTTCTGCGTCAAGCGCGGTTGCGGCCACCAACGGTGCCACGAACATCGCGATTGCTATCATCAAGGCCAACAAAACTCGGCTCAGATGAGACCGGGAAAAGACAGAATTGCACGCATCAAAGGATCCTTGTACAATGGACATAGATAGTTCCTTTTGATCGAAGAATAACCGTTTAGTGGATCTCATCCAAGATCCCTCGTTGAGCTTTTTCGAATTCACGTACGGCTGTATCTAAAGTAGACTTTTAGTCTCAGTAGATCCAAATTTGGCGTTTTTGGCGATTTTCAGTCGAGATTGCAGGGATTTTGGAGTCATTTATTCAGATTTCGGTTACAGAAAACAACCTATTTCATATCTGAAAATCGCCCAAATCTAACGCAAAAACTAGATATCGACCGGCAAATTTGTATTTATGTCAACTGTTTAGCCAGAATTCTCTCTCAAAACCTGAAATTTGGATCTACTGAGTCTAGCATACACGCGGGGCGAGCGCAAGTGATGGTAAAGTAAAAGACTCATGCACACAACAATCAACCCAACCCCATATCCGGATCAATTCAAAGCGATTATCCTGCGCGGTGCACACCAGGCGTTAGAGTGTGTGCAGCAGAGCGAGGGTCCGCTAACCGGTATCGACGAGGAACAGACGTTACACACGCTGGACTACAGCTTGCGGGTCAGTGATACCTGGCCAGTGACGCGCGACGTACTCACGCTGTTGGCGCCCAAAATGGAACAGGCGGGCTACCGGGATGATTGGTATCCTTTTTTGGGGGGTGGTTCATTTTAGCTGGATAGATAGGTTTACACTTTTAGAAACAGAAAGAACGTTTATATTCTCTGATTTCGCCGATTCTCAGAGAGAAAACGGTCTCATATAGATTTTTGTCTATATATCAAAAGTGTAAACCTAATTTTGAACCACCCCTTTTTTGGAACGGGGAATTGACACGGCCAAACAAGCTCAGGATGCTGAGATAGAAGCGGAACTACGTCTGCAAATGGGGATTTTGTATCGGTTGCAGGATAACTGCAAGCAGGCGCGGGAGCACCTTGAAACAAGTGTGCAGCTTTCCTCCACACAGGATCGCGAACGAAATCGTCTCCGAGCAATAAATCAGATGGCCTATTTACATCGCTTTGAACGTCGATTTGATGAGGGACGGCTCTGTGCACAGGAGGTGCTCAACACATTGGATGAGGATGACTCAGAGCGTGCCTATGCATTTTTAGTTTTGGGCACAATCGAACTGGATGAGCGAAACTTCACTCAAGCAATTGGCTACTTTGAAAGAGCCTTACATATTTGGGAACGTCACGACAATCAACGAATGATGGCCTGGGCATTGACAAATCTTGGCCTTGCGCTGCATACTTCGGACAATCATCAGCAGGCAGCAGAAGCATACTCAAAAGCGGTATCACTTTTCGAAAATGTAAACGATCCTATCAATTTTGCGGGCGTACAAATGAATTTTGGTAATCTACTTTTGATGGGAAAGGAGCCGCAGAAAGCACTGGATCTGTATTTAGCAGCCAGTGAGATGTTTATGCAAGCGAATGAAAAACTACGCCTTATTCAAGTCAACCACAATATCGGCATGGCCTATCGTCGATTGAGACAATGGGATGAGGCAGAGATGGCATTTGAATCAGCGATTGAACAGAGTCAACAGCTAAAGGATCATCAAAGAACCCTCAATAGCTTAGACGGACTCGGATTAACCTATTTGGACCAAAAGCAATTTACAAAAGCAATTACTACTTTTGAAAATGCATTAGAGCTTGTAGATTTAGGCGACGCCAACGTAAATATTCACCGATTGAAAAAAATGGTTCAAGGTCATCTGGAAGATGCCATAAATCAACAAAATAACACAGGAGCCCCATAATGTAAGGGCTCCTGTCTTGTCATCCGATTTAGCCGCAGGTAGTGCCTTCACATTCTTCGGCAAGCGCGACATTGATACCAGGAAGTTCGTTAACGATTTCAGCGTCGAGCGAAGTTGCGGCGACCAGGGGTGCGGCAAACATCACCGCCGCTACAACCAATGCCAGCCAAAGTCGGTTTAAATGCGTTCGGGAAGGGTAGGGAGATCGTTGGGCGAGAGAATTGCGCGCATCGAGAGTTGCCTGTACAATAGACATAGTTAGATCCTTTCACAAGAGGGTCATGGCTCAGTGGATCTCCGCCAAGAAACTCCACTGAGCCTTTTTTCATTTATCAAACGGTTGCAAACTGTTGTATCCGGATACGCTTTTTAGTGTACCACAAGATTGATCCTCGGCGCCTCACAGTTTGCAGATATCTTGCTGTCAATTGGATGACAAAATTGACACAATTATCAGCGAAGATACCGATCAGAAACGATTTCCACCCTATGGACACCCGACACCACTCCAACCACTTCTCTCTCTCGAATTATATTCCACTGTAGAGCGTGTTTTAAAAGTCATTCTGAGGAGGCCTTGGGGCCCTGAGTCTTCCGAAGGGAGAATCCCACGTTCCAAGTGCAAAAGAAGAATCTTCGCTCCGTTCCTTCACTCAGAATGACACGCCGCGACACTTTTAAAACACGCTCGTAGAATCCCGCCGGTTGAAAGTCGGCGTCTGGCAAACGAAACAGGCTGATGAACGCTCATCAACCGTTACCGTCTTTCTCTTGGCACGGGGCGGCAAATGCGATACGATTATCTGGGATGGGATGACAAGGTGATGGGGTGACAAGGTGAGATTCGGCTGGATGGCTTCGGCTGTTCGTTTGTGATGCTGAACAAAGAGGCTGTTTGTTCTACAATTGGTCGATCCGTCTTTTCTAATTTATGTCCGATTACATTGTCCAATCAAACACTTTCTTGGCTCTACTAAAACTGTAACGGATAGTTTGATAGAGTAGAGACAGTCAAATCGTAGGTCACTTCTCTGAAGTGACGGGCGTCAAGAGCCCTGGATTTTCACTTGGAGAGGTGGGGCCCGCGTTGCTTGTCCCGCCAGAGACGGGACCTTTGGTTAATGTGTCGAAACTTTGGTTACAACACCAAGAAACAAGGAGAGAAACGATGATGAATGCACTTGTATGGGAAGGTCCGCGCCAGATGAATATCCGCGAAACGCCGGAGCCAGAGCCACAAGCGAACAAAGTCTTGATTCGGGTGGCGTTTTCGGGTATTTGTGGTTCGGAGTTGGGGGGCTATTTGGGCCACAACTCGTTGCGCGTTCCCCCGTTGATTATGGGGCATGAGTTCTCTGGCGAAATTACAGCCTTGGGAGACAATGCCACGGCCGCCAACCCACAACTTGCTGTCGGTCAACGGGTCACCGTCAATCCTCTGATTCACAACCCCTGGTCGCGCGCCAGCTTGACTGGACGGCAAAATCTCTGCCATGACCGTCAGATTCTGGGCATCCATCGGCCCGGTAGCTATGCGGATTATGTGGTGGCACCTGCCTCCAACGTCTATCCCATCCCCGACACGCTGGGGTTGGAACAAGCCGCACTGACGGAGCCGTTAGGGTGCGCCATGCGTGCGGCCCGTCTCTCTGGTTGTGAGGCCACCGATACGGTTCTGATCACGGGGTTGGGCCCCATTGGTTTGTTGACCATGCAGGTGGCGCAAGCGATGGGCGTCAACAATCTGATTGCCACCGACACCGATCCAGATCGGCTGGAGATTGGGCGGCAGTTCAATGTACGGGTGGTCAATCCGCTGGAGGAATCGGTGGTCGATGTTGTGCGCGAGATGACGGATGGTGTGGGCGTCGATGTGGCCATCGACGCAGTGGGTGCCAATGCAACGCGACGCGAATGTATCGATGCCGTCGCGCCGGGTGGTCAGGTCATCTTCACGGGGCTGCATGACGAAGAAGCCACCATCCAGGCCAATTGGATTATCCGCCAGGAGATCAACATCCAGGGCAGTTTTGCCTACACCACCCAGGATTTCGAAGATGCGCTGGATTGGCTGATCGCCGACCGCGTCAACATCGATCCCTGGCTGCTCAAAGCACCGCTCAGCGAAGGGGGCGCGCGATTTGAGCAGTTGTTGGGCAAACCGGGACCGGTGGCGAAGATCTTATTACATTCGTGAGAGGAGAATCAGCAGTTGACGCAAACACCTGGAAACCTATCCCCCAAACGCACCATCGGCATGACGATTATCGCCATAATCAGTATCTTGTTTGGTGGTATAATTGCAGTGGGGAATACGCTTGAGGTGATCCGCGGCAGAACCTTCGATGGATTAGAGGTCAATTCCACACCAATTGCGCTGTTGGGTTTGGCTGGTGCGGTCTTTGCCGCCCTTCTACTGGCAGGCGGCGTTGGCTCTTGGTTGGTCAAGCCCTTTGGACGCCGGTTGAGTCTGCTTGCGTCGGCGGGGACTCTCTTGCTCAATGCGGTGGCGACCGTCATCTATCGTTTTCCCTTCGAGCGGTTCGTGATTGGCGCTGTCTATCCCGTGGTGCTCTTGTTTGTCTTTAGACTACCATCCTGGAAAAAAGCATTTGTTCCATTCGACGACATGTCAAAGAAATAGGGTTCTGTGAGGTTTTGTGGGGTAGATGTTGTATAGTTTGTTGGTTTGCTAGTTTGATCACCAACCATCTAACCAACAAACCAACTGAAAACCACATAAGTCCTCAGACAACCAGAAATAGACCACGGATTTTAGCGGATTCATCGGATTGGCATTATGCACGGATTTTTTTATAGTATCAGTAGATCCAAATTTGGCGTTTTTGACTATTTTCAGTCGGGAGAGAAGGGATTTTGGGGCCATTTTTTCAGATCTCAGTTGCCAAAAACAGCCAATTTCATATCTAGAAATCGCTTAAATTTTACGTAAATGCTAGGTATTGACTGGCAAATACGTATTTATGTCAACTAATTAGCCCAAATTCTCTCTCTAAACCTGAAATTTGGATCTACTGAGTATAGGAAAGTATAAAAATCAGCAGCGAGACAAGGCCCGATTCCAGCTGATGGCTGATAGCTGAAAGCTTTTTTTAGTGAAATCCGCAGATGTCCGTTAAATCCGTTTAAATCTACCACCCGTTTTTCGATACCTGAATCGTTATCGTTTGAGGACAAATACCCCACAGATACAGAGTACCCCGATCCCAAACAGAGTCAGTCCGATGCGCCATGAACGAGGTGCAAACCAGAGTTCAACCGTCGCTTCTCCAGCGGGCACAGCAACTGCTCGTAACGCTCCATTTGCTCGTTGCACAGGGGTCACTTTACCATTGACAGCCGCGCGCCAGCCAGGGTACCAAACTTCGCTTAATACCAGAAAGCCCGCCGCCTCTGTTTGGACCTGCACTCTCATCGAGTTGGCCTCATAGCTCGTCATCACCGCAGTTGCACCTTGTCCCCCCAGCATCTGACGGTGTCTCAAGGCCCTCTGCACCATCATGCACCACAATCATTCGTAGTGGGTCAAACCCACCATCTTTGAACATGCTCCAGGCGGTCTCCTCATCCGGTGCCGATTTAGCGGTGTGGACAACCCATGCACGTGGCCAAAACGTCCGATTTTGATAGAGTGAGAGTTCCCCCGGCGCATCAAGCACGCGTTCGAACTTGCCCTCTGGCAGTAGAACATCGTCTTGGACCAGCACATATTTGACATTGAGCAGATCATAGCGTGGTGTGTGTCGTCCCCCCGTTGATTCCCACAATCGTGACCAGTGCATCAATAGGAGGGGATTCGCTATGCCCCACACGTCTTGCAGACCATGAAGGGCTGCGGCATCTGGCTGCCAATATTGTTCAATTCCGGTACGGGTATCTATCCGATACCGATCCGGATCATTCTTGAGAAACGCCACGATTTCTGGATGATCAAAGCCGCGGGTCGGGTCTCTGGGGCTGATATCCAGATAGGCGCCTCCACCAGAGGAAAGCTCAAAATAGAGAACGCCAATCAGCAGCAATGCAAAGGGAGTAGCCTTAAACCAGCCCGCACGATAGGCCGTGAGTACACCGCAGGTCAACAGCCAGAAAAAGGCTGCGATTGTGATCGCCAATGCGGCAACCGAACTGCGAAGGAATGTAGTCTCATCTGCCTGTGTCAACAGCAGGGTCATATAGACAAGAGGGACAGCAACAAAAAGGAGCAGGACGCTTCCTCCTTTTAAAAAGGTAGCAAAGAGGGATTGCGAGTCGCGGAACTCAGATTCGGCAGTCGTCGCTGCTGGAGCAAACGGGGAAATTTTTTGCACAGCCAGATCCAATCCAGCCGCCGCCAACACAGACAGTCCAAGCGTCCATAAAACGAGCGCCCGTGCGGGTGCTCGAAATTGATCAAAGCTGGGGATCAATATGGTGAGCCAGCCATGCAGAATCGAATAGACACCAAGTGCAGTAACAAAACCAAAGAGTGCGACTCCCACCCATGGCCACAAATGGTAGCGTCTTTGGGGCCTCACCAAGATGAGCGCCCCCACCGCCAGGATTACGGTTGGGATACCAGCATAGGGTGTTTCAACTCGATCCCACAAGCTCCAGTGCAAGGCGGGTCCACGTCCGAAAAACCCTGGCGTCAACAACCCAATGGCTTGCGTCGGCGCCAGTGAGAAGGCAATCGTATCCTGATAGGAAAAATCGGAACGCTCCGTCCAACCAGCCAACTCAACCGTCGGCAACAGAATCGGTGCCGTCAACAAAAACGCCAATACAAACACCACCACCCCATATCGCAAGGCAAATAACAACCGTCCAATCCCTTCTGAAGCGTTGGTTTCCAGCGCCCTGCCTTCACGATCACGATGCCTCCCCAATCCCCAATCTCCCCATCTCCAATCGCTAATCTCCAGTCTCCCAACCCCAGCCCCCAATCCCCAAATCAACCCATAAACAACCAAAGCCAATCCAATATAAACGCTGCTTTGGGCATGGCCGGCATAATTCCCAATTGCAAAGAGGAGCGCTGCACCTGCCGCCCAACGCAAACTAGATCGTTGCAGTGCTTGGGTATAGGCTGCCAAAACCCACGGCATCCAGCTTAAGACAGCAATCAGGTTGAGGTTTCCAAGGTGAATCAGCAGGGGATCGCTGAACGAAAAGGCGATGGCGGCAAAGAATGCCGCAGGCCGCGATGGCTTCCAACCACCCCAGTCAAGAGAGCGCAGCAGGACGTATGTGCCCAACCCGGCCCAATAGATATGAAGTTGTGCCAACCATTGGAGGGTCACGTAGTCAAAATCGGGCCAAATCAGAAAGAGGAGGAAGTTTGGCGGATAGAGAAATCCCGCTTGGATATCGCCAATAAACGGGGCGCCGCCGTAAAGATGGGGATTCCACAAGGGTAAAGTCCATTGAGAAATTTGGCTGGCCGCAAAACGGTAGGTCGGGAAGAGAAAGCTGACCAAATCGCCACCATCGGCTGGTTGAAACACATCGCCACTGAGCACCCGCCAGAAAAAGCCAACTGTCAGAATCCACAAGAGTCCGCTTGCAATTCCATCCAAATATGAAAGTGGAGCCGAACGTTCGGTGCGCTCCAGTCGATAGAGCCAGCCAACGATGAGAAGCCAGAGAAGCGCGATCAAGAGTAGAATGGGCATCATGGTGGGTCAAGTATACAACTGGCGCAAACCATGAGCAAAGAACACAACAAACTAGACTCATTCGGCGGCTAAAATCTCCAAATTTGGTCCTCGCAATCCGACTAATGCACTCTCTCCCGACTCTGCCACGCGCAACTCTGCATACTCTGCATCTGCGTAAAGATCTGCTTGTCCCTCTTGAAAGAAAAACGACTCTGCACCAATCCGAAAGGTGCGACCATCAAACCAATAGTGGAGCAGCAACTCATCCTCCGCCAGATCGTTTGCGCCGTTTGGACTCTGATTACTTTCACGATCGTCGTCGTAAACGCGCACAAACTCTCCGATTCCATTGGCACCACGGCGTAAAACAAGTTTCCCGCGTTTTGAGACAGTATTCTGATCCAACTCTTCGCCCAGTCGATAGCGCAACACCATGTAATCGCCCTGAATCAGAGAGCGTGGGTCACGGGGTGCAAGTTCGAGAAAGAGCACCTCGCCCACATAGATCAAGCGTTCCTTTTGGACAATCGCATAATTCACAAAGAGCAACACGACCAGAGTCGTTGCCCACATCACAATCGACCGGATCTTCATAGTGACCCTCCCACTTCTTCTTTTGACTCCATCCTCGTCAAGCCCCACCGCAATGCGAGCAGCACGATCCCATTTCCCATCAAAATATATGATTTGGTTAGAAGCGTCAGATCCAGATTATAGTAATAAAGACCGATAAAAAAGAGCAGAAAGGCTCCAGATAGCCCCAACAGCAGACGGTCTCGCCGCCAATAGCTGCCAAGCAGACCGATGAGTGCGGCCAAAATTCCAGGGGTTTGCGTGGCCGGTATAAACAAGAGCAATACGGCAGCAGTCAGAAGGAATCCCGCTCCACTCAATAGCGGAAGATCTAGATCGCGTAAAATGAGCCAACCCAGATAGAGCAGGACAAGTGCGAACCCGACGGCAGTCACCCACCACATTGATGTGTCCAATCCCATCGTCAGATCCAGGATCCAGGTGCAAAAAAGGAGAAGGGGTAGACCAAATGCCAAGGGTGTGTAAAATACACCGGCTCGACTTTGATAGATCCGAGATTCAAACTGCCAGAGCAGAACGGCTCCAATCGATAAACCAATCGTAAAGAGATGGACCAGTTCTGGCACCTCTTGATCGATGATCAAAAAAAGCAGGGCAAGACCGGCAATGAAAAGGGAAATCAACCGATGGAGGCTATCGGTATAGAGCAGAAATAGTAGCGCTTCCACACCAATCGCAGCCAACGCGCCAATGGTGATGCTCATATACATAACGCCAACGCCACCAACAAAGAGCCCTTGACCGGCCAGGCTCAACGCAAAAGACAATTGCTCGACAAAGAGCGAATGATCCATCAAACGTTTCAAAACGAGACTCACACCCAGAAGAATCGCACCAACGACGATGGCCCCTGTCTCATCTGTCACAATTTCGGCGATGGCCAGAAACCCGAGCAGGAAAAAAGATGCCACCCAGGCGCTGACGCCAACCAAGGCTCTGACATACCAGGGCGTTGGTACTGACTCCACCTCCGCATGGAATGTTGTGCTTGCCAGCGCGGCTGCGGCATCGTCGGTTACCAAGTTTCTGTCTTGCAGCTGTTCCACAACTCTGTTCAAGGTAGGATATTCTTGACTCATCTTGCTTCCTCCCATGATACAGCAATTGACCGCAGCCAAGTGACGGCCAGCCAGCCTTGGACAATGACCGCGATGCCAAGAACCAGAAATAGAATAAACTCGTCGAAATCCAGCAAGCGACCGAGACTCGCCGTAACTACTGCGATCAAACTGACCATTGCCATCGTCAGGATCGGCAGATCGTGAATCCGACGCATATAGACCAACACCATTAGAACAAGAGCAATGCCATACAGCAGGGGGGCAGACCATTCTACCAGCGTCAACGTGGCTAGATCTGAGCGATCAAAGATAAAATCAAGCATGGCGATTGTCACAAAGCTCAAAGCTGCCGCGGCTGTTGTCTCCACTAACCAACGTGCCTGCAACCACTTCAGACCCCATCGTCGCAGAATCTCCCAGAGAACAAGCACAGCAACGTTGAAGAGAAAAAGAATCTGCCACCCTGGAAATTCGCTACCTGACCAGACTTGATCCCAATAGAGAAAGAAGGTCAAATTGAGCAATGCTTGCAGGATGAGCCAAAGCGGGGCAAAGTTGCCCACCAGCACAAATCCAATGATGAGAAGCGCCCAGTTGAGAAATAGGGTGTAAACATCCGCACCAGTCTGATAGACCTGTCCAAAAACGGCCAGCAGTACGCCGACGAACACTGCCCCACTCGTGAGGGCCACCTTACCCGATAGCTTGTCTAAATCTAGATAGCTTGCGCAGACAATCGCAACAACAATTGCACCCTCGATTATGCCAAATTTGGCATAGTGATGCAGATCGGTCCAGTTGTAGGCAAAAAAGAAAATCACGCCGCTCAGCAGAAGCAAAGCGCCAAAGGTCAGCAACATTCTGTCCAGAAAGCACAGCCAGCCTTCTGGACCAGCTCTATGTCCGATAATGTGCAACGCCTGTTCAAGCCCTTGCACATCCAACTGTTTGCTGGCCGCCAGTTGACGCAATCGCTCGGGCGATGCTGGTATCGATTCAGGTGGAATGTCCATTTCATACCTCAAATTTCACGACAGTGTGTCCCAAAGCGTGTAAATGGAGATCACTTAGTCAAAGAACCTGCTCCATTTACACACTTTGTGGTACACAATCAAATTTTACGTACAATATAGATTGCATAATATCCGATAAAGGCGCCCAGCAGCGGAATCAGAACGCCTTGAAACCCAACCGGCGCCAAAAGAGGCAGCAATCCGGCGCCAATGGCAGCACCAATCGCAGTCGTCAGGAACTGGAGCCACGAAATAGGAGCACGGGTGGCGCTGAATGATCGTGCCAACGCCCCAGACGCCAAGCAGATCTCCGATCGGGATGGCGATCAATTCCAGTCCATTGCCGATTCCGCCAAAGTAAGGCACCAGAAACCCCAATATGTATCCGGCAATGAATTGCAGAATCACTTGTACGATCAGAATGAGAAATCTTTTCATTTATCGCTCCTTTTATTCTGCACTTTTTCTTTGCATTGCGAGTGAAGCATAAAGAATTGTCTATTCGTTCGTGACGCTGAACAGACAAGCTGCTTGTTCTATAGCCTTTCAGAAAAAGATTTTCCTGTCGTTGATGGCATTTCAGCTGGTCAGCTCGTCAGCTCTCTGGCTGACCGGCTGAAATGCTGACAAGCTGCTGTTTTGCGTGGAAAAACATTATCTGAACATCTATACAATTCGATGAACAGATGACCAAGGCTCAAATTTCCAAGATCGCTGCCCTACACTATATCATACGCTGGCAACAATGATGCCACTCAAAAGACTGATTTTCGTTTGAGACTTTGGTCTGAGAAGCAATTTGCGTGGAGCCCAGAATGTTAACTACTTTGACTGCCACACGATACATCACACCACTGCGCGAGGGTGGTTCTTTGCCCGCAGTGGTGGAAGCAAGCGATCAGCAGCTCTATGTCATGAAGTTTGTTGGAGCGGGTCAAGGAGCCAAGGCTCTGATTGCGGAATTGATTGCTGGGGAAATTGCTCGGGCTTGTGGTCTGCTGGTTCCAGAGCTCATCTTTATCGAATTGGATCCTCTTTTGGGCCGCTCTGAACCGAATATTGAAATTCGCGATCTCATCCAAGCCAGCGTTGGACTCAACTTGGGACTCGCCTACCTAGAAAACGCCCTCAATTTTAACCCGCTCCACAATCCCCCCGATCCAGAGTTGGCTTCGGATATTGTCTGGTTCGATGCGTTTGTCACCAATGTGGACCGGACGGCGCGGAACGTGAATATGATGATTCATCAGCACAAACTCTGGCTGATTGATCACGGTGCAGCACTCTACTTCCATCACAGCTGGGATGGCTATCTGGAGCGCAGCCGTACACCCTTTGCCATGATCCGAGAGCACGTGTTGCTGCCCTTTGCAGACCAGATTCCAGAATCTGACGCCAAATTGCGCCCGCTCTTGACAACAGAGGTGATTAATGAGGTCGTTGGCTTGATTCCTGATGTTTGGTTGGGTGACGAGTCTGCTTTTGCGACGCCCCAAGAACATCGCGCTGCATACAGTCAATATCTCTTAAATCGTTTGGATGCATCATCAGTCTTCGTTGAGGAGGCGCAAAATGCCCGCAGCAAACGCGCCTAATCGAAATCAGGGGATTGCATCCTATGATTATGCCTTTGTACGGATTGTGCCCCACGTGGAGCGCGAGGAATTTCTCAACGTGGGCGTCATTCTCTACTGCCGCACGAAGCGCTATCTGGATGCTCAGGTTGCTCTGGATCCCGAACGGTTCCTGGCTATCGTTCCTCATTTTGATGAGCACCTGCTTCAGCTTTTCAAAACACACATCGAACTGATCCCGCAGATCTGTGCAGGTGCAGGACCGATCGGTGCCCTCGAGCAGGCCGAACGCTTCCACTGGCTTGT
Source organism: Chloroflexi bacterium TSY (assembly GCA_019217005.1). The sequence goes on from JAHBNG010000054.1 coordinate 16,465, forward strand.
GGCCCCTCGTAGCGCATCAATTCAGGTGTCAGCTGTCCATAGTGGATTATGTATAGATCCGCAGGCCGCCTTAGATGAACTTTTTATGACGCATGTAATAATCAGCTAGTATTTCCAGTTTCTGCTGATATTCACGCAGATTATTCAATATTGACGTGGCTGTCTTTACATTGACCATGTCGCAATCCCTTTGCCTGAATGTGATTCAAAATTGAATATCCCGCGACACCTGTTGAGCTGTGTGCACAGCCTGAACGGATGAATCAGCTATTGGGAGCATGGAAAAAGCAACAAATTTTTATATGCATCGACCGCCATCAACTTCCATACAAATCCCCGTAATAAATTCTGCATCATCTGATACGAGAAATAGTGCGGCACGCGCAATATCCAGCGGCTGGCTCAAGCGTCCGAGTGGAATTGTGTCGATAAACTTCTGACGGATTTCTGGCGTATCATCTCCTGGCAAAAATTGTGACAAAAGCGGTGTATCTCCCGCGACTGGGTTGATTGCGTTGACGCGGATTTTGTCTGGTGCCAATTCAACCGCCATCGATTTAGTCATCGTAATGACGGCACCTTTTGTGCTATTGTACCAAGTTAATCCTGGCCGGGGTCGCACACCGGCCGTGGAGGCGATATTGAGAAAGACTCCTTCTCCTTGTTGCCGAAAGATCGGGACAACGTGTATGGCGCTCAGATAAATGCTTTTGACGTTGACGGCAAAGACCCGGTCAAAGGTTTCCTCATCTACCTCTAACATGGGACGATTCTTGTGAGACGTACCAGCATTATTGACAAAGATATCGATGCGTTGATGCTCGTTCGATGGATGGTTGATAACTTTATCAACGAGCGCCGCCATAGCGTCATTCTGACTGACATCCGCCTGGATCGAAAATGCTCTGCCACCAGCATCCTGAATCTCGTTCACCACGCGTTTGGCACCAACTTCATTTAGATCTGCAACTCCTACGATTGCCCCCTCCTGGGCAAAGAGATGCGCGATTCCCTTGCCAAAACCACTTCCGGCCCCTGTAATTACAGCGATTTTGTTGTTAAGTTTCAGTTTGTTGGTCATAGGTGATTTTTTGACGGTTCCTGATGCAATATAGAGAATGAACCCTAAATAAATTGTGCACCTGGAGATTGAGAGAATAGAGATTGAGAGATTCGGCTTATGCAGTCTCTCATCTCCCAATCTCTGATCTCAAACGCAATGCACGAGTTATTAAATTCCTATCTCTCAATTCATTGGCTGATACTCACGCAATGCCCCATCTTTCCAAGTCAATAAACGGGACATGAGTGGATGGTCACGCTCGCCAGAATCTTGTTCTACTTGACGCGCAATGGGCGCAATTCCGGCTGGATTCTTCGCACTAAAGGCAATGATAAAATCACGGTTTGGGATCCCAATTAACATCTGACCTGGAATGCGTCTATCCCAGTCATTCATCATATCGGGAAGAAGAACGCTCATGGCTGCATATCCGTCTTGCGTTTCACAGGAAATCATTGTCTCATAAAGACTACCATGTTGGTGAATTTCAAACTCTTTGGCCTGCAGCTTCAAATTATTCAACGCGTGTTTGTGAATCAGCTCTTCGGTTGTATCACCCTGGAGCATCTTTTCGGCCATGTCCGTATTCAGATAGGCGCGGTAAGTAGGCATATCGACTACATATGTAAGAATCAGGCCAGGAAAGAAGGGGCGATGCCAGATTGGCACGCCCCCCGCATTTTTGGCTCGGTCTAACCAGCGCGCCTGCTGCAACATGGGCAACAACGATTCCGTCACCTGCTGATCTGTTGGTGGTGCAACGTCTGGTAATCGGCCGATCACTTTTAGGTGAATTGCAACAATCTCATCGAACCGTTCTGGCGAATTCTTGTAAGCTTGGAATGCTGTCTTCAGATCAAGACGATTGACCTGTCCATGAATCAAAACATGCAATCGTGTTCCTTTGATCTTCTCAACAGTAAAACCAGCGTTCTCTGTTGACTCGGCAATGCGCTGCATAAAGGCTTTGAGCGGTAATGTTTTGTTCATATTACTTTCTTGCTACATAAACGATCCACTCGTCTTGATCATAGAGCGGCAAACCATCCCATGCACAATAGATATCAACTTGAGCAAAACCTGTCTGAAGAAGTATCGCGGTCATCGTCTCCACTGAGTAACTCTGGTCGCTTAGATGGATCACATCAAATTCACCTGTTTCCAAATGAACGATATAAAAACGCTCAGTTGCGATACCGGATAATTCGTCCCAGAACCGTTCACCCAGATGCAGAAATGGCTCATCGCCCCATAAACCACTCTCATCTGTAAACCATCAATTGCTCTCTTTCTTGTCAATCCGTTCCTGATTCAGCAGCTCAATACAAAATGCACCGCCAGGCTTCAACGATTGAACGATCTTTTCCAAGAGTATCTCTGCTTCTCCTTTTGGAAAGACGGACAACTGACCATACAAGAGAAGCCCGGCATCAAACGTAGTTCTGGGCAAATCAACCGTCCGCACATCCTGCTTGATGAAGCGGCAATGCGAGCTGACCCCTTGCGTCTCTGCCAATGATTGTGCATAGCGAATTGAAGCGGGGCTAAAGTCGATACCAGTTACCTTACAGCCGCGTTGAGCAAAATCCACCGCATAGAGCTCGGGTCCACAAGTGATATCACATATCTGCATATCAGGCGCCAAGTGGAGATGGTTCCAGAGCCAATCGACCTGAAGCGCACGCTCACCATCTGTTCGTGATGCGGCTCCATGAGACTGGTCCAAGTGCTCGCGCAACATCCGCTCTGCAAACGCGGAATCATTCCAGGGGAGATTCCCACCTTGAGTCCAAGCAACAGGTCTTTCTGGGCGTCGATAGATATTCCATAAGGCAGCCGCAAGTCGTTCTTGTACCATATTTTAACTATCCACAGATTAACAGGATTGACTAGATTTTCACGATGCTAATCCTGATCATCCTGTCAATCTGTGGATGAATGATTTTCTTGGAATCTCCGTAAGAGCTCCTTCTTGTCTTCGTGGATCAGTTATTTGCCTCGTCCAGCAGTCGATCAATTTCGGCACTCAATGCATCATAGTCAAAAGCATTTGCCATCTTCTGCCCATTGACAACCAAAGTTGGCGTACTATTGATGTCGTCATTCACTGCCTTCTGAATCACTTCTTGGATCGTATCCCTGTGGATCTGATTGATGAGACATGGTGTAAATTCACCAACATCCAACCCCAATTCTTCAGCATATTCAATCAGTCGTTCGGGGAGAAAACCAGCTTGCCCTTGCGTACTCGTTGCCACAAAGAGCCGATCATGATAGGGCCAGAAAGCATCTTGATCGGCGGCACATTCTGCAGCAAGCGCACCTTGCGTCGTGCCAGGCTCAAAAGTGCTCAAAGGCAAATATCGATAGATGAATTTTACATCACCACTTTGGATATAGTCCGCAACTAATTTGGGTTTGACGTCACGCGCCCAATCTCCACAATGAGGTCAGAGAAAATCTTCCCAAGCTTCAACTGTCACCGCAGCATCTGGATTCCCCATGGTTGTTCGATTTTGCCAATCCAGTTGAATCGCAGAATAGGCATCAGGATCCACTGCTGTTGAGCGCGATTGATTCAAACTTAACAAAATGACCACGAGCGAGACAAGAACCGCTCCAGCAACAATAATCCAAAGCCCTACCTTGTTGGATCGTCGCTGGTCACTCTTTTTGCTTCTTTTCCGTTTTTCTACACTCATATGATTCATCCTACAAGATCAAAACGCTGTTTCAACTCTTGAATACGACGATACGACGCGTAAATGCGTTCTTCGGACACTATGCCATCTGCAACCAGAGCCCGGATCGTCGATGTGACTCTTGTCGTGGCAACCAGAGCCGATGTATTGGCAACCGAAATGATATCTACTCCGGCATCAATCGCGTAGCGGACCGACTCTTCCAAGCTGTAATGATTGCGAATGGCACGCATGAGAATATCATCGGTCATCACGACACCATCATATCCGAGTTGCTTACGCAGAATGCCTGTGATGGTTGCCCTGGAGAGCGTGGCAGGTCGCTCAGAATCGATTTTACCATTAAAGACATGTGCAGTCATCACCAAATCACACTCATCTGCGTCAATAACGGCTGCATAGGGTTCCAGTTCAAGTTCGGACCACGTTTCCGTTACATCAACAAACCCGCGATGCGAATCGCTTTGGGAGCTGCCGTGGCCAGGAAAGTGTTTGAGTGCACAGACCACCCCATGCCAACGGTGGGGACGGATAAAGTCAAGTGCATGGCGAATAACGATCGTTGGATCAGCGGAAAAGCTGCGTCCGAGTCCGCCAATGACAGGGTTCCGCGGATTGACGTTGAGGTCAACCACGGGTGCCAAATTCAAGTTAATACCCAATCCATTCAGAAGCTCTGCCATTTGTTCGGCGTAAAGACGTGTTGTCTCTCTGTCGTTCCGCGTACCTAATTCTTGGGCTGAGTAATTGCTCTCGAATCCAAAGCGTCGGCCCAATCGGCTGGCTTGACCACCTTCCTGATCCACTCCGACAAGCAAGGGGGCAACTCCTGCTGCTCGTGCCGTGGCTTGCAGCGAACGAATCAACTGTCTCAGTTGCATCGGTTCATGCAAATTTCGTGGGAAGAGAAAGACACCACCGATCTGCTCCCGAACGATATCTTGAACCACCGAGCTCTGTTCAGTGACACTCGTATGGGGAAAGCCAATCATGACCATCTGGCCAATCTGCGCATCCAGAGAAACCGGTGCCACTTGTTTGGGCGCAGTCGCTTGTGTTGGTGAAACCTCATTCACGACGGTTGCTTCGTTGTTTTGCGCAGATGGCAGCAGAGTGATCGATCTGTTCTTTGGCATAGCTGGTATAGGCCTTTTTGATTCAATATTTGGGGGTGGTTCAAAATTAGGTTTACACTTTTGATATATAGACAAAAATCTATATGAGACCGTTTTCTCTCTGAGAACCGGCGAAATCAGAGAATATAAACGTTCTTTCTGTTTCTAAAAGTGTAAACCTATCTATCCAGCTAAAATGAACCACCCCAATATTTGTCTGGTTATTACACCCTGCCAGCAAAGATATAATCGCTAGTCTACCTGCCTCTTGAATCAATGTACGTCTAGATCGTTTCGCATTCAGCATCTTAGGTTCTTATCGTTCAATTCTTGTAGAGTGGGCAAGAAGTTGGTCAGTGTAACAAGATGACAGAACGAGCCTCATTCAGCCATCTGATTATCCTTGCCTTGAGCATTAGATTTTGTTTCAATAGGAATCCAATGCGGTTAACGACCGCAGGTCACAGCCTGGTGGGGCTGGATTCCGTTGAAGCAACTCTGTCACTCCGGAGAAGTGACCTACGAATTGCTCTCTTCTTTTGTCAACCACGTGGGATCCCGTTAAGCCTAGATTTTTGCAGCCATACGCTGACGTACAACTTCATAAAAGAGCAGGGCTGCAGCTGTTGATAGGTTTAAGCTGTCAGCAATTCCAACCATGGGAATCGAAACACAATGAGTTGCCGCTTCTTGCCACGATTGACTCAACCCATGTGCTTCGCTACCCAAGACAACCACGACACCTTGCCGCATATCGACATCAGTATAGGGTATTGTCCCCCCTGGATTTACCGAATCAGGCATCGCAACCACAATTTGAATCTCGTTTTGCTGCAACCAGAAAATGGTATTCTCAGTGCTCTCTTCAACAGTCGGAACGTTAAACAGTGTTCCAAGACTTGCCCGGACTGCGTTGGGATTGTGAACGTCGGTTCCAGATTGTTCAGGTGCCGTGCAGACAATGACACCCGTCACGCCAGCGGCATCCGCCGTGCGCAAGATGGCTCCCAAGTTTCCTGGTTTTTCGATCCCCTCCAGGACAGCAAGGAAGGGCGTTGGAGCAAGGGATAACTCATGCAAGGAGCGGGTCAAATAAGGAATAACCAACAACAGGCCGCCGCTGTCGGAACGATAGGCAATTTTAGCAAAAACTGTTTTTGAGACTTCGTAGAGTGTGAGTTGATGCCCTGAATAGGCCAACAGCTTTTCGACAGTTCGCTCGGCCTCATTTCCTACAATCAGCTCCGGACAGATATAAGCCTCGACAGGGTGTATACCAGATGCGAGTGCTCGGCTCACTTCTCGCACACCCTCTACAACCGTCAGCTTGCGCTCATCTCGTCGACGCCTTTTCGTTAATTTCAGAATGTCCTTGATCTGTGGATTCTGCGGGCTCGTAATCAGAATCGGCATCTGTGGTTACTCATTTGCGTACCACCGACCATAAACACCGCTTGGCAACAGGCGTCCATTTCGCTCTGTGATTGTCATTTCACCTGTTTCTAATTCGCCATCCAGCTTAGCCACAACCGGTTCAAGCTGATTCTGCATCGTAATTGGCGTAAACCCTGGGGTATGACAGCTATAGAGAAAAAAGAGTGCTTGATTCGACAACAACGCTCGACAGCCTTCTAGCAATTGGGCCAAATCCTTTTCGATCTTAAAGACTTCGCCTTTTGGACCGCGTCCAAAGGAAGGTGGATCGAGTATGATCCCCTCATAGCGATTCCCGCGCCGCTCCTCACGTTTGATAAACTTGACAGCATCATCTACCAGCCAACGAATCGGACGCTCTTCCAGCCGGCAGAGCTGTGCATTTTTGCGTGCCCAATCGACAACGCCTTTGGCAGCATCCAGATGGACAACGTGAGCACCAGCTTGACTGGCCGCTAGCGTACTGCCACCCGTATAGGCAAACAGATTCAGAACGTGCAGGTTGCGCTGATTTGTCGCATCCATCCGCTTGCGAATGAGCTCGCGCATCCATGTCCAGTTTGCTGCTTGCTCAGCAAAAAGCCCCATATGACCAAAATTGGTCAGTTTGATGTGTAGCTGCATATCGTTGTAGAGCACATCAAAATCTCGCTCGATTTTATTTTGCCACGTCCATTGACCACTACCACTTGAGTCGCGAGTATAGATGGCGTCCGCCCGGTTCCACTCGCCGCGCGGCAGATGGGGTTGCCAAATTGCCTGAGGTGCGGGACGAATAAGCGTATAGTTTCCCAAGCGCTCAAGTTTGCGCATATTGCCAGAATCTAGCAAGATATAGTCTCCGAGTTCATAAGGTTTCGGAGGTACCATTGGTTGGTCAATGTTGGGCTTTTTTTCTGTACGCCTTGGTCTTTGGCCTTTGGTGATTGCTCTTTGATTTTTAGCTGGTCGTGAAGTTGCCCTTGCTCGTTTTGTTTTGGAACTTTTAATCATTATCTCTTTGAATTGCCTGATCACACTATTGCTACCTTACGATTTATGCAGGGTACAATGAAAATGCGTAATGGTCAAACAAAGGTACGAAGTAGACTGCGCTTGTCTTGAAGACAGAGTGTTCGTCTGCTAGCTGGCACAACGCATTTGACAGTATTGAGTGAGACTGATAGAGTTAAATATGGAAATATTTAGGCTCTCTATGGAAAAGGTCTTTCTTCCAGAAAGTGTGCAAATCAGCGATTAAACTGTCGAAATTTTAGGAAGTCGCACACTTTTGTCTGATAAGTGAATATTTAGTTGGTTCGAATCCCCGACGATCACATGCAAAGTCATCGTGTCTATCAATTCTATCCTGTCAGTGTCGTCCAGGCTCCGCCTGGGCATTGTTTTGGATAGTGTGCATAGACCGTCTCGTGTACAGTGACTCTGTGGTGATTCGAGCAGGATGATAGCCAAAGAGCCGTAGGCGGTAATACGCCTACGGCTTTTTTGATTTTTATTTTATGTGAGATGCCGTGGGGTTAAACACCTACGGCATTGCTTTTGTCATTTATACTCAGCGGCAACAGATTGCAACAGTGTCTCCCGATTGAAAAGTGTGGCTTGATGGCGTTGCTGAGTATATATTGCAGGATAGACAGATTGAGATTAGGAGGAAACGATGGATGATAAAATAGGTTCTTACAGAAGATTGTTGGGGTATCTCAGGCCATATAAATTTGAGGTAACGCTGGCCTATATTTCAATGTTGGGTGCGAGTTTATTAAATCTTGTCGTGCCGCAGGTAATTAAGAATGCAATTGACCAGGGCATCGCTAATCGTTCGGCGCAAGGGCTCTACTCGGCGGCGGTGATTATTTTGGGGATTGCAGTTATCCGGGCAATCGCCGCATTCGGTATGCGCTACTATGGCAATTGGCTCACATTTCAGGTATCTTATGATTTACGCAACCACTTTTTTGAAAGCATTCCGCGTCTCCCTTTTGCTTTTCATGATCGCGCCCAAACCGGTGACCTCATGAGTCGCGCCACGAGCGATATTAGTGAATCAGAAAAATTCGTCGGGATTGGCCTGATGGATCTTAATGGCGACAACCTTACTGCTTGTTGGAGTCCTGCTAGCCATCATGTTGGAAAATTTTCAACTTTCACTCTATGTTCTTGGCCCCATGCTCGGTCTGGTTTATGCCACCTTACGTTTTGGTAGCACGATTCGCCCCATTTTCAAAGATATCCAGAAGCAAATGGGCGCCCTCGCATCAACCATGCAGGAGAGTATGACCGGCATTGGATTGGTCAAGTCCTTTGCACGTGAGCCACATGAGTTTAAAAAATTCGACACTGATAATGATCATTGGTTTGAGCAGCGTTATTCGGCCATCCTCAAATGGGGCAACTATTGGCCGCTCTTCAGTTTTATCGTTTCCGTAAGCATTTTGTTGCTTCTTTGGTTTGGTGGGCCATTGGCTTTGCAGAGCGAAACAACAGGGGTCACAATCGGTTCGCTCGTTGCATTGATCACATATGTCTTGATGCTCAATGGTCCCGTTATGCGACTGGGATTTCTCGTCAACATGGCCGCGACGGCAGGTGCAAGTGCGGGACGAATTTTTGAGATCATCGATACACCCAACCCGATCCAAGAAAAGCCTGATGCCATCATACTGGAAAAAGCCGAAGGTGATGTCAAATTTGAGGCCGTGAACTTTGCCTATCAAACAGGAACCAGCACGCTCTCTGGCATCGATCTTCATGCCAGACCAGGTCAAGTCGTCGCCCTCATTGGTCCCACCGGTTCAGGCAAATCGTCTGTCATCAATCTCATTCCGCGCTTCTATGACCCAACAGAAGGAAGCGTCCTGCTTGATGGAATCAACGTGCGCGATCTGACATTAAAGAGCCTCCGTCAACACATCAGCATTGTTCTCCAAGATCCATTCCTCTTTAGTTCAACGATTGCCGAAAATATCGCGTACGGTCGACCGGATGCATCGCAATTAGATGTTGAGTTCGCTGCTAGAGCAGCTTGTGCCCATGAGTTTATTATGACCTTTCCAGAGGGCTACGAGACAGTAGTGGGCGAACGTGGCGTCACGCTGAGTGGTGGTCAGAAACAGCGCGTGGCCATTGCACGTGCATTGCTCTGTGATCCGCGAGTCTTGATTCTGGATGACTCGACCAGTTCTGTTGATACCGAGACCGAATACCTCATTCAGCAAGCATTAGATGAACTGATGAAGGGTCGCACAACCTTTGTGATTGCCCAACGATTGTTGACTTTGAAGAATGCCGACCAGATTCTTGTACTCGATCATGGACAGATTGTTGAACAAGGCGTGCATGAGGACCTTTTGGCTCTCAATGGTTTATACCGCCAGATCTATGATCTACAATTGAAGGATCAGGAAGAACTCGCAACAGCCACTCCCCAGCATCGCTTTGAGACTGTCACAAATGGCGGTGCCAAAAGTACTAATTATGAGCAGCAAGAAAATGCCTTGGACAAAGCTGCTGTATCGGTCACAATCGGACGGACAGAATAATTTGGGATCTTGCAACAGAAGATGAGTAGGTTACGGCAATCGTGTCATTCTTGAGTGGAGCGAAGAATCAAACGATTGCTGTCTCTGGACAATGAATCATTAGACATTATATGGATTGAAAAAAGGACACAGATTTTCAGGATGTTCACGAAGTGGGCGTTTCGCCAACGCGAATTATCTTAGAGTAAATCCGTGAACTGTGTTCATCCGTGTCCCATATTCTGAATCCTTATAATCTCTATTTATGTTGAAAAAGGGTAAAGAATCATGACGGTTCAACAAACAACACCCAGCCAAACTGAACAAACAATTAAACCGGAGAATGATCCGGTTCAAAATCTACGCGGCCGCCGAGCTTGGCTCTTTGGCAGACGACCTACCTTTGAGGAACAAGAACGACTGGCACGCGAAGATCGCGTCCGCGATCTCTTGCCTGATGAAAATGAAGATGATGTTCGTCAATTCTATGATGGTGCCATGCTCTTGCGCCTGTTGCGCTATTTGGCTCCCTATCGAGCCCGATTGGTCAAATCTGTCATCGCCATGTCAATTTCATCTTCGCTGAGCGTTGCCGCGCCTTGGCTGATCGGACGGGCAATCGACGATGGAATCCGGGCTGGCTCCATGGGACAGCTTCGTCTTTGGACAGGGCTTTTCGTTTTGGCAGCGCTTGGAGAGTGGTACACAAATCGTATGCGCATTGTCGAGATGGCCTATGCTGGAACCCGTGTCGTGGCCGATATGCGCAGTCAACTCTTCCGCCACCTACATAAGCTATCCCTCAACTTCCACAACAACTATCACGTGGGTCGTCTCATGGCGCGCCTCATTGGGGATGTAGGCATTCTACAGGATTTTGTGACGTGGTCCATTACAGGCATGGCACGGTCAGTTTTTGTCTTCTTTGGGATTATCGTTGCTATGTTCGCCATGAATTGGCAACTGGCGCTCGTCACCCTCTCGATTTTGCCCGTGATGATTGTTGTGACGAACTATTGGCGCAAACATGTGCGTCTTGTCTACCGCGCAGCCCGCAGTCGTTTATCATTGATCAACGGATACTTGAATGAATCGATTACCGGTATCCGCGTGACCAAAAGCTTTACACGCGAAGAACGGAATTATCGTTACTTTGATGATCTGAATAGCTCTTACCTGGATGCCAATGTCAATGCAGCTCGACTAACTGCTCTCTTTTTTCCTGGCGTTGATTTCATGGGTTCGCTCTCACTGGCCTTGGTGGTTGGCTTTGGTGGTTGGCTCGTGTTGGGCGATGCCGTGACGGCTGGTACATTGGTGGCCTTTGTTCTTTATGTGGACCGGTTCTTCGAACCTATTCGAGAAATGGCCCAGCGCTACAACACTTTTCAAGCAACCATGGCGGGATGTGAGCGGATCTTCAATTTACTTGACACCGAGCCAGACCTTCAAGACGCTCCTGATGCCCGAGAGTTGCCGCCGATTCAGGGGCGAGTTGATTTCGAAGATGTACGCTTCTACTATAAAGATGATGAACCGGTTTTGAGAGGAATAAATCTGCGCGCTGATCCTGGCGAACGGATCGCGCTCGTTGGCGAAACTGGGGCAGGCAAGAGTACGGTTATTCGTCTTGTCTCTCGCTTTTTTGATGTGACCGGTGGTTCGCTCAAGATCGATGGGCATGACATCCGCGAAGTTTCGCAAGCAAGTCTGCGTTCGCAGCTTGGTATCGTGTTGCAAGATACCTTCCTATTTGGTGGCACAATTGGTGACAACATTCGCTATGGTCGTCTGGATGCATCGGACGAGGAAGTTAGCGCAGCAGCCAAAGCAGTCGGTGCCCATGAGTTTATCAACGCCCTACCCGACGGCTACGAAACGACTGTTGGAGAAAATGGCGTCAACCTGAGCGTTGGTCAGCGCCAATTGCTTTCATTCGCCCGCGCGCTGCTTGCCGACCCGCGCATTCTCATTCTGGATGAAGCCACGAGCAGTGTCGATACGACAACTGAAAAACAGATCCAGAAGGCGCTCGACACGCTGATGACCAACCGCACGAGCTTTGTCATTGCGCATCGTCTCAATACGATTGTAAACTCCGATAAAATTGTGGTTTTGGACCAAGGGGAAATTATCGAGATGGGCACTCATGCCGATTTGATTGAACGCCAGGGACGTTATTACAATCTCTATACCATGCAATGGGCCGCACAGCAGGGGCAGCCAAGTTTTAGCGAGAATTAGGAGGAGGCTGAGGGAGAGGCCAAGGCTGAGGAAGAAGGAGATGATCTAGTATGGGAGTGTGTCCCAAAGTGTGTAAACGTAGTCGATTCTCTGACTAAGTGAGGTTTATTTACGCACTTTGTGGTACACACTCTTTAGTATAGAATCTTCTCGCAGACGATTACGCAATCACCTTTGCGAAGAATTGTTCTTCCCTGACGCTGAATAAACTAATCGTTTGTTCTACAATTTGACGAAACGATGACCAAGGCCGAAACTTAGACTTCATGACAATCATCCGCCTTTTGATTATCGCTGACGACCATTTGACCCGAGCGGGTTTGGCATCATTGCTAAACAATCAGGAGCTGCTCTCAGTGGTTGGCCAAGTCGATAGTCCGATCGATGCGAACGATCTTATTCACCTTTACCGTGCCGATGTTGTTCTGTGGGATCTGGGCTGGGAAATCGACGCTACGCTTGAACATCTTGCTCGTTTGCTACAAAGCTCGTCTGGCGACGACCTATTGGATGATAAACGATTCGATAACCAATCATCAGACGAAAGTGAGCACCTGAATAACGATGCTCGCATCGTTGAAATTCCGCCCATTTTGGTTCTCGTTTCTGCTCCAGAAAAGGCACCCGTCATCTGGCAAATGGGGGTACAGGGTTTGCTCCTCCGCACAACTGATGGTAATGCAATGACAACGGCTCTGAGCGCAATTACACAAGGTCTTCTCGTATTGGATCCCGCACTATCAGCCTTTCTTCGGACACCTCAAATAACGCCCGAGGGCTCAGATTCTTCGGGCTTGGTCGACCCGCTTACTCCACGTGAGTTAGAGGTTTTACAGTTAGTTGCGGAGGGTCTACCGAATAAAACCATTGCTCGCCACCTCAACATCAGCGAACACACGGTTAAATTTCATCTCAACGCCATCCTCGGCAAATTTAATGCCAGCAGTCGTACAGAAGCGGTTGTGCGCGCAACCCGTGCTGGCTTGATACTCATTTAAGTGCTTATCCGAAAAGTTCTGTGACGATACATTCCCATTCGAGAGACTGGTTGGACTCACAACCACTTTTCGGATAGGTTCTAATGCTACTGTGCAGCAATATATTGTGAAACACAAAGGAAATTCGTTATATTTCTGGGCATATTGCTAACAAAACGCAAACAGAATGCAAAGGAAAAATGAGATAGACTGAAGAGCCAATAAAATGAAGCAGTCTTCGATGAAAGGAAATCAAGATGAAACTTGCTCAAGCAGTCAATCAATATGACTACAGCCAACTGGAAAGCCCGCCGCTGCTGGAACTGACAGAAGAGCAACTGGCGGCACTGGCCGACCAACTCCAGGAGTATCATGCCATATATAGTCCATACTTCAGCCATGTGGCTCAGAGAGAGCATGCGTACCACTACATGCGAGGCTTGTTAGACCCCGAAATCAAACGCAAATCGGCCGAGAACATCGCGCTGGCGACAGTAGGAGAATCGGGTGTACGCCCCCTGCAAAGCTTTGTGGGTCAGAGCCGCTGGAGCGGTGAAGCGATGCTGGCGGAACATACTCGACAGACAGGTGAGTTGTTGGGAGACGCAAATGGCGTCTTACTCCTGGATGGGAGCGACATTCCCAAGCAAGGAGAAGAGTCAGTGGGCGTCAAGCGGCAGCGGTGTGGCGAACTGGGCAAGATCGCCAACTGTCAAGCCGGAGTCTTCCTGGGATATAATAGCTCTCATGGCTATACCTTACTGAACTGTCGGTTGTATATCCCCCAAGAATGGTTTAGTGATGAGTATGCAGAGAAGCGGTACAAAACCGGTCTTCCCACTGACCTGACCTTCCAAACAAAAAATGAATTGGCTTGGTCCATGATTGAGCAGACGCACGCCCTGGGTGCGTTGCCCATCCGCTGGATCACTATGGATGAAGCCTTTGGCAAAGATACTCATCTGCTTGACTGCATTGATGGCCAAACCGCTTACAGCTACTTTGCTGAAGTGCCCAAAGAGACTCGTGTCTGGACCTCCAGCCCCCAGACCTATCTGCCCGCATCATCTGGACGCGGGCGCAAAGCTTCCAAGCTCCGCGTCCGGCCTGGTGAACCTACGCCTCTCACCGTTGCTCAACTCGCTGACACCTTCCAGGAGCATGAGTGGCAACAGCATGTTCTCAAAGAGGGCTCCAAGGGCTTCATCGTTGCTTCCATTGCTTGTCGCCGCATTGTCTCTGTCCGCAATGGGCTCCCCGGTTCTGCTCTCTGGCTCATCGTCCGCCGCAATCCCGATTGCTCTCTGCAATACTTTCTCTCCAATGCACCCCTTGAGACTTCCTTGGATGACTTCGCCACTGTTTCTGCTTTGCGTTGGCCCATTGAAACCATTTTTGAACAAGCCAAGTTTCTCGGACTCAACGAATATGAAACTCGCAGTTGGCTCGGTTGGCATCATCATATGACCTTAGTCATTTTGGCCTTTGGTTTCTTGGCTCGTTCTCAGTTTTTCCTCAAATATGATGCCCCCGCTCTCACTTTGCCACAGGTTGTTGAACTTCTCCATGCCGTTCTGCCTAAACCTGTCTTGACACTCGCTGAGACTATCGAGCGCCTTCGCTACAAGCAACGTCGTCTTGCTTCCGCTAAACGCTCGCATTATCTTGTGCAAAAATCGAACATTATCGAGCCTTTACTTGATGCACAGTAGTACTAAGGCATTCCATAAAATAACCTAACCCTTTTTCCAGGTATGTACTCAACGAATGGGCGATGTGGAGGAATGATGCCTATGATACTCTATTTGCACGTACCTAAATTCAAAATCGTCAGTTATACCGCCGTTAGGAGTAATTTATGACAACAAATATTCTCCAGCAGTTATCTACCGATTTGGCTGGTCTTGTGGAATCGGCTGGTCCCTCCATTGTTCGAGTCGAAGGACGGCGACGCATGTCTGCGAGCGGTGTCGTCTGGACACATGATGGCGAGAAGGGTAGCATTATTGTCACGGCAAATCATGTTGTGGAACGGGATGAAAATATTCGAATCGGTTCGGGTGATGGGAATGCAATCGAAGCGTCGTTAATTGGGCGTGATCCAACGACAGATCTGGCGCTCCTGCGAGCCAAAGCTGCGGACCTCGCAGCCGCCTCTTGGCTTGAATCCGACGCGTTGGGCGTTGGGCATTTGGTGTTGGCAATGGGTCGCCCGGGTCGCACTGTGCAGGCAACATTGGGGGTTGTGAGTGCATTGGGTGGAAAGTGGCGTACCTCAGCTGGAGGTGAAATCGATCACTATTTACAAACAGATGTCACCATGTATCCCGGATTCTCCGGTGGACCACTGGTTGTGGCCGATGGAAAGGTGGCAGGCATCAATTCATCCGCGCTTTTGCGCGGGATTAGCATGACGATTCCGGCAACGAGCGTTCAGCGCATCGTTGAAGCTTTGCTGGAGCATGGTCACATGCCACGTGGTTATCTAGGGGTCGGTATTCAACCTGTTCGGCTACCAGACGAACTGCAACAGTCATTAGAGCAAGAGACTGGATTGATGGTCATGTCTGTTGAAGCAGATGCCTCAGCCGCCAAAGCAGGTATGCTCCAGGGTGATATTCTCGTTCAATTAGATAGCCAACCTGTACGACACATCGATGATCTGCAGACGTTGTTATCGGGAGACCGGGTTGGAAAGGAGACAACGGTTGCGATTGTCCGGGGTGGGCGGACTCAAGAGCTAGCGATAACGATTGGACAAAAGTGAACATCGTGCAAAAGTGGATAGTTGTTGGTGGGTAGTGGATAGGAAGAATCGTACCATGCGCTTTGCCTATAACTAACGAGGCTCCGCCTCAGACCAACAAGTGGTTAATAGTGGATGGTTGATAGTGGATAGTGACTTGTGTAACTATCCACTATCAACCATCCACTATCTACAAATAGAGATCTCAAAACTTGACTCAAACACATCAACTTTCGGATCTCTAGCTTTCTAGTTGGGGGAAGTTAAGGAATGAGTGAAAAAGGGGTGAAGTTTCTTGTCTGATACGTTACATCAAGTTAATCAATCAATGCAGGATGTCGGTGGAGAGGTGTTGCGTAGTCTGGTCCAGATCCGCAGTGGACACCGCAACATTGGAGCCGGAACGATCTGGCATTCAGACGGCCTCGTTGTGACCAATGCCCATGTCGTTCATTCACGGGTCGTTGGGCGTAATACCATTTCTGTGATTCTAGCAGATGGGGAAAAACTCGATGGACGCATTGTCGCGAGCGATAATGGACTTGATCTGGCTGTCCTACGCATTGATAAACAGGGATTACCAACAATCCAGATAGGCGATTCCCGTCAGCTCCAAGTTGGCGAAGTTGTACTAGCTTTTGGTCATCCGTGGGGCGTTTTGGGGGCATCTACTTCGGGGATCATCATTGATGCCAGTAATCGATTGCCAGACTTGGTAACGTCTGGTAAAGAATGGATTGCGGCCAGTCTCCATCTTCGTCCGGGACATTCGGGAGGTCCCATGGTCAATGTGCAAGGTCAGTTGATTGGAATCAATACATTGATGAATGGACCAGATGTTGGTGTTGCCATACCGGTGCACGTGGCAAAAGAGTTTCTCAAAAAGGCTTTTGATCAGAAGATGGCGCTACGGGTGTGAAATTAGCTAACTTCGCTTGCGAGCAGCATTGGTCCTGTTGGCTGTTGGCTACCACCAGCAGGTTCAATTGTAATGCCTACCCCTGCAAATTGAGGGACGCTCGCTGGTAGAGTAATTTCGGTCCAAGAGGGCTCTTGAGCGCTTTGTACAGATACAAGGCTCGCTGGAATCTGATTGCCGTCTGGAAGGGAAAGCCAGAATTGATAGGTCTGGTCTGTTGATAACGGCTGCAATCCGCGAACGATCAAGGTGCCCTGTGCATCATTTAGGTAGAAAATTCCTTGAAGCTCGGACGTCCCTTCCGTCCCCGATAGAATCTCCGCTCGCTCAGCTCTAACCAATCGATCGATGCGTTCTCGACTGACCGCCAACTCTTCATGTTTGCGGGCCAATTCATCTGCAAGTTCCAAATTGGCATGAGCATATTCCGCTCTATTTGCCTGGAGGATCAAGTTTTGCAAAGAAACTTCTTCATTCAGACTTTCTAGTTCTTCATTACGCGCTTTCACCACATCAATTTGCTCATATATGACCGCGTTGACAGCAAGTGCCGTACGTAGCTGACTGAAATGCTGTAGCTCGATTATGCCAACGACAATGAGAGCAATCAACGAAATCACAGCTAGCATATTCACCAAAGATCGAGCTGTCAACAGGCGGCGAACCCTGCTCGATTGATGATCGTACTGTTCAACCTGAGGGCTCCAAACAGGCTGAGCTCCATTGAGAGACATTGTAGGCTGAGGATTCTCTGCAAAAGTAGGTTGTGGTTCTGGGGCTGGGGAGAATGAAGAACTAACGGCGGAATGATCTAATGTCTCTTCGGTCCATAGATCGACAGATTCGTTGACAACTGTGGCCTCTAGGGTTGGATCTTCTACTTCTTTTGATTCATACCTTATTTTTGCGCAACGGGAAGGGAATTCTATTCGTTGACGCAATAAGAGCCTGATTCTATTCGATCAAATTCGTCAAAATGCCGAAAAAAGGATAGCCTCAAAGAAATTCATTAGAGATACCCGATCCAAGGAGGCATTCATGGCAATAGAATTCGGACTAACGAACGAGATCAGCAATACTCAGTATGCACCATTAGCTGCGTTGCTGGCATACTACCATCAAGAGAAAGTGCTAACTGCGTTGAAGAAGATCGAAATACCGGTCAAAACGTATGAATATACACCAGCAAGTAAGTTGGAACAGGTGCTGGTTAGCATATTATGTGGTTGCGCAACGCTGACTGAGTTCAATACAAAGGTCAGACCAGAAAGACTCCTTGCGAAATTTATGGGATGGAGCAGCTTAGTGAGCAATCAAATATGTCTCGTACATTAGACGCCCTAACTCTAATGAATATCGGTAGAGTGCGGTCAGCGAAATCTGCAAGCCTCTAAGCCAAATACACAACCACGATTGGCGAGGGTTCTTGTGGTTAGACTTTGACCTATCCGGATTACCATGCGGCAAAAAGGGGGTGGTTCATTTTAGCTGGATAGATAGGTTTACACTTTTAGAAACAGAAAGAACGTTTATATTCTCTGATTTCGCCGGTTCTCAGAGAGAAAACGGTCTCATATAGATTTTTGTCTATATATCAAAAGTGTAAACCTAATTTTGAACCACCCCGCAAAAAGGCACAGAAAAGTCAAAAAGGCTATTTTAGCGGCAAAAAAACGCAACGGGACGCCAATTGGTCCGTGTAAGTTCGGTTAAATACCATGAAACGGTTTGGTCAGACCTCTATCCAGGGAGTCAGCATACAGCTCCATCGTTTCAGCCAGCCGTGCTTGCCACGGAAAGTTCATTAGAGTTAGACGAGAAAAAACGCGAGCGAGTCGTCTGGCGCACCGATGGCGGTGCAGGTAGTGAAGAAAATATTCGGTGGCTGCTCAACCGCAACTATCAATTTATGATGAAGGGCAACTCCAACCGTCGTGCCCATCTGTGGGCGCAACAGGTGACTCGATGGGATCCTTGCGGTGACGTCTTTCTGGCTGAAATTCCATCACCTATCAAGTTTAATCGCCCTGTACGCATTTTTCTCAAAAAAAGAGTGAAAACGAGCAAATTTGTGTCAGTTACTACATTTCGACCATCAAATTGCCATCCAAGCGTCACTTCATTTCATATTATGACAATCGAGGTGCGGCTGAAATCGAACAATTCCGTAATGATAAAATGGGGTTACACTTAGCTTCGTCGCAAGACCCTATTTCTAGCTCAAAATCTCTTATCCTTTTGGCTGATTTGGCGCATAATTTGATAGGCCATTTCCATCAGCAAGCTCTCGTGGATACTAGATTTGAACCTTTCCGGCAGAAACGAATTGTTCGAGATCTATTACAAATACCTGGTTTTCTCTCTTTTCAGAACGGCTCACTTTCACGGATTGACCTGCTAAGTTCACATCCTTATTCTCGTGACCTTCTGATTTGCTTGAAATCCTATCTAGAGGCCGATTAGAAACCCCCTCTAGTTGCATGAACGAATAGAATCACGCTCTCGTTGCGCAAAAATAAGGTCATAACCGGGTGAATCGTCGGCATCGCTATGCACGAGTGACATCAAATGCTCTTTTAATTGCGACTGCATGGGATGATGTTGTGCCGATTGTGCAAGCAGCGTCACCGCCTCTTCTGAACGTTCGAGTTGTTCAATAAAATTACGCTGAATATCGATATACTGCTCAACCTCGCTCATCTCATCTACGTCGAGCGCTCCCAACACATAGGCCGGGAGAAGATCAACAACCTGTTCGTGTGATATAGTCATCGTGATTATTCATTCCTTAAACAGGGTATATGCCCCAAAGTATCAGCGGATCGCAATCGTGTCATTCCGTTCACATAGGGGGTGTATCGCACCAACGAAGTGAAGAATCTAGCGATTGTGGTCTATTGAGTATATCAATGGAAGGGTTTCGCTGACCAAGCAGTCTCCATTTACACACTTTGGGACACACTATCCTTAAATACCAACATACCCAACAGCCCGCAGTATATATTCTAGCTTGCTCAGACCAATGCGAAGACGCGTTTTGATTGTACCGAGCGGTAGATCAAGATGTTTGGCAATTTCTTGTTGAGTCATGCCATCAAAATAAGCAAATTCCAAACAAATACGCTGTTCGTCTGGAATAATCTTCAGTGCATTTTGTAGCTGTTGCTGATTTGTCTGATACGCAATCGATGTCTCGACGATTGATAATTGTGTTGTCTGGAGTTGAGCGGTTCCTACTCCAGATATAGCGTGATCATCGTGTGGAGTCAATAGATTGTCTGAAGTGGGAAGAGACTCGCATTGAGTAATCGTATGCCTCCGCCGGATGCTATCAATGCTTTTGTTGCGCGCAATTCGATGTATCCAAGTAGCAGCTGAACTGGTGCTACGAAACTCGGCCGCTTTTTTCCAAGCCTGCCAGAAGGTTTCTTGTACAATTTCCTCTGCAATCGAGGTATCTCTGACGATGCGGACAACAAGGTTAAAGACTATCTGCGCATATTGATCATATAAGTGTTCAAACGCAGCAACGTCCTGTTCGCTGATCAACTTCATCAGCTGTTCATCTGAATAGTTGGAATATGCCATGATTTTCAGTCTGCCACGTGCTCGATGAATTGTCTAGCATCCAAACGGATGAAAATGGATTGGGGCATGTAATGGGTAGTTACTCAATTAAGTGCTTAGCCGAAAAGCTCTGTGACAATCCATGCTTTCTCGAGCAGATTGTTGGACTCACAACCATTTTTCGGATAGGTTCTAAGATCAATAATGATTCTTATTAGTTTATCGTTATCTAATCCGACAATCCTTCAAAAAACGTAACTATCTAGCGAAGTTCCAATGCAAATCGTTGAGTAAGCTGGCAATAAATAAGAGGTGGACGACTTCGTCCACCTCCTATGTTACCTTGCTTTATTTTGCCTACTGATCGAAGTTGGAAGTCAGACTCTCAATCTCTGTCAGAGAATCGACCGCATTTACATACTTTGGGACACGCTCTCATCTGTTACCGCTTGATCAATGGAAGATATGCTACGGGTTCCATCACCGTTTCAACTGAATGCTCAAACTTCAATTCTTTGTAGGGACCATGCCAGCTTTTGGTACATTCGGTTTCGATTTCTTCCAACCAATAATAAGCAGTCGTCTCTGTATCAGACAATTCGTCCGTAAATCGATACTGAGAGCCCGATCCACCTTGACCCTTCGCCAAAATGATCTGTGAGGTAATCCGTACCGCATTCTTGCGGTCTTGATCCGGGCTACGCCAGATATGGTAGCCCCAAGTATTGCTCTCGTTGCTCGTCGTCCAGACAATCTCTAATGCCGTTTCAGTGCGCTGGGCCTGGAAACCAGCGAGTGTTACCGCAGTCGGGTGACAAAGACGGATTCCCAGATCGAGAGTTAGATCGATGTCTCCAGAATAGAGGAATCCAGTTGTGCTCGTGCGAATCTCTGTCTCGCCGATCGTGGCAATCGCATCCGAATCAACCCGATCATCTGAACCAATGTTTGAATTGGTTGGCATAAAGCTGACGGGTAGGTTTTTCAGATCAAAGACGACATAGTAATCTCCAGGCGGTAGGTTTTCGAAACGATATCGTCCTTCCGCATTAGTGATTGTAGCCAACGGTATCCCTAATGTCCGTTCCACAGGGTGCCCCGTGAGGGAATTATGGAGCACGACCGTTACATCACGGACCCCATTTTCTCCCGCGTCTTGAATACCACGTGGCATCATCTCATCATACCAAACATAATCACCAACCGTTACAGGACGAAAAAAGCCAGCGTCCCACGTTTCGTCGAATTCGCCCGAAATGAGTGTTGTGATGATTGTGTGACCGTTTACGATATCTGCATCGGAATCTATCCGATCATCACTTTGTTGATCTTGTAAAGTGGGCACAAAATCAGCCGGCGTTTCAAATTGCACAGAATAGTCACCAGGCGTTAGCTCGCCGAATCGATAATGGCCTGTCTCATCTGTCAATATGGTTTGAATGAGTTGCCGATTGGCATCGTACAGATGTACGGCGACCCCAGCAATACCTGGCTCATCATCACCCTGGAGTCCATCCGCATTTCGATCTTCCCAAACGTAGTTCCCAATCGCCGCCTTTTTCTCTCCCTCGTTCGGTGGGCAGATCGGGATAATTCGGATTGTGTCCTGATCTTGGTCTGTATATCCCCCGTCGATTGTCACTGTTGCTGTATTGTCGATCCAGGGAACGATTTCCTGACAATCATCGGTTATTGTTTCAATGGTTGTTGGGGCAACAACATGCACACGTCGACTCTCACCCGGTGCCAGACGACCAAACAGACAGGTCATCAACCCATTGACGATTTGACAGCCACTATCCGAACCTGCCGCATCAATCTGCCACTCAATACCAGGCGCAGTTGGAAGTGGGTCGGCCACGGTTACGTTCTCTGCTGCGACATCGCCGACGCTTGTGACAACAATCGTAAAACCAAGCGGCTTGCCAACAACCACGGGGGTTTTGTCGGCAGTCTTCGTGATTGTAATATCTGGTTCGCGCAGACAGAGAATCTGTATTGAGGCGTCATCCTGATCGGATTGACCGGTTAGGATTGTGACTTGCGCAATATTGTCGATCTGGGTCGCTACATCTTGGCAAGTGTTGGCTAGAAACCGCTGTGCTCGGTTTTGTCGAGTTGCCGATAGAACATGGACCCGTCGAATCTGACCTGGTTCCAGATCGCCGAAGTGACAGGTCAATACCTGATTGGAGATGGCACAACCAGCGTCCGAATGTTGCTCATCAATCTGCCAATTCAAGCCCTCAATGACTCCTAAAACAGCAGGGAGAACATCTGTCAAAATCACATCTTGCGCCTTCGTATTGCCATTGCTGGTTACAGTCATCACAAAGCCAATGGGTTCCCCAATCGTCACGACTTCTGCATCGGCAGTTTTGACAATGTCGATGCCAGGATGTGGCCGACAGAGAATCGTTATATGAGCATCATCTTGATCAGATTCACCAGTTAAAATGGTTACATAGCCAACGTTATCGATTTCTGCGGCAACGTCACGACAGGTCGCTGCGACCTCATCTGTTGCCAAAGCCGCGGTTGACGTTGTGACATGAACGCGACGTGACTGATTCGGCTCTAGGTCCCCAAAATGGCAAGTCAGCACCCCATTGTCGATGCCACAACCTATATCCGATGCAGCAGTATCAATGCTCCAGCTCGAGCCATCAATCGGGGGCAGGGGATCGGTTAAGGTGACTGCTTGTGCGGCTGTGTTCCCATTGCTGGTCACGGTCATTACAAAGCCAATGGGCTCTCCGGCAGTCACAACTTTAGCATCGGCAGTCTTAACAATGTCGATGCCGGGACGCGGCTGACAAAAAATACCCACGCCGGCATCGTCTTGATCGGTCGTTCCGTTATCAATTATTACAGTTGCGACGTTATTGAGTTGAGTCGGCCTCTCACAATCAGGCGTCGTTTCGGTCGTTGTTGTTGAGACGAGATGAACGCGACGAGATTCCATCGGTGCGAGATCACCAAAGGCACAGGTTAGAATGTTTTGTTCGATTGCACAGCCAATATCTGACTGGGATGCATCGATACGCCAGCTAATTCCTGGTGCAAGTGGAAGGGGATCAGTCACGAGCACGTTCTTGGCTATATCGTCTCCGCTACTGGTCACAACAATCGAAAAACCAATGGGTTGACCAGCTTCTACGATTTCTTGAACGGCTTCCTTTTCAATCTGAATAGCGCTCTCTCGCGGGGGCTCTTGAGGAATTGGCAGATGCGTAATCAGATTGACCCAAACGGCACTGGTTCCCTTCACGGGTTCACCATCAATGATGGTCTGGATCGAATCGAACTGCAGACACGCATAGGTTGCACCTGCTGGAACGTGGATCTGGTTGATGATATTGTCCCACTCACCCCCATCTCCATGCAGTGGATATGGATGTCCATGTGCGTGGGGCGGTTGGAACTGGTCGGCACCAGGGACGTTTATGAGCTCGGTTGGTAACGCATTCATTCCGGTCTGATACCAGAGAGCGTTACCCCTATGTGGGCCCTCTACACCACCAACAGCAAGATGGAATGTGAGCGTTCGATCGATGTCAGCAGCTTCAAATTGTGTGCAGGTCACTTCTGAGGCTGGACCGTTTAGTCCCGTACGCTGACGGGAGAAACTATCCAAGCCATAGTGCATATCGAATTGACTGATTGGACAGCGATCCGGATTCTCGTAAATGACGACCAGGCTCGCACCGTGTGGTTCAAAATGGACAAGCCCGCTTATTTCTGCTGTTGTATTGCTGTTTGCTGGAATCCGGGCCGCCAAGTTCTGTGAACGATAGCTATAGTAGTGGCGTTCCAAATATCCAGCATATTCTTCCTCACCAGCCTCAGCAATTACCTGGATCGGCGTGCCGCCATTGATTGTGAGCACGAGTTCCCGATCTGCCCGACCCGGCTTTTTGTCACGCGCAGACCAAAAGAGATAGGCCGCAACGGGTTGCCCATCAACGTGTAAATCTACTGTGCCACGGTCAGCATAACGGAGCGCAACACCACTGGAAGTCATACAATATGGTCCGGAAAGCTGATCGGGCATTTGTGGCAGCGTCCCATCCGCAGCCAGTGCACTTTCTGGTCTTATAAGAGTGATGAAAAGCGCAAGGGCCAGTCCAAGGAAGGTCCATCGAATTGGGGCAAGATTTTGTCGAGGGGGCGTTATCATGTTCATCATCAAGCTTGTTTTGAATTCTGTTTACTTTACCAAGATTGTGAGAAAGCCGGAGTGTTCCATCACCCTATACTGTGCTCTGTATGAAAACATGGTTTTGCTTTAACCGGTAGAATCGCAGGGAAAACCAGATTTTCGTCACAACCGCAGCACCACAGAGAGACAAACTTCGGTTTCAACAGAGTAAAATATGGTTCTTTGAGTTTTGTGGGGGAAACAGCGGGTAGTTTGTTGGTTTGCTCGATTGTTCACCAACCATCTAACCAACAAAGCAACTGGCAACCACACAATTCCTCAGACAACCTACATTATTTAGACTCAGTAGATAAACATGCGGTGAGCCAACACAACAGGGGATGAAAAATGTGTTAAAGTGTGGTGGCAGCCGCCGAACAGAAATCGGGAAAGGTCCGTGGTCAAGTAAAGAACGCTCAGTAGCTAGATTGGTGTACACCGACGCACCACGGGATGTGGACGTTCCTCGGGACGAAACACGCAGGGCAGACTGTGCTCACAATCGGGTACACATAAGCGGCTGCGAAAGGAAAGGAAGATGGAAGTGATGTTTCCGAAGTGCAGCGGCCTGGATGTTCAAAGCGGATGGTAGTGGCGTGTGTGGTAGATGAATCAGGAGGATGGAGCAGGTGCGCAAGCGATTTGGGACAACGACGGTCGAGTTGGAGGGGTTGAGGTCGTGGCTGTCGTCGTATGGGATCACGCATGTGGCGATGGAGAGTACGGGAGTGTATTGGAAACCGATCTACAATGTGTTGCATGAGCATTTTGAGGTCTGGATTGTGAATGCCCGCCATCTGGCACAGGTGCCTGGTCGCAAGACGGATGAGAGCGATGCGGCCTGGATCACGAAACTGATGAGTTATGGACTGCTGGAGCGCAGTTTCATTCCAGATGTGGAGCAAAGGGACTTGCGAGACCTGACGCGCTATCGGACGCGTCTCTTGCAAGAGAAGAGTGCGGCAGTCAATCGCCTGCATAAGGTGTTGGAAGATGCCAACGTCAAGTTGGGATCGGTGGTCACGAGCATCCAAGGTGTATCGGCACGCCAGATGATCGAGGCCCTGATTGCAGATGAGATGGACCCAGAAGCCATGGCTGACTTGGCACAAAAGCGGCTGCGGGCCAAGATTCCCCAGTTGGTTGATGCGTTGACGGGACTGGTCCGTCCTCATCATCGTTTTATGCTGCAAGAAGTTCTGCATCATCTCGATCACCTGAATGTACGCATTGATGCCCTCAATCAACAGATTGGGGTCCTCATGGCTCCGCATGCTGACCTCATCGCACGCCTAGATGCCATTCCCGGTGTGGGGCGAGTCGTCGCCGAGATAATTCTGGCGGAGATCGGTCCCTCGGTCGAAAGCTGGCCCTCAGCTAAGAAACTGGCCTCCTGGGCTTGTGTCTGTCCTGGCAACAACGAATCGGCGGGCAAACGCAAGAGTGGTCGCCGACGAAAGGGCCAGAAATGGTTAGTCACCGCCCTCGTTGAAGCGGCTTGGGCCGCCTCTCGCACCAAGGACACCTATCTCGCCGCACAGTTCCACCGTCTCAAGGCACGACGCGGAGCCAAGCGGGCAGCTATTGCCGTGGCCCATTCCATCTTGACCATCGTCTATCATCTCATCGACAAGCCCGATGCCGTCTTTGAAGAACTCGGCGGCGACTTCTTTCTCAAACGACGCAAGGAGCATGCACAAGCCGGCGCACTCAAAACCCTCGAGTCCCTCGGCTTCAAGGTTTTCTTGGCACCGACCGCCTAAGTACGGTGCTCACTACAACTGATTTGCGTTGGGCACAGGCAACGACGCCACCCACTCTGGCGGGTCAACTTGGACCCGCTTCTTATTCAACGCGGCCTTTAACCCCTCTCTCTCTTCTCTTGCTGCCCTTTTTTTCAGGGCAGATCCAAATTTCAGGTTTTGAGAGAGAATTCTGGCTAAACAGTTGACATAAATACAAATTTGCCGGTCGATATCTAGTTTTTGCGTTAGATTTGGGCGATTTTCAGATATGAAATAGGTTGTTTTCTGTAACCGAAATCTGAATAAATGACTCCAAAATCCCTGCAATCTCGACTGAAAATAGCCAAAAACGCCAAATTTGGATCTACTGAGACTGCAAATTTCTGAATAAACGCCGCTCAGACTTCTGGAGACGGGAAATGCAAGGATCAGCCCACCTTACAATACCAAGCGTCGAGAAAACGTCGATTCTAAGCGTCGAGAAAACGCCGATAAGCGTTATGTAATCGTCGGACATGCGTTCGGAAGCCGTCATCTCTGGTTTTGAATCCTGGCTATCCTAGTTGCAGAGAAATTGACGAATGATCTATCTCAATTCTTTCGGCATTTTCTCAGTCCGTAGAGCGGCCGTAGGCGTTGGGACCGATTACAAGTATCAGATTCTTGAAAGTGCATGAACAATTCACAATTAAACTGATTTCTGTATAAAAACAGGATTTTGCTTTAGCTAGTAGAACTGTCGGGAGAACCACTTTCAGACGGTATGTATACGAGATCACTACGACATGATGACTGATCGATGTATACTTTGAACAGATCTGTTACAATGTGCTTTTTTTCTAGCATTGCTGACAGTTATTTCTGCATAGCTCATCTATGGAAAAGGTCTTTCTTCCAGAAATTGTGCAAATAGGTGATTGAACAGTCTAAATTTCAAGAAATTGCACACTTTCGTCTGATGAGCGTTGCTTCATTGTGGATGTTTTGGCATGTTCCTTATGGTGAATCGGTTTCTCCCATCGAACCTATCAGCACGTCATCTCATTTTGGGCACGCTGATTTTATTGATCAGTCTGCTTCTTGGGTGGGTTCTGCCTGCGGAAGCACAACGAACGAATAGAATCAATAACCAACCACAAATTCAGCCATTGTATTCACAGCAGGTTCTGAAAGGTCTCGGTCTGCGCTCCGATTTGATGCCGCTTGGTGTTGCAATTGAAAGAGAACCATCGAAACGTAGAGCAGATACAGCCTCTTTGCAGAATGTATGTAGCAAATCTATTGATCTCACAAGCAAATTGCGTAACGTGAGCCACGCGTCTGCCCAAAATAATAGCATTTGTACCAACTCGGATATCGACGTATATGAACGAGATGGTAAGACCTATGTAGTACAAGCGGGCGGTTGGGATGGTGCATGGACTTTAACGGATGTGAGCGATCCCGCTCAACCAGTGATGCTCCACCAAACGATCTGGGATCGTCGATCATACACCCCTGACGTCAAAGCATTTCGACAAGAAAGCAAAGACTATATCGTAGTCAGCATGGAACGGCTAAACACAGATGGATATTGCGGCGTTGCCATCTTTGACGTAACTGATCCAACACAACCTGTCCGGACATATCCTGCAGATGGCGAAGATGGAGGGGGGGAAGATTGGTGCGATGTGCATAATCTCTTCGTCGAAGATGATGCTTCTGGAAATGGCGCCTATATCTATGTGACGGCAATGGCTCCCCGTGATTTACGCGTGCTTGATATCAGTGGGCAGTATGGTGGAGTGACAAACCCGGTTGAAATCGGCGGTTACTCGCTTGATACAGCAAACTATATTCATGACATTACGGTGCTCGATCATACAGCTCATTCGGGAGGCACGATTGGCCGTCGGGTCTATATTGCCTATTGGGAACAAGGTCTTGTGATTTTAGATGCAGATGATGTGACCCCGGGCTATCAACCAACGCCGATCGTGGATGGCGGCATTATTGATCCACCCGATAATTTTCGTACCCACCACGTAATGGCTAGTCCAGATGGTCGCTTCGTCTTTATCCAGGATGAATATTATCAGAATCTTGGTCAAGAACCGGTACAGATGTGGAACGTGAGCGATCCAACTCAACCAACCTATGTTGATGGATTGCGGATCGGATTTGATGTGCCTGATAGCGCCGCGCATAATCTGGAAACCAACTGGGCTCTTGACCCGGATCGGCTCTTTGTTGGCTGGTACAAACAAGGGTTACAGGCCTGGGACTATACTTCTGCTGGTTTTGTACGCAACCATCCAGAACCACGCACGGGAATCCTCTACCATCAAGTGCAGACTGATAACACCGTCCCGGTCTATTCGGGTGCATGGGGGATACGATTAGCAGACATTGACGATAGTATCTATGCTTTTCAATCGGATTACCGCTATGGCTTGATTGTTGACTGCTTGACGTGCACATCAGAAGAAGTGCCATCGCCAGTTGCAACAAATACATCGACAAGCACGGCGACCGACTTGACAGTGGTCACCCAAACTGCTACACCAACACTTACACCGACTCCGACGATTACTGAACCGGCAACCTTAACTCTAACACCTACGGCAACCCCAACAGAGACACCAACAAACATAGTGGCTGAGACCTTGACACCAATTCCGACCCTAACGCCAACTCTTACTCTGACACCAACCCCAACTGAGACAGAGACAACGACTCCGACAGCAACATTAACATCGTCTCCAACAGCATCTTCGACGGCTCCGCCAACCATCCCTCCAACCATCACAGTTGCCCCAAGCGCAACGATGACCTCAGCCCCAACAGCGTCTTCAACCGTCTCTCCAACTGTGGCGGTCGCGCCGACTACGACGTTGGTTCCAACGGCTCAGCCAACTCTAAATGCAATTGTGTCTCCAACTGCGACATCAACAGTGCAGCCAAAGCCAGATGCGCCAACAAGTACATCGACCGCAACATCTATGCCTACGCATACAGTCACTCCAACCGACACGCCGCGCTTTACTGTGACGCCCAGTGCAACTACGACTACAGCATCGCGTCTGCGTGTTAGTCAGACCTATATTCTTTATATAGACACAGATCGTTCTCAGACAATCTCCCCAGGAGATGTTCTGGAATTTGAAGTTGCTATCACAAATAGCACAACTGAGCCCATTCAGAATGTTCTTTTTCATGAGATATTTGTTTCTTATTTGAGTGTGCTCCCGGCTTCTATAGAAGTCCAAATTGATGACCAAAAATTCATCGAACGCTCTGAGCACCCGTCGATCATCGAGATGTCCATTCCCATACTGGCATCCTCGGCGACAGCGGTGATTCGTTTCCAAGTCGCCATCAGTTCTGATACGCCACAGGAGATTCACCAGCTCAACCTACAAGGCACGATACAAGCAGACGGAATTGACCGGATTTTCACCGACGACCCAAGAGCGAGCGGAATAGCGGATCCTAATGTCCTGGCGATAAAGCGCCCGAGCTTATCGGCAAAGATTTATCTACCTTTCTTGACAGTCCAATAGTTCATCCATGAAATTTCTTATCCGCATTTTTCCGTGCTCATCTGAGTCCTTTTTTCATGCCAGTGTATTTGGGTTAAGGAACACCAAATCAGCCGTCCATTTTGCATTATTGATCTTTTTGAGCCTGGGTCTCCTCTATTCATCCTCTTGTCAACATATTGTGGCGCGAAATGGAGCAAATACCGTCCCTCGCTTTGGTCTTTTCGAGGGCACTCATCAGGCAGAGAATCTCCCCGACAATCCATACATCTCCATTGAGGCCTTTGCCATTGTCCAACGAGGTGCTCATAGCTGGGGAACACTCCCTCTCTTTTGGGATGGTGGAACCACGTGGAAGCTGCGTATCAGCCCAGACTGCATGCAGGCAGAGACATGGACCTATACAATTAGCGCCAATGATCGTGGGCTAGATGGTCAAACAGGCTCTTTTGTCTGTATACCTACCCCCAATCCAGGTAATCGGGGTAGCTTTGTGGTTATGCAGAGCCATCCACACCATTTTCAGTATCAGAATGGTGATCGAGTCTGGTGGTTTGGCGACACAAATTGGGATGCATTTGCCAACAACGCATTCGAGAACCTCAACCGCCAGACCTTTGAGCAATATATTGATCGGCGGGCGGCCCAAGGTTTTAACTATATTCATACCCATATCTTGACACCAAACTCAGCTGGTGGCCCCATCGGTGTGATTGCACTCCCTGACGAGAGGTTAAATCTGGCTTACTTTCAGGAAGCTGACGTTCGCCTCAATTACATCAATCGTAAAGGGATTGCTGTTGGCATGGGGAGGTGAGGATGATCCCAATTGGACCGATTTCCCCTCGGATGAAGCAAGACGACGCTTTGCGCGATATATCTCTGCTCGCTACAGCGCTTATCGGACGGCTTTAGTCGTTTCTGGGGAATGGAACAAGGGCTCCAATGGCTCGCTCAAGGCCAGTTACATATCGATCGGGGATGAACTGCAAACGTATAATCTCCACAACCGGCTGATTATGATTCATCCATCCGCAACAGCCCCGGCAGAAGGATCCGTGGACGAATTTAATGTGGAGTCGAGCTGGATGTCTCTAGCAGATTATCAACAATATTATGGGAACGCACCGCTCGAATCAACTGCCAACAGCAACCATCG
Organism: Chloroflexi bacterium TSY; assembly: GCA_019217005.1. The sequence continues at coordinate 47,376 of JAHBNG010000054.1, forward strand.
TCGCAATCTCTATGATGAATTGATGCGGGCTAAAAGTCAGCATAACAAACCGGTCGTCAATGCGGAATATGCCTACTTTTTGCGTGATCGGAACGGTGATGGCACAGTGGATAAGCGCAATTCCCATACCCGTACAACCTTTCGCAGAGCATCTTGGTCAATTGCCATATCTGGAGGCTATTTTGTGACCGGATTTGGCAATACCTACCATGGTGGTGTCAATCACATCGATTCCTCGCACCCCGAACACAATGATTACCTCCGAGCGGAACAAGATCTCATGCGACTCCATGAGTTTTTTACGCAGACAGGCGTTGCATGGTGGACACTCACGGCTCGTCCAGATCTGGTATCCGGCGATACTCGCTATGCATTAGCCAACCCAATACAGGGAGTTTATCTAGTCTATACAGAAGGGGTGGAATCAACAGAATTAGATCTAGGAACATCCAGCGAACGCATATACAGCGTCAAACGTTACAACCCTCGCAACGGTCTCTACACCACTTTGAACAATCATGTCGGTCCTGACCCACTTGAATTGGTGTCGCCGGATATACAAGATTGGGCCTACTTGATCACCCCCATATCTCTTGGACTGAACCACGAACTGTTTATCCCGATCCTTCAGCGATGAAAACCTAAATTCAAGGGAGTGTGTCCTAAAGTGTGTAAACGCAAACTGCTCAGTCAAGCAGCAACTCTCATTGACGCCCTTTGTGATACACACTCAAATTCTTCAAAGCCTACAACAATTGATATGTCAGTAGAACGTCACCATTGTGTCATGGCAATTTGGCTATTTTCTGGTATCATTAATAGCAGCGCTCATCAGACGAAAGTATGCAATTCGCTGAGCATTCGACAGATTGATTGATCGTATATTTGCACACTTTCTGGAAGAAAGGCCTTTTCCATAGATGAGCCAACGCGATTGATCATTTCGCTCTGGATAGATAACTATGTCACGTACAAGATTAACATTCTTTGCCGTTCTCGCAATGGTGATGAGTATTGTTGCTGTCTCATTGGCAACTCAAGTTCTCGCTGCGGGAGTACTGATTCAAATCTACATTGCCTGCAGCGTTTTCGCTTTGGGCGTCACGGCTCTTGACTTTATTGGTATCTTTGGACATGAAAGCACTCACGGTGACGCACATGGAGACCCCGTTGCAATCGATGGCTCGATAGATGGCGCAGGTGACGGAGCAATAGACGGGGTCATTGATGGCCCAGCCGATGGTGTAATCGATGGATCAGCCGATGGGGGCGATGTTGTCATCGATGGCGGGCTGGATAGCCATGTCAGTGATGTTGGCGACATGAGTAACATGGTTGATGTCACGGCTCACGACAGCGCGGTGGATCTACACGGTCCTGGCGAACACATTGAAGGATCTGAATTTGATGCAGGAGACGTCACACAGGGTGGTCGATATGGTCATGTTGTCGACAGTAGCATTTCAGATCTTGATGTCCGACGCAGCCATATGGTTTTGAGTGCACTGGCCTACCTGCGGATGACAGTCTACTTCTGTTTGGGCTTTGGCCCGACTGGTTGGGCTGCTTGGTTGAGTGGCTACAATCTGCTCGCAGGTTTGGCAATGGCCACCGGCGTCGGGGTTGCTGCACTCTTCCTGGCCCAAGCCTTTTTCCGTTTCCAACGAAGCGACACAGATTCCTCGTTGCACAGCAGCGAGTTGCTACGCCAACCCGCCACTGTAACAGTACCACTCACTCATCAGACGATGGGCAAAGTCCGCATTCAGATTGGAATGAATGTTACGGAGCAGTATGCACTTGCCCAAAATGAACTGGCTGAGTTTAACAAAGGGGACAATGTCTATATCATGCGTGTCACCGATGAATGTGTCTACGTTGCGTAGATCATGGCGAGCGCATCAGTTTGTGGGCAACAATAGGAGTGTATTGCACGAGTGAAACAGCACACTCGTTAACCATCTTCTTAATCATGCGATGCATTTGGCTCCAACCCGGATGCATCGCACGCAGTTAGTGATTATCAACCGCACCGTGGCATTTCTTATACTTTCTTCCACTGCCACACCAACATCGATCATTGCGGCCAAATTTTAGCGGCTCAAGCATGTCGCCTTCCAGATAATACCACCGCTCATCTTCCCAGATAAACTTTGACCTTTCATGCACTTGTACTGGCTCTACCACGCCCTGGACGTCACGTTCATAGAAAGCCACAAATTCTACGTATCCTACATTGGCCTCATGCGTTGATGTGCCGGAGTCTATGACTTGCAGTCCCAACCAATTCGTTGCTTGCACACTCTCCGATAGACGGGCACGGTCGTCCGGTTGTCGCTTTGAGGGATGATGTGTGGTGATGAGATAAGCGACATCACCGTTGCAAAACGCCGTATAGCGGGAGCGCATCAATTGTTCCGGTGTAGATGGCTTCGACTGCCCCGTCAAATAAGGCTGGCAACATTCGGTATGGTGCTCCCCGCTTCCGCAGGGACATAAAGTCCGCGTCATATCCTACTCAAAGATGATTTTTCTTTTGCCATGCGATAAGTGACATCATTTCGTAGACAAGATTGGCCGCCAGCAAACAAGTTGTCCCGGCAGGATCATAGGCCGGCATGACCTCAACCAGATCGTAGGCGATGATGTTGTGACTCAAGCTAGTGAGACCGCGTAGCAACTCCTGGCATTGTGCGCTATTAAAGCCGCCTACTTCAGGGGTTCCTGTGCCAGGCGCAAAGGTGGGATCAACAAAATCAATGTCAAATGTCAGATAGATCGGTCCATCACCGACTTTTTCCAATATTTGCTCCAGCGTTGGAGGAATACCCTGCTTATGCAGTTGGGGACCGTCGACGAGCAACATACCTTCCGTTTTGGTCATTCGGTAATCATCTCGATCGTAAAGTGAACCCCGTAAACCGATCTGACACGAGCGATGCGGGTCAATTAAATTCTCTTCCAATGCTCGGCGAAAGGGTGTGCCGTGGGTGTCCCGATTCCCAAAGTAACCATGCCAAAGGTCACTGTGTGAATCAAAGTGGATCAGCCCCACAGGGCCATATTTGGCGGCCACGGCGCGTAAGAGCGGGAGCGACACCGAGTGATCACCGCCAAGGAAGATAGGCGTCATGTCTTCATTTGCGATCACGTTGGCTGCCCCATCACGGATCATCTGATGGGATTCTGGGAGATAACCCGGGGCTGTCTGCAAATCGCCATAGTCAACACAGGAACAGTGATCGAAGAGCAACACATCAAGAAAGGGGTTATATGGGCGTAGCAACAACGAATGCTCGCGGATTCCACCAGGACCAAAGCGTGCGCCGACCCGAAAAGTCCCTCCCGTGTCAAAGGGGACACCCACAATGGCAATGTCAACATTCTTCGACAAATCCGTGATGTGAGGCAGACGCATGAAGGTGCGAATCCCCGAATAACGAGGATACTCCATGGCGTTGACTGGTTTGTACATATTGGATGATCCATTCAGATTGGTGGGGGAGTTTGTCGAAGAATTATTAGACATTGTAGGGATTGAAATTTGGACACGGATTTTTAGGATAAACACTGATCATCTCAGAATCAATCCGTGCAATCTGTGTTCATCCGTGTCCCACATTCTTAATCCTTATCATCTCTATTAGACATTATAAGGATTGAAAATCTTTCAGAGAGAAACGGATTTACGGTCAGGCAGGAACGCTTAATCCTTATAATGTCTATTATATACTGCAAATGCTCATTCACGATAATCAGTGGCATGAAACACAACGGTGTGTCCCAAAGTGTGTAAATGTAAACCGCTTAGGCTTTTCCAACAATTAAAATCCCTGATTTGATCTGGAAAAGCGCAAGCCATTCCAGAGAAATCGACTTGGCAAATCAGGGATTTATTTCCCTGGAATGGCCTTAGTCAGAGAGACGGGTTTATGCTGAGCTTATCCGTGTTAGTGAAACGCCCACTTCGTGAACATCTCTAAAAAGTCGTCTCCTAATTTCTGTCTCTATCATATCCAATGTAAAATTCTGGTAAACAAATGGCCTTTAAAAGCAAAACGTACATGGACATCAACTATATTCCCACTTTGCAAGTGCTGCAGGAACTGTATGAGAAGCCGCGCGATATGGACCGCTTTCAGTGGTATTTGCGCCAAATGCTCGGCGAAAATGAAGAGGGCGAGCAGGATGTGGTCTTGCCAATCGCCGCTGCCAATCCGATGGGTCGAGAACATTGTTTGGCTGCTGTCAACGCTTTGATTGAAATCGGAGCAGAAGCAGTGGCTCAGCAATCCTTTGAGGAAGCGTCCTACTCATTTGCCGATCTGCCCCAGACGGTTCATGCTGTCATCAACCTGCTGGACGATATTGGTGGTGGGTGGACAAATCGTTATCTATCCGAAGGCTCATTTCGGATCGTCACTGACCCGCGTACAATGCAGGCTCTTCAGAAGCGCCCCATCGTTTTGGTCGCATGTTGGTCGAGCGAAACTTACCAACCAGCGGATATCCGTGCCGAAGCACGTGCTGCTTTGTACCGCTATGTTCATCTACAACGGCAGGGCGTGCCCAGCACGCTCCAACAGATCATGACCATGGATGGGCTGGCGCGGGCTTTCGCCGGAGTTCGTCCACAGTTAGACCAGGACGAGTTAAGCTATACTGCTGAAGTGATCGCCCCCTTTTTGCTGAGCACCAATTATGCTGAGCAATTTGCTTGCTTATTCGGCGATGAGGCGGCTCGCAACGTCGGTTACACGCCACAAGGGGTTGCACCGTATGCGGGCTTTGAGTTGGCCTTGCAGGAAACCATACAAAACGAACGAGGCATCCCGTGACGGAACCAGCTTAATATACCATCCACTATCCCCCATCCACCGTCATTTCTTGAACCCGCGCAAACGCATAATCCAATTTCTCCAGTGCTTCTTCTACATGTTTACGATCCGCGATCAGCGGCGGGGCAATGCGCAATGCGTTGCCATATAAGCCGCCTTTGCCGATTAAGAGTCCCAGACTGCGAGTTGTATTGAGCATTTCGTTGGCGTGTGCTGCTGCTGGCTCTTTGCTTCTACGATCGGTTACCAATTCGACGCCCTGCATCAAGCCTCGGCCACGCACTTCGCCGATGAGCGGATATTTTGTTTGTAACTCATGCAACCCAACTTCAAGCAGCTCTCCAATTTTAGCCGATCTCTCTGGACCATATTCTCGCTTCATCTCCTCGATCGTTGCTATCGATGCCGCACAAGCAACCGGATTGCCACCAAAGGTACTGAGCGTCAATCCCTTGCCGACCGCACTAGCAGCAATTTCTGGTGTTGTGGCAACGGCAGAAAGCGGCATCCCGTTGGCGATCCCCTTGGCCATCGTTATGATATCGGGCGTAATGCCAGCATGTTGGTGCCCCCACCAATGGGTGCCCGTGCGGCCAAAACCGGTCTGGACCTCATCAATAATGACCAAACCACCATTGGCCCGCACAATCTCTGCTGCACCGCTCATATAGTCAGGGGGGAGGGTGATGAAGCCACCGACTCCTTGAATCGGTTCCATGATTATGGCTGCAATCTTGCCAAAAGTCATTGTCTGAATGACATCTTCTAAGTCATCTAAACAGGCTTGGACAACCATCTTCTCATCCAGCCCAGCGAGCGCACGATAAGCGTAGGGGGTCATTGCATGGCGCACATATCCGATATGAACGGGCCCCATTCGCCAGGCTGCTTGTCCCGTTAGCGACATCGCCATCTGCGATTTGCCACTATAGCCGTGCCGAAGCGCAATCACTTCCGTGTTGCCGGTATAAATTTGTGCCATCAAGACCGCTGTCTCGTCAGCATCTGTGCCGGTGGCTCCAAAGTAGAACGTATCCAATCCCTCTGGTGTAATTTCCGCCAGACTGGCCGCCAGATCGACATGCGCTGCGTTCGGATAGAGCGTGGACGTATGGAGCAGCCGATCCACCTGCTTCTTAATTGCGTCGTTCACCGCAGGATTGTTATGGCCGACACTCGTTGTCAAAATGCCAGCAAAGAAGTCCAGATATTTATTGCCATCCGTATCCCAAACATACATACCCTCGCCTCGTTCCAAAGGCAGTGGATCACCATAATATAAAAGATGATTGGGCCAGAGATGTTTGCGTTGTTTATCCAAGATAGCTTGCGTTTTGCTCATACAACACTTCGTTCCGTTTCTTTGATGTTCGGGTCGTGGCTGCGGGTTAAGTGACGCATTTTGTATAGACTTTGGTCGTAGCCTGAGAATCTTGCGTTCGTTGACTATCTATCACTTACCGGACAGCCACTATCGCTATTCGAATAGGCGATTCCAAAAAATAAATTATCCACAGAAAGATATTGCTCATCTCCCAAATGTGTGCAGACAACGCATTGTCAGTCAGTAGAAAACCTAGCCACGCACATTTGTGGTAGATGAGCCAAGATATAATACGGCAAGAGTAACACGCATCCGGTTCAATGCAAATTTTAGTATAAGGAAGATGAACGCAAGCTCTTTTTCTAGATCACGACCGGAACGGCTTACAATTCTAGTTCGAACAACCAATTGAGGTTCTGTGACGTTTTGTGGGGTAGATGTTGGATAGTTTATTGGTTTGCTGGTTTGTTTACCAACTATCTGGGGTGGTTCATTTTAGCTGGATAGATAGGTTTACACTTTTAGAAACAGAAAGAACGTTTATATTCTCTGATTTCGCCGGTTCTCAGAGAGAAAACGGTCTCATATAGATTTTTGTCTATATATCAAAAGTGTAAACCTAATTTTGAACCACCCCAACTATCTAACCAACAAACCACCTGAAAACACACAATTCCTCAGACAACCCCAGTTGATAACTGGACCAACAAACAAACCAACCGATGACAAACACATTCATGGACATTTTAGAGAATCGAGATTCATGGCTAGCCGAATTCGAAGATGGCTGGCTTAAACACTATTGGGACACAGGCGAAATCGCCTGGAAACTCTACAATCTGCCACGCAATCAACATGCACCTGCTGGTAAAGGTGTGGATCTGCGCAAAAGCCGCCTAATGCTCATCTCGTCAGCAGGTGGGTACTTAAAGGACAGACAGGAGCCATTTGACGCCACAGACGATCTAGGCGACTACACCATCCGCACCTTTCCCTCGACCACTCAACCCGAGCAGATTTCCTTTGCCCACGAGCATTATGACCATACGGCCGTCAATGCTGATCAGCAAGTTCTCTTTCCGCTGGCTCACCTGCATGAGCGAGTGGCGGCAGGCGCAATCGGCGAGCTTGCATCTGTGGTCAACTTTATGGGGTACCAACCAGTGGCGACACGCGTTGTGGATGAAACGATCCCTGCCATTTTAGACGTGACCAAACAGGAGCAGGTCGACGCTGCGCTACTCGTTCCTGCCTGACCAATCTGTTCTCAGTCCGTGGGACTGATTGCACGTGCATTGGAGATGGAAGGCATCGCCACAACATTGACCAGTTGGAATGCAGGGCGCACTCGCGTCACCATGCCGCCCCGGGCCACCTTCACCCGCCTGGCACGTGGCGCCACGCTCGGTCAACCCCACGATGTGGCCCAGCAGCGACGCATATTGGATGCCACGCTGGCGCTGTTGGCGGATGATGCACCGCAGAAGCCAGTGATGCTAGCGGAAGTGTATGAAGAATAAAGCAATCATAGTTGAGGCTGCGACCTCATTCGGATGATGGGGTATTGAATATTGCGTAATACTAGCTGAGGTCTTGGTTATCTGCTGTATTTACCGGGCAGAAAGTTGCAGGATTTGGGTTGGTATTCTGCGTACAGCAACAAGGTCAGTTTCAAGTATACGTGGTTCGTGACGCAAACGGGAACGAATCTCTCTTTATGCAGAGGTAGTAAGTTTGGATGCACTCTATGTGGTCATTGATCTCACCAAGCAGCGCTTGCAGCTGTGGCAAGTCGGGATGGTCGAGTTCCGTGACAAGATTGATGACGATGTCGAGGCTGCCGAGCATTTTGTCACACACTACAAATTCGCGTACAATGGGATTCTTTGATGGGTGATAACAATCTGATCGATGAATTCGGCTGGAGACGTATGTGAGTGCTGACGATATTATTTGGGCGCCACATAGATATAAGCACTTTGCATCAACCAGATTATCATGGGCTGAGATTGTGCATTCTACAACAAGAGGGCCAGCAAAATACTTGCCGAGGACAGACGTTGAAGCATTAGAGCGAGAAGTATGGAGTAATGGAATACCAACGACAAACGATAGGCCGTGGAGGGTAATGGAGTTTGATCGTATAATCGGTGCCAGTGCGGGCAGTGAGAGCCGGTGGGTACGCGTTGAGCAGAGTAGCAGCACAATTCATGGACACCCCATCACGCAGCAGCAGTATGAAAGGTTAACCCGATGACATTAGAAAAGATTTCGGAGAAAATAGATTTTTTGCCAGGCAGTGTTGTCTACGAAGAGTTAGCCCTTGATAATGAACTGACATTGGCTGACCAAGTCGACCGCCTGAACGAAGATCTGCTGCAAGTAGAATTCCCAGGCAAGGTGCTGCTGGATTTGGGTTGGTATCCTGCATTCAGCAACCAAGGTCAGTTTCAAGTATACGTGGTTCGTGACGCAAACTGGGACGAACCTCTCTTTTATGCAGAGGTAGCAAGTTTGGACGTACTCTATTCGGTCTTGGAGGCAGCACGGCGAACGGCAGCGGAAGCTGCCATGGTCGCTGTCTAGTATCGACAACAGATAGCCGGAAATGCTCCCTCTGACACATGCTCCAAGATGAGACGAATCTGCTCTTGTTCATTCCCCTCGCTGCGCATTGACCTCATCAAGCAGCGCCTGTGGCTATGGCAAGTCGGGATGGTTGAGTTCGGTGGCGAGGATATTGCCCTCTATACTCCTTCAATCACCTCCAAACAACGATCAATCTCATCGGTCGTATTATAGTGAACCAATCCAATCCGCAGCAATCCGCCACTCATCTCTACGCCCAGTCGTTCGGTGAGACGCATTGCATAAAAATTCCCATTCCAAGCATTGATATTTTCGGCAGCCAACGCAGCAGCAAGTTGGGCAGGTGTCGTTCCTTGCTTACGGATCGAAACCGTTGCCACGCGCTGACTGAGCGTGTGCTTTTCGCTTAAGCCATAGATGCGCACACGGGGAATCCCCGTTAAACCACGCATCAAGCGATCGATGAGCGACTGTTCATAGTCAAAGATGACGGGCCATGCGGCCTGTAGCTTTGCGCGGCGACTCGTGGTGGGAGATGCACCTCCATACGAGGCCCCTATATCGGCAAGGTAGTTGATGGCCGCCGCTGTCCCAGCCAATCCCTCGTGGTTCTTGGTCCCCGTCTCCCAACGGCCTGGAGACTCATCACTCGCAGTGGCCGCTTGATATTTGCGCAATCGATTCATGTGGGTGCGCTTGCCATAAAGCAGACCCACATGGGGACCAAAAAATTTGTAAGCGCTACAAGCCAAAAAGTCGCAATCCAATTCTTTTACATTGATCAGCCCATGCGGAGCATATTGAACAGCATCGATAAAAGTTAATGCATCGTTAAGAGAGGCCCAATTGATAATTGTCTTGATGTCATTGATTGTGCCTGTTGCGTTGCTCGAATAGCCAACCGCAACAAGCTTGGTTCGTGGATTGATCTTGGCCTGCATGTCGTCCATGTCGAGCGTACCGGTTTCGACATCGATATCCACCATTTGTAGGGTAGCGCCACGATCTTCGGCTAAGAGTATCCAGGGACTGATATTGGCCTCGTGATCAAGACGTGTGACCACGATCTCATCTTGGGGGTTGATTTCTGCAGCCAGTGCTTGACTAACCTGAAAGGTCAGGCTGGTCATATTATTGCCAAAGACCACTTCATCGACTTCCGCCCCCAAAAAATCGGCCGCGGCCTGACGAGCCTCTCGAATTGTTTCGTCCGATCGGAGCGATGTTTCAAATGGGCCTCCCGTATTGGCATTGCTACGGATCATATAATCTGTCATGGCGTCGATCACGCGCTGGGGAACCTGGGTGCCGCCAGGATTATCAAAGAAAATTGCTTGTCGACCGTTGAATAATTCGCGCAGAGCTGGAAAATGTCTGCGTAGCGCATATGCGTCAAGGACCATGTTTTCAAATGCTCCAATAGAACCTAATCAATCTTTGGCAACCACTCGGCGATCATCCAAAAGCGCTCACGCCCCAAGAGAGTCTGAAGGTTTCCCGATAGTAACTGAATGGTCAGATCGCTAAGTTCTTGAAAACTCTTCAGGCGCAGTTCCTCGCTCATTTCTTCGAATGGAGTTGCCACTTTGTGGACTTTGGGGGGATGGATATTGACAATACGCGGTGGGCGGTCGGGTGGCAATTCGGCGAATTCGCAGGCTGCCTCAAATGCAACGTGAATACCGCCTAATTGATCGACGAGTCCATTTTCCACACCTTGGGTAGCTGTCCAGACTCGGCCATTGCAGATTTCGTCGAGATTCTCATAATCAAGTGAACGACCCTCAGCCACGCGCAACTTGAATTCGTGGTAGATATGCTCAATACTTCGTTGCATATGACGCGTCTGTTCAGTTGTCCAACAATTGGCGTCGCTTAGCAGACCCGCATTCGCACCACGCTCAATGATTTCGCGATTGGCTCCAATCTTTCCATAAGTCTTCTTGGTTACGGGCTTCATGCTAAAGACACCTATGCTGCCTGTGACGGTTGCAGATTGTGCAATGATCTTGCGACCGGGCGCAGAGATGTAATAACCGCCGCTGGCTGCAACACCGTCCATAAAGACAACAAGCGGCTTTTCTCGGTCCAATAGCGTCAGTTCGCGCCAGATCAGATCACTGGCCAATGCGGAACCGCCAGGTGAATCAACATGGAGAACAACCGCATCGATCATCGGATCTTCCCTGGCTGCTCGGATCTGCTGTTGAACCGTGCTGCTACCCATGGTTTGGCTACCAAACAGGGGCAGGGGCAGGGGCGAACTACGGCTTTTTCCCATCATGATCGCCCCCCCAACGCTGATGACGCCTACTGTACCGGAGAAAGGACCGCGCGCATACCGAAAGAGAAGTCGACGGGCCCGATCATATGACTTGAGAACGGCTGGTTTGTCTGTGTCAGCGAGCAGAGAAGCCAATTCATCTTCGTAGGCCAGACCATCAATTAGGTCAGCGTTCATTGCCGCTTCTGCCAAGAGCGGCGCCTCATCAATCAAGGTACGGACTTGCTCAACCGTCAGTTTACGCCCATTTGCGATTGTTTGTGTAATTGTCTCATAAATGCTATCGAGCAACCAGCTAATTTGGGCGCGGCTTTCTTCGCTCATGGATGAACGGGTAAACTGATCACCGCCGCTTTTCCAAGGAGCAATTTTGACCAGATCAAACTCAATCCCCAAATAGGCAAGTGAATCTTTGAAAAAGCTCGGTTCTGAGCGCAGTCCCGTCACTGGCCACTCACTTTGGGGAGCCATATAAATGCTGTCGGCCCCTGTGGCGGCCAAATAACCCGCTGTACCACATGATTCAATATAGACAATCACGCGTTTGGGTTGTTGGATCCGTACGCTCCTTACCGCTCTGCGTCGTTCTTGATCTCGCTGTCGGAGTCGTTCGAACAGCCCAAGCATACTTTGCGCTTGAGAGAGCGTCATCGTTGGCGATTTGAAAAGGAGGATGACGCCTTTTACTTGTGGATCGCCAGCAATTTTCTGTAGAGCCTCATCTAGCGATTCTAGACTAATGGGCGGTCTACGGAACGGTACAAAACCTGCCCACCAAGGCATCTGTGGATCCCGTTCCTCAATTGCACCATCTAACTCTATAATGATGTAATCTGGAATTTGTTTGCGACGTAGAGAGCGATAGCCATTGGCAATTGCGCAGATAAACGTGCGCCACCTGAGCGCCAGTCGTGTGCCAAGGCCAACTTTCTGAGGTTTTACCTTCCGCAGTTGTCTGTTTTCTGTCTCATTCATGTGGGATTATTAATAGCTACATCATTGAAACTTCGGACAATTTTCTCTCGCCAGCAAACGAGCCGATTGTCCGAAGTTTAAGTGGCGTCTCTTTAGGAACGGGAATTTAATAACTTGTACAGTGTGTGCGAGATTAGAGATTACAAGGGCCGAATCTCTCTATCTCTACTCTCACAATCTCCAAATGTCCAAGTTATTTTCGGCTCATTCCTTAATGACTCATGGAACGATGGTTCATCTAAATGAACCCAAAAAAGTATTTGGACACGGATTGATCGGATATTCAGGATTTTACCCGTGTGTATCTGTGAAAATCCGTGTCCCATTTGTGAAGATTTTCTAGTATTTACCTATAACTTGGCGCAAAGTATAGGCGATACGAGAGACCCTGTCAACAGATTGCTTGTGTGATAGGCACAACGATGAAATTAAGCCACCCAAACCAGTATTTCAAATTCTTGACCTACTTCTTGTACAATCATTGTAATAAGATCGCTCAGGAATTCCATACATAAAAAAGCTTTCAGCTAATCAGCCGTCAGCTAGGTCGAAGCGACCACTTCGTGTTTGGTTACAGATGCGTAGCATCCACAGCCAGAATCTGGTTCCATCTAGTGGCTGATTTTATACTTTCCTATACTCAGTAGATCCAAATTCTCGCGGAGAAGGCGTTCTCTATTACACGCAGTAGGCCAAAAAAGGGGTAAAATAGCCCTAGGAGGCCAAAATGAACCAAGAATTTAGCGCCGCAGTAACAGGATTCTGTGCCCATGTGAGAATGCTTTCTCCGCAAAGCGAAACTGTAAAACATTACGAAAGTGACCTAAATCAATTTGGCCAGGTGATAGAAAAAAGGCCAAGAGAGATAGGTCGCCAAGAGATAACGACGTTTGTAACGGCGCAACTCGAAGCGGGGATGAGCAGTGCGACGGTCAATCGCAGAGTGGCAACGTTGAGCCGATTTTTCGACTACTTGGCGGATGAGGCAGAAGACGAAAGCTGGTCAAACCCGGTGGTGTGGCGTCTACACCGACTGGATACAGGTTGCCATCTTCCCAGAGATATAGCGGAACGCATCGTCCGCCAGTTATGGGGGGAGCGTGAGTCAAGGTCAGATAAGAGACCAAGTGATGTTGGCCTTGATGCTCGACGTTGGCCTGCGGGTGGGCGAAGTGTCGAAACTAGAGATGGGCGATATTGAAGCTGCCATAAATCCGGACGAACTGTGGTCACTGCGCGTACGCGGCAAAGGGAACAAAGAGCGTCGAGTCTGGTTGACGCCAGAAACCACAGCGCTGTTGGTGAGCTATATGGATGAGCGTCCTGATGCAGTCGATAGCCATCTGTTTCTGACTCGTCGTCACAAAGGCATCAGTGTCCGCGGAATCCAGGAGCGCCTCGATTATTACCGTCAGCAAGCCGGACTCTCCGAGAACGAGGTCTCCTGTCATCGCCTGCGCCATACCTTCGCCAGACGAATGGCAGAGTCGCGTATGCCACTGCCTAGTCTCTCTCATTGGTTGGGTCACAGTCAATTGAAAACGACCCAGATTTACATCGATGGTGCCAATCCTGATATGCGAGCCGACTATGAAGCTGCTATGGAGCAGTTGTCTCGCCAAGCCGCATGCTCGGATATTGAAGGAACGACATCTGCAATAGAGACAGAGAATACTGTGCCTTCTGAACATCGCACAGTGGAGCCAGCTGTTGGCATCTGTTTGTCTGCTGATGAGATCCGTCAACGTCTCACCTCATTGCCGCTCTGGCTTCATCAACCCATCATCTCATTACTTCTCCACCAGCAATTACGCTGGAAAGCCCTCTATCGGCGGGAACGAGCCCTTCAGTGGCTTGGCGAACTCCAACGCGGTTGGCAATGGATGCTCGACCAGCGCATGCTCTCCAGCTTATCCGAACTAAGACGGCGCGATCTCCAAGACTACATCACCCACCTATGTGACTTAGAGTATTCCGTCCATACCATCAATCATTTTATTTGTACCCTCAAGTGTTTTCTGCATTTTGCTGAAGAATGTGGCCAGTCGATCGCTCCGGCTTTATATCGCATTCAACGTCTCAAACGACCCACTACCTTACCTCGTCCGTTGCGCCAGCATGAATTTGCTCAACTTGAACAGTTCGTCTTAAACTCAACGGCTCAGAGCCTTTCTCCTTCCGACCTCCTTGACCGTGCTTGGTTTCTTATTCTGGTTGATGCTGGGCTACGTATGGGCGAAGTGCAAGCTCTGCTCGTTCGAGATGCCAAATCCCATCGTGACCGTCGGTTGCCTGTTACCCAACGCACTGCTCTTGCCATCGATGCCCATCTGCAACATCGCACCGATGACCTGGCTACTCATTCCCCGCTTTTACTACGCGATGGCTTACCTCTTCGAGCCAATTATGTGCGCAACCATCTTCATGCCTTTGCCGCCCAAGCTAACTTAGAGGGCGTCACTCCTCATCGCTTGCGCCATACCTTTGCCACCCGTTTGCTCAACAGTGGCCTTATGCCCATCACTACCTTGCAGAAACTCATGGGGCACACTCATATCGATACCACCATGCTTTATGCACAGCTCTACGATGAAACCATTCAGCAGCATTATTTAGCCGCTATGGCTTCACATTCTGTTTACGCTATCCCTGAACCTGACCCCGCTATTTGGGGTCCCACTTTGGAGAATGCCTTTGAATCAACTTTTCAACAGCAACCACTTTAACTTTTATGTCTACTGCGTGTAATCTCTAATGCTACCTCTGCGGATAAAAGGCACATTTTGGATCTACTGATACTAAAAAAATTAGATCGTATGCACAGCATCTTTTGGGCTTTACTCGTTCTTGCACTCGTCGCAACCCTCCTACGTATGGATTGGGTTTACTACCTTGTTTATGTTGTAGGCGGTATTTGGGTCGTGAGTCATTGGTGGGTTCGCCGTTGTTTCCAGCTCGTGGACATTGAACGGGACATTGCACTTCATGCTTTCCCTGGCGAGACGATCCTAGGACGGATCAAGATGCGCAACCGTAGTTGGTTTCCCATGCCGTGGGTGCATGTACAAGAGTCTGTCCCCTTTGAGCTACAAGAGCAGAACAGTTATCGAACTGTCTTGACCGTTGGCGGTCGTGCGAACAATGAATACCCATACCGGCTGCGCTGTAACAAGCGCGGTTATTTTCCGGTTGGTCCGCTGCGTTTGCAGACTGGTGATCTCTTCGGCTTTGTCAGCAGCGCATGGCAGGAAGGAAGCCAACCCTATGTCACAGTCTATCCTCGTGTTATCGCCCTGGAAAAGCTAGGATTGCCGAGCCGCTCACCGTTTGGTACGCTGAGTAGTCGACGGCAGATCTTTGAAGACCCGGCCCGTGTGGCAGGAGTGCGTGACTATGAATCAGGCGATAGTTTACGCAGCATCCACTGGAAGGCCACGGCGCGCGAAGATTCACTTCAGGTCAAAAAACTTCAGCCAGCCATTGCTCTCGACGTAACGATTATTTTGGATCTCAACAGGAAGGCTTATCCAATACTCGGTGCCATTGGCTATAGCGAGTGGGCGATTACGGCTGCTGCATCGGTTGCCAGCCACATGATTATACAGCAGCGCCAACAAGTTGGATTGTTGACCAACGGCAAAGATTCGATTAGCGAAGAACTGCCACCAGCGATTCCGTCTCGTGCAGGGCGTGGTCATCTGATGAGCATCTTAAGCCAGTTGGCTCGCATACAATTGCATGAACTCGATACGACATTATCAGAATGGATCCCAGGTCAATTGACCAACCTGGAATGGGGGACAACCCTTGTTGTTGTTGCGCCCACTCTCGACGAACAGGCTCTCTGGGCCCTACACAACGCTTACCGCCGTGGTTCAAATGTTGTTGCGCTGCTTTGCGCGCCAGAGAATGAGCTGGACTTGATTCAGGCACAGGGCAAACAGCTCGGTATCCTGGTTCACAAAACGGTTTGGGAGCAAGATTTACATACTGTATAATTATCACGTGCAATCGAAGAGATCCGCCGTTGGTCATCGTTGCGTCCAGATGGCAAAGTTTATTCGTTGGTGATGCTGAACAAACAAGCTGTTTGTTCTACAATTCGACGAAACGATGACCAAGACCAAGAAATTCTAAGAAGAAATCCGAACCTGGACGAGAAGGAATATTTCGTTGCTTGAACAAAAATTTACAACATCGCCAACCGAATTCCAGCCTGCAATTGATGATGCCGAGAATGAACTTGGTTGGGTCTATTATGATCGTTCTTGGATTCGTTCTTTGTTGCGTCCATTTCTCATTGCTGTCCTGGCAGTTTGTATTACGGTTGCATTCCTTGCCTTTCTGCGCCATATCATTTCCGACATTCCACCAGCCTACACAGCGAGTAGCATCTTTCTGGGTGTCTGCGCGGCACTCTTAGGATCCTTTTCGACAACATGGCTGGCTCAGCCAGGTCAGCGGGCCCGGCGCAATACAGGCATTCGCGCAGCTGAAATTTTACTGCTGCTTCTACTCGTTCGCCTGACATCGTGGATCACCGTCGGTAATTGGCCTACATTGATGAATTTCATTACACGTCCGGTCGAGTCATTAATGGATGGTGCTTTTATTCTCGGTGCCTTTATCGTCAGCCTGTCGTGGGTGCTAGCGACAACCCTAACGGGCGATCTACTTCGGATGGGACTACAACCCGATGAGATTTATGCTGCTGAACTCCGCAACAGTGGGACTCGGAATAGTGACGGAGACCAGACGCCGCCAAACTATACCGATCGTCGAGGTGTCTTAAACGGCTTTATCGCTCGCTGGGTCGCAGGAGGCGTCTTTCTGGTTTTGTTGGCGGGCGGGACTCGGTTAGGTCAAGCCGAAAATGGTTTTTTTGCATTAACCCAACAGAATATTGCGCCAGCCGTCATTACCGCAAACGTCGTTTACTTTCTCACTGGCCTCATTTTGTTGAGCACGGGGCAACTCGCCGTGTTGCGCTCGCGTTGGACCCTAGAGCGTGTCCCTAGTGCCCCGAATGTGTTGCGCAACTGGCCACTCTATACGCTCTTGTTCATTGTCGGAATCGGCATCTTGGCCATGCTGATGCCGTTTGGTGGTACCTTCTATCTTGCGCAAATCATCAAAACCATCGTTGCCACGATCTATATGATCGTAACGACTGTTTTTCAGATCTTCGCAAGCATTTTTTTTATTCTTATGTCTCTCTTTAGTGGAGAACCTGTCGAAGAAGAGCCGCCTCCGCCACCAACCTTGGAGCCGCCTCCGCTTTTCCCCGAAGCGACAGAAACTGCCTCGAATGTACCACCGTGGCTTGGTGGCTCGATTTTCTGGGTGATTACGGCCCTCTTGCTCGGCTATGCGGCCTATATTTACTTCAGCGGTCGGGGTGTAAATTTCTCTTGGCTCAAGACGCTCTTGGCAACGTTACGCGCGCGCTGGTTAGAGCTATGGGGTGCGTATACTGAGTGGCAAGAGACGCGGGTGCGGGGTGATAAAGCAACGGGGCTTGCCAATGTTCCCTTCGTTGGCGAACTGACCTCCTGGCTGCGCCTACGCAATTTAGAACCAGACCAGCAGGTGCGTTACTTTTACTTGACTACGCTGCACCGAGCACAAAAAGCTGGTATCCCGCGTTATCGTTCCGAAACGCCAGCCCAATATGCGCCACGGCTTCTTCAACAACTCAGGGAGCGGTTATTAGAGAACGCCCCTCAGGCAAAGGACGATGGATCAAAGGGAAATACGCAGGATAGCGAGCTAATACTTTCTGAGGAGACACGCCTGCTGGCTCAGGAATTAGAACGAGACGACGCAATCCATGAACTGACTGATGCATTCGTGCAGGTTCGTTACGCTGGGCAATCAACAACCGAAGAGCAGATCCCTTATTTGAAACGGTTATGGGAACGCATCAAACGGCGTTTGCGGTTTCGAGTCTAGGCGCTTCGCGCCGACCGCCTGTATAATTGCAGGCGCAAACAACGAGGAGCTTTTGATCGATCAGCCAACGTTTGCCAAATACTTCAGAACTTGCTCTTTCCGTTTCTCTTCACCAAATTCTTCATAGGTTGCCAATGCCTGTTGCCAATGCAGAATTGCTTCGTCCGGTTTGCCTTCGTGTAGTGCGACTTTCCCAAGCTCGACCAGGGCGTCTGCCTCATGATGACGCTCACGAATGGCGTGCAAGACATCGAGGGCCTGTTGTAGATAGCGGCGCGCCTGGTCATACTCCTCCAACTCACTCATCAATTCGCCTAGATAAGAAAGAGTGCGTCCTTCGCTTGAGCGATCACCAATACTGCGATGGCTCTCCAAAGATTGTTCAAGCAATTCTTGCGAGCGTCGATAATCACCTTGGCGCTGACTGATACTTCCCATATTGCCCAAACAGGCGCTGACTCCGCGCACGTCACCAATCTGCTCACTGATCTGCAGTGACTCTTCATAATAGGCCATCGCCTGCTCCAGTTGCTCTTCTAGATCATAGAGGATTCCGAGCGAACGAAGACTATCAGATTCCAGTTTGCGTAGGTGGGCGGAGCGGGCCCGATCCAGACAGTGGCGCAGCTTGACCTGCGCTTCTACATATTTCCCTTGATTTGCCAAGCACATTCCCCAATACAACAAAACCATCGCAGCAGGTCGACCGACTTTGTCTTGATCGCTGAATCGCTCAACAAGAGACAATGTCTCCTGGGCCGTGCGAATCGCATCCGCATAACTAGCTTGCTTGAAATACATGCGCGACTGGGCTGCAAACAGATGGGTCAATGCAAATTCTGCGTCGTTGGAGGCACTCGAGGTCCGTTTCAAATATGCCTGAATCGCCTCAATCGCAGCACCAAAAGCTGATTCGCCTTCTGCACTCTGGCTGGTCATCACATAATAGCGCAGCAAGCCATGCGTACTCTGTACAATGGCATCAAGGTTCGTGTGCCCAACAGCCCATTGCCATGCGGTACGAATATTATCGATACAGGTTTTTAGTTTGGCGACTGCAGAGGTCAGATCTACGCCACCAAGCGCTTCTTCTTGCGATGCAACGAGAGCCATATAATAGAGACAATGTCTCATGCCTGTCTCTCTCTTGTCGACTGCCTGATCAGCCAATTTCTCACCAGCATATTGACGCAGCATCTCATGCATCTCAAACTGATTTGCAGTGGCGCGCCGAATCAGCGACTTGGTGAGAAGTGAGTAGAGATCCTGAGGCGTCGCATGGGCAATCTCCGCCGCAGCCTCTGGTGTAAAGCCGCCTTGGAAGACAGAAAGCCGTCGAAACAGTTGCTGTTCGTGAGGAGAAAGCAAGTTCCAGGAATTTTCAAAGACAGCGCGCAAACTGCGATGGCGTTCTGGAACGTCGCGCATGGAAGTTGAAAGAAAGTCCAGGCTCGCTTGAATCTGGTGTGCTATCTGTCTGCATGAATGTGTGCGAATACAAGCTGCGGCCAACTCAACTGCGAGTGGAACCCCTTCGACCAAGCGGCAAATTGTCGCCGTGCTTACTGCCGTTTTGGGAGAGATGGCAAATGTCGATTGGATGCGCTGAGCTGACTGCTGAAACAGCATCAGGGCACCAAAATCCATCAGATTTTGCTCCTCTAAAAAAATATCAGATTCACTGTCCGGCTCGGATTCATTCAGATTCAGTGGTGGATGGCTCATTCCCTCGACATCCAGGATCCATTCGGCTCGCAGATGCAGTGCTTCCCGCGACGTGACAAGCACCTTGACATCCGGCGCATTCTGTACGAGCTCGACAATAAACTCTGTGGCATGTTCCTGTTCAGAGAGCAAGTGCTCATAATTGTCCAAAATCAGCAAGAGCTCTTTATTTTGCAAAGATTGAATCAGATAAGCGAGCCGCGCCTCCTCGCTCACGGCACGGCTTGGGAATTCCAGATCAAGTCCATCGGCTATGGCGCTAGTCAAGAATGCAACCGACGCAATCGGTGCCAACGGAATAAAGGCCACACCATCTGCAAACTCTTCCGCTTTTTCCCGCGCAGCTTGCAATGCCAAACGTGACTTGCCAACACCGCCCGGTCCCAGCAACGTCAGCAAGTGACAATCTGGGTTGTCCAGCCGCTCGCTGATGGTTGCCAGTTCGTCATAGCGATCAACGAAGGGTGTATGTTGAATTGGGAGGTTGAGGATTCGAGACTCGGAAGCTGAAGTAACAGATCGGTGAAGACGGTCCGAATTTGGCGCGTTCTGTGCGTCTAAAGAGTTGGTATGGATCAGCTCCGCCAGTTCTTGTGTAGTCGCATCCGGCGCTACGCCCAACTCGTCATGCAAAATGCGCTGGCAACTTACAAATTGCGCCATTGCTTCAGGTTGACGACCATCTAGCGCAAGTGCCACCATAGCCTGACGGTGCGCCTGTTCACGAAAGGAGTCGATTTCGAGCTGACGCCATGCGTATTGATAGGCTGCCTCATAGCTGGTCTGCCAAATGTGGTGTTCAGCCAACGCATCTAAGGTTTTCAGTACCTCACGTCGAAACCACTCTCGCTGTAAAAGTGCCCACTCTTCAAACGATTCGCTGTCGGCCGCCAGACCAGTCAGAAAATCACCCCGATAGAGTTCAACAGCAGTTGCGAGCTTCTGACAACAGCGCCGACACTGGATCAGCTCTTGATGCTGGTGCTGGTTACACTCTTGCAATATGTTGGTGAGATCAACGGCATCAACATCCACACCCAACTTTGACTGAAACTGAACTTCTCGTCGCGTTACCAGAAACGGAGATTGGATGACACCTGCTTCGTTCAAAGCCCGCTGAAGACGGGTGAGCGATTGACGCAGGTTCTGACGCGCCACGCCCGGAGGACGCGCTGGCCAGAGCAGCTCGGCTAGCGTTTCACGCGCATGGCGCTGGTTGGATTCCAGGCCCAGATAAGCGATTAAAGCTTGAATTTTGTCGGAGGTCAATCTTGGAATGGGGACGTTGTTGTACGTAATGCTGAAGGGGCCAAGAAGAGCGATGTTTAGCGAATGCATAGACTTCATGCTATTGTGAGTGCATATTGTCAATTTCGTGTTCTATAGAATTTGATGTGTGTTGTATGTTTTCTTTTCATTATCTCTTCCTACTTTGAAAATCTTCGGACCATCGCTCAGGATCGGGACGATAAGCTGTGACGACAACGGCTGGGGATATCTTACCTTTTTGTTCCTACTAGTCCAAATCGGCAAGAAGCAGAAAAAAATGTATCTGCTAAATCAAGTTCGCCTTGCTTGAATTATAGATTTACTGAGTCTATCGTATCTCCAGTCACGTTCCAGTCACGCTTCTCCAATAAAATGCAGACAATCCTTAAGTCTCTTCGTTTCCTTCATGGTAAAATGGTTCCTCTTTGTCAACTACGTGAGCAGCGCTGCGTTAGCGCTAATGCTATTGCACCACAAAGACAATTTTGTAAAAATATCTGGAGTACCAAATATTATGAAACCCTTTTGCACCTCAATCCTTGCCATCTTTTTGAATTCATTGATCGTTGTGTCCCTTTTCGCTATCGCACCTGCCACAGCAAGTGCAGCAGAATTCAGCGCTGTCGTGAACGATGCAACGTCCACTGGAGAAGCACTCACCGATCCAGATGCCGACCCCAACACCTGCATCGACGTTGGTGCAGGTATTTTCATTAGCGCAACCGCCTTGAGCATGTTGCCCATCAAGAATATTTCAGTCATATTTGATCTGATTGCCCACTCTGCCAATTTGGGACTAAAACATTGCGTTCCTGTCCTAACGGTACCACCCAATAAAGCGATCGATCCACTCGATCCTCCCTCTGGCGTGACTGTGAGTGATAACAAGTGCGCTGTGGCCATGCGCATCCCGCTGCCGCAAAGCGCTCTCGATCAACTGATTCTGGACAAGCAGATCATCGATCTCGTCGTCAACGATCCGACAATCGAGCTACCAATTGAATTTGCGCTCGAACTGCGCAAAGCGCTCGATAGTGAATATGGCCATCTTTCGAACCAACTGACTGGCGAATATTCTAACATCATGGGCATTACCTTGCCTTTTCTCTCGCCAGCCAGCCAGGCATCCTACTGGGGCGATGTGGGCAAACCTGGCATCAAGCACTTCAATTCAGATGTTCTGATTGCGCTTGAGCATGGTGGGGAACGGCTCGATAAGAACAAGGTCGAGTTTCAGACGGGTTCACACTCGCTGCGCTGGACCGCAGATACCCTGATCGAAGGGGCAGACCTCGTCTGGATTCCTGATCTCAGCAATGTTGGGCCTTGGGAAAAACCAGCCAAGAAAAAGACCTTCAAAGAGACGGTCAAAGGCTGGATCAAGGCCGCGAAAAAGGCCGCCAAGGATACCTATACAGATATTGCCAAAAACGGCGCCAAAAAAACCAAGAAGAAGATCGCAAAAGCTGGCAAGAACAAACTCCGCAAACAAGCCATCACAAGCGCGGTTGGATATGTGTTGGACAACTACTTTCTAGCTGGTTACACCCACAACGTCACCTCCCGTGACGTGCAATTTCTCTACATCATCGATCACAACGCGCCAACCATCACAGGCAACGAACCCATCCAGGTCGAGGCGTTGGAGCCAGGAGGCATCACTTCTGGTCGACATATCCACAAGCTGATGGAGCTTATTGTCGTAACCGATGATTGTGACCTGGATCCAACACTGCGCTACAGCACACCCCGCTTTTGGCCCCTCAGCCTGCAAGAGGACGGCAGTAGTATCCCATCTGAGATCATCTGGCGCGCCGAGGACAATGGTGCTGCAACCGCAACAGGTGGACGCAACAAAACAGAAGCGACTCAACAAGTAATGGTCGTTGACACCAAACCACCCATCGTCGTTGCCCCCCCCGCCCGTGATCATGGAAGTTAATGCGTCCGAAACGGTCAGCGTCTCACTCGGCATGGCCCAGGTCTTTGATGTAGCCGATCTGCGTCCCACCATCACCAACGATGCGCCAGAGCAATTTACACAAGGCGTCTATCGCATCAACTGGCAGGCTACCGATTTTTCCAAGAATGTCTCCGAAGCGACCAAAGACACCGTCCAGATCGTCAACCTGAAAGAACCAGGCACCAACAAGCTCCCGATTGCATTCGACCAGGTCGGCACGGATGCCATCGAAGCGACATCGTACGAACCAATCTCGATCACTGTACGCGGTCAGGATGGCAATGCTGTGCCCGACCCGCTTTGGTTCTCCATCGAACAACAGCCTGAGAATGGCTTCTTTATTGCACCGCTTTATCCCTACTTTATTGATGACTATCGCATGACGGCTCGCTATAGCCCACAAATTGCAGCAACCAAAGGGGAGAGCTTTGCCTGGGAACTGGCTGCTGACCCGCAGAAGATGCTTGATTATGTGAAGGAACTCTGTGAAGAAGATATCCGGCGCACTGACCTGCCAAAAGATTTTGTCTCGCTCAATCCTGGCAGCGAATATATGGCCGTCGATGATGACGGCTATACCTACATCTATGACTCCTATTACAAAAAGTGTTCCCACGGCGGCAGTACTGTGTCGCCAAACGGTCCGCCCCGCATCTCGCTTTGGGATCCAGAAGGAGCGTTTGTTGGCAGCATCGACATCTCTAACAGCAGCACGCCTGTGACCGACATTAAGTTTGATCTAGGGCGAGGCTACATCTTCGTTGTAACCAACAACAGCGCCAGCAATTTCAGCTACATCACCCTCTATCGCATCAACCGGGACAACAGCGCCGAACCATTCGAACTCATCAACTCATTTGACCTGATGAACCAGATCGAAGATACGCCTGACAATCGCCGTTTCCAATTCCATGATGCGAATTCTGCTGTGTTGGATTCCAATGGCGTCCTCTATGTCTTGAGTCGCGCGCCTGAGCAAGGACTTGCCGTTTTCCAACTCACGGGTGATGAGCGCAAACCTCTGCGATTGATGACCCATCTCGTAGAGAATATCGTCAATCGCTATGACAATGCCGGCATCGACCTGCGCTTTCTCAGCAACCTGGCCCTCGACTCTGAAAACAATCTCTACTTCTTCGCTCTGCATGACACATTGCCAGACGGACGTCGCATCCGAACTGCCCGTATCTATAAATTTGGTGCCGCGAAGGTGAACGATGACGGCACGATCCAGCCTGGCGAGTTTATCGGCTGGTTGGGCAAATGTGATAGTGGCCCTGACTGCGACTACATCAACCAACGCAGCATCGGTTACAGCTGTACCGATGCAACCTGCCTAATCGATGAGGGAAGCAGCGGCACGGGGACACGCGCTGGTCAATTTGGCGGAACCGATGTCAGCTATAAAAACGTGGCGATTGCAATTGATCCCAACGACGTGCTCTACATTACCGACTACGAGAATCAACGGGTGCAGCGCTTCTCCCCCGAAGGCTATTTTGCTGGGGACGCGACCTCGACGGGAGACGGCAGCGGGTTCGTACTGGGCGATTTTGGCCGCCCCGACAACATTGCCGACAACAAAAGCAGCTTCTACGTGATGGATGGCTACAATGAAATTGTTCATGTCTTCGACGCCGCGGTGATCCACGGTATCGACGAACGATCAGCCTGGGTTGAATATCAATCCGAGAACAACTTTGTCGGCACAGATCGCTTCACCTTCAGCGCAACGGACGGCTTCCGCACCCGGGATGGCGACTTGCTCTCCAGCCGACCTGCCACAGTCGAGATCAACGTCAGCCGCAACTTCCGTCCACCCAAGGCCACGGCGGGTCTGGCCATCAGCATGACCGAAGACATGCCGGCCAACCTGGTTTTGAGTGGTTACGATTTAGACGAAGATCTGGACACCCTTACCTTCCAAGTAGATAGTCAACCAACTGAAGGCACACTCACGGGAACCGCGCCAAATCTGACCTACACCCCAAGGGCCGACTATGCAGGTATCGACCGCTTTACCTTTACCGTGAGCGACGGTCGCTTCACCTCTGAGCCTGAGGAATTTGTGATAGATATCCTCCCCGTCAACGACCCGCCGACCATCTCATCCAGCACCACGTCTCTCAAAGCAGGTGTTGGCTATCCCTTGGTTTTTGACGCAACAATCATCGATGCTGAAATAGAGGATCCATTAACAGTTCAAGTCAACTGGGGAGATGGCGTTGTCGAGAATCAAGGTGAACCGCGGGAGGATGGCACGGTAACTGGTCCATTGCTCGAGGAGAGCGGCACTGTGACGCGCACGCTGCGTGGGGCACATGTTTACAACAATCCCGGCCCCGTTCAACTCGTGGCTACCGTAACCGATAGCGCCGGTGCACAGGCTCGCGTCACCCTTCCTGTGACCGTTGAAGCAATGGCCGATTTAGCCATCGAACGCCGCGGCACCAATGCTGTGTCACTCGCTCGCTCGGCACTTTCCTACGAATTAGCCATCATCAATCGTGCACCAGAAAGTGGGGGGACAATAGGAACAGGAATTGTCGTCAAGGAATCTCTTGGCGACGGGTTGACCTATCGCCTGGCCACAACCAATAGCGGCATCTGCAATGCATCGGGTCAAACCCTCAACTGCACGCTGGATCCGCTGGCATCCGATGCAACAACACTGATTCGCATTGTGGTGGATGCTGCAACAAGTCTTGCCATCGGAGAAGAGAGAGCGAGCCGCGCCGAGGTAAATGCAACCCAATCGGATCCCTTCCCAGAAAACAACATCGCCGAGGAGTCCATCACCATGCTGCCAGTGGCTGACTTTCTGGTCGACTCCTTCCGTGAGGGCAACGATGCTCAACCCGGCGATGGTCTCTGTTTGACGAGTGACGGTCAATGTACTGTTCGGGCGGCTGTACAGGAAGCCAACGCTTTACCAGGCAAGCAATCCATCGCACTTGGGCGTGAGACCTATGCACTCAATTTGGACGCAAACACAGTTCTAGCGGCCTACTTTGGCGCAGTCGACCTGACTCCAGAGGACGCATCGCTGACGGGCGATCTAGATGTCACCGACGATCTTGAAATCATTGGCCTCAATGCAGAAGAGACGATCCTCAACGCCAACGACCACGATCGGGTGATCGAAGTACTGAACGGTGCCACACTCACCTTGCGAGATTTGACGTTGACAGGCGGTGCCGCGCTCAATGACGATGATGGCGGTGGATTGCGCAACGTTGGAAGTACGGTCATCTTGCACAATGTCTCAGTGAACAGCAACCGTGCGGGCAGCGGCGGCGGCATTCAGAATCAGGGTAACTTGACGCTGGAAAATGTGACCATCAGCGGAAATCAAGCTGGCACAGGTGGCGGACTTCAGGCGTTGGGCGGCGATGCTTTTCTGCAGAATGTGACAATGATGGGCAACACGGCTTCTTCCGCGGGCGGTGGCATCAACAGCGGGAATGGCAACGATGTGCGCCTTGTCAGTACAATTCTGGTGGGCAACGCCGCCCCCATTGGTCCAAACTGCGGTGCCAGCTTCCGTTCAGAAGGCCACAACCTGCTTGACATTCTGAGCGACTGTTCCGTTTTAGGCGAAACAACCACAAACATCATTGCGAGCAATGCCTTGGATAGCATGAGTACGCTCATCCGCAATCAGAGCAGCACCCATCAACACGAAATGACCACCGCTAACCCTGCTGTGGACAGAGGTCGCTGTGACCTCTCTCGTGACCAGCGTGGCACAAAGCGTCCACAGGGAGATGGTTGCGATATCGGGGCGGTTGAGCTATTGGAGAGCATTGATGAACCGGAGCCTGAGCCAAATCCAGGGGGACAGCGGGTCGTCTTTTTGCCTTTCGTGACCAGATGAGTGCTCTCTGAAAAATCAACGCATCGTCTTCTGCCTGGAAGTTCGTACTCTAATGGGGCTTCGAGATCCACAGGATCTGAATTTCCAGGCCGAGCGCCGACTGAGATTTGTTCCAAACAACCCTCTGCAGATAGGACGCCCTTAAATTTGGGACAATCAACTATCAGTAGACCGCAGTGGAGTCGCCATGCATGGCGACTCCACTGCGGTCTACTGACTATAGTATTCATTCGCTGTCTACCGTCTAGATTCAGTACCGGTTCAACAAATTCTCACCTTCTCACCGACCCCTCTTCACCCCCTTTTCCTTTAAGCAACCCTCGGGCTTGTCACACAGGCAGGAACGTCTGCAAGACGTCAGCAGAGTGGTCATATTAGCGTCAGGAATCCTCTCTTTTGTCGAGTTATTATTCTAATAGAGAAGTCCCTTAAACTTCGTACTTTCGCAGCATTTTTTACGCTGGCAGAATTGCGGACGAAAGTACGAAGTTTAAATTATGTGACTATCATGTAGGAATGAGAACTAAATAAATTCAGTAAGTTGTGCACGTCATTCTCGAGTGAAGCGAAGAATTTATGTGTAACTTATTGAATTTTGGTTCCTACGACAAAGATTCTATGTTGATCCGCAAAAGGCCTATCTAAATCTTTTATCAACTTTAGAGTATCCAACGGCTCGTTCCATCTGTATTTAGGGTAGACGGAGAAGTTGCTCTTAGTCTATTGCGGTAAACAAAGAACAAAATATATGGATTTTGATGCCATGAAAGAGGAAACCCCCGATGAAAAACTCACAAAACCAGAAGTATTGCCTGTGTGATATCAATAGAATTAGAACGAATTTTCTGAATCGTTTAGAGATCAAGCAAGCATGGATGATCATAATGGCTTGTGCTGCCCTTCTGTTTTTGCAAGCACAAATTGCCAATGCTCAAGATCAACCGTTACCAGAGACAGGAAATAGCGTAACGGCTTCATTTCAAGAACAGCTCGATACAAACAGTCCCTATATTATCGGTGGCTCGGACGCTGAGCCAGGTGAATGGCCCTGGCAGGTGGCGCTGGTCTATGGGTATTATGGCAATGCCTTTGAGGGACAATTTTGTGGTGGTTCGCTGATTGCGTCCGATTGGGTACTCACCGCCGCTCACACAGTGAGCGGCCCATCCCCCAGTGAGATAGATGCCGTCATTGGCAGAACGGATTTGAGGGCGGACGCTGGCGAGCGTATCGCTGTTGCAGAGATCATGGTTCATTCTAAATATAGTCCGGGTAGCTCCTATGATCCGGATCTGAATCATGATGTTGCATTGCTACGACTTGCTGAACCGTCTACCCAGACACCGATTGCTCTTTACAACCCTAAAGATGAACCGAATGAGTTGCGCTTTCTGAATGCGACGGTTACAGGTTGGGGGTATACATCCTACAGCAGTTATTATGGCACTCTCAATCCGATCCTGCAAGAGCTCACCTTACCACTCGTCTCTCACGAGACATGCAATAGCAATGAGGCATATGCTGGAATCGTCAGCGAAAACATGCTCTGTGCGGGCTACCAGAAGGGCGTCAAAGGCGCGTGTTATGGCGATAGCGGTGGGCCATTGATGGTTTATGATGAAGATGATGCTCAGTGGTTACAGGTTGGGATTGTCAGCTGGGGAGAGGGCTGTGCCGAGGCAAATAAATATGATGTCTATACCAGAGTTGCCCAGTGCAGCCCATGGGCCTTAGGTTGTGTAGAGAATGTGCATTCATCCGCGTGCACTGGTGGTGATTCTTATGAGCCAGACAACGCAGTCGAAGAGGCCACGCTGCTGACCTTGAATGAACCTCAAGAGCACAATTTCCATCAGCTGTCGGATGTAGATTGGTTTCACTTTCAGGCAGAGGTGAATCGAGCTTATCAGATCGAGACAATGTCGGTTCAAAAGGATACGCCGGCCGCAGATACATCGAGCTTAGATAGTGAACAAATTGATGCTGATACCTACCTTTGGCTATACAGTCAAAATGGGCTTTCTGCGCTTGCAGCAGATGACGATAGCGGCATCGGCAAGGGGTCACGCATCCTCTGGGTTGCCCCTCAAGCTGGTCGTTATTACGTTGCCGTGAATTCAGTCAGCAACGTTTCAGACGATCATGAAGCCTACTCGATCACGATCCGCAAAATGAACGTCGTATTCGCTCCTGTGCTATTGCAGAAATAAAATAGACATTATCGCCGAACCAGCGGTAAGAAGATGTTACGTCCGGTATCAACATCGATTGAAACTGGACGTGCGAAGAGCCCTTCATTATCGTCGGCATAGATGACGATTCGATAGATCCCCCGTTCATCGAAGCCAGGGTATTCGGCCGCATAGCGGTTGTTGCCTTTTCTTTGCAGCACGATGGTTGGCAAAATAGATGTCTCCTGCGCTATCTCTTCGCCCTCATTTGGGGAGACGTAACTGGGGGAATAGATTACCGCCCAGACGTCATCAACTTCTACATCGTCAAGAACCGTTGCTTCGATCACGCCTCGATTGCTCTCAATGCTGGTTGGACCCATTGCTTCGCGAATCAATGGAGGCCAACTCTCTTCACTCAACGTCCCTGCGAAGCCAAAGCCACGCTGGGCCGCAATCTCGCCATCGCTTTGTTCATTGGGCACTCCATCCCCGTCCCCATCCAGCCAAGGTTGTTGGAGCGAATTGGCGGCTTGTGCGGCCGCTCGTGCAGTCTGAAAACTGCTGAAGATGCTTGAGCCTTGCTCTAAGGCAGGAATGAAATGATCAGAAAAATGGGCACCCTTCTCGGAAGCAAACGCCAGATTTTGATCGTTGGTCGAGGCGACCACGACGCGACCGGCCTTGCTCATCTCATTCGGGCCTTGAATGAAGCTGCCAGCATAACACATTTCGATGAAGACGTTGACAGCCAGATCTGGTTTGCTCGCCTCAAGTTCATTCAACCAGCTGTCTAACTGACTTGGGGCTAACGTTTGACCTTGCGGTTTGTCTAAGTAGAGACCATTGACGACCCCGTGATCCATCAGATAGAGGGTCAGCGGACGGTTTGTTCCGACTTTGCTGGCTGCCCATTTGGTGATGCCATCGCGTACAGCGGCGGTTGTGGGTGGTCCGTCTACACGAGTGTCTTCTTCGTCATGACTTAAATAGAGGATGTCCTCATCTGCGTACCCTTGATTTCGAAAGAGTCGATAGACTTCCTCGGTGACATGGTCAATGTTGAGTTGAAGTGGGTCATTCATTTTGACTCGACCTCCAACGAGAATCAAAGCCCCTGGCGGAGCATCAGTGGCTAAGGCACGTACCGATAGATTATAAACAGCATCAGATCCAAATAAATTGGCGTCATGATTTGTCAAGCGCAGATAAATCGGCCCAGTGGACTTGGCGCGAAATTCGAGCCGCACGCCAACGCTGAACGAATTGTCCTGTGTCTGGTCTGGGTCACTCGCACAGTCCGAATAGAGTTCTAACGCTGCATCGGCTCTTGATTGAGACGGGATCTGTGCTTCGAGCAGATAGATGGTATCGACTGTTGCATCGAAGGTGACCCAATCAACATCATTTTTCTTGTGAAAGGTATGCTCTTGGACGCGACCGTCGGACGGAATCGTTCTTGCCTGTGTACAACTATCGTCAATTTCAAATGCATCGGGTGGTGGCAAAGTGGGAGTGGGCGTATTCGTTGGCGTGTTGGTTGGCGTGGGTGTAGGTGAATGAGTTGATGTATTGGTCGGGGTGTTGGTCGGCGTATTGGTTGCCGTGTTCGTGGGAGGATTGGTTGGGGTGTTGGTTGGCGTATTCGTGACTGTATTGGTCGGTGTATTGGTTGGCGTGGGTGTGGGTGCAACACCAATGCTGAAGTTAAGCGTGAAGTCACCAACTGTATCGTCAATACTAGTGACGATCACAGTGTAGAGTCCACTATCAGGCAATGGTTCGTTGATGAGTTGGACATCGGCACCAGCGAATGAACTTGTGTCACTGCCCAATTCAGACAAATCAGGGCTTAATAGTCTTAGCTCTAGACGCCGGGCACCTTCAGTCGTTTGGTTGGTGACCAGTAGCGTTGCTTGCTCCCCACTGTTTCCAATAAACTCGAAGCATTCCTGCTCACCGGCTGAAGGAATGCTGCCAGCTCGTTGACCATCTCCCTCAAGACGTGGACAACTCGCTTGATAGGCAACGCGCATCTGGTCAGATGCGCGTGTCACGGTGGGGAGCAGTTGGGAGAAAATCATGAGAAACAGGGCAAGAATCCCCCATCTCAATTTATAGCGGGAGATGGCTTTGATTCCACTGGACAACGGACTTCTCTGTACATAAGTACGTACAAACTGCATCGGCTTCCTCCTCAAACTCAATCACAACTGAATTATATATCCCAAATCACGTTCAATGCCTGCGGTTTTCGGAAGACGAGCCCGCGTGGCTTGGCGGCTTGGGACGCGCGCTCGGTTGTTTCCAGCCGCACGTTTTTGAGGCGCACAAGAATTTGCTCCAGCGCAAAGTGAGCTTCCAGTCGTGCCAGATGTAAGCCCAGGCAGACGTGTGGTCCTTGCGCAAAGGCCACGTGAGAGCGCAAATTTTGCCGCTCTGGATCGAAGCGATCCGGAGCGGCAAAGACCGTTGGATCGCGGTTGGCCCCTGCCAGAGAAACCCGCACCAGATCGCTGGCTTTGATCGACGCTTCGCCTAACTGAACGTCGCTTACGGCATAGCGATCGACAACGGCTGCGGCTGGCTCCATGCGCAGGGATTCTTCGACCACAGCCGGTATGACAGATGGAGCGGAGCATACAGAGGTCAAAAGAGCTGAATCAGTTAGAACTTTACTTTCTGGTAAAAGAAAAGAGATGAGGGGAGAAATGTGACAAAAAGCGGTTAGCAGTTCATCCTAAAGGTAGAGAACCCAAAAAGGAGGAAGGAATGCTAACCGCGCCAGAAATAACTATAGCAGTACTGATGAATGTATTGCAAGTAACGCCGATGGGAACAAACGTAAATGTAATGCGTCTGATGTGGGCAATGCTGAATGGGTCGTTTCTGAAAAGTCGAGGAGCAATCCATAGCGCATTGAAAGAAAGCGGGTTTGAAGATGAGGAGCTCCGGCGAAGCTTTCGATATGGATCATGGGATATCACAAGTCTGCTGGGGTCGTGGCAAGAAGAAGTGGAAAGGGGAATGGGAGGCAAAAAAGTTAGAAGGGTACCGAGTGAAAAGCATAGATATCACAGGGTTCTGGCGACCGAAGCTGCAAGGGAAAGTGAACCGACTCTATAACTCAACGGCTCGTCGGGCATTGCCCGCGCTCATCTTTGGAGTGATGATAAGCTCGGGGGAGATAGGCGGGAAGCGAGTGCCACTGCTCAAGGCAATCATGAGATGCACGGTTGGAACAAAGGAAAGTGAGTTTCGGAAAAAGCTGCTGAAAGAGACGAAGAAATCACTGGAGTCAGACGAAGTGGCGGTGGTCGATGCCGGGTTTACAATCAGAGAAATGCTAGAAAGCGGCATAGACCGATTTGTCCTGCGGGAAGCCATTAACTGCACAGTGCGCCGCAATGAGTTCCCCAAACGCAAAGGAAAAGGCAGACCACCTGAATATGGTGATATTGTGCGACCGCTCTCTCGCAGCTATAAGGGAAAGCGACTCGAGGCTACAACTCCGGACTCGTCTGGTCGCTTTCTCTATAGTGGTCGCCTGATTTGCTATCAAGCATGGCACAATCTCGTCCCCAGAACAACCAAGGTGGATACAGCCAACCGTACCTACTCGATTTACGTCATTCAGGATCCGGCCTACAACACACCTTTGGTTTTGGCGACCGTTATGACTTTGCAGCCTGAAACCATTTATCTTGTCTACCTGGAACGCTGGCCTGTTGAACATCCCCCCTTGGCTTCCAAGCAGATGATTGGCTTACATCGTCAATTTGTTCATGCCGATGAGGCTTGTTTCCGCTTACCTGAACTGGGGCTGCTTGCTGGCAATCTTCTTTCCCATTTAGCCGCTTCTCTTCCTCCCATACCGACTGGCTACTGGGATCGAGAGCCTCAATCCACTCCCGGCAGGCTGCGCCGTGTTCTCTCGAGTGCTCTTTTTCCAACTCCTGACCAACTCGACCCTGACTTTCGGAAAAAGGCCTCGGTTTCACACCATTTCCCTAAAGGCGTTCTCGCTCATCGCCGCCTCAATGCCGCTGCTTAAACTAGCCGAGCACTATTTTTACATTTTATCCCGTTTTTTCAGGGTGGATTCTTTTTTCCGCCCCTTTCGGTTTGCCCTTTGTCACTCAAGCCTTTACCAGAAAGTAAAGTTAGAAGAAAATAGAGTGCATTGGCGATCATCCCTTCGGTTGTCTCAATACCACCGAAGAGCAGCACAGCGGCATTAGAGATGATCTGTTCGTCACTTAACCCTTGTGAAACACCAGCCGCGGCTGCCAGCAAATTCGAATCTCCTGGGTTTCTCAACGAGGGGAGCAGTCGAGCGCTTAGGGCCGCAAATGCCTCTCGACCCTCTGCAGATACTGGTTCTCCAGCCGTAACTCGCGTGACGGCATCGACAATGGCGTCATACAATCCAAGCACCTCGGGGACAGGTACATCCTCCATGCCCAGAGCCGTTATCATTGCTTTTACCGCGACCGGACCAGCGAAGGCACGGCGTAGTTCGGCATGTCCATTTCTGACAAAGCCATCGATCAACGCACAAATTTGCGCTGCTACTGGTTCACGAAAGCGTGTCTCGACCGCTCTTTTACGAAACGGTCGTTCGAAAGGGCCACGATGGCGCAAATGTGCATCCCCATCCAGCGATAACATGCTTGGACCCACCACCAGACCAGTCGAGAAGCCGGGGTGATCTACTGTATAGGTGGTGGCGTCGCGCATCACGCTGACTGCGTCGCCATACCGTGTCACCAACCATGCGTTGACGGCTGGCAACCAAGAGACTGGTTCAGATGTGCGTAGTCTGTGAAGAACCGAATGGAGATCTTCTTCTAGTTCAGTAAGCGTGATGCTTGCGCCGATTGGAAATTGTGATTTCGTGGTCAAATTATTCTCTGGGTAGGTATGAATCAAGATGAAGCTCTTAATTTGTCATCACTAAGAGAGTATGTTACGATAGCATACACGATAAACAAATAGTTGGTAAGAAAATCGAGCAGATGCGTTCACCATCAATGCCGCTCTGGATTTTGGGCGAGTAGCTCAGCTGGCTAGAGTACCTCGTTTACACCGAGGGGGTCGGGGGTTCAAGTCCCTCCTCGCCCACTAAAAATAATCTTTACTCGAAAAGAAGGTCGGGGTTGCTAACCTTGTCGTAAGTAACCCCGACCTTTTTTGTTCTGTTGACCCTATCATCGTCTAATATCTTTCATTTCAGACTGTGATGTAACTTTACTGATTCGCAAAGAACCTCATAATTTGACCAGTATATCAGCTTCATCTTGATTGTCAATCTCCAAAAAAGCACATACAAAATTGCGCCACCTTTTGACAAGTATACTTCTCTATGTTACAAGTTTTCCGGGTGTGTACCACAAAGTGTGTAATTGGAGTAGGTTCTCTGACTGAGCGATCTCCATTTACACACTTTGGGACACACTGTCAGTTTTCCAGATAGATAAATTCCACAAATAAGATTGGTATTCCAAATTGTGTGTAAATTTGATTTCTCTCCGAGAATCCAAGTAACTTTCACACAATTTGTGGTGTATCACCTAAACAATAGGGAGAAGCTCATGAGCCAAGAAGCTGTATTAAAGGCCAGTGATGCCGTTGTCGAAGAGTTCGATTGGGGCAATTTGCGCTGGTTCACGGGAAACAAGATCGGCAATTCTGAGACGACAACCGTCGGTCAATGCCTGTTGCAGCCAGGGGTTGAGAATTTTCGTCATTATCATCCGAATTGCGAGGAGATTTTATTGGTGAACCAGGGCAAGATCATCCATTCCTTAGGAGAGGAACGGTTTGAGATGGAGGCTGGTGATACGATTGTGGTGCCACCAAATGTCGTTCACAATGCCAAAAATGTAGGGACGGAAGATGCTCTATTGACAATTATCTTTTCGACGCCAGATC
Source organism: Chloroflexi bacterium TSY (assembly GCA_019217005.1). The sequence continues at coordinate 82,277 of JAHBNG010000054.1, forward strand.
GCCAGACGGTGGCTGTATAATCGATCAGCAAAGAACAAAGGAATTAGGAACCATGAAGACCTATCGCGTTGCAATTCTCGGCTGTCGTTCCCGTGGCACGGCTGCTGCACGCGCTTACTATAGCCATCCCCGTACGCAGGTTGTTGGACTTTGCGATCTCATCGTAGAGCGGTTGAATAAGTTGGGCGATGAGATTGGTGTCTCGGCCCGATTTACGGATCTGGACGAGATGATCCGTCAGGTCGAACCAGATATTGTTGCGATCCCAACTGCGCCTGCCTTACATTCTCCCTTAGCGGTTCGTGTCCTGGAACATGGCGTCAATATTGATGTAGAGAAGCCCATGGGACTCGACTTGATTGAAGCAGATGCGGTCATGGACAAGGCGGCGCAGGTCGGCGCACGTGTGGCCGCGCATCATCAATGGCGCTTGAGTGCCTATACCCAAGCCATCAATAAAGCGTTTCAGGCTGGCAAGATCGGAGAACTACGGTATATCTATGCCAGCGGTAAGGGCTACTACGGCGGCTTTGGCCTGATGGAGATTGGTACTCATTTACTCACCCACATGATTAAGTTTGGAGGTCATTGTCGCAACGTGGCAGCCCATGCAACGATTCGGGGCAACCCCATTACGCCCCAAGATGTAATGCCCGCACCGAGAGGAAACGGTACGATTGTAGGGGACTATGTAACAGCGACTCTTCAATTTGATAACCATGTGACCGGTACACTTCTTCAACACCGTTTTGATAGATTGGACCTGGATGCACATGTGGTTGAACTCTACGGCACAGAGGGGCGTCTACTTTGGCATCCCCAGGAAGCATGATGGCTGCCGAATCCCCATCTTCTTCCCAATGGAAAGCTGGATCAATGACAAACATTGGAACCAATCTACGCAGAGAGCTATGATCGATCGAAGGATCGCGGCGGTGGTTTAGGAGAAGGGGATTACTGGTTTGTGGATGAATATGTGCGTGCGCTGGACGAGGGGCGGGACCATGAGTGTAGTGGTGAAGAAGGACGCCACGTCATTGAGATCATGATGGGCATCTTCGAATCAGCTGCATATGGAACACGGGTTGAGCTACCTCAAGCCAACCGCAAACATCCCTTGATGCGCTGGCGAGAAGAGGCGGGTTTGGGACCTCTGGAGCCGATGCCTGCTCTGGATGCAGATTGGCTGGCCGAGGAAAAGAAACGATATGGATAAAAACAGAGCATGAAAGGCGGGGTGGTTCATTTTAGCTGGATAGATAGGTTTACACTTTTAGAAACAGAAAGAACGTTTATATTCTCTGATTTCGCCGGTTCTCAGAGAGAAAACGGTCTCATATAGATTTTTGTCTATATATCAAAAGTGTAAACCTAATTTTGAACCACCCCCATGAAAGGCCAAGAAACAATTCGAGTGGGTGTCGTTGGTAGCGGTGGGATTGCTCAAAATCAACATATCCCTGGTTATTTGCGGTGCGAGAATGTCGAAATCACAGCGCTCTGTGACATCAACGAAGAAGTGCTGCATACAACAGGTCATAAGTTCTCGATTCCTCATTTGACAACAGATTATCGTGAATTGGTCGAACTTGAGACACTCCACGCCGTCGATGTCTGTACGGCACCCGACTCGCACTATCCCATTGCAATGGCTGCGATTGAGCAAGGGAAGCATATCTTCTGCGAAAAACCGCTCGCCATGAGCTACCAAGATGCGCGGCGTCTTCATGATGCCGCGAAAGATGCCGGGCTCACTACTGGCGTGGGGTTTGTTCATCGAGTGACGCCTGCTGCTCGATTGGCGCATCAGCTTCTGTCAGAGGGCGCGCTTGGTGACATCTATCATGTAATGGCCATCTTCTCCGCGGGCGGTGCGAACTATGCCGCACAGCCCATGCGTTGGCGCAACAGCAAGGCCATTGCTGGCGCTGGGGCACTTTGGGATCTGGGGTCGCACATGATTGACATGACTTGCTGGTGGCTCAATCGGAGGATCACGGGCGTCTGTGCCCAAACGCGCATCTTTGTGGAGCAACGTCGATGGCCTGGAAGCGACACGCCGGTGCAAGTGGATGCTGATGATGCCTCGACTTTTCTGGTGAACTTCGAGGGTGGGGCATTGGGCACGTTCATCAATAGTTTTGTCTTCACGGGGCGGGGTTTTGACCAGCGAGTGGAGGTCTATGGTAGCAACGGTGCACTGCTTTACAACCAAGCCACGCCGCATGCGCTTCGCGTCTGCGTTGGTGAAGAGATGTTGAAGCTGAGCGCTGGTTGGGGCATTGGTCGACGCAAAGAGGAGCCATACCCGCTGGTTCCCATTCCAGAGAATTTAAAAGATCGATGGAGTGCCGATGGATCGTTTCCCCGTACCCTAACGCCCGATTTTATTGCAGCTATTCGAGGTGAAGAGGCGTTTTTGCCTACATTTTATGATGGAATGAAAGTACAAGAAGTGTTGGATGCTGCGTTATATTCTGCCGAAAAGGCAACATGGGTGAACCTACCACTTTAACTTCAGGTAGCGAATAATCATGGATAAGAAATGGAAGTTATCCATGACAGTCCATGATGAACATAGGGCATTGAGTGGTCCAATCCGGGATTGCTCGCCCCGTGGTTATGGCCATCTAAACTTGCTTGGGACCTTGACTGCAAAGTTCGCGATTACCCTAATGATGAACATTCTCTAGCTTGACATATATAGCTTATTGGGTCATACTGCCGGTACGGAAAAAGGTATGCATGTGGGTATAAATATTGGGGTAACAAGATGACTGTAAAAACTGCCATTTCTTTAGAAGATTCTCTTTTTGAAAAAGTTGAAGCGCTCATGAAAGAATTGCAGATTTCGCGTAGTCGTCTGTTTGCATTAGCTGTACAAGAGTTTATTGAACGACATGAAAATAGACGGTTGTTGGCTGCACTCAATGCCGCCTATGATGACTTTCCAGATGAAGAAGAGCGTGCAACACTGCAAGGAATCCACAAACGGCACCAAGGATTATTGGCTTCCGAACAATGACAATAGAACAAGGTGATTTATTTTGGGTTGATTTAGAAGAACCGTATGGTTCAGAACCAGGTATCCGACGACCTCATGTTGTGGTTCAGAACAATCTATTCAACTATAGCCGAATTCACACAGTTGTGCTTTGCTCACTTACATCGAATCTAAAGCGAGCAAAGGCGCCCGGCAATGTGCTACTCAACGCAGGCGAAGCCAATTTGCCTGAAACGAGTGTTGTCAATATTTCTCAGCTTGTTACGTTGGATAAACGGTTTCTTATCGATAAAATTGGAACTCTTTCACCTCGTCGAGTGCAGCAGATTGTTGACGGTATTCATTTGCTACTCGATCCGCGAGAATTTTGACAATCATCTGACAATTAAGGCAATGAGTAGTACACACCTTGTTTAGGAATCGGAATGAAATATGCAAAACATCAAAGCACTCTTTTTCGACGTAGGTGGCACCGTCTTTGATTGGAAGAATACGGCCCGTGTAAACATCGAGAAGCTAGCCAAAAGGCAAAACCACCCAATCGATAGTGAAGCATTTGCCATGGATTGGCGAACGGAGATGCTCAACATTCGGCGAGACGTCAGCCACGGACATCAACCCTGGATGAACGCCGACGCTATGCATCTCCAAGCGCTTAACTCATTGAGGGAGAGATATCCCATTCTGGCATCCTTGGAGAATCCAATGTCGTTGGTCAAAGACACCTGGCATCGTCTGCGGACGTTTGATGGTGCCGCAGATGGGATTTCTCGTTTACGCAGTCGCTATACAGTTGTCGTTCTTACGATTCTCTCTTGGGAAAGTATCGTTGGTAGTTCGAAAGCTGCCAACGTCCAGTGGGACGGGATCTTGTCCTGCGAATTTCTGGGCTACTACAAACCATCTCGACAAGCTTATCTCAAAGGGGTGAGCTTGTTGGGATTACAGCCTGATCAAGCCATGATGGTGGCGGCCCATCCTTTTGATCTGGCAGGTGCACAAAATGCCGGTATGCGGACGGCCTACGTTCAGGTTCCAGAAGAAGATGTTGGCTTCCCAGAATCAGAACAGAATCGTGAATTTCACTTTGACGTGCAGGCGGCGGATTATGATGAGTTATGTAAAAAGTTGGGTGTGATGTGAGACCTAATAGATGATTGTCTGGGAGGGGTGGTTCATTTTAGCTGGATAGATAGGTTTACACTTTTAGAAACAGAAAGAACGTTTATATTCTCTGATTTCGCCGGTTCTCAGAGAGAAAACGGTCTCATATAGATTTTTGTCTATATATCAAAAGTGTAAACCTAATTTTGAACCACCCCGTCTGGGAGGTTAATAAAGATAAGGGCGAGAGAATGGCGTTTTACCTTCCTCTCGTCCTTTTGTATTCCTGGAGATTTAACCAATTGTGCTAAGTAAATCTTGGAAAGGTTTGTACTCAGATATCTCAGATTTTCAGAGCCTGCCCTGAGTCTTCGAAGGGATTTATCTGAGTGAATCTGTGAAATCTGAGTACATTTGTTTCTAAAGACTTTCTTGACTTTACTTACGCTTTTTGCAACCCGACCGTAATTTCATCTTCCCCTAATTTGAAGCTGACCTGCTCGACGCCAGCAGGAGTAGCTCCGTTCACCTCCAAGCTGGTGGCCAATGTCTCCTCTTGTACATAGTCGCCAAAGCCAGCTAGTACTTCATTGACCAAGGCTGTGTCAGAGACAGAGAGCGCGATGCGGTCGCTGATCTCCAAACCCGCATCTTTGCGCAACTGCTGGATGCGACGTACCAATTCTCGGGCATGTCCCTCGCTTTCTAACTCAGGCGTCAGCTGTGTCGTGACGGCCACAAGATAACCACCATCTTGCGCCACACTGAACCCTTCGCGCGGCGTGCTGCGGACTTCCACATCATCTGGCTCGATAGTGTATGTTTCTCCTTCAGCATTCAACTCGACCGTCTCACCCGCCTGAAATCGCCCCGCCAATTCGAGTTGGTCCATGCTGCCCATCAGCTTGCGGATTACTGGATATCCCCTCCCATATTTCTGTCCCAACTGTTTCGGGAACGGGAAGACCTCCACATCGACCAAATTGCTGGTGCCATCTGCAAACATCAATTCCTTGACGTTGAGTTCGTCCAGAACCAAAGTTTGGAGCCGCTCTAAGCTGGTCTGCTCTTCTGGCTGACGGGTACGAACTACGACCCGGGCCAGTGGTTGACGGACCTTGAGATTGCCTGCTTGACGGGCGGCATGGCCCAAGCTTGTCACTTTTTGGACAACAGCCATATCGGCGCTTAACTGCTCATCCATGCGTACCTCACTGGCTTCAGGCCAGCGGCTCAGATGGACACTATCTGGCTCTGTTTCATCCAGGTTGCGCACGAGGTTGACGTAGATTTCATCGGCCACAAACGGTGTGGCTGGCGCCAGCAGTTTGCTGAGCGTCACCAATACTTGATAGAGCGTATTGAGCGCAGCTGGATCACTTTCCCAGAAACGACGGCGACTCAAGCGCACATACCAGTTGCTGACATCATCAACGAAGGTGGCGACAGGGCGAGTTGCGCCAAGAACATCATAGGTCTCATATGCCTCGGTCACGTTGCGGACCAGCATATTCAGCTCAGACAACATCCAGCGATCAAGTAAATGATCAGATTGCTCCGCTTCGTTACTGCTGGGTGTCCACCCTTCGCTCAAGTTGGCATAGGTTACGAAGAAACTATAGGTATTCCACAAAGTGTTCATGAATTTACGTACCGTCTCGGCGACCAAGTTCATGCTGAAGCGACGGCTGTTTCCTGGCGGACTGGCGGTGTACATGTTCCAACGCGTTGCATCGGCTCCGTGCGTGCTAAACGCTTCCCACGGATCAACCACATTGCCCTTGGATTTGCTCATTTTGCTGCCATCTTCGGCCAGGATGTGGCCCAAGCAGATCACGTTTTTGTAGGCGGGCCGATCGTGCAAGAGTGTGCTGATGGCGTGAAGCGAATAGAACCAGCCGCGCGTCTGATCTACTGCTTCGCAGATGTAGTCGGCCTGCTGTTGTTCCTCCCACATCTCTTGGTTCTCAAAAGGATAGTGCCATTGAGCGATTGGCATCGCGCCACTGTCAAACCAGACATCGATCACCTCTGGCACACGCCGCATCACACCGCCATCAGGCGCATCCCAAGTGAGATCGTCGACAAAGGGACGATGCAGATCCACCTTGGAGACATCTATCCCCATGCGTTCGGCGAGTTCTTCGCGGCTGGCGATGCACTCCATGTAGGTGCTGCCGGGTGCATCACTTTTCCAGACAGGTAGAGGGGTGCCCCAGAAGCGCTCGCGTCCCAACGCCCAATCGATGTTGTTCTCTAGCCATTTGCCAAAGCGTCCACTCTTCACATGATCGGGCACCCAGTTGATCTGCTGGTTGTTGGCGACCAATTGATCTCTGTATTGGCTAGTTCGTACATACCAGGTTTCTTTCGCATAGTAAAGAAGTGGTGTCTCGCAGCGCCAGCAAAAGGGATAGGTATGTTCATAGGTTTCGCTTTTATAGAGCAAGTTGCGGCTGGCAAGCTCCTCTTCGATTTGCGGGTCTGCGTCTTTGACAAATGTGCCAGCCCAGGTCACTTCATCACGGAAAGTACCGTCAGGTTTGATTGTCATGATGACGGGCAGATCATATTGGCGACCGACTTCCATGTCGTCAGCACCAAAAGCAGGTGCCATGTGGACGATGCCAGTCCCATCCGCCGTGCTGACGAAATCAGCTGCTACGACGTAAGCATACTCTTTATCAACTTCAAGGAAGGTATAAAGAGGTTCGTAGTGCATGCCGACTAGATCCTTGCCGGTTAGAATCTCTAATACTTCATAATCTGGGCGCAGCACTTTTTCGGCCAGTTCTGAGGCTAAGTAGAGAAGGGCGCCACTCTCATCACGAACCTTTACATAACTGATCTTCTCACCCACGCCCAGGGCTGCGTTGCCAGGAAGCGTCCAGGGTGTTGTGGTCCAGGCAAGGAAGTAGGTGTTCTCTTGGTCTCTTACCTTAAACTTGACAAAGACGCTGGGATCTTTTGTTCCTTCTTTATAACCCAACGATAATTCGTGACTGCTCAGCGGTGTGCCACATCGAGGACAGTAGGGCACGACCTTGTACCCTTGATAGAGAAGCTCTTTCTCCCAAAATTGCTTCAAGATCCACCAGACCGATTCTACGTAATTGCTCTCCATAGTGACGTAGGCATCGTCCAGGTCAACCCAAAAGGCCATGCGTTCGGTGAGCCTTTCCCATTCATCAACATAGGTGAAAACAGAATCTTTGCAATGTTGATTAAACGCCTCCAGACCATAGGCTTCGATCTGTTCTTTGCCCGTGATGCCAAGTTGCTTTTCGACTTCGATCTCTACTGGTAGACCGTGGGTGTCCCAGCCGCCTTTGCGTAGACAGTAGAATCCCTGCATTGTTTTATAGCGGGGGAACATATCTTTGAACGCACGAGCCAACACGTGATGGATCCCAGGACGTCCATTGGCAGTGGGGGGGCCTTCAAAGAAGACATAGCGTGGTCCATCTTTGCGTTCTTCCATGCTGCGGCGCAAGACATTTTTTTCGCGCCACATCTCCAATACTTTTTCCTCCATCTCTGGATAGTTGACGGAGGGAGAAACGTCAGAAAATTTGTTTTTTTGTTTCATGATAATTGTTCCATAAGAATAAAAATAAACAACAAAAAACCCGCCCCCATATCGGGGACGGGCTTCAATCACAAGTCCGCGGTACCACCCCGGTTCCTGGCAAATTGCTGCACAATATACCAAGCACCTCTCTGCAGAGCCAACTGGTGAACCAGTCGAAAATTGTTGAGTCTGCCGTAACGATAACGTGTCACGAATCCGTCAGCGTCTACTCAATATACTTGGCTGTATACCTTTCGGGCTGCAACTCCGGAGGGATCTTCAGCGTTAGTTGATCAATCTGGCTTCCACCGTCCCAGAATCGCTGTATGACGCTCTAATGCCTACTCGTCTCCATCATCGTTTTTTCATGTTGGGCAAAGTTTAACATTTTCCATAAAGTCTGTCAAGGGGGAATTTGAAATTCTATCTGCAAGATAGGTGCCGCTTCTGGCAATCCATCATATGATTCAGCCACCCGTAAACCATCCCCAGACACAATAAACCCAAGACTGTTGCCATCTCGCCAGCCGTCGCGATTCACGATTTCTTGGACAACCGATGCCAAATTGACCGTACGGTGAATCTCTCCCACTTGATTCCAAGCAGGCACATCTGACCATGTGATGAATTCCGTTGTCGTGGGACGTTGCGAGATGTTAAACTGATCCTTGCGATATTCAGCCACATCGTCGCTGGCTTCACCATGAAACACGAGAGTCGCTGGCCCATCTGTGCGCGCTTCGGTGGTAAAGTCAATATGGGCCGTAACAATTGTTGCGTTGCGCGGAATCTCTACATTTTGAAAGCGTAGGCCAATGAGTTGCTGCCCGTCATTATTCTCGGTCATGTCCAATTCATCGCTGTCGTGCTTAATATACTTGC
>JAHBNG010000055.1 GCA_019217005.1 Chloroflexi bacterium TSY
AGCCTTTACCAGAAAGTAAAGAATAAAAAGGAGTCGACTACAAGGCGATTCGTTTCTTGCAAAAGAAAAATGACACCTATCAGACCATAGTTTCCAAATCGATCATTTGCCTCAACAATTAGACACTTCCTTCCTTTTGAGGTTAATAATTGCTCAATCTCGCTTTCGGTTCGTCTCTTCGTCGTAGAATTGAATTGATTCGTGCGCTGCGTCAATTGGGAAATCCGCGAAATATGCGCTAATTTTGCTTCTGTAATTTCCACTTTTAGGTCTAAACCAGCCAGAAAATCTGCGAAACTCGGAGAAGAACTTTTGAACTGTCTTCGTTTAATATCTTGTTGATACCAGATTGTTCGTTTTCTATCTGCTGCAATAGTTTGCAAATGATCAAATGCCCAAATATGATTTAGAAACGGTAGAATATTACACTCTTCCTGAGGTAATTTTAGAGTAAGAACTTCTGGACAGTTGGTTTGAACCTCAACACATTCCATCGGGTTATCGTCTAGAAAAATAAAGCTATCAAGTCCGAGATTCAGTTCCTTTGCCAGCTCAGTGATATTTTTCGATTTCTGCTGCCAGTTAATCCGCCAAGCAACAATATGCTCTCGCTTCAGGAGCATATCCGCTCGATTTTGAAAGACATCCATCACATCATCCTCATTATTCTTACTGCACAAGCAGAGAAGCATTCCAGCATCGTGTTGTGCAATCATGAATTCTTGGAGATCTCGCCGGGGCTGATCAATCTCTATACCTGACTCTCCATCTTCTCCACAAATACCCCTCCACAAAGTCTGATCGCAATCCAAAACAATTACCTTATATGGGGCACGTTGCAACGCATGAATTCTACGAGCGACCATTGAGCCAAGTGCGGAATACAACAGAGGGGTAAATGGAATATGTCCTAACTTATCAGAATGAGCATCGTAATAGTCTTCAACTGGATAGTAGGTAAACAGATCCGAAGGAGTAATTATGTACGCACCACTTATCTCCCCCAATTCGCAAACAGTTCGGTCCTCCAGCTGTTTAAAACTATGAACCTTTATTGGGTCAGATGACGAAAAAGTAGGCGATGCAGGACAAATACAAATCAGATGAGGAAGTGTAGAATCTTCTATAGTTAATTTCATGCACTGAATGAATTCGTCAATGTCCCTCTCTAGCCGATGTTGAACTTGCACTGCTCGGTTGGCTTCTTGTTCGGAATACTCACGATACCAAAACCAATCTTCAGGGCGGATCAGAAGAACATTTACTCCATATCGATTTTGCGATAGGATACTAGTTGGATCCAACAGTTGCTGGAAGATTTGATTGTAAGGTGCAAACTCAATCTCAACAGGTACACTAAGCTCCTCCATCCAAAATTCGATAGATTCTGCAATGGGTTCTGCCGTAAATGTAGCGGCAATTGCAATTTTCAGTTTTTGCTGTTTTTGCTTCGCCACCTTCGCTTCTAGTTCATCGGGAAGCGTAAATTGAGAAATGTTCTCTGTCGGATTTCTAATACATTGCTCTAAGAATTCACAGTACGAAGTAGTCAACCTTTCTATCGTGTGAGCGTCCCAAAGATCGCTGTTATATTCCAGCATCCCTTGTATGCCTTCAGTCGACCTGAACAACATCAACGATAGATCAAATTCTGTTGCTCCTCTGTCGACGTTGAGAGGACCAAACGTTAAGTCCCATGATCCAATTGCATGAAGAGGCTTATCTAGATATCCAAACAGTACTTGAAAGAGTGGATGATATGAAGCGTTACGCTCTGGCTGAATGGTTTCTATTATCTTTGTAAGAGGAACGTCTTGATTTGCATGAGCATCTAGAGTCACCATTCTTACCCTTGCTAACAGCTCTTGAAATGTCGGATCGCCAGATAAACTAGTACGCAAAACAACCGGATGAGCAAAGAACCCTACCGACGATGTTAATTCTGGATGAGTACGGCCTGAAACTGGTGAGCCAACCAAAATATCTTCTTGCTCAGAAAATCGATGAAGCACTAATTTGAATATGGCCAGCAGAATCATATATGGAGTAACGCCCTCTTGACGACTTAACCTCTGAAGAGATTCAGTTGTACGTGCTGAAATAGTAAAGAAGTGAGTCGCCCCTTGCGTGCTTCGGACTGGTGGTCTGGGTCGATCTGTTGGTAAAGTTAAGACAGAAGGAGGATTAGCCAATTGCTTCTGCCAATAGTCAAGCTGCGCTCCCCACTGTCCTTTCTGTTCTTGTTGGTGCTGCCAGAAAACGTAATCTGTAAATTGAACAGGAGGTTCGGAGAGCGACAATGAAGTTCCATCAACGTAGTGCAGATAAAAGGCACCTACTTCTTCAACTATGACCAGTATCGACCAAATATCAGATATAATATGATGGGTTGTAAAAACAACAATATCCTCGTCCGGTGATACATGAAAGAGAGTACCCCGAATCAATGGGCCACGGAGTAGATCAAATGGCTTACGAATTTCTTCGGTCATTAGTCGCAGAAGTTCTGCTTCCTTGTCCGATTCAGTGGCACTTTTTAAAGTTTTCTCTGCAAGAGACAGTTCTAGCGTTGATGCAATGTTTTGAATAGGGAGTCCCTCGATTGTTGCAATAGTGGTACGCAAGGCTTCATGACGTTTGATCACTTCATTAAGACTTTTCTCGAATGCCTGTACGTTGAGTTGGCCGTGAACGCGAAAAGTTAGGGGAATATTGTAGATGGCCTGTCCAGGCATCATTTGTTCTGATATCCAAAGCCTCTCCTGGTCATAGGAAAGCTGTATCTCTTCACATCTTCCCGATAAAGGTTGCAGTCCTGAAACCAAGTCATTACGATTTACTTCGTGTGAAGTGTCTGTGGGTGCTTGAGACGATATAGTAGATACCAGATCTAACTGTCCCAAGATGTAATCAGTTATTTGGGAGATATTAGACTTTTTTAGAAAATGTAAAGCAGGAATATCAATATTTAAGTCGGCCTCGATACGATGTTCAAGCTCCGTCGCTGTCAAGGAATCAAGTCCGAAAGCAATCAACGATTGTTGTTGACCAAGCTCCCCTAGTGATGTATTCAATATCTGAGCGGCCTGCTCCCGCAAGTAGAGATCCAAGAGTGATTGGCGTTCTTTGTCGTCACTTATCATATCAAGCACTTTGTAAATAAAGCTATATTCTTTTGCCTTTACATTAGAGCGGTTATTCATATCCAAAGTATTATTCATATCCAAAGTACTGGAGCTGACTACCTTTAAACAATCCTTTATAAATTGATCTCGGCAAAGGAAGCGCTGAATTTTGCCACTCGATGTCCGCGGAATGCTTCCGGCCTTAACAAGTACAACAGCGTATATCTGAATCTCGTGATGTTCCGCCACATTCTGACGAATCGCTTGAATTGCTGCTTCGAGATTGCTGTCACAATGATTACGCTGAATCTCCTGGACGATGACGAGTTGCTCTTCACCATCTAAGCTTACAGAAAAAGCTGCACCATACCCCGGGCGTAGAACAGAATGGCTTTGCTCTATCGTCAGTTCTATATCTTGGGGGTAGTAGTTTCGCCCTCGAATGATAATCAAGTCCTTAAGTCGCCCTGTAATGAAAAGTTTGCCATCATGAATGAAGCCTAAATCACCCGTACGTAAAAACTGAAGCTGGTTTACAGCGTCTTGGTGAGGACTATATATGACATCATCACGATTATTAGTCATGATGTCCGTTTGTAGACGAGCGTTGAATGTCTCTGCGGTTAGTAAAGGTTGATTCCAATACCCCTGAGCTACACTCGGGCCTGACACCCATACTTCCCCAATTGTGTGAGACCTGCATTGGGTTAGAGTATCAGGGTTTACAATGATGACTGTTTGATCAAATAAAACGTCTCCAGAACTCACTGCAACCTGAGATGCTTCCGTATCTGAATCAACTTCAATTGCTTGATTCTGTTCAAGAGCCGCTTTCTGAAATCGATGAGTTGTCGGAGCAGTTTCTGTGTTACTACCAGATACCATCAACGTTGCCTCTGCTAATCCATAACAAGGATAAAATGCATTGCGATGAAACCCACAAGCTGAAAACGTACTTGCAAAATTCTCTAAGGTCTCTGACCGAATTGGCTCCGCACCGTTGAATGCCACTTGCCAACTGCTTAAGTCCAAAAAGTCTAGCTGATTTGATGTAACCTTACGAATGCATAGATCATAAGCAAAATTGGGGCCTCCGCTAGTTGTTGCTCTGTACTGTGAGATAGCCTGCAGCCAGCGTATCGGTTTCCGCATGAAGCTCAGTGGGGATAGTAACGTAACCGGAAATCCTCCATAAAGTGGCTGTAGAATTCCTCCGATCAGCCCCATGTCGTGGTAGGGCGGCAACCAAATCACACCCTGACTTTCTGATGAATGCCCAAAAGCCTCATATATTAGCCTCGAGTTATGAAGAAGATTATCGTGTGACAGCATCACCCCTTTGGGAGCCGCTGTGGAGCCGGATGTATATTGAAGAAATGCCAATGATTCTCCAGTTATGTTCGGGAATTTCCATTCTTCAGCGCATTGCGAATCAATCTGGTCAGTGGCAACCCACTGTATTCCAGAAAATATAGGAATTGATGACAACGTGTCCTCCACCATTGATATAATCGATGAAGTAGTAAGCGCCAAACAGGGTTCTGTGTCCTTGATGATGCCTTGTAGTCTGGATAAGGTTCTGTTTAATCGAGAAGGATCTGGTGGATAGATTGGTATAGCAATAACGCCTGCATAAATGCAACCGAAGAAGGATGCAATATACTCTAGTCCAGGTGGAAACAATAAAAGCGCTCGCTCTCCAAATCCGCCGATTTCCTGCAACTGGGCTGCAATAGAGCGAGCCTGTAAGTCTAGCTCCTTATAGTTGAGTATAGCCTCTTCTTTTTCACCATCTACTAAAAATGTGTAGCCTTGCTGAGCATCATAGATTGCTCGATGCTGAAGTATCTCTGTTAATGTTGATATCTCATTGAATGAGTAGAGGGTGTTTTCTGTCATCTTAACACTCAAATATTGTAAAAGGGCAGCTACCATAAGAGCATTCTACATACAATCTGAATATGTTACGCTCTACTGCGCCTTATGTCGGAACTCGTCATAATTTTCAGGAACTCTCAATTTAGCATTTAGATCTAGGTACCAAGGAGTTCGAAACACCTAAATTACAGCCACGCCCCCTGTTTCGACCCAATAAAAAACCCCAACAGATCACATTCTGCTGGGGTCAATCACTTTATAACAATACCACTTCTGATTCACCACTAATTAAAGATTGAATCGAATCTTTAATGTAGGATGGGTTTCTAGGTATTACCGTAAATGGTATAATACTACTTGCTCGCTGCTGCAACCCCAGCAGATTGAGCTAAGTTCTAGTCGCGCGACACCGCGACTAGAACTTTCGTATATAATTTAGGAAATGCTTCCAAACACTCAGCTACCTGGCTGAACTATCTGGCATGTCATTGTTGGTTCCGTTGTCATTTTTGCAACCAATATTGATACAGTAAACAATATAATATTACGCCATATCACATGCATTGCGGAGATATCTATATCTAGATTATAGAGATGGATAGGCAATCGTGATTGTGTACGCCAGGATACCAGAATCGTAAGGTAAATGTCAACAGTAAAGTGTACTGTTTTTTTGTGACATCTTCCAAAACATACGTATGCAGAGATATTTTCAGACGTTCATGTATTTGTATAGATCATCCGTTGAATATATACCATATGTCTTTAATTTTGACATCATCTCGGTGCGAGAACTTACCTTAAGCTTCTTGTAAATCTTGCTGACGTAATTGCGGACTGTGCTGTTGGCAATATACAAAGATTTCCCGATCTCGCTAGTTTTCATTCCATCCATCAGATACATCAGTATAGCCGTTTCTTGGGTTGTAAACTTAAGTGTAACGTAAAAAAATTGGAATCTGAGAATTATCTGTTGTTGCATCCGCGCAATACCCGCACTAACCCACGTTTCTCCTGCATAGATAGCTCGAATTATATAAACGATTGAATCTTGAACCTCGTCTGTAAACATAAGGCTAGATGCCTTACACTTGAAGACGGGTACAAATTGTAATGGACAGACACGATCGAGCAATACAAGAACTCTTCCACACTCACTTAATTGTTGAATCAACAAAGCAAATTCCTCACGATTATAATTCAATGGCTCTGCATAGATGATAAAGATATGTGGAAGCGGTAGCAGCATTTGTTGTTTGAGCCTGTTTTCCGATACTAAGGCAGTGCTCAAATATATATCATCGTATGGATTCAGGATGCAAGAGAGTTTAGAAATAACTGGTTGATGCTCGTTCACCAAAAGCACTCTGATACGAGATAGGTTCATAGGGTATTGTCTCCTTGCTGGATGCAATATGGGGCCAATGGGTGACTAGTATGTTTTTGACAAATGAAAAAGTCAGCACTGACTCAAAAAAAGGGGGTAAGATATTGACATAAAGCTCCTTTCATGTTGCAAGTAAGGTTCTCCCACATTTTCTATGATCTAGATGGATGCTATCTCGGGTGGTGATGCCCGAAAATGATCAGTTTTCATAAAAAGTGCGCGAGAACCGCAAGTAAAACAAGAAAATAGTAGATCAGCGAGGTGCAGGGGGTGCGCGCGCTCCGCGGCTCGCTGGCGAAAAAAATTAGGGGTCAAATCGGTTCAGAAGGAGAAGCCAAACGCTGTTGAAAGCGGAAAGAATCTCCCTAAAACTCGAGATGTAAGCATTGTGAGTGAGGCGGTTGGGCAGAGCAACAGTCACACGTTTTAGTAAGACATAGTACAATTTATGACCTCCGCAAGAAAGGGCGAAACGATAAAAAGCCCAGGAGGTTACAGAGGTCGTCAAACGATATGATCGTCCAGCAGAGAAGCGATGCTCATCATGTCAAAGTAAGGATTTTCCAACAATTAAAATCCCTCATTTGATCTGGAAAAGCTTAAGCCATTTCAGAGAAATCGACTTGGCAAATTAATGTGAAATAAGTGCTGTGCTGCTCTAGAGACAATCCATCGATCGCAATAGTTGTAAATAAACAAAACCGATTATGGGCACTTCATCCTGCCGGAAACAAACTACTTACTAAGCTTGTAATATATTTTGATCAACTTGCTCATAAGTTGCTTTCGAGCTCGTAACTTAATAATTACTTAAGCGTCTTTGTATATAAGGAATATTAAATATCTCTTTTGTTTTGTCAACCCTTAATTTGCATATATGCAATTCAGTATAGAAGTCGTAGGGGAAGAGGTTACATGAGTAAGCGGTACGTCGATATCTCAGATAAGGTCGATCTACTTTTTAATTATTTCAGACAGCCAAATGGGAAAAAATATACGTATAAGTATATAGAGCGGATAGGCAATGTGAAGTCAAGTACGGTGTCACGTATACGAAGAGGAAATATCACAGAACCATCCTTTCGGAGTATTATGGGGATTGCGAAAGCGTTTCAAATTTCCATGGACTATTTCTCTACTCCACTCACTACTGAAAATGCTAGGGAATATCTGATGAATGTATACATTGAGCAACAAAAAAAGGGGGAATGCTGAACGTGATTTATTTCAGCCGAATAGATAGATTTACGCTTTCTAAAATGAATGAGGAGTTGGATCAATTCAACGGATAAATTAGATTTACATATTTAGAACAGAGAAAGTTGTATCACATTTAGTTGATCCCATTATTTCTACCACATGTACTCCTTTTCGTTACTTTTCATCCGCAAATACTTCCCTCTATATCACAACCCGTCGGCCCATCCCCGCAAAGTGGAATAGGGTGCAGTCACCTATAACCTGCTGCGGGTGGCCCTGCTCCATTTTAACCAGAAACGTATTGCGCTGCTTGGTCGCGGTCCTCAAAGAAAGACGGTGTATCATATTTGCCTTTCTGCTCGTTTCCTTTCGCGCAGCTATACCTTGCTCTGTATGAAAAGCGGAGTTTGGTCTCCCTGGTACGAGATCGGAAAACTCCACTTTTGATCACAACCGCACGATAACTAAAGTCCGTAATACAATCATCATTTCTGTACCAAATGAAGCACATCATCACCTTCTCAATTCGCTCTTGATCTCCCAGGAGGTCGGAGCAGTTTGGCTAAGCGTCTGTACATTGGTCGATGTTGCAGAATGGGCCTTACGCAACGGGGAACCAGCGTTTGCCGTACAGTTACTCAATTTTGCCGTCAGCCATCCCGCCATCGTGGCAGATGCAAAAGAAAATGGCCAGAAACGATTGGATGAGTTGACAGATGAACTACCCGCAGAGCGAATAGCAGAGGCTGAAAGAGCAGCTCAATCTCACACGCTTGATTCACTCGTTGCCGCCTTATTGTCATCCACTTGCGACCACCCTGATAGAAGCCAAGAAAGAATTGCAACGAACAACCCAAGACACCTCCTAACTGACGCATAGATGCAAGAGTATATCGTCAACGACTATGTGACGGTACAGATTGATCTCCCGGTGGAGTTTCATGCCAATATCTACCAACAGACCCGAGCCATTTTTTGAATCCAAATCAAATGCGTGGAATGATATCTATCCTCTCATTCCCGAACTGGCCGAGGTCCTTGCTCATTCAGTCGTTGATGGCGCGTTGACCAGCATTTTAATGGTGCTGGCAAAAGAGCTGATTCTGATTGTTCAGGATGAGAATAATTGGTGCTACACTATAACTAATTGGGTAGTATACCACAAATTGTGTAAAAGCTACTTGGTCTCTCAGAGAGAAAGCAAATTTACACACAATTTGGGATACCACCGATAATGGACTTCATGTTGCATTGAAACTCTTGCCCTATTTACTCTGGATTTACGAGGGACTAAAGTAACCTACTGTTCAAGAATTGAAAAAAGCCCTGGCGTGCCTCTGTTCTGCAATATATGAAGGTTGTGTTTCATGTCCTATACCGAGTGTGCCCCATCGAACATTTGGTTGGGTTGGCTGTTTGCTATTTCCGCTATCATCTTCTTTAGCCTGGTCTCTCCTGTTGCACGAGGAGCGATTGTCGCAGGGCAAAACCCTACCCTACTTCTCCTGTTACGCTCTCTGATTGCCTTTGGTTTGATTTTCTGCACAATCATTTTCACATCTCCAAAACAACTAAGAGTCAGTCGTCGTGAACTTCTGCTTTTAATCACTGTTGGAACTCTCAATAGTGGGAGTATGTTGTGTTATTTCTGGTCATTGTCGCGGTTAGATGCATCGATCGCCTCGATGATTTCGGCTTTATCGCCGCTGATGGTGCTGATCCTCTTGACCATACTAGGTGAGAGATTCACCCTTCGTCATGGCGTGCGGCTGGGCCTGGCTTTGACCGGTCTGTATTTGTTGATCGGCCCCGGTGGTCGAGCTGATCCAATCGGTATCCTTCTGGCGTTGGGCGCCGTCATTTGCTTCTCCATTCATCTCGTACTTACCCAGCGCCACCTCTCTTCTGTCGATCCAAGAACCATGACGCTCTATGTGATAGGAACGATTATGGTGGGAGTCACTAGTTGGTGGCTAATAGAAGGTGCCGAATGGCAGATGCCCGATCAAAACGGTTGGCTTGCCATTATCGTGCTAGCAGTCGTAACGACCTATTTGGCACGACAGGCTCTCTATGGAGCGATACAGAGAATCGGCAGTGGTCAAGTCTCGCTCTTGACTCCGCTGAGCATACTCTTGACTGTCATTTGGTCCGTCTTGTTTTTGAACGAACGCTTAACCCCGCTCCAATGGGTCGGCAGTAGTTTGATCTTGAGCAGTGCGTTACTTGCAATCGAGCGATTTCAAATAGCAGATTGGTGGCCGTTTACGGCATTCAAGCACGAGGCGGGCCACAGAAAGAGATGAGGAGGACTACAAAACCATTTGCTGCTGGCAGTAAAAACGATTGCTGTTTTCTGTTTTCTGCGGTACAATTCTTCCTTAAGAACTTGTGGCTCTTTGGGAACTTATGTGGTTGACAGAGGCAAGAAAGATTAGCGTTGGTTGAGTGACGAAGTTGTATCGAAACAAATGTGGGTCAACTGCATAAGTTCCTGTTTAGCCAGACTTAAAAAGAATAACTTCGGGGCAGGTTCAGAACAAGGGATGAGTTAGGTTTACAAAATTGAAATGGGCACGTTAAAAAGAGAATAGGTTAAAGAGCCAGTTGCTGTTGAGGCTGAAGAATGGCATCAAGGGCGTCAGCCAAAGAAGGGACATAGGAATCGGTAGCCAGTTCTAAGGGTGAGTGACCGGAGCGTTTGCCACGTGAGAAGGTGCGATGATTCCAAAAGAGCTGTAAAAGAGTGGCCAACCAATCGGGCAAAGAGCGATGGATTGCAAGAAAGGGCCTGAGCCAAGCATGAAAGGATTCAGCTAGAGAAGAAGCCCGATGGAAGCGATCCAGTGCATGCCAGAAGGCAAGAGCCATAGGCTGCAATGAGGGAGGAAAAGCTGTTCAATGGGAAGTTGATGGTCATGGCGATAAGTCCAGAGGTGTGTGATGAAGGCTTCGTACTCAGGTGAGAGGTTCTGGCGGAGGGGAGCCAGGGATAGTTCCAGGCGACGGAGGGGAGCCAGCAATGTAGGTAGATTCTGCTGCAGTTGGGTGGCAAAGTGTGCAATTTCATCGCGGTTCATCTCCATCATAAGTTGGGTGGCAGCCAGAATGGTTTGTTGCGCGGCATCTGTGTTGACAAGCTGCCCGGTCGGTGAAATCGGCTCCAGTGCCTGACGGACCGTTCGGAGAAGCCATGTCCAGTTCTCGTGCAAGTCAACTGCTGTCAGCACCGTTTGGTCGGCAACCTCGAGAGTCACTGTGCATTTGCGTGGTCGCCCAGGGCGACGTGCAGGAGCAGTCTGCTCGTCCAACTCTTGCCAAGCTACGTCACGGTCGGTCATGGCCTGGTCCATTTCTCTCTCCAGACGTTGGGTGATTTTGGTGCCATTCTGCATTTGGTGAAAGAGGTCATAGGAGTGTGGCGCATTCATCCCCGCTGCCTTGGCTCCTGCCTGAATGCCCAAAGCCCCATCGGTCACCAAGTCATCAAAGGTGATGCCTCGCTCGAGCAATTCGAGAAACTTCAACCCCCATGTTGTTTCATCTCGGGCATCGGCTGCTGAGATATTCAACAGCGCAAACGATGCTCCGTCCACCACCGTCAGGCACGGTTGGTCGCCACAGAAAATTTCATCCGCTTCCCCCAACACCGGCAGCGTCGGCACCATGCTCTCATTGTACGCCGATGCCAGTTCTCCAACTTCCGCCAGCGTCCCTTGGATGAATCCCACCGACCGCTCCACACCTAGCAGCAACCCCAACCCCCTTTGGATATCTCGTACGCTTCCTCGCAGCATCGGCAACACCGTTATGGTTCGTCGGATGAACGTCTCATCCACTTCGATCACATGGCTTTTCGGCTGCGGTCCTGGACTCACTGGCGACAAGATCGCTTTCAGCGCCGCTTCACCGCTCTCTCAACTTATAGAGCCACGTTCGAGACACATTGTACGCCGTTGACAGTTCGCTCACTCTCCCCCACTCTCGATTCGGGTTGAGCATTTCCAACGCAAGATCGATTCGGGTTGACAATGATAGGGGGTCTGTTCGATACTCTGACATTTAGAGGCTCCTTTTTGGCTATTTTGGTCTGAACACCCTTATTTTGCCTGAACAGGAGCCTCTTTCTCTAACCTATTCTCTTGTTAACGTACTCTCTTCTTTGTCAACCTATTTCTGAACCAGCCCTAACTTCGACCTGTCATTCTCGAATAAAACGAAGGCTTGTCCTGAATGAAGCCTACGGAATCTATGTTTTCGAAGGGAGAAACCAACCGATGTCCCAAACGCCGAAAGTTCTTCTTGATCCAACAGCCGAGCAGACACCTGCTCAGAGGCAACGTCTTCCTCGTCCCACGTCTCTCGATGGACTAACAATCGGTCTGCTTGATATTTCCAAAGCACGGGGCGATCTCTTTTTAGATCGACTGGATGCACGCTTGAGTGCGCAAGGCATTCAGACCCGACGTTACCAAAAGCCGACCTATGCGCGCGTCGCACCGGTTGATCTGCAACACCAAATAACGAATGAGTGTGATATCGTCGTCGAAGCACTCACTGATTGAGGTTCCTGCACGTCGTGCAGTGTGCACGACATCAGCAATTTGGAGCAACGCGGTCTGCCTGCAATGTTTGTGGCATCTCAAGAATTTGTGGAGGCGGCTCAAGCCCAATCGAGCGCGCTCGGGTTTGACCCAGCCGCGATCTTTGTCCCGCACCCGATCCAAGATCGCACCGATGAAGAGATGTATGCTTTAGCAGATGAAGCATATGAAGCGATTTTGGCTGAGATTTGTGGGGGCCAGTAGATCCATCGTGTGACCATTATAGTAGAATCCTCTCCCACACTTCTTGCACAGCTAATACACTCAGCAAATTTGCGACGATGCAGACTGACAAAACAGCATACCAGGACAAGTGAGGACGACTTACCCACACGATCAACCATGTCTCAAACAGAATCACGACGACTTCTGAAATCCAGAGCAGCACCATTGGGTTAATCGTGACCGATGGCAGAAGAAAGAATCCCGCCATTCCAATGAGGGGCAAGGCAATGAATCCAATTTGCTGCCATCGCCCAATTGGCACGGATCGCGACATGTAGAGAATCATCGACACAACAAACAGTGCCGCACCGAACCAGAACGCGCCCTCCAGACGATCGCTTTTTGAAATTACGATGTGAAGCGAGGGAAAAGTGATCCAGACAAGTGGGAGCGAAACGATATTGGCGAACACGGCACAACCAATGATCCGACCAATAGATAAAGAAGTTGGGCTGGATGTATTCCCTCGCTCTTCGTGATTCCGCTGCTTTGGAAATCTAAACACTAGAATCCCTAAAAAGAGAGCAAATACCCCTCCCTCAACAAAAAGATTAACGATGAGTGCAAGAAGAAACTGAAGAGGGGGAAAAGTAAGCATGAGCGGGTTGGGGGCCGCTTCCTCCACATCTTCCCATCGCATTCGCCACAACTCGAACTCTTCGACATGGATTCCCTCATCCTGCACAAAAACCATTTGTTCTGAGCGAAATTTTGGATCAAAAACATTGCTCTCCCAGACATTCTCCAGAGTCTGCACGAGAAGTTTGGTCTGCTGTAGACTGCCAGAATAGTGACAGCTATTGATCAATCCATCTGTCATCTTGCAACCCAACTCAACCGTATCTGATAACGATAAGCAGGCGGGATGTGTGCAATCCCCGTAAATAGCCAGCAATGTTGGTGATGCGCAGTGCGCATCATCACAATGTAAAAGTTGAATTGCCTCAATGCTTTGAGCTTGACTACGATATTGAAAGAGAAAGTCAATCATATCTGGCGGTGGGACACCATTCGCAGAGATAATTTGGGCGGGGAGTAGAAACAAAACAATGATCGCAACAACCAAAGCGCTTAACTGTTCATCCTGAG
Source organism: Chloroflexi bacterium TSY (assembly GCA_019217005.1). The sequence continues at coordinate 13,509 of JAHBNG010000055.1, forward strand.
CCATTGCATATCCTTATACTTGTTTTGTTGTGTTCATCGAACGAAAGTGTACATATCTGTGAAATTGGGGCCAACCATAATCCGATCGCCAATTTGCACCCTTTCTGGAAGAAAGACCGTAAGCATTCAGCGAGTCAGCCATCAGCTCGGCACTTCTCTGTACTGTTTTATGAGATCGACACCTGAGCTGTTCGGTTTGTTCGCACCTCCCCATTTGGCCTGTGACTCTCCTGAAGCAGCGCCTGCAGGTGGTCGCGATGGAGCCGATTTCTAGAGGTGTCGATCTCATAGAACAATACACTTCTCTGTCGAGACAAGCTGCTTAAACGTGTCAAGCTGATAGCTGAAATGCTGATAAGCTGAACAGCTACGAAAGACCTTTTCCATAGATGAGCCTTTTGTTGCAAACCAATGGAACAAGCATACGCTGGTTTCTTCATTGATCTGATCATCCACTTTATCGTGATGAAGATCGTTCTTGCATCCTAAATTGAGTGTGCACCACAAAGTGTGTAAATGTAGCCGACTCTCTGACTGAGCCGCAATTGCATTTACACACTTTGGGACACACTCCCCCTAAATTATACAATGGAGTGTCCATAAAGGACGATGATTTATGAATTTGTCTTCGCAGAAAGATATTGGACAACCTGAAGCTTCTCTTGCATTGGATAGATTTTGGGGATCCATAGGAGACACTACGCTTGCAAACTTCTGCTCTCTGTGTAACATTGAATGGTACATCAAAGGTACAGATCAGGGTATTGTATTGCAACCACCACGCCTATATCATAGTCAGTAGACCGCAATCGTGTCATTCTTGAGTGAAGCGAGGAATCTAACGATTGTGGTCTACTGATAGTCCACTAAGGAATGTTCTGTTCCGCAGAAAGCGAAGTGTAACCTGTTATACCGAGCAGCGCCATAAAGGTTCATTTTTACTCATGTAAACAATGTTCTGTTGTGCTGCTGCGGAGTATATAAAGAAGATTTACGCTATATTTTTGGTTCATAGAGGAGATACGCTCATGATTTATTTCCTTCGGCATTTTTTTTACCGATTCTTTCAGCAACCATTTCAACAGTTGTTCATGCGATATTCACTCCGTCAACGGGCTTATCTGAAACTGGGCACCTTTGGCATCAGTACGTTGATGTTCGTCATGCTAGCCTGTATGAGTAGCCCACCGCCCCCTTTTTATATTGGTAATGTTGACGGCGATATGGAACTGTTGCCCGGCAACAGCCAAGATGTGACCTTCACACCCTCCTATCGAAACGATGTGCTTGAAGAGGGAACGAAGATTGAAATCGTGACATCTCATTATCCAACTGAAGCGCTCGATCGGGAGTTAGATCGGCAGATTCTATTTGTGGATGCGAAGGGAGAAATCAGTGCCCCCATTGTCATGCCGGACAATGCCAAACCAGGGGACTCTCTTCGTGTTCAATTCAATCTATTTCGAAACAGCGAGCGCCCCACCGACCAAACAACCATCTCGTTTAATGTTCTCCCCGAGATCACTATTCGTCACCTAAACCCCAACAGCGTTTGGGAGAGTGGGCCGGTGACGAATTTGCTGGTACAGGTGTTTGACAATCGTGAGCAGCACCCAATTGCGAATGCCCGTTGGCAAGCCGAAGCTTATACTGGCCCACGCGAAATGGATTTCGATTCATCGGGCACAACGGATGAAAATGGCTTTGCCCAGATCCGCGTCGACCTGAGTGACGGACCGGTTTGGGAGGTGCACTATGGGCTTGAGGTCTCGGTCGAGACAGAACGAGGTACCTTTGAAGCTTCAGTGGATGGCTTCAAGGGCGCAGAGGCATTTGATGTGCTCGTTTCCACTGATAAGCCAATCTACCAGCCAGGCCAAACCATCCACGTACGGGCATTGGCGCTGCTCAAAACCAGCATGAAGGCGGCAGCTGACCAGGGAATTCTTGTGCGCTTGGTCGACCCCAAGGGGAACATTATCAGCGAGCAGCAGGGCGAGACTTCCGACTATGGCATTGCGAGTCTCAATTTCCCGCTGGATAGCCAGATTATGAGTGGAGACTATACCCTGCGAGCCGAAACAGCTTTTGGTGTCTACAACCGTACCGTGGAAGTAAAGCCCTACATCCTGCCCCGTTTCGAAATCATTTTTGATAGCGACCAATCCTTCTACGCATCGGGTGATACAGTATCCGGAACTATCGATGCAACCTACTTTTTTGGCAAACCAGTGACTGAAGGTATGGTACAGATCACGGGCTTTGCACCTGAAATCTCTGGCAGTCCCGATATGGTTGAGATCATCTCTCTTGTAGGTGAGACCGACAAATTTGGGCGCTATCGCTATGAATTTGTATTGCCTGATACCCTCGTTGGTCAAGAGGCGCATGATTCTGTTCAGATTGATCTGGAGATCACAGTGATCGATGCGGCCAACCACGCCGAAGAAGTAGAAGAACAAGTGATCGTTGCGCAACAGTCCTTGCTCTTTGACGCCATTGCCGAGTCGGGCGAACTAGAGACAGGAGTCGAGAACATCGTCTACATTCAAGCATCAACGCCCGATGGACGGCCAGCCCGGGAGAGTCTGACCGTTGAAATCGATGGTCAGAGCCAATCTGTTGAAACCGATTCATTTGGACTGGCCACTGTGTTGGTGAATCCTGCCTCAAATGCATCCGTTGTCCCCATGACAATTCAGGCTCAAGACATCTCACAGACGCTTCATCTGCAGACCAATTGGTCAGTAAGCCAGCAAGAGGAGGTCAGCCTTCTCCTCCGCCCCTCTCAAGCTGAAATTGCGGTTGGCGATCCCCTGGCGTTAGAAGTGCTCGTTGCAACAGATCAGGACCACGCCCGCTCCAACGAACTTGTCCTCATAGAGGTCAGCAAGCAGGGGTACCTCTACCACACAGATGCAGTTATGCTTCAGGGCGGACGAGCAGTCGCCATGCTGCAGCTGGATCCAAGCCTCATTGGAACGATTCAGGTCTCCGCTTATCTAGTCTCCCACGAATCAAACTACTACAACAGCGACTTGCGCGGTCCCTACTTGGCTGGCGACCAGCGGCTGGTGTTGGTGAACCCTACCGAGATGGAAGTTGATTTGACGACCGATGCCCGCGACTACCGCCCAGGCGACACAGCTACATTAGATGTACAGATCGCCCAAGATGATCGCCCAATTCAGGGAATGCTCGGTATCTCGATCGTGGATGAGTCGGTCTTTGCCCTTGGTGCCCAAGATCCAGCCTTTGCTCGCACCTACTTTCTGATTGACAAAGAGCTAACCAATCGTCACTATGGCATTAACGGTTTTGCCCCCTTTGGTGGTGAACCTTCTCCCTATGTGACCGACAAACGATTTGCCGCGGCCGGGGGACTGAACCACCGCAGCGAAGAGGTAGCGGCTCAACAGACGGCTCTCTTTGGGGCGTTGGCGCAGGAACTTCAGTGGACAAAATCGGTTCAAGCATCAGCAACGCTACCGACCTCAGCTCACGTTTCTGAATCTGCCCAAGGGGCTGGTCATGCCATCCCCGTCGGTTTCTTCTTCACGGTTCTTGCGATTTGCGTAGGGCGTCGCAATCGGAAGCAAACGCTCTGGAGCATTGCTGTCATATTGGTCAGCACCCTGCTCTGGACAGCCTGCGCCAGCGCACCAATGGCTCCTGCAGCCGAAAGTGGAGGAGCCGATATGGCAGACGCAGCATCAGAAGAGATGGCCGCAAGCGACGGTTTCCGCGAAACGGGCGGCTCTATTCTGACAGAGCAAAGTGCTGCCAAGCCTCGTCTGCGCCAGTTTTTTCCCGAAACGCTCATCTGGCTACCCGAAGTAGAGACCGATGCTGATGGACGCGCCCAAATTGAAGTACCGATTGCCGACTCGATCACGACGTGGCGCATTTCGCTGATCGCCTCTGACAAAGAGGGACACTTGGGTAGCGCCCAGCTCCCCATGCGCGTCTTTCAGGATTTCTTCGTAGAGCCATCGTTGCCCCTCTTTTTGACCGAAGGGGACGAAATTGATGTTCCCATCAGCGTCTTTAACTACCTGGACAAAGCACAAACGATTGAGTTGGAGATTGGCTTGGCTGACTGGTTTGAGTTATTAAGCGATGAGACGCTTTCCGTGGATGTGGCGGCCAATGAAGTGACATCCATTTACATTCCGATCCGAGTTCTGGAGAGCGGTATTGGTGACTTTAAACTGACGGCCACTGGGTCGGCCATGAGCGATGCAGTGCTACGCCAGGTCAACGTCCAGGTCAATGGTCAACATCAGAACCAAGTCATCAACGGAACGCTGCATGAACATGTTGTTCATCAGATCCACGTCGATGAACGCTCCCTGGCGGACGAGTCGACCGTAACCGTCAAATTCTACCCCAGCATTATGAGCGAAATAGTTTCTAGTCTAGAAGGAATGTTGCGCGAGCCAAATGGTTGCTTTGAGCAAACCAGCAGCATCAACTATCCCAATGTCATGATCCTGGATTATCTACGCACAACGGGTCAAGCCGCACCCGCGATTGAGCAGCGCGCCAGCCGCTTTGTGAATAGAGGCTACCAGCGCCTGCTTGGATTTGAAGTTGGTGGTCATCCTGGTGGGTTTAGTATCTATGGAGATCCGCCACCACAAATAATGTTGACGGCCTATGGTCTGATGCAGTTTAACGACCAGAGCCGAGTCACCTATGTCGACCCAGCTCTCTTGGCCCGGATTGCAGAGTATCTTGTACAGAACCAGAATTCAGATGGCAGTTGGGATCCTGAAGGCCGAGATAGTGGTGGTATTGCCAAAGGGGATGACCATCGCACAGTTGCACCCACAGCCTACATTGTCTGGGCATTGGCTGAGGCAGGTGTGGCCGAGGGAAGCGTCGAACAAGGGATTGCCTATCTACGAGAAGCACTCGATCAGCAGCAGGTTCAATCAAACTATGGACTGGCGATGGTCGTCAATGCTTTAATTGCAGCCGGCGCGTCAGAGCAGGAAGTAGAACCATTGTTGGAGCGTTTGATTCACAATGCTGCTGAAGCCGAAAACAATGCCTTGTTCTGGAATGCTGGCCGTTCGACCTATTTGGGCGGCTACGCAGATGCCGCCGATGTAGAAACCAGTGCGATGGTTGCGATTGCGCTGTTGCGTGCAGGGTATCGAATCGATATCGCGGCCAGGGCCATCGAAGGATTACAGGCCGAGCGAGGTCCCCATGGATACTATTACTCGACTCAGGCGACTGTGCTGGCTCTCAAAGCGTTGACCTTGAGCCAACAGTGGGACAACCAAGATGATCACTCCGTTGTTACTGCGATATTCAATGGCGAGAAGATTCGGACATTTGATGTGGCAAGCGTAGAGAACGACCGACCCGTTGAGTTGATGATTCCAGAGGTCAACTTGGGGCAGAATGAAATTCTGATCGAGACTGATGGCGAACGTCCGCTCTCTTATCAGATTGTGACGGAAAGTTATCTGTCGTGGGATCGTGTGCTGGCAGATGCGGCGGATCCAGAAAATCAGTCCTTACCCTTTGCTCCTGCACTGGAACTCGACATCTCATATGATCAATCAGAAGTAAACCTCAATGAAACGGTCACCGTCAAGACAGAAATGAAGCTGCTTTCTCTCTTCTCCCAGTGGAATCTGATGGCCGAGATCGGTTTACCACCCGGATTCCGACCGGTTGCGTCAGATCTGGACAAGCTTGTCAGCGAAACAGATGTTGCTGATTATGAGATTCGCGCCGACAAAGTCGTTCTCTATATTGCGTGGATGGTGCCGGATCAGACCTACACCTTCCAGTATCGACTCATGGCACAGGTACCGGGCATGGTCCAAGCGCCGCCCAGCTTCGGCTATCCATATTATGCATCCAATTTGCGCACGATTGATGGGCCGCAGACGTTGCTTGTCGCCAGACCAAGTGAGGAACTGGCAATGGTTGTGAAGTAACACGATCGAATTTCTCGCGGCTACCCGCTGACTTCGTTGCTTGATATAATCTACCGTCATGAGTGCCGAAATTTTCTCTGCAACGGCCAACGTAATAAATTAAACGAAAGGACACCCCACAAAAATGGGGTGTCTTCGAATCCTGCAAACAGAATCTTGTTATTCAACTATTCACAATACTGGTACCACGCAACACGAAATACGTATTACGCATTATTCCCGATCCAACTGACGAAAGTAAAGATACGTACCAATCATGGTCGGAATAAAGACGATCATGTTGTACAGAAAGTGCAGCTCAACGCGCGGGAGGAAAAGTTGGCCGATACCCATCTGTTCCGCAGCACCGAAGAGATACTGACCTGTGAGCCACTGAATCTGTAACAGAACGTGCTCGAACATGTGCCAGCACTGGGCACCCAACGCCATCGTCCACCAGATTTTGGCGCTGCCGCGAAAGCCGGCATAGAGAAAAATGATGCCACCCAGCTGGAAGCCATTATAAACAAAGTGAAGGACCTCTGCCTGTGCCAGTTCGGGAAACCAAAGACCCAGCAGGCCGCCAGCCTCTTTTGGTAGCCACCCCATGACATAAACCTGATAAATTTGTAGCCCATGTTCCGAAAAGTGTCCAAAAACAATAAACATATAGAGCCAGAGGGCAACGTGGTGCTCGATATGTTTGAACGAATCGAAAAGCGAACCAAAAGTTGGACGCTGAGGTGCATTAGAGATCATTGCTGTGTTAATCATTTTTATTGCTCCGAATTATCAACAAATAATTGTGTAAAAGAGTTTTTTAGTATTCAGGCACGACCCGCAGCTGTACAAGGCGCAAACCTTGCGCCATAAACCAGACGCCGACAAGAACGAGCGCCAGCATCATCAAATTGACGACTGTTTTGACCCACGTTGAGACCGTTGTGATGCGAAGGTCAAACGTTGCGTCACCAAGTGAAACTGAGCCATCAAAAACTGACACGTTGACCTGATAATCGCCCGGTTGCGACAAGACAAAGTCGGCTTCATGGCGAAATTGTGTGTTTTCTTTTGCTTCACCAGCCGGGATCACCATGCTTTCCCGGGATTCATCTTGGGGCGTTACTGATACGATAACCTGACACTCTGAGATCGCTTGCCCATTTTTATCTAGAACCAGTGATTCCACATGAATGTCACCAACTCTTGGGATGCTGGGTGATGCCCAAACATGCAAATAATAATCCCCAACGGGCCGATCGCTTAGTTGCAAGACTCCACCTTCACCATGCGCAAACGCCGGCTGTATCGCAAGAGTTAACAACCATGTCATGACCACACCGAGGCCAATCACAAGTTGATATAACCTAATAGTCACATTATTTAAACTTCGTACTATCGTCCGCAATTCTGCCAGTGTAAAAAATGCTGCGAAAGTACGGAGGTTAAGTGACTTCTCTATTAGTTGAAATGTTTGTCGCATTCTTGTTTTCATCATTCTCGTATTTTAGTGCTGACGCAAAGTATGTATAGTCAGCGTCCCCGTATCGTCTCCACACATACCGTTTCACAGATTTGCACAATTTCGTCTGATGAGCGTTTAAAGTTATGGCAGTGCTCAATATATCACGATAAGGCCCGAAATGGGGTTACTCTCTAATTTTGCTGAGGCAAGACACCGATCACGCGACTCTGAACATCTTCACAATTCCTAGGAAGAGAGCCGATGATGCGACTATGCTCAGTTCCAGGATAAACAAATCGAGCGTCGGTTTGATTGTCGATTTGGTTCTGCTCTTGTATCAGGTTCATCTTCTTGCTCCTTCAGCTTAGGTCTTATCCGAAAAGTTCTGTGACCATGTATTCTCGCTCGACAGGCTAATGGGACTCACAACTACTTTTCGGATAGGCTCTTATCGGGCATTTCCCTATTGCTCGTTACATTGAACATTATATTGAACGATCGTCCCTTTTGCGTCCTTTTTAGCGATCATTCGCGCGTCCTTTCGGATTCATATTAAAACCAATGTAAAAAATCAGTGTTTTGGGATTGAGGCGAACAATCCCGTGTCTCTGTAAAATTCCAGATCTCCGGTTGAACCGAAGATACGTATAAAATATCGTTGAATTTTTGACTCTGATGGGTTAAAATTCAGATATGTCCCAACTAAAACTTTTTTTGCTTGGCGCACCACGAGTTGAATTAGCTCAGCAAACGATCGACCTGCCGCGGCGAAAGGTGTTGGCGATCCTTGTTTATCTTGCCGTGACTCGTCAGCGCCAACGCCGAGATACGCTTGCCGCAATTTTTTGGCCTGAATCAGAAAAGAAAGCCGCCCGCGCTGCGCTTCGTCGTGAATTGCACACGCTCAATAACGCGATTGGTCCCCAATGGTTCGATACCACAAGAAACGACATTGGATTGAACCAGGACATTGATATTTCGACCGATGTGACAGCTTTTCGTCAGTATCTAGCCCAGTGTGATGATCATGGTCATGCATCAGACGATGTCTGTGATCGCTGTCCCGACCCTTTATCTGCTGCTTTGGCGCTCTACCAGGGTGGTTTCTTAGCCGGGTTCACACTTTCAGATTGTCCTGAGTTTGACGATTGGCAATTTTTCGAGTCAGAAGGTTTACGCCGCGAATTTGCAAATCTCTTACAAAAACTGATCCGTTTTCATCACGCATCCAATAAATTCGATTCCGCTATCGACTATGCCCATCGTTGGCTGATGCTCGATGCATTAGACGAGTCGGTTCATCGAGAATTGATGAAACTGTATGCACTTGCCGGTCAACAGGCTGCTGCCTTACGACAATATGAAGAGTGCGTCCGCATCTTGGATGAAGAAATAGGTGTCCCTCCTGAAGATGAAACGACCGAGCTTTCTGAAGCGATTCGCTCTCGCCGATTTCCGTTGCCATCAAAACAGAACGAGAATCCAAGCCCAACGTTGCCTTTCGTGCCCACTCCAGCCGTCAAAACAGAATCTCTTCCCTCCAGCCATCAAAACAGAATCTCCCAACCTATCCCACTTCTTTTGTGGGGCGGGAAGAAGAATTGGTCGCGCTGCGCGAATTATTGGTTGACCAGACTGATTGTCGTCTTCTCACGTTGGTGGGGCCGGGAGGCATTGGCAAAACGCGATTGGCAGTCGAAGCACTCTTGAACATTGTCGAATTCTTTCCAGATGGCATCCATCTGATCGAACTTGCATCTGTAGACAATGCAGAGCTGATCGTTCCGGCCATTGCAGAGACATTATCGTTTGATTTCCAAGGTGAAACAGATCCCAAGACAGAGGTACTGAACTATCTACGCACAGCTCGCTCGCTTCTTCTGTTTGACAACTTTGAACATTTGCTTGATGGTGTGGATTTCATATTGGAATTACTGGATGCAGCATCTGAGTTGACCTTGTTGATCACATCACGCGAAGCTCTTGGTTTGCAGGAAGAATGGCTCTACCCAGTCACTGGAATGCCAGTCCCCACAGATCCATCACAGCATCAATTGGCGAGTCCGCAGTCAGTTGTAACGACAAGCGGTCGACCGCCCTCGGTCAACACCCAAGGAGAGATGAACCAGCCTATCGAAAGCTATGCTTCCATTCAACTCTTTTCACAGCGTGCCCGTCGCGCTGATACAAGCTTTGCGCTCGATCGGAGTAATCAAACAGATGTTATCCGGATTTGTGAGTTAGTCGATGGCATGCCTTTAGGATTGGAATTGGCCGCAACATGGGTCAGAATGCTCTCCTGCCATGAAATTGCCCAGGAGCTATCCCAAAGCATCGATTTTTTGGAGTCGACTCAACGTAATGCGCTAGCGCGTCATCGAAACCTGCGTGTTGTCTTTGATCAGTCGTGGCGGCTCTTGACGGAGGATGAGCAAACTGTTCTCGGTCGTCTGTCACTCTTTCGTGGTGGTTTTACACGCCAAGCTGCTGAACGTGTTGGGGGAGCCACTTTACGTCACATATCCGCCCTGACAAGCAAATCTCTTATCCGTCTTAACCAACAAGGCCGGTATGATATTCATCCACTACTCCATCTCTATATGCGTGAGCAATTTGTCGAGGATTCTCAAGAGAACGACAAAACAAGTGCTCGCCATAGTCACTATTACGGTGCCTTTCTACAGTCGTTGTATCATGATTTGATCGGTGGTAAGCAGCTGGAGGCTCTGCAACAGATCGATGCAGATTTGGAGAATATTCGCGCCGGTTGGCAACATACACTCAACAATTTGACAAAATACGCTCAGTTCATCGAGAGCGAATTTGCAACAGAATATTCGCTGGAAGATTCAATAGAAGAATTTATCGAGCAGCTTGACCGATATATCACCATTCTCTTCCACTTTTATGAGACGCGTAGTCGCTTTCAAGAAGGTGCAGAGTTGTTTCACGAAGCAAGGACCAATCTGGAGATGAATCTTGCACCTCACTCCTCCTCGGGTCATACTGCATCAACAGGTCATATTGTCTTGGGGAAAATTTTTGGTAGAGAAGGCTGGTTTCTCTTTCATCTTGGGCGACATGAAGAGGCAAAGGATCTATTAGAACGTAGCATCAAAGTATTGGTTCAACATAAAGCGCGCCAAGAGCAGGTCTTTTCGCTCAATTATCTTGGGGCACTCCTCTTCCATCTAGGAATTTTGGAAGAGGCAGAAGCGCATCTCGAAAAAAGCCTCACCATCTGTCAAGAGGTGGGCGATCGTTTTGGCTCCACAGTTACGCGGAATGTTCTGGGACAAATTGCCTATCAGCAGGGAAATTACGAAGAAGCGAGGCATCTCTATCAGGAGAGCTTGACCATTAAGCGCGATTTGGGTGACCGCTGGGGCATGACGTTTTCCTTGCGCTATTTGGGCATCATGGCGAGCGCACAAGGTGAACATCGTGAAGCGAGACGGCTCTTTGATGAGAGCCTTTCCATCAGCCAACAGATCGGTGATCGACGCGGCGTGGCAGAAACACTCAGTCGACTTGGTGACTTAGCCGTTAAAGAAGATGATCTGGAAAGTGCAGAAGCCGCCTATCAACACAGTCTTGCCGTCTACACCGAAATCCACCATCAGTTGGGCATCATTACCACACACACCAAACTCGGCACATTGGCCTATGCTGCTGGTCAGCTTGATGAAGCTTGGCGCGCATTCTGTTCGACTCTTCAGATTGCTGTTAACATGCAAGTCAACGCAGTGATTCTTGACACATTGACTTATGTCGCCCAACTGTTTTTGGCAAAGGGCAGAGTCGACCAAGCCGCCCAACTGTTACGACTGATCGCCACGCACCCCACCAGCAGCATTGATGGCCGGAAATTGGCCCAACAGCTGATGGCCGAGATCTCATTGCAACAACCCATTGAGCCAGAGAAGTTGACGCCAGACGCACTTGATGAAGCAATCACAGAGCAGATTCGCAACTTGTTAAAGTATCGTTAGATCCCATTATTACCATGTCCGCTCCTTTAACATCTCTTGAATTACTTCTTTGGGTACGGGTAACTCGTCTATATGATTTTCTAGCCACCCTGAAAAATCCTGTTCAATGTGATCTTCCCAGCGGCGATCAATCTCACCAGACGTATAGATTCCTTCGGCCAACCGTTGTTTCCCAAAACGGTCGCGTAACTGGACCAATTCCGACGTTTTGACTACTTTTTCCACCAAATGAGGTGGAACGAAGACCACACCATCCTGCCGCCCCAGCACGACGTCGCCGGGCATAACAGTCACTTTGCCAATCCGAACCGGACAGTTAACCCCCACGAGCATGATGGTGGGTGATGCGTGCGATGGGTGGAAGCCGCGCACGAAGCTCGTAAAGCTTGGGATCTCTTGCAAGCCGTCCAGATCACGAATTGCGGCATCATGGACAACTCCATTCCCCGACTTAGTATAAATGCTCGTGGCCAAATTGTCTCCAATAACGGGACCTTGTTCAATCTTGCCAAAGACATCGGCTATGTAGACATCGCCCTGCACGAGCATATCAATTGGCCATGAAATCTGATCGCCCACACAACCGACCTCTGCACCCTTTTCCTCCATAATGGTACGCATTTGGGGACGGCGGGGCATGTACATGGCTGTCAAAGCACGACCGACCAGCACTTGCCCTGGATGTGTACAGAACCAGCCATCTTCATACTGATGATGATACCCATCGCCGCGCAGGATGCCCCAAGCTTCGGTGATGGTCACGTTTCGGACACGTTTGAGCAAGTCATCAGAGACTTTGGGACGACCGTCGTCGAAGCGTTCGCCGGTCCATTCACGCGTATAATCCATAATCTCTTCTGGAGCGAGATTGAGGGGTGCAAATTTTGTCATGATTATTTCCTATCTATTTGGTTTGGCACATAGACAGCGCTCGATGGATCATCTAACCAATGCATTCGTTAAGAACAATATAGCTCTTAGGGAATGTCCGTGATCGGTGACCAAAATCGGGACTAGCGCCGGTTGAGTAGCGAAGCGTATCGAAACCAAAGCGGGTTTATCACGGAAGATCCCAATGAGCCAACAATATGAAGTCAAGTATAACCCTATACTGAGCACCGCCATAAATTTAATTGAGCGCTTAGCGCACTCAGAACGACAATTTTGTGTCCGATGTTGTACAAAATCAGTTCGTTCTCTATTATTCGTTCTTAACTTTTTTGTCACCTCACACTAATGAACAGTTTGTAAGGTGTTTTTGGTAAACCTTGTTATAATTAGACAAACTAAAAGCTAGTGGGTTTGCACAATTTGGTCTGATGAGCACAACTATTTTGTATATTGGGAGAATATGTTATGACTTTACGAATCATTCCGATTCTGATTGCTTCACTTCTCTTCAGCGCATGTACTGGCTTACAACTACTACCTCAGGAGACAAACCTGATGTCGCCTGAAAGTTCTGAATCAGCATCTGTGGATGCCGCCGCGTTTGATGCGAGTGCCTATCCGGCAGATGAACCCTTACCAATCGATCCTCAGATCAGAAAGGGTGTGTTAGACAACGGTTTCACCTATTATATTCGTCACAATGAAGAACCATCTGCGCGCGCTTCTCTTTGGTTGGCTGTAAATGCTGGATCGAATCAGGAGGACGAGGATCAGCTCGGAATTGCCCATTTCCTGGAGCATCTGCTTTTTGAAGGAACTGAGAGTTTCCCAGAAGGCGGAATCATTGAGTTTCTTGAATCTGTTGGTATGGAGTATGGACCAGACACCAATGCTCGCACTTCCTTTGATGAAACAGTCTATACAATTCAGATACCCACCGATGATCCCGATGTGGTGGATACCGGACTTCAAATTATGGAAGAATGGGCCGCTCATGCCCTGCTCGACGCTGACGAAGTGGAAGCCGAGCGCGGCATTATTGTCGAGGAGTGGCGACTGCGTCAGGAAAGTGCCACTGGACGTATCACTGAGCAGACGATTCCGTTTATCTTTGCAGATTCGCGTTATGCTGAGCGCTTGCCAATTGGCGATATGGACATCGTTCGGTCTGTTCCACCAGAGCGGATTCGCGACTTCTATGAGACATGGTACCGTCCCGATCTGATGGCTATCTTTGCCATTGGTGATTTCGACGATTTGGATCGCATCGAAGAACAGATCATTGACCGTTTCTCCGACATGATCACACCAGCCGATGCTCAGCCGCGTGAATCCTATATCGTTCCATTTCACGACGATACGCGGATCAAGATCATTACCGATCCCGAGCAGACCCGCACCCGGATTCAACTCCTGCGCAAAATGGAGAACGTAAAACCACAGACCCCCAATGAATTCCGTCAAGAGTGGGCCAAGGATCTAAGCTACCAGATTCTCAATGAGCGGTTGGATGAAATTGCCCGCGAGGTCGATGCTCCCTTCTTGAGCGCTGGTGGCGGGAATGGTACATACGTTCGCACCGTTGCAGTTGACTTTATGTCTATCCAGGTGGAAGATGAAAAGATCGCTCCCGGACTAGAGGCGTTTGCGGTTGAGGCAGAACGGGCTGACCGCTACGGCTTTACAGAGAGCGAGTTGGAGCGCGCCAAGATCAACTTCCTGCAATCCTACGAACGATCTTACAATGAACGCGCGAACCGAGACAATGAAAGTTACGCAAGCGAGTATTTACGTAACTTTTTCACGGATGAATCGATTCCTGGTATCGAAGTCGAGTTTGGATTGGCTCAGGCGATTATCCCTGAGATCACGTTGGAGGAAGTGAATGCATATACCGGCGATCTGGTGAATCGTGAAAATCGGGTCGTGACGATTACCGCACCTGAAAAAGATGATGTGACGCCGCCAACCGAGGACGAACTAGCGACAATTTTTGAGAACGTGATGACTGCGGACATCGAGCCTTTCGAAGAGGAGGTTGTGGAAGGCGAGTTGCTGGCAACGATTCCGGACCCAGTTGAAGTTGTTTCCGAAATGGTTTACGAAGAGGTTGGGATTACCGAGATTGTGTTGGCCAATGGCGTACGCGTCCTCATGAAACCCACAGACTTCAAAGACGACGAGATTGTCTTTAACGCGGTCAGCCCCGGCGGCTCTTCGCTTGTATCAGATGAGGATTTTCCGGAAGCCAGCACGATCGCCGATGTCATTACCCAGAGCGGTTTAGGCGCATTTGACCAGACTGCATTGGAGAAGTTGTTGACGGGGAAGACTGCCACGGTGATTCCCTATATCCGCGAGATTTCGGAAGGAATGGACGGGAGTTCGTCGGTCGATGATTTGGAGACCATGTTCCAGTTGATCTACCTCTATGCAACGCAACCCCGCATCGATGAGGATGCCTTCGAAGTCTTCCGCACCCAATTGCGGGCTGCATTGGTCAACCGCGCCGCATCGCCGAGGGCTACATTGGGCGATGCACTCTCTGCAACGCTCTATGGAGAGACGATCCGTCGCGGTGCACTACCGCTTGAAGAGGTTGATGCACTTGATCTGGCGCGGGGCTTTGAGATCTACAAAGATCGATTTGCCAATATGGGAGATTTTGCCTTCAGCTTTACGGGCAGCTTTGCAGTCGAAGAACTGACCCGCCTTGCCCGGATTTACTTGGGCAACCTTCCCACAATCGATCGAGAAGAGACGTGGCAAGATGTAATCGATGGGCCGCCAACTGAAGCTGTTGAAACAACGGTCTACAAAGGGGAAGGGGAACAGAGTGTTGTCTATCTCATCTTTCCTGCTCCATACGACCCGTCACCAGAAAATGCCCTTGACCTAGAAGCGCTCAAAAACGTATTGGACACAAGAGTTCGCTTAACCATCCGTGAGGAGATGGGGGCGGCTTATTCATCGGGTGCTTTTGCTGCGACCAGAGAACAGCCAGATCAGTTTTCTCTGATGTATGTCTACTTTGTGACCGATCCAGAGCGGGTGGACGAACTAGTGGATGTAACTTTCGACATTGTGGAAGATGTACAGACCAATGGTGTGGACGATGAATTGACCGAAACCACAAAGGCACTCGAACTGGCTGCCGATGAAGAAAACCTAGAAGACAACGGCTACTGGCTCAACGCGATGAAGGAATATGTGATCTATCCGGGCAAAGATTTGAACGATATTTTGACTGCACCCGAACGGATCAACGCTCTGACGGCTGATGGTATTCAATCTGTGGCCCAAGAGGTGATTGACACGGGGCGATATGCCCGTATCGTTCTCCTTCCTGAAGCAATGGAAGGGGAATGAGAGAGAAAGAAGGCTATTCTAAAATACATTACGCACGGGGTATACGTAGTGCGTAATGCGTGTACCAGCTGAGAATATCGTTTTGTTGCAAGAGTCTATTTCTCCATTTGGGTACTTATACCGAAATCAACTTGGAAATCGGATGGGCTAATCTTCCGGGAAGGGGTCACAGACGGATTCGTTAGCCGGACTGTTTCTGACCCCTTCCCGGACACGCTTAGTCAGTAAGAGAGATACCAAATAGGCGCGTTGAAAAGAGTCGGAAAAAATCAACAATTCCGACTTTATGTAAACTTGGGTATTGAGCTGGTAGCAAGTAGACATAAGAGAGAAATCAAAGGCAATCAAGAAAAAAAACAGTAGCAGCAAAAGTCGGGTACAAATTTTTCATGCAAACAGAGGGCTGCTCTAGGATTTCACCCCTTATGGTCATTTTTTGTACCCGACTTTTGCCGTAGCTGAAAAAAAGAAAGCAGAAAAACTAAGCTTGTGGTCGACGACGGATAGTTCGTTGACGAATGTGGAAAGATTCGTCATAGGTGGTTCGGTCTTGCCACATTTTCCAAAGAATGGCCAGCCAGCGGTTGGCTAAAGCCCGATGAGAGCGACTGACCGAGTGGCCCTTTTGACGAGCTTGTGTAAAGTAAGCCGAAGCCCAGCGAGATTGCTGGCGCGAAGAACGAGCCAGTTGCTGAGAAAAGTAACGAAACTCTTTATCACAAGAGCGGCGAAAGTGGACCAAGTGGACTTTGCCACTTTGGTTGGTAACGGGAGCCGTGCCAGCTAAAGTCTGGACCATGCTGGAATGGGGGAAGCGGCGGCGATCTTCGCCAAATTTGACCAGCAAAGAGGGAGCCAAGAGCTCTCCTGCGCCCGGCAGGGAAGCAAAAATGGGGTGATCCTCGTGTTGCAGAAAAAGAGAGTTCAACTGTTGGAGTGTTGCTTGCTTGGAGTTGAGGGTATGGAGCAAGAGTCGGGCAAGTTGCTGGGCTTGAACTTGACAAGCTTGGGCAACACCCGGAGCTGAACGGGGATGTTGTGTGGTCAAGGCATCAAAACAGGTGAGCCATTTGGAGGGCTGATTATGTTTATGTTGCTTGAGAAAGACCTGAAATTCATCATAGGTTGCTTTTTCTGCTGCTTGCGGCGACGGATAAGCCAGAATCAGATGAGCTGCAATGGGCGATGGCCAACTAAAGACATTGAGCAAAGCGGGATGGTATCTGAGCAAACAACTACGCAAGCGATTGGAGACAGCAACCGTTTCTTTGCGCCAAAACTCGGTCATGCTCACCACGATGCGCATTTGCTGGAGTAATTCACTCCCTGGATGCCAAGGATAGAATCGGTGAACATCTGTTCTGACCAGTTCAGCTATCGTATATGCATCACTTTCATCAGTGCGAGCACCGCTCTGATTGTACCTCGCCCGACTTGCTTTGACCACGTTCGGTGGGAGGACATATAGATTTGTATACCCAGCATCCCATAAGTAGTCAATTATCAGATTATGTGCTGTCTCTAATCCGATTCGACATTTTTCATGGCCGATATCCATCGTTTCTCGCCACTTTTCTAGTTGCTTAAAGCCATCCACACTATGTTCTATTGTCATGTAGTTAATTCGACGACCGTTTTCATCCGTTATCATTACATCATGTTTTGTTTCACTCCAGTCTATTCCTATGAATATCTGCATTTTTGACCTCCTCATTCACTTGAGGATTGCCTTTGGTCATTTTTTTCGGACGCTCTTTTCCGTTTTCCTATTATGGCATTCGAGATGCTACACGCTTGCGACGGTTCTAGGCGTCGGCTTGGTGGACTGTCCGGGAAGGGCGGTCGCACCGCGGGAAGAGGGCGGTCCTTTTTACCAAGCCGGAGTTCGATTCCGAGTGACAGCTTCTCTCTTTCTGTCTCTCTCATTCTAACTCCTTTCCTATATTATCTAATAGGAAGATGGGTTGGCGGAAACTTCGGTCCCTAAGTTGACAAAACGGCCACCGGTTGAAACCGGCGTCTGCCACGGGAAACCTGCCTAAGCGGGTTTGGTTTATTCATTCGCAGTAGACCGCAACGCGGAGTCGCCATGCATGGCGCGCCATATATGGCGCAGCATTCTCTAACGCGAACGGGACCGGCGTTAGAGATTACACGCAGTAGGATTTCTCAGAGGTAGAGCGTTCAAATGGCGAAAAAAGACGCAGTAGAGAATCTCGGACCATTTGGCACGCTCGAGTCTGTTTTGACTGAGAAGTGCAGGATTATGTCTACTGCGTGTAATAGAGAATGCCTCCTCCTCCACTAACTTTATGACATTGATTTTATACTAAGCAGCGCCATAAAATAACACTTTTTAGTCGAGGTAGAATGTTATAATGTGCTGCTGCGGAGTATAACCTGTCGCCGTTCCCCCTTCAACAAATCATGTAACGTGAGCGTTTGATAGAGATGTCCCCATCGTTCCTGCTCACCCGTCGTGCTCTTTGTTGCGTCGATCGCAACGTCAATCGGCAGGAGGATTGTGAGCGCATCTAATCGATGGGCGCATGTAACGATGAAGCCTGCGGGATCAATCTCAATGCGCACGCCATCACGTGCTTCGGTCCAAGCAAGCCACTCATCGGCTGAAAGGATAGACATTCCTTCTGCCTGCGCCTGGTCCCAACATCCTTCAATCAGTGGGCTCGAATAGGTGGCAAAGCTCACCGGGTGGGAGTTGAGCGTCACCGGCGTGTAGAAGTTGCGGGCTGCTTGCTGGATAATCTGTTCGGTTTCCATCAATGCTCGTTTCACGGTCCACTTAAAACTGAAGACAAACTTGGGGTGGATCAGCACCTCTTCAGTCCACAGAGCGGGTTGTTGATAACAGTCAATCACCGTGCCGTTGGTCTCCACAAAACGCAATGGCCGCCCCGACCCCGACATGTAGCCCAATGAAAAAGGGTGAACGCTGAGATAGTTCAGATCCATGCGAATGCCCAAATCAGCCAGGAGTTGGGCCGCTTCGACATAGCCCAACCAGCGCACTGCATGTTGGCGAATCGTACGCGGAATCCGTCCAAACTCACGCTGGTGACGAGCGACATTCTCTCGCAACATCTGCGGCACAAAATGGCGTTGCTCTGCTTCCTGCGCCAGTCCCGATTTGACGTCTGCTTCTGATGCTGGATGAACCGTAAAGGTATGCCCTTCCTGCTCCCAAGCGTCCATGTGGGCGGGAGTCAGATGGGTGTTGGGCACCACGTAGAAGGAGCAGTGGGCCTCTCGTTGCTTTAGACCAGTGATCAGCGTCTCAAATTGCTCAAGTGTTGACCAGTCATCATCGCTGGTCATCAACATGACGCTGGTTTGCGTGGCCTGTGGATAGTACCAAATGCGCGGGCGAGGTGAAAGCGTTTCAATCAGGCGAGCCAACCATGCAGTCTGCAAATCTGCCTGAGGAAGCCGCATTTGCTCGACGTCAAGTTGATCAACGAACAACTCGCTGGGTCGATAGATACCGTCCAACCCGGCAAACGACAAATCTGCGCGAGCAGGGTTCCCTTGTCGCAGTCGCGCCACGGCATGAGGGAGGTCGTACGCGAAGAGAATCGCTTTGCCTCTACCCGCTTGAAGCACCATGGCACCAGGAATTCCATTTGGCGAATCAGAGTCACGTTCTGAATTGATTGTGGCGAGCAGGCGAACATCTCCATCACCAGGATGCGTCCAGGATACAGCAGGAACCACCACTTGTACCGGCTCCAACGACAGTCCTTGATTGATCGACGCTGAGCTTTCCAGATGAAGATAGCCATCTTCGATTCCGCGGTACTGGGCTTGCAGTCCAAACTTATGTACCAGAGATGGTGCAGGCAAAAAGGCGATGAGCTTGCCGCCTTGGTGGACGTAGTGGGTGAGTAGCTCGACCTGCGAAGCGGTTGGCGTCATGCGCGGCAGAAGGCACCAGATCGTGTGTCGCCAGCGTGGCTGCGTCAATATTTGCTAATTCAGCTTCAGCATAGTCAGCAAAGCCCTCCGACCGCAATATCTCAACCAGATAATGGCTGTAGATGGCGTGTGGATCAGTTGAGGAATGGAGCAAAAGCATGTGTTAAGTTGTTCCTGTGGCAACAAAAACCGGCTTGACGAGCACGTCTGTTTCCTGGTTCGCTTGCTCGGCCTCGTATTTCTGGCGGTTCTCATCGTCGATGTACTCTACAAAAAAAATGAGCCAGATTTCGCTCAACTGCAACTCCTTGCCGTAGCGCGCTGCCTGACGAACGGCTTTGGTGTACTCGTAGGTATCGATATAGGTTTTTAACTCGAGACCGTAAATCTGGTTGGCGTAGTGTAAAAGGAGATCGATTTTGCCATTCCCCGTGGGAAATTCTGGCAGAACCCGACCGTCGCGTCGCTGCAGAAATTTTGCCAAATAGAGATAGAGACTAAAATGGAAGATGGCTTCATAGGGGCGTAGGTCAGCGCGGACGGGTACATCTCGTAGAAGCCAACTGCGATTGTCTTGCAAATATTGCTCATAACGCCGCATGAGATTGCGAATGTTCAGACCATTGGATGTAATGATGCCACTTAGATCCTCAAAGGGTCTGTATAGCTGCCCCACATCGTTTACGATCAGATTGGCGAAATAATGAAAGAGTCGCTTCTGTATCAGCGGGCAGGGGAATTTGACGTAATATTTGTCAGGACCTTCTGTTTCCCAGTCGATCACACCATTCATATAGAGAAAGTTAAGGTTGGGATCATCATAGCGAAAATCCATCTTTTCATCGGTCTGGAAGAGTTCTAGCACCACATCTTTATAGGGTTCTTGTTTTGCTTTACTGATAATGTTGACAATGTTGGCGTTGGGCAATACATGAATCGCTGCGCCATAGGCATGGGCGAAGACGTCCATATCCAGGGGGCGTTCAGGGCGTTCGTTATAAGTTTCGGTCAATAGCTCTCCTAGCCATGAGGTTAATCCGGGCTGACCTTGGGTTTCATAGAAGACCTGATCAATGACAGCCTGTTCAACAACTTGCCCACTTTCCTGTTCATACCACCGATACATCGATTCAACTTCTTCAAACGTGAGATTGGGAATATGGAGGCTGCGCTGCACATTAAACGGTGAGCCTGATTTGTTTTCGATGCCTAATACACTGCGCACGCCAATCAGCGCTACGCCGTGTAGTTGATACTCCTTCTCGGCCCTCGGTACTCCAAATTGACCTTGACGTGCATTGTAAATATTGCGAAACATCCCTGCAAGACCATTAATTGCCTCTTGGATGAGAGCATCAAATTCATCCAGGATTAATATTAACGGTTTGGAGAGTACATCCCGCGTAAAGAGCCTGGACATTTCGCTTAATTGGTTCACGGGGTCGGTTTTGAGTTTAAGACTATGAATTACTCTTTCGCTAATGATGCGGGCAATCCTGTCTACATCTGTGGTCAGTTTTAGATCCTCTAAACCGATTATTACAACATCGTATGTAGCATATTGCGGATCATGGTTTAACCCCGCCACCACCTGATGCATAATCCAGGTCTTGCCTCGTTGGCGTGGTGCCCACACGGTGATGTAATGACCACCTTCATTTGGATCCTCACCAAGCAGTTGTCGAAATGCCCGATCCAATAGCTCTTTGCGTGGAACATAATAATGTAGCTTGGTATTTACTGGACCATAAGATGAAAATTTGCGCATCGATCGTCTCCCAGCTTACGTGCCTGATCGGTTTTTGCTATTGTACTCTAGTTTATGGCAGGGAATCAATCGGACGAACTGGGTAAACGTTATAGTTTTGGACAGCATCAGGAGAATACATTGCTCAGGCGAAAAATCGCATCTTTCATCTGGGAATGAAATCGATGATTTATTGCTTTGTCATTCTCATACATACTGAGGAATCGCCACCTGCCCACCCCCTTGGTCAGCCGACTGCAACGCACAGATGCCAGCTGCAATCGATCTTGCCGCCTCACGAGGGCCAATCGCTGGTTCACCATCATTTTGAATTGCAGCCAAAAACGCTTGGGCCTGTTCGATCTCCATTGTCCCGTGACCAAGACTGAAATGGCGGGCAATCTTGGGGTTGTTCCAGTTGGGCAGCGTCACCGGGATCATGCGGCGGGCACCGGAAAGATGATTGTGGTAGATAAAGTTGACGGTGTCATCGGTGGAACGCCCTTGGTCGCGAGAGCGTTCAAAAGTACCTTGAGCGCCGTAGACCGAATAGTAGAGACAGTAGGGACGTACCATGCCATATGAGACGGTGACTTTGGCCACGGCACCGGTATTGGCCTTGAAGAGCGCCACGGTGGTATGGGTGGTGCTCCAACGAGATTGTTGGGTGGCATGGTAAGCCTGAGCTTCCACAAAACGCACGCTCATCAACCAACGCAAGGTATCGATGGCGTGAGGACCCCCTCCAAGCAGCGTTGTTTGAGGTGTGGCAGGGTGGATGCGCCAGTGGTCAGATAGACGATGGTTGACAATGTCGCCCATCTCATGCAAATATTTACCCTCTCCGCTAAAGACTTCACCGAGCTCGCCATGGGCAATCATGCGATGAATGTCTTGCAGACAAAAAGCATAGCGCACCTGGTTGCCCATGTGGTACTTTAAGCCAGTACGATCGGTCAACTCGATGATGCGCCGACACTCTTCTAAGGTCGTCGCCATGGGGATTTCTGAGAGGACGTGCTTGCCCGCTTCCAATGCCATGATGGCGTGTTGTCCATGGAGATGGTCGGGCGTGGCTACGACGACGATCTCTACTTCTTTGTCAGCCAGCAGCTCTTCGTAATCGCTGTATTGGCGTTCCACTTCGAACTGATGAGCGACACGCTCGCGCAAATCCGCATCTATGTCGCAGACGGCCACGACGCGGCTGCCTTCAATTGCTTGAAAGGCTTGGAGGTGAGATTTGCCTTGGCCTAAACCGAGAATGCCGACGCCGTATTCTATCATAAGATGTTCTTATAATGATTGGATTCCATTCTCTCTATCCGCAACGGGATTAACCTTTGATCCCCGTCATGACAACACCTTTAATAAAGTATCGCTGGAGAGCAAAAAAGATGACAATGGAGGGGAGCATGCCCATGAGCGAACCAGCCATCAGCAAATGCTCTGTGGCCTTACCACGCAGACTAAAGCTACCACCGAGCGTGCTGCGTAGCGAGAGCAAACCAGTGGTAATAGTATAGTTCTCCTGGCTGGTTAGGTAGATCAGCGGCCCCATCAGATCATTCCAAAGAAATTGGAACCAGAGGATAGAGAGTGTGATCACAACCGGCATAGAAAGTGGTATCAGGATAGTAAGGTAATAACGAAGTGGTCCGCAACCATCAATTTTGGCTGCATCATTGAGGTCTTTGGGGATGCTTGCAAAGAATTGGCGAAAGAGAAAGATCGAAAATGCTCCTCCCCCAAAATAATGTGGAACAATCAGCGGCAGAAAGGTGTTCCCCCACCCTAAAATATTGACAAAGAGAATGTAAGTTGGAATCAAGGTCACTTCGGCAGGGAGCACCATAGTGGCAAGTAAAATAACAAACAGGGTGTTTCGACCCCGAAAGCGAAATGACGAAAAACCATATCCCACAAAGGAAGCAGAAATCAGGCCACCGACAGACCCTGCCAACGTAATAATTGCTGTGTTCCATACATAGCGAAAGAAGGGCACCACCTGCCCGACTTCGACAAAGTTCGTCCACTGTGGTTGAGGTGGATAGAGCAGCGGAGGAATTAATTGAAGCTCATTTGGACGCTTAAGCGCCCCCACAATGGCCCAATAGAGCGGGAAGAAGAAAATGACCGCCAACACAACTGTCAATACTGTTGCCCCAATATTAAAGCCATCAACGCGCCTATTTTGGATGCGTGAAGATTGTTGTTCTGCCTCCGTGATCGCGGCCATAGCTATCCTTTAAAATTCGAGAAACCGTCTAAAAGTTTGCCGTATCCGATTCATAGTAGACCCAGCTACGCGCCAGCCGCAACTGGAAGATGGTAAAGAGCATGACGATGAGAAACAGAATCCATGCCAAAGCCGACGCATATCCCATCTTGAGATATTGAAAGAAGGTTTGGAAGAGATAGAGTACATAAAAGTAGCTGGCATAGTAAGGTCCGCCGCCTGTGGCGACATAGGCCGCGGTAAAGATTTTAAACGCCGCAATCAGACCGGTCACCAGGTTGAAGAAGATCGTGGGGCTGAGCAGCGGAATCGTGATGTGCCAAAATTTGCGCATACGATTTGCACCATCCACCTCTGCGGCTTCGTAGAGTTCGGTTGGAATGTTTTACAAACCCGCCAAAAAGATAATCATTGTGGCACCACCCGCACTCCAAAGGGTGAGCAGGACAAAGGTCGGTTTCACCCAGGCCACCGAGTTGAACCATCCCGGCCCCTTAATGCCAAAGTTGGCCAAGATGCCGTTGATGAGACCATACTCTGGCTGAAATAGATAGCCAAAGAGGAATGCCGTCACCACGGCCGGCACAATCGAAGGAATGTAGTAAATTGTCCGCCAAATTGCCCGGCCCGCAAGCTTGCGATCCAAGAGCAGGGCAAGGAAAAGTGAAAGCACCAGGCTCAATGGAACCGCCATCAGAACATAATAGGTCGTGTTCCACAAGGATGTAGGGAATAGATCGTCCTGCGTAAAAGCCTGCACGTAATTTTTCATGCCGATCCAGCGAGCAGGAAGTGGGAACTCATAACGAGTAAAGCTCCAATAGAGCGAAATCAGCATCGGACCCAGGGTGAAGATTAAGAATCCCAGTACCCAAGGCAGAATGAAAAAATATCCCCACATTTCCTCAATGCGTGCAATGCGACTCAGTTTGTTCCGTTGCGCTCTGCCGCGTCGATTAAATCGACCAATCATCTGACTCGATCCGGCTTGTGCCATGATTCGATTATCCTATTAGCCCAACTTTTACGCTTCACCCGGTTTGGGTTGATCCAAAACCGCCTGCGTGGCTTCCTGGGCTTGGGCGCAACCATCTTCCACGGTCAGTTCATCCAACCAGATAGCGGAATAGATCTGCTGGATGGCATTCTTTGCCTCGGCCAATCGTCCATTGGCAGGCATCGGCATGGGTTGAACAACCTGCAATAGATCAAAGTGAGGTCTAACTAACGGATCGTCAATCAGTACCGGATCTTCCCAGACATCTGAGCGCAATCCTGGCTCACCAATCCGGGAAACATTTTCGATGCCAATCTCTTTGCTACAGATAAATTTCTGCCACAGCCAGGTCTCATGCTTGTGCTCGCTGGAACTCAAAATTGGGAAGATATTGACACCGGCGAAGCCTCCCCGTTTCCCTGAAGGTCCAATTGGACCGGTCGCCAATTTCATCGTTGCATCATCTGATGTTGCATCGCCCAGGTAAGAACCTTCCCAGATGCCGGAAAGAACCATTGCCACTTTACGGGAGGACCACAACTCAACCCGACTGGAGAAGCTAGGATTGGATAGCGCTACTTTATGTTCATTCATGGCGTCCCGTATCCACTTCACGCCCGCGATCGTGTTCTCATCATCGTACATAGCCTGCGTGCCTTCATCGTTTAGTGGCCAACCACCAAATGCCGAGATGGGCGTCAAGCTGGCCTCAAAATAGGGCGCAACCCATAAACCGTAGACGTCGATCTGATCCCCATTACGCTGGGTGAGTTCCAGTGCCGCCGTAATCACATCATCATAAGTCCATTCATCGGTCGGTTCAGCCACCCCTGCTTCCTCGAAAAGCTCCGGCTGATAATAGAGCCCCGACCAGCCAGGGTGTCCGTTGACCGGTAAGGCGTAGAGCTTGCCCTCAATGCGACACGATTCAATGGCCCCATCAAAATAGACTGAGAGATCATATCCGTCCTGTTCGACAAAGTCATCCAGCGGGTGAAAGACATTGCGGAGGACCAGATCGACAATTCCCCAGTGCGTTGCCGAACGGTAACAATCACCGGCTGTTCCCGATGCCAGCCGCGTGATCAACGTGGTGGCATAGTCTTCCGGCATTACCTCAATTTTTACCGTGATGTTGGGATTCTCCTCGTGGAAACGCTCAGCCAGATCATTGCGGAAATCAACATCTTGAGGAATGTTGCGATCAAAGTGGGTAATCTCTACTGTTTCGGCGGAGACGCTGCCTTCGCTTGCCGTACTCCCACCTGGAGCTGCCGGCGTACAAGCAGCCAGCCAAACTGCGCCGACACTGGCAGAAGCGACTGTTAAAAATTGACGGCGTGAGATTTTCTCGTGATTCATGGGTTTCTCCTTTGGTATGTTGAGTACTGTCATAAATTTATTGGTTCTTCCGGAATAGAGGGGGCGGAACTTCCCGGACACGCTTTGTATGTAATGGCAGTTCCAAAAGGGCGCGTTGAAGAAGAACTGATAGAGAGAACCAGCAGCGTGTTATGTCAACATATAGATGAGGACAAAGGCAAGGAACCCAAAGGCGATACATAGTAAAAAATTAGAAGCAATTAAGCGATAGGTTGGCGACGATGGGCTCGTTGCTGCAAATGGAAAGATTCATCATAAGGTTTCTTGTCTTGCCACAATTTCCAAATGATGCAAATCCAGCGATTAGCGAGAGTGCGATCAGCATGACTCTTTTTTGAGACCGCGTTGGCGAGCGGCGGTGTAAAAAGCAGCGGCCCAAGAAGACTCTTTGCGGGAGCAGCGAGCAAATTGCTGAGTAAAATAACGAAAGTCGTGATCGCAAGCTCTGCGGAAATGAACGGTTCTGACTTTGCCACTTTGTTTGGTGACAGGACAGGTTCCCGCCAGAGACTGAAGGCTCATGGGAGAGGGAAAGCGTTTCCTGTCTTCGCCAAACTTGACCAGAAGACTGGGAGCTAAAAGCTGGCCAGCACCAGGTAAAGAAGCAAAGATATGCTGATCCGGATGTTGCAGAAAAAAGTGACTGTAACTGGTCAAGGGTCTCTTGTTCATAGCGCAGTGCAAGCAAAAGACATTCAGCCAGCTGAAGAGCTTCTCGTTGATACGCTGGCACAAATGCAGGAGCTGATGTGGGATAAGTGGCGGTTAACTTATCATAACAAGTGACCCATTTACGGGGTTGCGTATGTCGGTGCTGCTTGAGAAACTCTTGGAAGCCTTCATAGGTGGAGTTGCGCACATGCTCTGGCGTTGGATAGGTCAGAACCAGGTGGCAGGCAATCCGAGAAGGCCAGTTGCTGAAGACCTCAAGCAGCGCCGGATGGTAACGCAACAGGCAAGCGCGCAGACGGTTGGATAAGGCCACAGTCTCTTTGGTCCAGTATTGTGTGGCACTGCTGACCACTCGCATCTGCTGGAGTAATTCACTGCCAGGTGACCAAGGATAAAATCGATGGACATCGGTCCGCAACAAATCTGCTATCACATAGGCATCACTCTTATCAT
Organism: Chloroflexi bacterium TSY; assembly: GCA_019217005.1. Next base: position 40,589 of record JAHBNG010000055.1, read on the forward strand.
TATGCGCACCACTTTGACTATAGCGCTCCCGACTCTTGTTCACCACATTCGGCGGCACCACATAGACATTCTTGTACCCGCTCGACCAGAGATAATCAATCAGCAAATTATGCGCTGTTTCCAGTCCCACTGTCACTTCATCATGGCTCGCTCCTGTCTTCTTTCTCATTTCTTCAATTTGGCGAAATCCCTTCTGGCTATGCTCTATCTGCGCATAGCCCAGCGCTCGTCCTGTCTCATCCAACATCATCACATCATGTTTCTTTTCACTCCAGTCGATTCCCATTTTCACTTTCATCTTGGACCTCCTCTCCCGTATCGCCTGAGCTCCTCAACTTTGGACGCTGTTTTCCGTTTTCCTGTTATGGCACTCGAGGTGCTGCACGCTTTCGACGTTGCACGGCGTCGACCTGGCGGACTGTCCGGGAAGGGCGGTCGCACCGCTCGAAGAGGTTGGTCCTTTTTGCCAGGTCGAGAGTCCAATAAGTTTCGGCTTTCCTTGCTTTTGCCTTCCCTTATTTTATCTCCCTTTCCTATATTACCTAACAGGAAGAGGTCAGGCATGAGGTCGTCAACGAGACTCTTCTTTACCTCTTCCGGGAAGTTCGGGGCACTTCTTTGTCAACCCCCTGAGTTCCTGAAGAGCCATTTATTTTCATTTATGAACGAAGTAAAACAGAGAAAGTATTTGGAGACGGATTGATTGAATGTTCAGGGTCTAATCCGTGTGTGACCGTATAAATCCGTCTCCTATTTCTAGCTTCTTTCTTGGTTTCACTGAGTATAACTTTGCGAGTGGACCACTCTCTGACCTTATTTTAGCAAAATTTGACTTGGCAAGCGAATGTTCACCCTTTGAGTCCCGTAAAAACAATCCCCTGAATAAAATAGCGCTGGGCCACCGCATACAACACAATACAGGGTGCGGTGACCATCACGCTGGCCGCCATGAGCAGATTCCATTGGGTGGTCTGATAGCTGCGGAAGAGATTGATGCCCAATGCCAACGTGTATTTATTGGTTGTGTTGAGATAGATGAGAGGGTTAAAAAAATCGTTCCAGTGGCCTAAAAAGGTAAAAACCGCAACCACTCCCAAAGCGGGTTTTGCTTGTGGCAAAATGACGCGCCTATAAATCCCAAAAGTGGTCGCCCCGTCAATGCGCGCCGCGTCGTCCAGATCAAGGGGGAGACGCATATAAAATTGACGGAGCAAAAAGACATAGAATGCGCCGCCTCCCAACCAGTAGGGTAAAATCAACGGAGCGTAAGTGTCCAGCCAACCCAACATGCGAAAGAGCACAAAAGTAGGGATGAGGGTGACGTGATAGGGGATCATGATGGTGCTGAGCAGAACCAGAAAGAGCACATCCCGTCCTGGAAAGCGTAAGCGGGCAAAGCCAAAGGCAACGAGGCTAGCAGCCAGAATCTGTCCTGCCATAGCCAATCCCGTCACCAAAATCGTGTTCCAATAGAAACGCAAAAAAGGAATCTGGTCAAAGACTTTGGTATAGTTCTCTGGTCGCCAAGGATTAGGAATCCATTGCGGTGGAAAGAGAAAGATGCGCCCACTGTCTTTGAAGCTGGAGGAGAGCAACCAGAGCAGCGGAATGAGCATGACAACGGCACCAACGATAATCAGGCCATAGATCGCAACAAAATGGAACAGGTTGCGCACTCTGTATGTACTATATCCTATTGCAGATGTTGAAGAGTCGTTTGCGAGCATATCTACGTTGAATTGGTGAGGCAACAACTAGGTTCTGTTGACATTTAGCGTGCGCCCTCAGAGCGATCAGGGATCTAAACATAGAATTCTCTGAGGAGGGCTGTCAAATGTCAACGACTCCTAACGACGCCCCCGCACTTCTCCTTCATAAAAGACCCATAGCGCAGACGAGCGAATGATCAACGCTGTCAAGATGAGAATGACCAGAAAGAGAATCCAAGCCAACGCCGCCGCATAGCCCATGCGGAAAAATTTGAAAGCGTTTTGGTAGAGATAGAGCACATAAAAGAGCGTGGCGTAGCGGGGACCTCCTTGGGTCATGATAAATGGTTGGGCAAAGACTTGGAAGGCGAAGATCATATTCATGATCAGGTTGAAGAAGATCACGGGCGTCATCATGGGCAGCGTCACCGCAATAAATTTGGCCCACGCACCCGCTCCATCTACTTCCGCGGCCTCATAGAGATCGGTGGGAATGCCCTGCAGCCCAGCCAAATAGATGAGCATGGGACCACCAACGCCCCAAAGGCTCATCAGGATCAGCGACGGCAATGCCCAACGACTGTGGCCCAACCAAAGCGGCCCCTCAATGCCGACGTAGCGCAACAAGGTGTTGAGTAGACCAAATTCCGGATTGAAAATCCAAAGCCAGAGCATGGTACTGGCAATCACAGGCACCAATGTCGGCACATAGAAAATTGTGCGCCATAGCCCCAACAGCCGCACGCGCTGATTCATCAACATAGCCAAGGCAAACGAAAGAATTAGCCCCAATGGTGTCCCAGCCACCACGTAGATCGTCGTCACCTTGAGCGATTGCCAGAAAAGGCCATCATTGATGAGCCGATCATAATTCTCGAGCCCAACAAAGACCGGAGGCCGCACGACTTCAAAGTCGGTCAGGCTATAGTAAAAGGAAAATATGATGGGTCCAAGTGTGAAGATCAATAGTCCCAGCAGCCAAGGCGAAATGAAGAGATAGCCTTCCCATGCCTCGCGTCGGGCTTGAGGAGAGGTGTGAGATGTCACTCGTTGTTGCCCTATTTATGACCGGATGATTAATAGACAAACAGCAAGTTCAAATTAGGCCGTTCCAGGTGACTGTCACTCCCGAAGGGACAGAAAGGGTTGACAAACTTTCGTCCTCGCATGGCCTCAAGTGACAGTCACCTTCCACTGATCTCGGGTTTGCGGCAGGTGACTGTCACTTAACAACCCAGCGGGCGTGAACTTCTCCTGAAACGTGGGAGATTTCGGGAGTGACTGTCACCTGCCGCGCGAATGTGCCTATTCTAATTTGAAATCGCTGATAGACAAAACAAATAGAAGTCGTACAATGCGGAGAAGGTGTTCTCTATTACACGCAGTAGACATAATCCTGCATTTCTCAGTCAAAACAGACTCGAGCGGGCCAAATGGTCCGAGATTCTCTACTGCGTCTTTTTTCGCCATTTGAACGCTCTACCTCTGAGAAATCCTACTGCGTGTAATCTCTAATGCCGCTTGTTCGCATGAGAGAATGCCGCGCCATACGTGGCGACTCTACCTTTGTACGGCGTTTATCTGGTTTGTCTATGAGATGACAAGATGATGGTGATATGTGGTTCATCTTGCGATCTTGTCACTCGGTCATCTTGTCCACTCCGCGGGCCGGCGCGCAAAGATCTCCTCAATGGCAGCACAGGCTCGCTCTGTCGCTTCTTCTACTGTGGCTTCGCCGGACCAAACGGCAGACATCTCTTGGCCCACGGCAGACCACCATTCGTCTGTATCAGGTGTAGGGTAGTAGTCATGTCCATAGTTGGCAAAGTCCTGCCATAAGACCTCTACATTTTGTGGTTCGTGGAGCGCACGGTATTCGTCACTTTCAACGACGCTGGTCAAACCCGGCACACCGTTCTTCATCATGCCTCGTTGGCCACCTTCGCCCATGAGATACTTGATCACTTCCCAGGCTGCATCGGGCTGCTCGCTGGTGCTGAGAATAGACCAGGCGTTGGACCCCATCTGTACACTGCGGATCCCCGTATCTGGGTGAGCGGGCATCGGCGCGAAATCCCAATCAAAGTCAGAACTGCGAATCTGTCCTTCTTGCCAAGTACCACCAAAAAGCATGGCGACTTTGCCAGTGAGAAAGGGATTCTCCTGACCTTCTAGCGTCGTTGGTGAAGGCATCACGCTGTGGACAAAGATGAGATCGGCGACGAACTGCAGACCCGCACGAGCCTCATCGCTGGTCAACGCACAGCCATCCATGCTCTGATTGAGGATTCTGCCGCCCGTACCATGAATGAAAGAGCTACTCCAGTATGGTGGGTTGATGGGCGTCATGTGTAACCCCCACTGGTTGTTGTCTGCGTCAGTTAGAGCAATTGCGTAATCCAGCAGGTCGTCCCACGTCCAGCCATCTTCAGGAAAATCCAAACCCGCGGCGGCCAGCAAATCTTTGTTCACATATAGAGCCTGACCACCAGCATAGAGTAGACCGCCATAAATCCCTTGCTGCCAGCCCCACTCGGGCTCCATCGGATAGAAATAGGCACTCATATCGATCTGGTCGCGTTCAATATAGGGATTGAGATCCACAAACATGCCGCGCGCTGCGCCTGGCACAACCCAATTCATCTGGTTGATGGTAATGTCTGGTGCGGTGCCTGCGGCATATTCGGTCTGCAGCTTATCCCAGTAGGCATCAATGGGACGAAACTCGCTCGTCACGTTGATGTCTGGGTTGGCGGCGCGAAAGCCGTCCAGGGTGGCTTCCAGGTTGCCATTCCATGCTTCGCCGAGACCATATGATGCCAGACGAATCTCGACCGCTTCGTCTGACCCACCGCTCTCTGACGGGGCGCTAATGGGCACACAACCAGACAGGGCACTGACAATGAAAATGGATAATAGAGATGTAAATAGGATGTGACTTAGGCGAACAGTCCGTCTCTCACAAGATTGAACATCAAGCGTTCTCATGGTTTTCCCTCTAAATATTTCTGGTTCTGTGAGGTTTTGTGGGGTAGATGTTGAATAGTTGGTTTGCTGGTTTGTTAACCAACCATCTAACCAACAAACCAACTGAAAACACACAATTCCTCAGACAACCATATTCTTTTGGATAGGACTACGGTGGATGAACGGGTAGTGTGGAATCACTTCGACCATTATAACACACTTGTTCATATACTACACCTGTTCATGATAGACACTTGCATCCTATGTGGCTCAACGTTAATGGACATGAAGTCAATAAAGGGGGATATACTGAGCATCATCCTATAAAATGCAGAAATAAGCAAAGGGGAGATGAAGTGTTCAAGGGGATTCAATTTTAGCCATAGTCAGTGACCATAATGTTAGATATGTTTACCACCCATGAAGTTGTGAAAAACCCGGACACAGCCAGTCGCCAGATGGTGATAAATCTTCGATGCCAGAATCTTGCAGAGTCAATTCACCGATACAAAACGGTTGGGCTTGATTGAAATCCGTATAGACCCATAATGAACTGAGACTTAGCAACAGAGCTAATGTAACGATTCGGAAGGATTCTTTGCCGATTGTGCGGACGCCGTGCGCCATCAAAATCGCCAAAGCTGGAAAGGAGGGCATAAAATACCGTGGGTCGGGCAAGGTCAGAAGGAACGGGAGAAAAATGATCGCGATCCAAAGTAGAATAAAGCCATTCGCCCTCATAACCTGCGGCCTGTTGCGCTGGGTGAGGTAAATCCACAAACCGACTGCAATGAGGGGCAGATTATAGAGACCGATAGCCGAGGGGATTCTAAATGAAACAGCGTTTAACAAATACCGCGTTCTCCAAGGGAGCCAATGATCGTCCGTATCGAGCGTGGTCGATGAAGTCGCTTCTTCCTCAATCTCTTCATTCACGCCCGCTTCAAACATCAATGACGGTTGGGGGGCGAGCCCGACATAGAACAGTATCTGCTCTGATTGTCTTTGCAGGAGACCAATTTGATTGAGTTGCCAGAGCCATCCCCCCAAAAATAACAGTGAGACAACCACCACCAGAGCCATCCGCTTCACACCAAGCAGAAGAAAGTGTGTGTTGTCTTCCTTGCATTCGTTTTTCGACGGATCTATTCGTTTTTCATTAGAAGAACCAACAGAAAAAGGCCACCAAATGATGGCTGGCAACAGCAAATAAGCCAACACCATCGTATACTTGCTCAACAAGCCCAGACCTAGTGCAACGCCAGCCGCAAGCAACCACCACATATTTGCAATGGATAAATTCTCCGCTGTGTTATTGACTTGCAAGAGAAGCAAAATGGTGAGAGAAAAAAAGAAAGTTACGTAAATGTCGTTGCTGGCTGTTATGTTAAAAATGTAAAAATTGCGGATTGTAAACAGCAGAAAGGCAGCCAGAATCGCAGTTTGACGATCGTAGAGATGACGGGCAATCAGATAGGTGCAGACGACGGTAGCCATACCAAGCAGACCGCTCAAGGCACGCGTTATCATCAACACGTCCCCACCAATAAGATATAAAGCACCTCCTGGTCCTAATACAGATAAAGGAGGGTGCTGTACTCCTAACCATGTCATCTGTGCATAATCGGCAAAGAAGTTGGCAATTCCCTGTCTGTTCAATCTTTCAACCGCGACGATAAGAAACATCTCATCTTCTCGCAACAAAAGAGATGCAATGTAGATACCATCGAGCATAAGAATCAACAGTGTCGTCAACGCGAAAATGAGCCGGTGACTACTGTACATGTGCTCAAAAAAAGATGATAAGGGGGACCACTTTGTCCTGGGCCAAGCAATGATTAAGAGTCCAAGCATAGTGTTCGCAACAAGAAGTGCGGGAATTTTATCTAAGCGTGGCTCTGTAACGAGTAGCCAGCGCAAGACGAGCCAAACAATGTGCAACAATAGCATAGCGACCATAAAAACGTTGATTTTATGACGCAACAACAAACCCTCATTCATCTCTTCTTCCATCCCTTACTAAAATCCCCTCAATCAAAAGATTCACCATCGACACGCATTGGGTGTGGGGTTTGTTTGAATCACTCTGAAATCAAGCAGAAACATCTCAAGATCGCGGCTCGCCACGTTCCACGGATTCTCCGTCGAGATGTCTTGAACCGAATATGTGTGGCCATGATAGCGAAACGTTGCGTACATGTTGTGCATCCCCTGTGTCCTCCATTGATAGATCTGCTTCTTGAATTCGACGACCGGCAACAAATAACCACTTAAAGACCGATCCGGATTCCTTGTGTGCCGTGGATCGAGCTCGATGATCTCAACAACATCCTCCTGGTATGTCCATCGCTTTAGCGGGTTGCTTCCCAGCAAAAGATGATTTGATGTCTCGCCTTCTGTTCTCAAATTGCTGAACATGGTAAAGGTACCGGCTGTTCTCAAACCAAAGTATGGATTCAGGGCGTAGAAGAACACGAAAATGGGAAACAGAACCCACCAACCTGACGCTTGTCTATTCCACATGGGAACACCAGGCCACTGGAAACTCGGTAGCTTCTTTGCAATGTGCCAGAGAAGAGGCCAGATGACGAGCAGAAATCCAATATTTAATGCCAGCCCCTGCCAGCGATGGAATGCTGGTTGGTATCCGTTCTGCCAGAAATAGAAGCCAGCAACAATAGCCACAACTACATTACACCAGAAATAGACGTGGGCTCTCTGTAAACGGAGCGAACCCCATTGCACCGCCGATTTTCCCATGATCAAATCCCAATATGGGTGAGGGAGGAAAGTCAGCAGCAACGCAAAGGCCATTGAAGAAAAGTCGAAGAAGACCATCTGCGCCAGGATTGCGTGCATCATCCAAGACACGAGCAGCATGGGTGCCTGCAGCTTGCGCGACCACAGTGCAAGTCCTCCACCAAGCTCCCAAATCAGCACAAATAAGGGAATGATGAAGAGTATGTTCTGGGGCAGAACCAGATCGGGCAAATGCAATAGATCTAAGACCCCCTCAAAGAAACCGATTCCACAGCTGACGTCGGGGTGAAAAAAGTCACTGTTGAGCTTATGAAAACCGGCAAAGAAGTAGACCAGTGAGAGGATGATGCGCAGTGGTGGCATCAACAGTTCGAAAACTCCGTCGTCATCCTTGTCACTTCTAGATTGCACACCGGCATGAATAATTCCGGTCATCAACAACAGATTACAGATGATCGTCAGATTGTTGTGATTGCCTACATCTGGAAACTCCGAGAGCAAAATATGGATGGTCGATAGGACCAGAAATGCAAAGAACTCCCAGCGACGAACGCTACGCAAAACGATGACAATGACCAATAGGAGGAATCCTACGGACGCCAAGGGGAAATCCCACTTTTCAGTCATATCCAGCAGGAATGCCGTCATATAGAATATAGCGAAAAACGCAAATCTCGTCATGTGGTTACTCGCGAACAAAATGGCGTGGCTGCAAGTATCTGTCCGTCATTGAAAGGCAAAGGGTGAGCAATTTGTGACGCATGTGCATCAGTCGGCGGACAGGCCGGAGCGGGTCTTGACGCAATCGAATTGTGAAGGCCCTAACAGTGCCGAAATAGCTGTCCGGTGGATTGAACGGATGACGCAAAAGTTCCGGCGCTGTTCTGCGAATCATCTCGACCTGGGCCACAGAGCCAATCCGCTGCTTTTCTTCTAAACTCAACAAAAGGGCATATGTTCTAGCCGAATTGAGAATCGGAAAGCGCTCCACATCCTCCATGTCATACATTTGTTCCTTTGAACTCAGCCAGCCGGCTTGACGTTGTTCGATAAAAAAGCGATCCCGCCAGTCCAAATTCTCTTGTGGAGCAGCAAGAGCCCATTCCATCCACTGGCACAGACCGACTGTGGCGCTTGAAGTTGACCGCTCACCAAAGAGACGTGCCAACTGCAGCGATTGACTATGGGGATCGGTGAGTTGATTTGGCAACTCGCGTAGCCTCCAGAAACCGCTCGCCAATGCAAAACCATGTCCCCCAAACGTCAGTCCCTCAAGAGAATCGCGCGCACCACAGATGAAGGGCGCTGCGTCACCATCGGATACATTCCCGGCACAATGCGTCGCAACCAGCTCTTTGCGTGATGGGAGCGGTTTTTGCACTAGAACAAACGAATGATCAACGCCGAGATCTTGGGCAAGCAGCGGTGGCAACAAGCGATCTGCAACGGACATTCGGCGTGTCAAGCGTGTATAGGGTCGTACGGGAAGGTGAATGTGATGGGCAATCGCCAACATGAGCCGCGAATCATACCCCCCCGTCAGGCCAAGCCAGGGACCACCATTAATCGGTGGTAGGCGACGCATAGCCGTGCTTAGATTCTGTAAGAGAAGAGAGATGACTTGGTCGAACCCCAGCGAGAAGTCGATTGGTGGCATAAGCGTTCGGGGCTGGATTGTTCCCGAATCAAGCTCGAGAATTTGACTGGGAAGAAGTCGCTTCATTCCAACGTATCGAGACCATGGTGGTGTAAACCATGATAGTCCAACCTCGTACCGCAGTGTGCGCGTGTCGATTTCAGCCTGCGTGTCTGGAAACAGAATGGTAGATAGCAGAGCTGGGCTGCTGGAAACCCAGGTGTGTCCGTCGCCTGTTTTCCCATGATAGCATCCAAGCAACCCGCTCGCATCAAGATGGATTTGGTTATTTCCGATCAATACCCATCGGCCAGCCCAGCTCTGGTAGGACTTTACGATGTTGCCCGTAATGTTCCTGGTGACACTCTCCACAGGCTCGGGCGCGTCTTCCAGCGTCTGAACAGCCAGACCCAGCAGAACCCACTGGATGCCTTCTGAGTCAGTTGCCCAGGAAACTCGCAGTTCGGGACAATGAGAAAGCCATGTCGTTCTGTCTAATTGGCGATGGATCCAGCCAGTTTGCGCCTCGAAAGGCTCCGGGCCGACAACGAATTGACGCCTGTGTGCACGAACTTGGTATACCATTGAACTACCTTGATCCTTACCATCGCGAGTGTATTGCAGCGACCAGTTGTAACAATCCTCTGATCGATGCAACTCCACAACCAATGATTGCCAGCGGCAGGATCGGATACCAGATCGTCTGCCAGTTGAGTAGTCCACCAAAATTAAACAGCGAGCGCATGAGGGCTGTGCTATTCCACTGCGTACTCACCAGGACAGCCATGACAATGGGGAAACCCACCAGCAATCCTGAAGGAATGCGATCGAGGAATGACATCTTCCTGGGCAACAAACGTCTGCGCAAAGATTGCCAATCAATGAAAAGCGGATAGATGATCAGAATCGGCGTAAACGTGACAACCATAAACAAAGCACTAAAGGCATGAAACAGCAATGCAGAAGAGATAAAGAATGATCGAAGATGGCGGTTGAATATTCCCAGAAAAAATAGGCCTTCGAGGAAAAACAGACCATAGCGCAAACTGTTATGCAGAACAGAACTTTCGGAAACATATGGAGCAAAAGGATTCGGTGAAAGCCCCATTGTTACAGCGCTCAATGATTTTTGCAGCATGAGATTGGCAATCAGACGCTCATGCCATAGCCAAGTCGCGCTGGGCATCAGTTTCCACAATGCTGCCGACATAAAGAGAACGGATAGAAGGATCAGTAACGCCCGCGCGGGAAGAAAATAGATTCCAGAAGAATTGTCATCGCGTATCTTGAAACCCGTGATCCGCTTTCTCAACATCGAGTCGACCGAATATGTACTGCCCCACCGCCCACTAATACTCATTAATAGGGGAATCAAAAATGTAAGAAAGACGGTAGCATGTTCAAGATCGCGATTCGCATAGAGTGCTTCTAGGAATAGCCCTGTCACCAGAACAAGAACTGTCGTGAACCGAGTCTGCCAGCCAAACAGCAGCAGCACCAACGAAGCAACCAACAGACTTTCAGATACCTCAAGCATTGAGATCGGGAGATATGCAGGAACTTTACTTTCTGGTAAAGGCTTGAGTGACAAAGGGCAAACCGAAAGGGGCGGAAAAAAGAATCCACCCTGAAAAAACGGGATAAAATGTAAAAATAGTGCTCGGCTAGTTTAAGCAGCGGCATTGAGGCGGCGATGAGCGAGAACGCCTTTAGGGAAATGGTGTGAAACCGAGGCCTTTTTCCGAAAGTCAGGGTCGAGTTGGTCAGGAGTTGGAAAAAGAGCACTCGAGAGAACGCGGCGCAGCCTGCCGGGAGTGGCTTGAGGCTCTCGATCCCAGTAGCCAGTCGGTATGGGAGGAAGAGAAGCGGCTAAATGGGAAAGAAGATTGCCAGCAAGCAGCCCCACGGAAACAAGCCTCATCGGCATGAACAAATTGACGATGTAAGCCAATCATCTGCTTGGAAGCCAAGGGGGGATGTTCAACAGGCCAGCGCTCCAGAGAGAAAAGATAAATGGTTTCAGCTTGTAAAGCCATGACGGTCGCCAGAACCAAAGGTGTGTGATAAGCAGGATCCTGAAAGACGTAAATCGAATAGGTGCGGTTGGCTGTATCCACCTTGGTTGTCCTGGGGACGAGATTGTGCCATGCTTGATAGCGAATCAGGCGACCACTATAGACAAATTGACCAAACGAGTCTGGAGTTGTGGCCTCGAGTCGCTTTCCCCTATAGCATCGAGAGAGCGGACGCACAATATCACCATATTCGGGTGGTCTGCCTTTTTCCTTACGTTCGGGTAACTCATTGCGGCGCGCTGTGCAGTTAATCGCTTCCCGAAGGACAAATCGGTCGACGTCGCTTTCTAGCATTTCTCTGATTGTAAACCCGGCATCGACCACCGCCACTTCGTCTGACTCCAGTGATTTCTTCGTCTCTGTCAGCAGCTTTTTCCGAAACTCACTTTCCTTTGTTCCAACCGTGCATCTCATGATTGCCTTGAGCAGTGGCACTCGCTTCCCGCCTATCTCCCCCGAGCTTATCATCACTCCAAAGATGAGCGCGGGCAATGCCCGACGAGCCGTTGAGTTATAGAGTCGGTTCACTTTCCCTTGCAGCTTCGGTCGCCAGAACCCTGTGATATCTATGCTTTTCACTCGGTATCCTTCTAACTTTTTTGCCTCCCATTCCCCTTTCCACTCCACTTCTTCTTGCCACGATGAGAGCAGGCTTGCAATATCCCATGATCCATATCGAAAGCTCCACCAGCTTCGCCGGAGCTCCTCATCTTCAAACCCGCTTTCACTCAATCCACTATGGATTGCTCCTCGACTTTTCAGAAACGACCCATTCATCATCGCCCACATCAGACGCATTACATTTACGTTTGTTCCCACCGGCGTTACTTGCAATACATTCATCAGTACTGCTATAGTTATTTCTGGCGCGGTTAGCATTCCTTCCTCCTTTTTGGGTTCTCTACCTTTAGGATGAAACGCTAACCGCTTTTTGTCACATTTCTCACCTCATCTCTTCTTTACTTTCTGGTAAAGGCTTGAGTGACAAAGGGCAAACCGAAAGGGGCGGAAAAAAGAATCCACCCTGAAAAAACGGGATAAAATGTAAAAATAGTGCTCGGCTAGTTTAAGCAGCGGCATTGAGGCGGCGATGAGCGAGAACGCCTTTAGGTAAATGGTGTGAAACCGAGGCCTTTTTCCGAAAGTCAGGGTCGAGTTGGTCAGGAGTTGGAAAAAGAGCACTCGAGAGAACGCGGCGCAGCCTGCCGGGAGTGGCTTGAGGCTCTCGATCCCAGTAGCCAGTCGGTATGGGAGGAAGAGAAGCGGCTAAATGGGAAAGAAGATTGCCAGCAAGCAGCCCCACGGAAACAAGCCTCATCGGCATGAACAAATTGACGATGTAAGCCAATCATCTGCTTGGAAGCCAAGGGGGGGGAGGTTCAACAGGCCAGCGTTCCAGGTAGACAAGATAAATGGTTTCAGGCTGCAAAGTCATAACGGTCGCCAAAACCAAAGGTGTGTTGTAGGCCGGATCCTGAATGACGTAAATCGAGTAGGTACGGTTGGCTGTATCCACCTTGGTTGTTCTGGGGACGAGATTGTGCCATGCTTGATAGCAAATCAGGCGACCACTATAGAGAAAGCGACCAGACGAGTCCGGAGTTGTAGCCTCGAGTCGCTTTCCCTTATAGCTGCGAGAGAGCGGACGCACAATATCACCATATTCAGGTGGTCTGCCTTTTTCTTTGCGTTTGGGGAACTCATTGCGGCGCACTGTGCAGTTAATGGCTTCCCGCAGGACAAATCGGTCTATGCCGCTTTCTAGCATTTCTCTGATTGTAAACCCGGCATCGACCACCGCCACTTCGTCTGACTCCAGTGATTTCTTGGTCTCTTTCAGCAGCTTTTTCCGAAACTCACTTTCCTTTGTGCCTACCTCGCATCTCATGATTGCCTTGAGCAGTGGCACTCGTTTCCCGCCTATCTCCCCCGAGCTTATCATCACTCCAAAGATGAGCGCGGGCAATGCCCGACGAGCCGTTGAGTTATAGAGTCGGTTCACTTTCCCTTGCAGCTTCGGTCGCCAGAACCCTGTGATATCTATGCTTTTCACTCGGTACCCTTCTAACTTTTTTGCCTCCCATTCCCCTTTCCACTTCTTCTTGCCACGACCCCAGCAGACTTGTGATATCCCATGATCCATATCGAAAGCTCCACCAGCTTCGCCGGAGCTCCTCATCTTCAAACCCGCTTTCTTTCAATGCGCTATGGATTGCTCCTCGACTTTTCAGAAACGACCCATTCAGCATTGCCCACATCAGACGCATTACATTTACGTTTGTTCCCATCGGCGTTACTTGCAATACATTCATCAGTACTGCTATAGTTATTTCTGGCGCGGTTAGCATTCCTTCCTCCTTTTTGGGTTCTCTACCTTTAGGATGAACTGCTAACCGCTTTTTGTCACATTTCTCACCTCATCTCTTTTCTTTTACCAGAAAGTAAAGTTTAGAACCTATCCGAAAAGTGGTTGTGAGTCCAACCAGCCTCTCAAGCCGAATGCTTGGCACAGAACTTTTCGGATAAGCACTTATATCGACAATTCATTATTTATCTTGATTCGTTAAGGGCCTAGTTGTTTGCGCCTGCAATTGTGCAGGCGGTCGGCGCCTAGTGCACAGGCGCAAACGGGGCCTTCGGCAGCACTTGCCAACGAATCAGATTCAAGAGCGACACAAATTTGTCAGTTCACGTAGTGGGTGCGTAGCACCATCTTTGTGCGCTAAGCGCCTAATAACAGGAACACACAAAATGCATCAAAGCGATAGCAAATCCAGCGTTGTCATCTGTGGTGGCGGGGTGATTGGTTCATGCGTCGCCTACTACCTTAGCCACGGATATGCCAGGTGTGGCGTCGAAACGACCGTCATCGAACGGACGGGCGTTGCCAATGCTTCCTCTGGCAAATCAGGCGGCTTTCTGGCACTCGACTGGTGTCGGGGGACCCCGGTTGATCCGCTGGCACGGCGCAGCTTCGCATTACACGCTGAACTCGCAGCAACCCTAGCAGCTGAATTGAATCTAGATTGGGGTTATCGTCCCATTGATACGCTAAGCGTCATCGCCAGCCAGCAGCGCGACTTCAGCAGGCTGGCCCGCATGACTTCACCAGATTGGTTGGGGCAGATGGCTACCGTCCATTCCCAGATCGGAAATGAGCAGACCACAGCACAGATCGATCCCGCAGCGTTCACGCGCTGCATGATGACCGCCGCCCAAATACACGGTGCGCAGTTGCGGATGGGTACAGTGGAAGGGGTGACGTTGTCAAGCGACGGTAAACGCATCACCGGTCTACTCGTCGATGGTGAACTGCTGCAGGCAGACAATGTTGTAATTGCGATGGGACCGTGGTCAATACTCGCCTGTGAGTGGTTGCCGTTGCCTGCGGTCTATGGGCTCAAGGGACACAGCCTCATTTTCCGCTTTGAGCCGCCTGATCCTTATGCCCTCTTCGTTGAACTCGAGACTGAAGATGGCACAATCGATACACCGGAAGTGGTACCGCGGGTTGATGGGACAACTTATATTTGCGGTTTGTCAGGCACTGCTCCGCTACCGGTCGATCCGGCGCATGTAGAGCTTGAATCGGGCGCAACTGAACGATTGCGCTCCATGGCCACAGCATTTTCACCCGAACTCGGTGCCTCCGAAGTGCTGGCGGCGCAGGCTTGCTACCGGCCAATTACAACCGATGGCGTTCCGCTCATTGGACGCGTTCCGGACGTTGAAGGAGCTTACGTGGCAACTGGTCACAGCGTCTGGGGGATGTTGAATGGTCCAGCCACTGGCGAAGCGATGGCAGAGCTGATCGTCGAGGGCACGACGTCCAAAGTCGATCTCACCCCCTTCGATCCCAGGCGTTTACTCTAGCGCCAAAGTTTGAATCCGCTTGCGTAGATTTGCACTTTGAAACCAACGTTGTCGCATTTGGGGTTATTCTGTCTGTTGAAGTAGACTCAGTAGATCCAAATTTCAGGTTTTGAGAGAGAATTCTGGCTAAACAGTTGACATAAATACAAATTTGCCGGTCGATATCTAGTTTTTGCGTTAGATTTGGGGGTGGTTCAGAATTAGGTTTACACTTTTGATACATAGACAAAAATCTATATGAGGTCATTTTCTGCCTGAGCATGGCTCAAATTAGAAAATATAAACATCTTTTCTCTTTGCAAAAATGTAAACCTAATTGTCCGCCTAAAATGAACCACCCCTAGATTTGGGCGATTTTCAGATATGAAATAGGTTGTTTTCTGTAACCGAAATCTGAATAAATGACTCCAAAATCCCTGCAATCTCGACTGAAAATCGCCAAAAACGCCAAATTTGGATCTACTGAGACTACGAACACAGCTCACTTTAGGGAAACCAAATGACCGCTTTTCATTTAAGCTTCGGACACTGTCCCTCGGCAGCAAGCGTTCCGATTGTCCGAAGTTTAAGTAGCAGCTCTATTAGGAGAAACACTTATGAGCAATATGAACGATTGGAACAAAGCAATTATCGAGGAGTTTCGAGCAAACGATGGCAAAGTTGGTGGACAGTTCGAGAATGTACCTTTGCTTCTTTTACACACAACTGGTGCCAAGAGTGGACTCCCACGCGTGAACCCTTTAGCGTATCTAACCAATAGTGATCGCCTTGTGATCATTGCTTCGAAAGCGGGTGCGCCAACGAATCCCGATTGGTATTACAATGTCAAGGCTAATGCAGAGGTTCGTGTAGAGGTCGGTACCGAACAATACAATGCTCTTGCCACAATTGCCGAAGAACCGGAGCGTACGCGGCTCTTTGACCAGATGGCTTCCGTGAACCCGGGCTTTGCTGAGTATCAGCGCAAAACGACACGGGTGATTCCCGTTATTGTCTTAACACGCCAGCCCTAATAATTGATGTAACTTAAACTTTACTTTCTGGTAAAGGCTTGAGTGACAAAGGGCAAACCGAAAGGGGTGGAAAAAAGAATCCACCCTGAAAAAACGGGATAAAATGTAAAAATAGTGCTCGGCTAGTTTAAGCAGCGGCATTGAGGCGGCGATGAGCGAGAACGCCTTTAGGTAAATGGTGTGAAACCGAGGCCTTTTTCCGAAAGTCAGGGTCGAGTTGGTCGGGAGTTGGAAAAAGAGCACTCGAGAGAACGCGGCGCAGCCTGCCGGGAGTGGCTTGAGGCTCTCGATCCCAGTAGCCAGTCGGTATGGGAGGAAGAGAAGCGGCTAAATGGGAAAGAAGATTGCCAGCAAGCAGCCCCACGGAAACAAGCCTCATCGGCATGAACAAATTGACGATGTAAGCCAATCATCTGCTTGGAAGCCAAGGGGGGGGATGTTCAACAGGCCAGCGCTCCAGAGAGAAAAGATAAATGGTTTCAGCTTGTAAAGCCATGACGGTCGCCAGAACCAAAGGTGTGTGATAAGCAGGATCCTGAAAGACGTAAATCGAATAGGTGCGGTTGGCTGTATCCACCTTGGTTGTCCTGGGGACGAGATTGTGCCATGCTTGATAGCGAATCAGGCGACCACTATAGACAAATTGACCAAACGAGTCTGGAGTTGTGGCCTCGAGTCGCTTTCCCTATAGCATCGAGAGAGCGGACGCACAATATCACCATATTCGGGTGGTCTGCCTTTTTCCTTACGTTCGGGTAACTCATTGCGGCGCGCTGTGCAGTTAATCGCTTCCCGAAGGACAAATCGGTCGACGTCGCTTTCTAGCATTTCTCTGATTGTAAACCCGGCATCGACCACCGCCACTTCGTCTGACTCCAGTGATTTCTTGGTCTCTTTCAGCAGCTTTTTCCGAAACTCACTTTCCTTTGTGCCTACCTCGCATCTCATGATTGCCTTGAGCAGTGGCACTCGTTTCCCGCCTATCTCCCCCGAGCTTATCATCACTCCAAAGATGAGCGCGGGCAATGCCCGACGAGCCGTTGAGTTATAGAGTCGGTTCACTTTCCCTTGCAGCTTCGGTCGCCAGAACCCTGTGATATCTATGCTTTTCACTCGGTATCCTTCTAACTTTTTTGCCTCCCATTCCCCTTTCCACTCCACTTCTTCTTGCCACGATGAGAGCAGGCTTGCAATATCCCATGATCCATATCGAAAGCTCCACCAGCTTCTTCGGATCTCCTCATCTTCAAACCCGCTTTCACTCAATCCACTATGGATTGCTCCTCGACTTTTCAGAAACGACCCATTCATCATCGCCCACATCAGACGCATTACATTTACGTTTGTTCCCACCGGCGTTACTTGCAATACATTCATCAGTACTGCTATAGTTATTTCTGGCGCGGTTAGCATTCCTTCCTCCTTTTTGGGTTCTCTACCTTTAGGATGAAACGCTAACCGCTTTTTGTCACATTTCTCACCTCATCTCTTTTCTTTTACCAGAAAGTAAAGTTAAAGTGAAATTAGTTTGAAATGGGACTAAGGCCATTCCAGAAAAATAATTTCTCATGAAGACAAGCGCCGTAGCCTGGAATGGCTTTGGCTTTTCCTATTGAATTGGGTATTTTATTTTCTGGAAAAGCCTAGCTTGCGCAAAGCTGGTGCGTACATCATCCAGAAGTGATACGTAGAGCAGTTCATTCTGCGTGTCGCTTCGTGACCCCTGTGGATCACTCCTAAAAGCTTCTATTTTCTATCACATATCACATATCACTTTAGTATTGCAACAAGCTGTCCTGATCTCCATTTGTTTTACCCTTTGCTGGTTTGTAAATCCCTACAAAAATTACAGAATTGGTAAGACTCCACTGTGTATATCGTAGGAGCTGTTTCTACTACGTTTACTCCCTTGTTCGTTGACGGCTAGCAAATGTCATCTTGTAGTAGATGATCCACATAGAAAGCGGGTAGAATTTTCCATAAGTCTTGCAGAGTTGCTTGCTATGCTTAGATAGTGATCACATCCCGTGATACTCAATGTATAGAGCATCCTAGAAAAGGAGTAAGCAATTTATGAAAATACAAATTAGACGGCCAGATATGGTGGCCGCGCTAGGCTCATGCAGAAAGGTTTTGTCATGCTCCCATCTTGAGAAAGGCAGTGCGAAACATTTAGGGAGCACGATATGTATCGCCATCTTGCTGGGAATAGTGTGGCAATGGGGCGGGACACAAGTTCATGCTAGCGACCTATTTGATAGCTCGAATGGAGGTGGACACTGGTGTATTGTTCCAGACAATGGTAGCAGTAGTATTACGGGCCGCATTGTGTCGTCAAGCGGCGCGCCCGTTGCAAATGCAACGGTCTTTATTCATGCTTCCCTCGACCGAATCGTTTATTGTCGGCAGAAAACAGGGGCAGACGGCACATTCCAGTTTATGCAACTGCCTGCAGCCACCTACCAGATGAAGGTATTCAAATGGAGGTCATACTGGTATCACTCACCCAACATCGATCCGATTGAGGTGGCGGAAGGTGAAACCGTTGATATGGGCGACATTATAATCGATGCGGCCCCGAGCATCGTCCCAATTCTTGGCACAGTAGTAGACAGTGATGGAGCATTGGTCACTGATATTGATGCTCGTGCCTATTTGCGTGAATCCCCCGATGAGCTATCTGCAAGTGGTATTGATAATGCTGGGAATGACGGAGATGGTAGACGCGGACGGGATGGACGTGGCTATGGGCGTCGACAGCATGGGTATGGGACTGCGGTGGATGAAGGGACGTTTCAGATCGACGCTTGGGCAGGCAAGTACGAAGTAAATCTGAAAATAAAACCCGGAGGTCCATACTACATACCTTCGGATCAGCAGATTCTGGTCGATACAACGGATGGAATCAGCAAAACAGTGGCCATAACTGTGGCTCGCTACAGCGCTGTCATCAGTGGTACGCTTTTCTTGCCGGGCCCAGATGGAACGCTTGTCCCACCTGGAGAACCCGCAACCAATCTTAGAGGTCGAGTCCGTGCGGTCAGCAGTGACGATGACAAAGGGGTTGTTGCCACAATTGACCCCGATACGGCTCAATACCAACTCTATCTCAATCCCGGCACCTGGACTCTATACTATGCCATTCACACCCACGATTATCTGCCATTTAATGCCGAGCCTGTTAGCGTGACGGTCGGTGCAGATGAAAACGTAACTCAGAATTTTACCTTGTCTGCCCTCGATGCAACTGTGCAAGGTACAGTTACAGATGCAGATGGTGATCCAATCCGCTGGGCGTACGTCACAGACCGACCAGTTGATCGCGCAGGAGACAGAGCGGCCAAGTTAAAAGCCAGGGTACGCAATGGTGAATATGAACTGAGCGTCGCCTCTGATCATGTATATGCGATCAAGGCCCATGCGTGGCGTTTTCATGGCGCAATTCAACCCGCTGCAGTGACGGTCACACCGACTGCCAATTCAAGTGTGACTGTTGACCTTCAATTCCAGGATCCCGATGCGAGTATTAGCGGCGTAGTGACGTTAGAGGATGGCAGCCCAGCACCCTATGCTCGCGTTGCGGCACAATCCACCAATGGACAATCGATTAAGACTCGAGCCAATGCGGAAGGAGCCTATCACCTGGGTGCTGTGAGCGGCATTTGGAACGTCGATGCCTATTGGTATTCGCACATGGATAAGGTGTTCCACCGCAGCGCCGATGGGCTTCAGGTTGATCTGACTACGACCAGTACAGCAACTCTCGATATCACGCTGTTCTCCGATGCCAATCCAATGCCGGAAGCCGCCCAAAGCGAATTTGTGGCGAGCAGTGGCTGGTCTGCTGAGTTGTCCGATGGCATGCGCGTCGATGTTCCCAGGAATGCCTTGTCGGGTGCCACAGATATTTCTATCTCTATAACGCCTGTGGCTGATGAGTTACCATCAACATCAGACGGTTTGCCGATCAGCTATGGCTATGAGATTCGCGCTCATTATAGCCAGTCGGGCCAGGCTATTGAAGGAGACTTCCTCTCCGATGTTGTCCTTACTTTCTCTTATAGCGATGAAGATTTAGACAGAGCAGGTGTTTCAGAGGAGGCTGTCGCACCTGCCTACTACGACGCAGACGAGGACAATTGGATTATAATTAGCAGCTTTACCCTTGATCCGGCGAATAACGAAATTACCGTGCAGACCGATCATTTTTCATTGTGGGCCTTGATCGCTGTCACACCCGCGACAATTGAACAGCCAAATGAATCCCTGTTGACCACTGAATTCTTTTTGCCGTTGATTGTTCAATAAGAATTTGTAGCTGTTCAGCATGTCAGCAATCAGCTTGACACGTTTAAGCAGCTTGTCTCGGCAGGGAAGTGTACTGTTTTATGAGATCGACACCTGAGCTGTTCGGTTTGTTCGCGCCCCCCATTTGGCCTGTGACTCTCCTGAAGCAGCGCATGCAGGTGGTCGCGATGGAGCCGATTTAAAGATAAGCAACTTGGGGAGGTTGGGAGCTTTGAGGGGTAGGTTTTTCAAAAGGGTGTTTTGACCCCGAAATCGGGTCTATTGGACAAACAAACCTACCCTTCCAAGGAGGTTGGAAGGGGGTTTACGAATACCCAATTACTTTGTTTACGCAGTACTTAAGGCCAACTCCAAGGCAACGTATTTTGATAGACCCAGAGTGTTGTATGAAACCCTTGAACCAAAAGGAGTGGCACTGCCGCCGCCGCGAGATAGCGCTTGTTTGAAAGTTGACAGGACAGGAGGACAATTAAGAGTATCGTAGCGGGAAGCGCTGCCAAGCTGAAGAGATCCCAATCTCGTTGTCCACCGTAGTCGGGATTCCATACCCAAGTGAAGAGGAAGTAGGAGGTGGTGGTCATGAGGAGAAAGTGGATGGTAGACGGTGGGTGGTGGGGCAAGTTTCTGGTTGTCGCGGTTTGAGTCCTTTGAACAAGATTGATGAGTGCGAACCAGAGGAGGCTCGGCAAGACAACTGGGGCGATGAGCACCTGTTCGTTCAAAAATTCTCGTAGATGGAGCCAGCTAAACATGGTGAAGTGTTCCCAGCGGGTGGTTGTTTCGAAGAGCGGTACAAACGGACGTGCGTCACTTCCGCCTGGTCGATCATCGGTTAGGAGAGACGCGATGCCATGATCGCCCCATTCCATTAAAAGAATTGTAAATGTGGCAATCGCCATTGTGGGGAGGGCGATCTGCACAATGGCTTTCCTGAAACTTCCCTTGGACATCTTTTGACGCCGCGTCCACTGCCAGCCCAGAAACAATAGACTCGGTGATAAAATGATTGTGCTGGGATGGAAAGCGTTGGTGAGCGCAAGAACTGTCGCAGCCAACCAAAGAGGCTTTTCACCGGATAGGACAGCCAATCCGATCCAAAGATATGCTAATACTCCAACAGCGGCAAAGCTATAATTTTCGACATATCCAAAGAAGAGCTGGAGAAGACCCAAACTGGTCAGAAAACCAACTGTGAGCCAAGGTGGCGAAAAGTGGAGCTGGCGACTGAGGGCTAAGCTGACCAGTAAATAGAGGATACCGGCAACGGGACTTAGAATGTGGTAAACGGGCATTGCATCGGACCAACTCAATGCCTCATGAAAATGGAGCCAGACCTGACTATGCAGAAACACGTCGAGTGGCGCCTGCCAAGAGTGGGTCAAGCGGACCGTCGGATCAGGCCAGGCGATAGCGTTGGTCAAAATATAGGCATCGCCCCAGCGGGTATGGATCAATGGAAATGCGAAGAAACTAATTATCAGCGCAATGGCAACAACATAAAGAGAGCCAAATGAGGAGAGAACCCAAAGCTCCTTGCCCCAACGACTCCACACGTTTGACTGCTTTGCTTCATCCAACCAAAAGACGAAGATGACTCCACAGATCACCATTGTTCCAATTGCGACAAGCCACCATGATGCGTACTGAATTGGCCAGAACCCCCACCACACAGTCTCCGCATGGTCTGGCTCAGGAATTGCAACGGGAGTCAGGGGCAATGTGTAGACATAAATGTGCAATCCTAGAAGCACTAACGTGATTAAATGAAACCCAGCGACAAGCGTTCGGCAATAAGTGACTATTTGCTTGGGCCTGCAATTGTGCAGGCCGTCGGCCCAAACAAGGGCCCTGCGGCAGCACTCAACAATCAATTGCATATCGACAAAAAGTTGTTGCTCTTGATCCCTTAAGGGCCTTAGTGCTTATCCGAAGAGTTCTGTGACGAACGATTCTTGCTCGAGAAGGGAGTCAGACTCGCAACCTCTTTTCGGATGGATTCTAAACTGAGCGCTGTACAAAAACCCAATTCTGCTTCATTTGGTGGAGACGTCCGAAATGCCATGCCTTCGTTACAATCGCGGGTGAGCCTGTTATTCAGTGATTACATAAATATCCGCCACCCAGCCGCCATCTACCAAATCCGGGATGTCTAACTGGACCCAGGTACCGTCAACGCTTCTCTCTAATACAGGAAAAACATCACCATTGAAGACATAACCGATAATTGCAGCGTCGGTTGAAGGGGCACTGCGGACGCGTAACCTTGTTCCATCTGTAAAGACAATTGCGCTCCCCGGAATCGGCTCGGGAATGTCGAGTTCCGTTTCAGTTGCATCATCGCTTGTTGATTCATCACTGTTTGATGATGACACCTCTTGTTCAACAACTGTATCATCATCAGTCGTGTTGCTGGCA
The DNA here is from genome assembly GCA_019217005.1 of Chloroflexi bacterium TSY. Next base: position 63,345 of record JAHBNG010000055.1, read on the forward strand.
GGCGTCGAAGCGTCTTCCGCAGAGCCTTCTGTATCAGCTGTTTCTGAATTATCTGTCTCTATGCTTGTTTCTGCTCTGGCACTCTCTGTAATTTCGACGACAAGAGCCTGGTCTTCACCATTTGTCTGCAAAAATTCGGCGGCAACCCAACCCCCACCAGAAATTCCAGGCAGGTCGAGACGCATCCAGGCTTCATCCTCCGTGACGGCCAAAATTTGGTAGGCTTCACCATCGTAGATGTAGGTCAAGATTTCCGCATCCGTATTTGGTTCACTCCGCACACGCAATCTGGTTCCATCCGTCTGAACAACCACACCACCTGGCGCTGGCGTCGGGCGTGAAAGTGCTTCACCCGTGCCATCCGTAGTGGGAACGTCCGTAATATCACCCTTTACGGTAACAAAGGATGCATCAACCCACCCCGCTCCATTTCGAGCATCGAGGACTTCCAGACGAAGCCAGCGCCCATTGGAACTGATCCCAATCACTTTGTACTGTTCGCCCTGATTGAGCCCACCAATAACAGCGCTATCCTCATTTGGCTGAGGGTGCAAGCGCAACGATGGCACATTGATTGTGGCAATTGCGTCAGCGAGCCGCGGCCCATCATCCCCCATCTCCTGATGATCCGCCGCCTGTACGGCAACAGTTGGCGTTGGAGACTCTGTCATCGCTGATTCTATGGAAACACAACCCATGAACAGTGATAGAAGAGCGAACATGCTGAAATAGATGGCAACAAGTCGGAGATATGGAAACTGAGTAATCATTTTTTCCTCATAACAAGATCATAATTAATAGCCACACTATTTAAACTTTGGACAATTGTCCCTCGACAGAACACGATTCTATTGTCCGAAGTCTAAGTGGTGTCTCTATAAGGTGTTCTATACATGTGCATGACGAATGGGCGATAGGATGATGAGCAACAGCTCTCCAGTAAGAGCGGCAGTGCCAATCAAGAGCGTGAGACGCAGACCAACAACCTCGCCAAGAAAACCGCCAAGGGCAGCACCAAACACGGCCATACCAAAGAGGACAAAGCGACGTGCTGCGGTCACTCGTCCAAGCAACGCCACCGATGTAATCACTTGCCGCAAACTTACCTGATTGACAAAGTAGATCGACATGCCAAACCCAACCACCGCTTGTCCTGCGATGACATAAACGAAAGCATTTCCGCCGAGACCAGCAAAGACGATGAGCAAGCTTCCCACAATCCAGATTGATTTTCCAAGAGCCAGGATCGTGCCAGCTCGCAATCGATATGCCAGCCAACCGGCAGATGCTGCACCACTCAAGGTCCCAATACCTCCAGCAGCCAGTACAAAACCAATCGTCGCTGGAGAGAAATTCAGTTCGTTCGCAAAAAAGAGCAGCTGTACCGTATTTTGCAAGGCACCAGCCAACATGCCAAGAGCGGATGTAATCGTCAGCACTTTTAGTAGCGGTGTCCGTATCAGCTCATAAATTCCTTCACCAACCTCATGCCAAATGGTCTTGGGCTTTCGTGTTGGCAAAGCTTCTTTTGTCTCAAGCCTCCGCAATGCGACGGCAGATAAAATATAGGAGACAGCATCTATGACAATTGCTTTGGGTGCGCTGAAAAATTGTACCAAACCTCCAGCAATGCCTGGTCCAGCGATCGAGATCACAGAGTCGCTCAACGAGAGCTTGCTATTGGCTTCGACAAGCTGCTCTTTCGGCACAATTGACGGCAAGATAGAGATTGATGCGATCTGGAAAAAGACCGTCAGAATCCCAGCCAGAAAAGCAACAAGCCACAAATGCATAAAACTGATGTGACCAAGCCAGGCTGCAAGCGGAATCGAACCAAGAAGAAGCGCACGTCCCAAGTCGGATCCAACCAGAATTGGGCGTCGCCGCGTACGGTCGACCCAAACGCCAGCCGGTAGGCCAAAAAGCAGATTCGGTAGCGAATTTGCCATACCCAACAATCCCATTTGGGTTGGCGTGGCCCCTAAAATAAGGACTGCCGTTAGCGGCAATGCCACGTTTGTGATTTGGCTGCCTGCATTCGAAATCGCCTGAGCGATCCACAATCGTAGAAACGATGAGTTGTGCCAAAGGGTTGCGTTCATATTCGCACGTGATGCATGATACCTGTCGAGATATTGGGGGTGGGTCTATCCTCAAACGCAACCAATTATTACATGGTTCCATTTGGTTGACAAAACCGCTTTACTTTACTTTCTGGTAAAAGAAAAGAGATGAGGTGAGAAATGTGACAAAAAGCGGTTAGCGTTTCATCCTAAAGGTAGCGAAACCAAAAAGGAGGAAGGAATGCTAACCGCGCCAGAAATAACTATAGCAGTACTGATGAATGTATTGCAAGTAACGCCGGTGGGAACAAACGTAAATGTAATGCGTCTGATGTGGGCGATGATGAATGGGTCGTTTCTGAAAAGTCGAGGAGCAATCCATAGTGGATTGAGTGAAAGCGGGTTTGAAGATGAGGAGCTCCGGCGAAGCTGGTGGAGCTTTCGATATGGATCATGGGATATTGCAAGCCTGCTCTCATCGTGGCAAGAAGAAGTGGAGTGGAAAGGGGAATGGGAGGCAAAAAAGTTAGAAGGATACCGAGTGAAAAGCATAGATATCACAGGGTTCTGGCGACCGAAGCTGCAAGGGAAAGTGAACCGACTCTATAACTCAACGGCTCGTCGGGCATTGCCCGCGCTCATCTTTGGAGTGATGATAAGCTCGGGGGAGATAGGCGGGAAACGAGTGCCACTGCTCAAGGCAATCATGAGATGCGAGGTAGGCACAAAGGAAAGTGAGTTTCGGAAAAAGCTGCTGAAAGAGACCAAGAAATCACTGGAGTCAGACGAAGTGGCGGTGGTCGATGCCGGGTTTACAATCAGAGAAATGCTAGAAAGCGACGTCGACCGATTTGTCCTTCGGGAAGCGATTAACTGCACAGCGCGCCGCAATGAGTTACCCGAACGTAAGGAAAAAAGGCAGACCACCCGAATATGGTGATATTGTGCGTCCGCTCTCTCGATGCTATAGGGGAAAGCGACTCGAGGCCACAACTCCAGACTCGTTTGGTCAATTTGTCTATAGTGGTCGCCTGATTCGCTATCAAGCATGGCACAATCTCGTCCCCAGGACAACCAAGGTGGATACAGCCAACCGCACCTATTCGATTTACGTCTTTCAGGATCCTGCTTATCACACACCTTTGGTTCTGGCGACCGTCATGGCTTTACAAGCTGAAACCATTTATCTTTTCTCTCTGGAGCGCTGGCCTGTTGAACATCCCCCCTTGGCTTCCAAGCAGATGATTGGCTTACATCGTCAATTTGTTCATGCCGATGAGGCTTGTTTCCGTGGGGCTGCTTGCTGGCAATCTTCTTTCCCATTTAGCCGCTTCTCTTCCTCCCATACCGACTGGCTACTGGGATCGAGAGCCTCAAGCCACTCCCGGCAGGCTGCGCCGCGTTCTCTCGAGTGCTCTTTTTCCAACTCCTGACCAACTCGACCCTGACTTTCGGAAAAAGGCCTCGGTTTCACACCATTTACCTAAAGGCGTTCTCGCTCATCGCCGCCTCAATGCCGCTGCTTAAACTAGCCGAGCACTATTTTTACATTTTATCCCGTTTTTTCAGGGTGGATTCTTTTTTCCGCCCCTTTCGGTTTGCCCTTTGTCACTCAAGCCTTTACCAGAAAGTAAAGAAGAGATGAGGTGAGAAATGTGACAAAAAGCGGTTAGCAGTTCATCCTAAAGGTAGAGAACCCAAAAAGGAGGAAGGAATGCTAACCGCGCCAGAAATAACTATAGCAGTACTGATGAATGTATTGCAAGTAACGCCGATGGGAACAAACGTAAATGTAATGCGTCTGATGTGGGCAATGCTGAATGGGTCGTTTCTGAAAAGTCGAGGAGCAATCCATAGCGCATTGAAAGAAAGCGGGTTTGAAGATGAGGAGCTCCGGCGAAGCTGGTGGAGCTTTCGATATGGATCATGGGATATTGCAAGCCTGCTCTCATCGTGGCAAGAAGAAGTGGAGTGGAAAGGGGAATGGGAGGCAAAAAAGTTAGAAGGATACCGAGTGAAAAGCATAGATATCACAGGGTTCTGGCGACCGAAGCTGCAAGGGAAAGTGAACCGACTCTATAACTCAACGGCTCGTCGGGCATTGCCCGCGCTCATCTTTGGAGTGATGATAAGCTCGGGGGAGATAGGCGGGAAGCGAGTGCCACTGCTCAAGGCAATCATGAGATGCACGGTTGGAACAAAGGAAAGTGAGTTTCGGAAAAAGCTGCTGACAGAGACGAAGAAATCACTGGAGTCAGACGAAGTGGCGGTGGTCGATGCCGGGTTTACAATCAGAGAAATGCTAGAAAGCGGCATAGACCGATTTGTCCTGCGGGAAGCCATTAACTGCACAGTGCGCCGCAATGAGTTCCCCAAACGCAAAGAAAAAGGCAGACCACCTGAATATGGTGATATTGTGCGTCCGCTCTCTCGCAGCTATAAGGGAAAGCGACTCGAGGCTACAACTCCGGACTCGTCTGGTCGCTTTCTCTATAGTGGTCGCCTGATTTGCTATCAAGCATGGCACAATCTCGTCCCCAGAACAACCAAGGTGGATACAGCCAACCGTACCTACTCGATTTACGTCATTCAGGATCCGGCCTACAACACACCTTTGGTTTTGGCGACCGTTATGACTTTGCAGCCTGAAACCATTTATCTTGTCTACCTGGAACGCTGGCCTGTTGAACCTCCCCCCTTGGCTTCCAAGCAGATGATTGGCTTACATCGTCAATTTGTTCATGCCGATGAGGCTTGTTTCCGTGGGGCTGCTTGCTGGCAATCTTCTTTCCCATTTAGCCGCTTCTCTTCCTCCCATACCGACTGGCTACTGGGATCGAGAGCCTCAAGCCACTCCCGGCAGGCTGCGCCGCGTTCTCTCGAGTGCTCTTTTTCCAACTCCTGACCAACTCGACCCTGACTTTCGGAAAAAGGCCTCGGTTTCACACCATTTACCTAAAGGCGTTCTCGCTCATCGCCGCCTCAATGCCGCTGCTTAAACTAGCCGAGCACTATTTTTACATTTTATCCCGTTTTTTCAGGGTGGATTCTTTTTTCCGCCCCTTTCGGTTTGCCCTTTGTCACTCAAGCCTTTACCAGAAAGTAAAGTTCTTTACTTTCTGGTAAAAGAAAAGAGATGAGAAATGTGACAAAAAGCGGTTAGCAGTTCATCCTAAAGGTAGAGAACCCAAAAAGGAGGAAGGAATGCTAACCGCGCCAGAAATAACTATAGCAGTACTGATGAATGTATTGCAAGTAACGCCGATGGGAACAAACGTAAATGTAATGCGTCTGATGTGGGCAATGCTGAATGGGTCGTTTCTGAAAAGTCGAGGAGCAATCCATAGCGCATTGAAAGAAAGCGGGTTTGAAGATGAGGAGCTCCGGCGAAGCTGGTGGAGCTTTCGATATGGATCATGGGATATTGCAAGCCTGCTCTCATCGTGGCAAGAAGAAGTGGAGTGGAAAGGGGAATGGGAGGCAAAAAAGTTAGAAGGATACCGAGTGAAAAGCATAGATATCACAGGGTTCTGGCGACCGAAGCTGCAAGGGAAAGTGAACCGACTCTATAACTCAACGGCTCGTCGGGCATTGCCCGCGCTCATCTTTGGAGTGATGATAAGCTCGGGGGAGATAGGCGGGAAGCGAGTGCCACTGCTCAAGGCAATCATGAGATGCACGGTTGGAACAAAGGAAAGTGAGTTTCGGAAAAAGCTGCTGACAGAGACGAAGAAATCACTGGAGTCAGACGAAGTGGCGGTGGTCGATGCCGGGTTTACAATCAGAGAAATGCTAGAAAGCGACGTCGACCGATTTGTCCTTCGGGAAGCGATTAACTGCACAGCGCGCCGCAATGAGTTACCCGAACGTAAGGAAAAAGGCAGACCACCCGAATATGGTGATATTGTGCGTCCGCTCTCTCGATGCTATAGGGGAAAGCGACTCGAGGCCACAACTCCAGACTCGTTTGGTCAATTTGTCTATAGTGGTCGCCTGATTCGCTATCAAGCATGGCACAATCTCGTCCCCAGGACAACCAAGGTGGATACAGCCAACCGCACCTATTCGATTTACGTCTTTCAGGATCCTGCTTATCACACACCTTTGGTTCTGGCGACCGTCATGGCTTTACAAGCTGAAACCATTTATCTTTTCTCTCTGGAGCGCTGGCCTGTTGAACATCCCCCCTTGGCTTCCAAGCAGATGATTGGCTTACATCGTCAATTTGTTCATGCCGATGAGGCTTGTTTCCGTGGGGCTGCTTGCTGGCAATCTTCTTTCCCATTTAGCCGCTTCTCTTCCTCCCATACCGACTGGCTACTGGGATCGAGAGCCTCAAGCCACTCCCGGCAGGCTGCGCCGTGTTCTCTCGAGTGCTCTTTTTCCAACTCCTGACCAACTCGACCCTGACTTTCGGAAAAAGGCCTCGGTTTCACACCATTTCCCTAAAGGCGTTCTCGCTCATCGCCGCCTCAATGCCGCTGCTTAAACTAGCCGAGCACTATTTTTACATTTTATCCCGTTTTTTCAGGGTGGATTCTTTTTTCCGCCCCTTTCGGTTTGCCCTTTGTCACTCAAGCCTTTACCAGAAAGTAAAGAGCTTTAGGTAATTCCAAAAAATGGATGATCCACAGATGAACAGGATTTACAGAATTCGAAAGGGAAAATCCAGTGAATCTCGTCCACCAATGGATCATTTAATAATTGGGGTTGTCTGAGGAATTGTGTGGTTGTCAGTTGGTTTGTTGGTTAGATGGTTGGTGAACAAACCAGCAAACCAACAAACCATCCAACGTTTACCCCACAAAATCTCAAAGAACCAAAATTGGATTGGTCTGAGATGTGTAAATATTACCAAGACAAATCTGTTTGCCAGCGTCCTTGCTCTTCTACGGAAAGCGCATCATAGACGATCATCAGCAAGCGATAGGTTTGTGGTGAATCTAAATGCTGCTGGGCGGGCGGCAACGAGAGGTAATGTACGTCGCGAATCTGTTCATTCGGTAACCAGTCCGATGTCATTGCTACCTGACGTAATGGAAAGCGATCTGCACGAACTAGAGATCCGTCGGACCACTGGAGATCGTTCCCTGCCGCATCCAAAATGCGCAGTGATATCTTTAGTTGCTGCGTTAGTTGCGACGTTGGACGCCAATACAAAACAACGCGCAATGTGGGACCGGCTGCTTCAGCCAGAATGTCTATATCGGCACCCTCTAGTAGCAAAGTGTCTGAAGCAAACAAATTGTTCAAAGGCCGGCGTGGTTCTATCCGTGGTACTTGGCCTCGCGGCCAAACGCGTACAAGTGGTCCTTCGCCGCTAAAGCTGTATGTTGACTCAATGCCCGTAATCTCTTGGGTCAAATAAAGCGGCACGTTCTGTTCCATCAATTGCTCGACAGCAGCGAGTCGTGCATCGGGGAAATCTGCCACTATGCCCACAGCATTTTTCCCCAGACCTTCCGCTTGTTGCATATAGCGGAGCGCCGTGATCTGACCTTCCAAACCGAGTACATGACTATTTGTCGGAAAATCAACTTTCGCCATACGTATGGCTTGATCATGGGCTTCCCAGGTAGTTGCTCGGTTGATCAAGTTGCCCGGAATCAATATTCCACCAATCACGATTGCACAGAGCAGGAACTGTATCATGGCAATCATTCGGTTACGTAGTAAGTCGTTATTGATGGTTTGCTTAGATCCAAAGATTTTGAATAGGATCTGTGCTCCGGCAATTGCCAGAGCAGTGATTCCTGTCCCAATGTAGAGTGTGCTGCACAAAATTGCGGGAAGCAGAAAAACTTCGGCATCGTGAACGCGATAGTTAACTGCAAAGAGCAGATTAAGAGTCAATGTACTGAGGATGAGTAACCAGCAATTCGGCTTCCATCTCCAAAACGCAGCAGCAAAGCCCACACAGGCCAGTGCGAATCCAGGCCACCCAACCTGTTCGAGAAATAATTGGACCCAATCAGGGGAACGTTTCGGCATAGATAGAACGTTATCTTGTAGGAAACTCAAATACCCGACACCTAAAACATGATTGAAAAAACCGCTCGTTGAATGAATATAATCGCCACGCAGATCTCGAATTCCTCGCGTGGCCTGGATAGGAAGATAAAGATAGAGAAGGAGTGGTCCGCCGAAGGCCGTTAACCATGAAAGCCATATGCGTTGTGGCCGCAGAGCAAAAGAAGCGCTTAACAAAATGTAGAGAAATAAACCAGGGATGAGCAAGATGGTGGTTCTGTGGTGGGTCAGCGCCAGACCGAGTAGCAGACAGAGCAACAAGATCGATCTGTTGCGCTTTTGCTCGTAGTTTTTCTCCGCAGCGTGCGGAATTCGAATTGCGGCCAAAAGAATGGCCGCAACGAAAAAACCGTGCAAGGAATAGACTTCCGCGATTGTTGCCTGACTCCACCAAATCGGACCGATTGCAAAGACAGTTGCCGCGGAGATTCCCGCTATCTTAATGGGCAATGAACAATCTTGAGCATCAGAGTGTTTTCCAATCTGTACTGTCAGCAGATAGAGAATGAAAATTGTCAAGCTCGCAGCCAATGCGCTGAAAATATTCATGCGCCAGGCCCAATGACCGATCGGAAAAATAATGCGACTCCAAAGTCCGCCAAGCATTATATAGAGTGGATAGCCAGTGGGATGGGCGATGCCAAAAGTGGGTCCAACGAATTGGAATTCCAGACTATCATCAAAAAATGTCACAATACTTGGAGCTGCAGCGACACCGTACAGCAACAGTGATGCAACCCAGATCGCTGCACCCCAAATGTCTTTGTTCATGCGTTTCAGAAGATTCATGGAGGTCTGAGTCTATCATAGCTTTTGTGCATAGCATAACAGTTCCGTTTGGTGATTACCCTTCAGTTTGGTATGATACGCGCCAAATTGTCGCAACATCTATACTCGGTCGATCCAAAATGTGTCTTATGCTCGCAGAGTCGCCATGCGTGGCGCAGCATTCTCTATTACACGCAGTAGACATAATCCTGCATTTCTCAGTCAAAACAGACTCGAGCGGGCCAAATGGTCCGAGATTCTCTACTGCGTCTTTTTTCGCCATTTGAACGCTCTACCTCTGAGAAATCCTACTGCGTGTAATCTCTCATGCCGGATTGAGTCGAGTAGAGCCGTATTGGAGAATGCTGCGCCATGCATGGCGACTCCACAGCGAATCGGTCTCAACTTATCGACATTGAGCCCTTACTACCGGGCTTGCTCCTTCTAGCAAGTCTTTTCCCCCTCAAGAATCGACACGACGTCCCAGGTAGGCAATGCGTAACTGTTCATTGTGACGCAGATTATCCGCACTATCTGCTAAGACAATGCGCCCTGTCTGTACCACATACCCACGATCGGCAATCGAGAGAGCCATGTTGGCGTTCTGCTCGACCATAAAGATCGCAGTTCCTTGAGCATTGATTGTCTTAATCAACTCAAAGTTTTGCTCAACAAGAATCGGTGCCAACCCCATCGATGGCTCGTCCATTAACAACAGTTTGGGGCGCGACATGAGGCCCCGGGCCATTGCCAACATTTGCTGTTCACCTCCACTCAACGTGCTCCCCAATTGACTATAGCGTTCCTTCAATCGTGGGAAAAGCGTCATCATCCGCTCTAGATCATGCTTGACTTCCTCCTTGTCGGTGCGCAAATAGGCCCCCATCAACAAATTTTCACGAATGCTCATCTCTCCAAATATACGGCGATTTTCGGGAACCACTGCAATTCCCTGGCCAATGCGATAGTTTGTCGAGCGATGGCTGACATCCTCACCTAGAAACTCGATCGTTCCGCTTGATGGCTTGATCAAACCCAGGGCTGTCTTTAGGGTCGTCGATTTCCCCGACGCGTTGCCACCCAGCAAACAGACCAATTCACCTGGATAGATCGTCAAATTCACATCTTGTAAGATGTGGATTTGGCCATAGTAGGTATGAATAGATTTGAATTGAAGGATCGGTTGATTGTTTTTCATGAGCATTCACCCAATTCCTGATGCCGCCTTCCCAAATAGGCCGCAACGACCTGCTCATCCGCCGTCACTTCCTGGAAGGATCCTTCCGCGATTTTCTGACCATGATCTAACACAACCACGCGATCGGAAATCTTCTCGACGACGTTCATATCATGTTCGATCAGGAGAATGGTATACCCGGCGCGCTTCCGCAATTCGCCCACCAATTCGGTCAGTTCGGCAGATTCCATTGGGTTCATGCCCGCTGCCGGTTCATCGAGCAAGAGCAGCGTGGCACTGGTCATCATGGCACGGGCAATCTCAAGTCGTCGTCGATTGGCGTATGAAAGAGTATAAGCCGGTTGGTCATACCGGTAACCTTGAAGTCGTTGCCCAAAAAAGGCGAGTTTTTCCTCTGCTTTTGCCCGGATCGCTTCCTCTTCCTGGCGCCATTTGCGCGTCCGAAAGATTGTTGGCAGTAGACCACGCTTTGTGTGACAGTAACCTGCGGCCATCACATTTTCGATCACACTCATATTGAGAAAGACGCGCAATGTTTGGAACGTACGTGCAATGCCTAGTTTGGTGATGGCATGTGGCGTTTTACCTATCAGCGACGAACCGTGGAGCTGGATATCACCAGAATCAGGTTGATAAATCCCGGTGATCAAGTTGAGAAGCGTCGATTTTCCTGCACCGTTGGGGCCAATCACACTCACGATCTCCTCTTTGCCAACAGTCATGCTAAGATTGTCCGTCACCTGAAGACCGCCAAAGCGCTTACTAAGATTGATGAGTTCGAGCATCGGAATCATACGATCTTTGCCTCCTTCTTCCCCAACAATCCCTGTGGACGGACAATCATCAAAATGACCAGCGTCAGACCAACAATCAAAAGACGCGTCGCCGATGGATTGACAACCAATGTCGTCTCCCAAGCAAATGCGAACGCATAAATAGTCAGACCGATCACAATGTTGTGCAAGACGAAACGATTGCGAAGCAATAGTGCTCCCAAAAGGAGAAAGACTGCGGCCCCTGTAACAACGTTCCCAACAGTTTGATAATTTGTCGGGATCACCAACCAGCCCTGCACAATCATATTGAGCGGTGAACCAGCTGTTGGATAGCCGGCATCAAGGCTCGGCATCGTTACATTGATCAAGAATTTGACCAGATAACCTCCGAGAATCGTGCTCCCCAGTAGCAAGATCAGTCGCTTCCAGGGCCGAATCAAAATCAATAATCCAATTATGAGGGCACCATAAAAGAGATAGCCAGCCAGCGTGATGCTGCGCAGGATTTCGGGTAGTATTGTAAAAATAGATGCTCCAATGACTGCTCCCGGCAAGCTCCCAAGACCACCGAGTACCACCATGGCATACAAGTTGATAAGCGCGAGCACGCTATAACGCGGATTGGGCACGACACTGCCTTGAAAGGCGGCATCAACCGAACCAGCCAACGCTGCAATGCCTGCACCAACGGCGAAGGCCAGCAGCTTGAGCCGCCGGGTTGGAATACCCATCACCTCTGCCGCCAACTCATCTTCGCGGATGGCCCGCCACGCGCGGCCAATGCGCGACCGATTGAGGTGAGTCACCGTGATATAGACGAGCACAAGCAACACCAAAAAGAGGTAGTAGTATTGAATCGTCGATGCGATTTCATAGCCGAAGAGACTGATGTTGTCCAGGTTATTGATGCCATTTGGCCCGTGGGTGAAATCGACTGGGCGCTCTCGACCCGGAACGCTCACACGCGTCATGGTCAACGCCAACTGAAGAAAGACTTGCCCAAACCCCAATGTGACAATGGCCAGATAATCGCCAGAGAGTCGTATGGAAACAGCTCCAATCCCATAGCCAATGAGAGCCGCCGTCACGACAATAATGGGAATACTAACAATGGACGGAATTGCTAGTCCATGAGGGATCAGATTGCCGATTTGCACAAAGTCGGAAGACATGTAGGCATAGAGATAGCCAGCCAAGCCCATAAACGCAATATAGCCCAGATCCAGGAGTCCGGCGTAGCCCACAACAGCGGTGAGGCCAACGGCGAGAATGGAAAACGTAAGAACGTGTACCCCAGTGCGCAGGATGAAGCTATTGCTGCTGATCCCCAAGAGATCCAGCACGATGTTGGTACCAGATAGCAAGGGAAAGAGAGCAGCCAAGAGCAAGACGACACCATAACGCACCAACGGCGATATCCTGAGCCAACTACTTCCGAGGGTAACCCACAAACTGCCGCCTTGTCGTCGCCGCCCCTCGATCTGCGCAACCCACTGATCAGTTCCAACATGGGGATCTTGTGCATTGATGGTATCAGGGGAAGGTTTTGTCAATTGAAGTTGAGCGTGTTGAATACCCATCATGCAATTCCTCCCTTTTATAGTATCTTATCAATCAATTTCTGGCACAGTGGGCAAGAAAATCTCACGCAAAGGCGCCAAGACGCCAAGTGCTTATTCGCTTTGGAAATCGGTCGCATGGCTTGCAGCACGCAGAAACTCCAAAAACCCATGCCAACCCTTTGCGCCTTTGCGTCTTGGCGAGAGACTTTTGGATCTGGCTCGTCCAGGTTAGGTGGTATCGCACAAGTTGTGTAAATTGCCGATTTCAGTCAGAGAGAAATCGAATAACCACACAATTTGGCATACCACGCCCTTTTACACCTTCTGTATGATTGGTCGTCCGAGGATGCCACTAGGTCGGAGGAGCAGTACCGCTACAAGCAGCAAGAAGGCTATTGCATCTTTGAAGGTGACCGATATATAGACACTGCTAAAGGCTTCTGCCATGCCCAGCACCAGTCCACCAAGGGCTGCGCCAGGCATGCTGCCAATTCCACCAATCACAGCAGCCGTAAAGCCTTTGAGTCCCGCCAGAAAACCCATTGTGTGGCGAATACTGAAGAAGACGATGCCCACCAACACACCGCCTGCCCCGGCTAACATAGCGCCAATGAAGAAGGTGATCAGAATGACCTGATTCACATTGACGCCCATCATTTCTGCAGCGTCTAAATCCATTGAAACAGCTCGCATGGCTCGTCCTAGTCGGGTTCGCTGAATAAAGACGGTTAATGCCATCATCAACACAAAGGTCAGCCCAATCACGAGCAGGTGCGAGGCATGAATACGCAGATCACCCACCGCATAGACATGATCGGTGCCAATCAATGTGCCGCTGCCGTAGCTTAATGGGCGGGCACCAACAGATATCTGTACGAGATTTTGCAGGATGAACGAGACGCCAAGTGCGCTGATCAATGGCGCAATGCGGGGGGCATAGCGTAAAGGACGGTAGGCAAAGCGCTCGACAGCCATGCTGACTATGCCGGTTCCCATCATGGCCACCACAAGCATCAATACAATAACGATAGCCGTGGGTATCAGTGCACCTTCGTCCGTCATGAACATGGTAAAAACACCGTAGCCAAGATAGGCACCGATCATGTAAATATCGCCATGGGCAAAATTGAGTAATCTGAGAATCCCGTAGACCATAGAGTAGCCTAGAGCAATCAGTGCGTACACACTCCCCAGGGTCAAGCCGTTAAGAATGGTCTGGGGCATGAGTTCAAGAAAGTTCTGCATGTGAGGTTTCCGTGGCGTCGTGCGTATTGCGTCGTGCGTGTACCAGTCTTAATTGAATGGCCTGTAACCTTATAGGGGTTCGTCATCATCGGACAGCCATAACCAGGACTGGTACACGCACCTAGATATCTTCATAAAGCAAATCTGTGGCAAACGAAGCAAGATATGTTTTGCCAAACAGTCTTAAGATGTCAGACGAAGCTGCACGACTGCAACGACTCTGGACCTTGGACTTTGGACTTTGGACTCCACCACCTTCCTAGTCGGTTTGAGGCGCAGCTTCGCTAGTACAATTGGGCGTAGATACTTACGGCGATAAATTGTTGCACATATCCGAGTGAATAAAGCTATCTGTCCGTGCAACAATTTATGGTCCGTGCAACAATTTATGCCGAAATCTACTAGCTATCCTTTATTGGAGCAAGATGAACCCACCCTTTTGTACCTGGAAGATGGAGAAACCGCCTTCGGCTTGGTTTCCTTCACCAAAGGAGACTGGGATACCCAGCACTGTGTTCTCGAGGTTTATATTTGAAAGTGCGTCGACCACGCAGGCACGATTGAGATCAGTGGTCTCTATGCAGAGTCCAATCGCTTCGAATAGAACTTGTGCCGTAAGACCGCTCGCCCCACCAAAGGCACCGAACTCGTCATCACCCGTTATCTCTTGATAGCGCATATTCATCTCATCTGCTTCCGTCACCATATTCGGATCAGGCGAGAAGAAGGTGACATACGTTCCCTCTGCGGCCGTTCCGGCGCTGTCGATCCAACCGAGAGCGAACCCACCGTCAGCCAAGAAGTAGATACCCTCGTAGCCCTGTTCGCGTAACTGAACAGCCAACGTGCTCTGCTGGTTTTCCATCTGACTCGGGAAGAGAACGACATCAGAACCAGAGGCAATGATTGTGGTAGCAACCGATGAGAAATCTGTCTCTTCTTGTGTAACCGACACACGCTCAACGCCTATCCCGGTGTTGAGCAGAATGGCTTCCACCTCGTCATTCAGGCCAACGGAATAGGTTGATTGATCGTCGACCAGAAATGCAGATTTAGAACCAAGCGTGTCGAGCATATAACTCGCGATTGTCTTACTTTGATCTGCATCGTTTGGGATGGGGCGGAAGAAAGTGGGTGTTCCTGGCTGCGTCAACGATATTGCTGTGCAACTCGGCGTGATATGGGCCAGACCAGCATCTGCAAAGACCGATTGAGTTGATGCACAGACTTGGCTACCCGCAGGACCAACCACGCCAATGATTGCTTCATTTGCCGCGAACTGCTCGGCAACGATTTTGCCAGTATCTGGGTTGATCTCCGTGTCCCCTTCAACGACATTGATCTCAATCCCCCACCGTTCACTATAGATCTGGGCAACGGCTTTGGTAAAACCCAGTTGCTCCTGACCGACAAAAGCTCCGCCACCAGTCAGCGGTCCCATATAGCCAATGGTGACTGATTCTGGCATCGCTCCCGCCTTGCCATTGTCATTTGTTGCATCTTGACTGATTGCTTCCCGCTCATTCATGGCGGCAGATGCAGCATCCGGTCCAACGCGGCAGGCCGCTAGCAAGAGTACAAAAACAATGGATAATGCAAAAATCTGGATTAATTTAGACATTTTATTTCTCCATATGTGGTAATCTATTCGGTTCCGTTAATGGTTACATGTACTGATTTGTTATCAGCGTTGACGACTCAGATGATAGCAAACGGCCTTTACTAAAAAAGCGTAAAGCTGTACAGATTTATAGAGAGGCCACTTAAACTTCGGACAGTAGAATCGTTTTCTGTTGCTGAACAATTGTCCGAAGTTTAAGTGGTTCAACAGGATCTCATGTGGTTGACGTCCCCAGCACTCGCCACAAAAAGTCTCGAATGCGAATCTTCGTCTGGCGAGTGTCGGGGACATTCTCTGTCTACCACCTGAATTCCAAAAGAGCCGTTTAATTGATGTGGCTATTAGGGGTTGTCTTTGCCGTTTGCCCATGATTAGGAACCGGGCACTCGTGATGTTGGTTTGCTCATACGAACTCTGCAGAACATTCGTCCGTCGCAGTATGGCGGTGCACTGTAACTTAATCATTACAGGAGCGAACATCCATAAACAGCTTACTCATCAGGTGAACCACATATTTATCGGATTCAAGAGTTCCATGGAAGGCGGCTTGTGATGGGCAAAGGCAAAGGTTGAGGCGGAGGAAAAGGGAGGTGTATTGTACACGTTCTTCCTATGCCTCAGCCTTAATACAATCGTGGATCTCAATGCAAACTTACAGCAGGAATGGCGGGGATGGAGGATGTTAATAAGCTATGATAGTTTGAGGAGCGAGCGACGCACAGGCCAAGTGAAGATCTGATGACAACCTGATATGTGGCCTGTGCGTCGCACGCGGGCTGACGAGATTAGCCTCATCGCACGAATGAGCGTTGTTACACAGAATAGCCAGCGCCACTTATGTAAGGGTTATACAGCATACCGCCCCCTCTACTGCGTGCTGCCTTTCAAGTACTTCTCTAGAAAGTCGAGAATCGACTGATAGCCATGTGCTTGGTTCTCTTTCTTCACAAAACCGTGCCCCTCATCCTCGAAGACGATATATTCGACGGGAACCCCGTTGGCGCGCACGGCCTCGACGATTTCGTCCGACTCCACCTGGAGAACCCGCGGATCATTGGCTCCTTGCAGAACCATGAGCGGCTTGACAATGTTCTCAGCATGGAAGAGTGGCGACTTGGCTTTGAAGAATTCTTCATCATCAAAATCGCCCATCTCCTTCTCAAGCGCTTTGCGAAAGGACTCCCACCAGGGGGGCGTGTTCTGCACAGTGCGATGCCAGTTGGAAATGCCAAATATATCGACGCCAGCATTAAATGACTCTGGGCGAAAGGTTAACGCAGCCAGTACCATATAGCCGCCGTAACTGCCACCAATCACGCCAATACGCTCCGGATCAACGTTGCCCGTCTCGATCAGCATCTTCTTGCATTCGACCACGTCGCCCAAGTCAGCATCGCCATGCTTGCGGTCGTCCATGTGGAAGAAGGTTTTGCCATAGCCAGAACTGCCACGATTGTTGATGGCGTAGACAGCGTAACCGTGGTTGATCAGAAACTGGAGAAGTGCATTATAGCCGATGCGACTCTGCCCGCCAGGTCCACCGTGCACCCAGACGAGCGCTGGTACTTTGGTCCCATCTTCGGCTTGATGCGGTCTATAAAGAATACCGGGAATCTTTATCCCGTCATAGGAATTGAATCGAACGACTTCGCCCTCAACCAGATCGTTGGGATCAAGATTCTGGTTCAGCGAGTGAGTGAGCTGAACTGGTTTGTCGCCAGAGAAGCCGCTGACGAACAGGTCGCTTGGCATCTGGCTGCTGCTGGCATAGAAAGACATGCGCTCCTCGTCGCGGGAGATATTGACGGAACTGATCTCAGCATATGGCAATTCCGGCAGCGCAACGCGCTTCATTGTCGTAGTGTCGTAGAGGCGCAACTCCGTGCGGGCATCATTGTTGACGCCGATGACCAGGTATTTTGCATGTTTCGATGGGTAGGCATACAAGATGTCCCAGTCAGTCTCCTCGACTTTTTCGTGCGCCCCGTCGTTGAGGTCGTAACGCACCAGGTATCGATACTCGCTATCCCGATCGGTCAGATAATAGAGGCTTTGCCCATCGGGCGTGAAGCGCATTGGCATGTTTTGGACATCGTCCTCGTGTTGGGTCAGATGTTTCATCTTGCCCATTTCGCGATCGTAGAGATAGATGTCACTGTCAGCGTTTGTTTCGATCTTAGAAAGCGCCATATAGCGTCGATCGGATGTGATGCTGACAAAGTCGTAGCCCTCTTCATTTTGATAGATCAGTTCCCTTGCATACGATTCAGCGTCATACTCGTAGATGTCGAAGAAACGTTGGTTCCGTTCGTTGGTGCCGATGAAAAATGAACGATCATCGTGTGCCCAACCGCGATACATCGCCTTAAAGTTTGCGCCAGGTGTAAGGTCGGTTACAGCACCTTCAGGCGTTTGGACATAGACGTGGCTGAGTTCGTTACCGCCCTGATCGCTCATGTAGAGGAACCGTTCGTCGTTAGGGAAGTAGCTAATGGCAAAAATGGAGTGCTCAGTTGAATGGGTAAGCTGCTGGGGTTCGCCACCGCCTGTGGGGATTGCGTAAGCGTTGTAGATACCAGAGGCGTCACAGCTAACGAGGATCTTGCTGTTATCTGGAGAAAAAGAAGCGCCACCGTAGTTCGTCGTACCAAGAAATTCATCAATGGTATATTGCTTGTAACGTCTCATCTTGTCCTCTCTGCATGTTTGATGGTTGACAATGCCGGCTTGCTTTGAAGGCCATTCCAGAAAATGAACGATACGTGATAACTCGTATTGCGTGTTGCGTGTACCAGTCGAGATAGTGATTCTACATATGTAGTATATTTTTCTGGGTTAGCGTAATGCAGTATAGCGGAAAGTGGATAAAGAAACAAGTACAGCGAAATTTCCAATTTTCAAGTCAGAAAACCCGGCCAACCAGGCTAGCAATGATGCTTAAGGGTAATGGCAACTAGATGTAGTATTTGGTATAGGCTTTGTTGTAACCACGTCTGTTGTTCATAGATAAATCTGTTCACGAGGTAGGCACTCTGCCAACAAACGAGTCAGGTTTTCATTTTTTGTTTAATTTGCTTATGTAGTTCGTTAATCTCTTGTTTGCCCGTCACAAAGGATATTGGCTGGAGGAGTAGATGCGGGGATAGGGCAGTAATCCAAATTGTGTGGAAATTCGCTCTTTCTCAAAGAGACCAAGTAGCTTTCACATAATTTGTGATGTACCACCGAGGATAGAGAGGCAAGAAAAGATTTGGCTCATGAATGAAAATAGGTGAAATGGGAGTCAATGAGAGAGCGAAGAAAGGAGTCATTGACAAATTTGAGATTGTGAGTCCATTCAAAGATGGCAACATATTGGGCAAGATAACGTTTATGAACACCCCGAAAGGGACGCAGAAAATTGCGTAGACCAGTCCAAATGCCTTCCATGGTGTTGCAGTGAACTTCCCGAATGCCGTCGCCATCATCATCGCGAGCCCATTCGTACCGGGAGTGACAAACAGTGGCATGAGAGCGACCAGTCTCCGCAATGGGATTGTAGGCGTTGCACTCGTCGGTATAGAGAGTGGTGCCAGGGAGAGAGCAAGCAACAACTAAAGGAACAATGGTTGCTTGTTGTGTGTTGTCACAGACCGTGAACTGGACTTGGCCAGAGGTTCGTCCCACAACGCCCAGAATCGGTGGTCGGTCGTTCTCCATCGTCCCTCGTCCACGGCGCTTGTTGGCTCGAGGTCTGGGCGGGTCATCTGGATCGGGATGGTAATCGCCTTTCTCTCCTGCATTCTGGTACAGTTCATCGGCTTCAGCTACAGAATCGCGAAAAAGGGGGAAGCGGCTGCGGCTTGGAGCAACGCCGTATTCTGGATCCGATGGCGACGCTCCAACAACGTACTATAGTTCAGAGACAGTTCCTCTGATAGATGCAGCGTTGGTGTCCCTTGAATGATGCCTCGCATCACTAAGACTATCGTCACACAATTGTAATGCGTTCCAGACCAGACTGTATTCGTAAAGGCATCGTATACTTTGCCGCATTCTCGGCATCTGTACTTATTCCCCGGGGCTCGCTCTCGACTGTGAGGCGCTTGCCCTTCTGGCAATCTATGTCCATCTGGACATTGCATCCCTTCTGGATGCAAGATCTCTAACAATCTCTCATAACAGCCTTCTTCGCTCATCAGTTCTTGGATCGGATATCGCATTTTCATGGCTCTTTTTCTCTTTTCTTTTTTCTCATTGACCTCTTTCCCTATTTTACTTTACTTTCTGGTAAAAGAAAAGAGATGAGGTGAGAAATGTGACAAAAAGCGGTTAGCAGTTCATCCTAAAGGTAGAGAACCCAAAAAGGAGGAAGGAATGCTAACCGCGCCAGAAATAACTATAGCAGTACTGATGAATGTATTGCAAGTAACGCCGATGGGAACAAACGTAAATGTAATGCGTCTGATGTGGGCAATGCTGAATGGGTCGTTTCTGAAAAGTCGAGGAGCAATCCATAGCGCATTGAAAGAAAGCGGGTTTGAAGATGAGGAGCTCCGGCGAAGCTGGTGGAGCTTTCGATATGGATCATGGGATATCACAAGTCTGCTGGGGTCGTGGCAAGAAGAAGTGGAAAGGGGAATGGGAGGCAAAAAAGTTAGAAGGGTACCGAGTGAAAAGCATAGATATCACAGGGTTCTGGCGACCGAAGCTGCAAGGGAAAGTGAACCGACTCTATAACTCAACGGTTCGTCGGCATTGCCCGCTCATCTTTGGAGTGATGATAAGCTCGGGGGAGATAGGCGGGAAGCGAGTGCCACTGCTCAAGGCAATCATGAGATGCACGGTTGGAACAAAGGAAAGTGAGTTTCGGAAAAAGCTGCTGAAAGAGACGAAGAAATCACTGGAGTCAGACGAAGTGGCGGTGGTCGATGCCGGGTTTACAATCAGAGAAATGCTAGAAAGCGGCATAGACCGATTTGTCCTGCGGGAAGCCATTAACTGCACAGTGCGCCGCAATGAGTTCCCCAAACGCAAAGAAAAAGGCAGACCACCTGAATATGGTGATATTGTGCGTCCGCTCTCGCAGCTATAAGGGAAAGCGACTCGAGGCTACAACTCCGGACTCGTCTGGTCGCTTTCTCTATAGTGGTCGCCTGATTTGCTATCAAGCATGGCACAATCTCGTCCCCAGAACAACCAAGGTGGATACAGCCAACCGTACCTACTCGATTTACGTCATTCAGGATCCGGCCTACAACACACCTTTGGTTTTGGCGACCGTTATGACTTTGCAGCCTGAAACCATTTATCTTGTCTACCTGGAACGCTGGCCTGTTGAACCTCCCCCCTTGGCTTCCAAGCAGATGATTGGCTTACATCGTCAATTTGTTCATGCCGATGAGGCTTGTTTCCGCTTACCTGAACTGGGGCTGCTGGCTGGCAATCTTCTTTCCCATTTAGCCGCTTCTCTTCCTCCCATACCGACTGGCTACTGGGATCGAGAGCCTCAATCCACTCCCGGCAGGCTGCGCCGTGTTCTCTCGAGTGCTCTTTTCCAACTCCTGACCAACTCGACCCTGACTTTCGGAAAAGGCCTCGGTTTCACACCATTTCCTAAAGGCGTTCTCGCTCATCGCCGCCTCAATGCCGCTGCTTAAACTAGCCGAGCACTATTTTTACATTTTATCCCGTTTTTCAGGGTGGATTCTTTTTCCGCCCTTTCGGTTTGCCCTTTGTCACTCAAGCCTTTACCAGAAAGTAAAGTATTTTCATACTTTTCACCTACTTTCATATATGAGCCAAAGATTTACATTTTGTTGCTCTTCTACGTGTTTAGTGCTTATCCGAAAAGTTCTGTGACGATGTATTCTTATTCGGGAATCTAGGCGGACTCACAACCACTTTTCGAATAGGTTCTTAGCCAACTTGCTATCGGTAGCAGCTAGATCCGCGCAAAATCTGAAAGTTCTCCGCCAGCAGATAGATAAAAAATAATGGCTGAGTCCACAGAGCCCAATCAGGGTAAGATTGAGGAAACGCTCTTTGAGCACCAATGTGGCTGTTACCGTCTCATCCTGACGTACAAGCCAGTCGGGTTGTGGGCAAGATTGAGCAGGATAGCTAGGAATGCCGCCTAATACAAGGATAGGATGGATCACATTGAAGACGCCCAACTGATCCAGAAATCTGCCGATACCCATTATACCGAATGCACTCTGCAAGATACCTCCGTGATCAAGAGTAGAGCAGGAATCAGACAGATGAATCCTCCCAGCGCCAACAGCCGGGTGCGTTGCCGTGATTCAAAGTTTTGTAATGTTAGATAGTGCATGTTTGTCCTCCAGGTGTTTACTCTTTTGGTGCTTGATCAGTAAACGGCAATCGTGTCATTCTCGAGTGGAACGAAGGCTTGTGGATAGGATATAAGCTCGACAAACTTGGGTCAAGCACTTAAGTGCGCGCATTGATTCATCATGGGCCTCTAAACCCATCCATCTAAACCCTCATCTTGAACTTTGGTTAGATGATATCCACCAATTTAAGATATGCTCGAAATATATTCGAAACGATTTCTAGCATTCATTCATGACACGAACGACAGTTTCAAACGAGGCAATGATGACAGACCAAAACAATCACCAGGTAGAGCGATATAAGCCTTTGCCCCATCGGTTTCTAACACTCGATTGTGTTTAAGTATCGCCCTGAACATGATTTTAACCGGTTCTCCCACTTTCTCGTATGATCTGTCAACTGATAGGAGCAATAAAATGAATAACAGTAAAACTTTACTTTCTGGTAAAAGAAAAGAGATGAGGTGAGAAATGTGACAAAAAGCGGTTAGCGTTTCATCCTAAAGGTAGAGAACCCAAAAAGGAGGAAGGAATGCTAACCGCGCCAGAAATAACTATAGCAGTACTGATGAATGTATTGCAAGTAACGCCGGTGGGAACAAACGTAAATGTAATGCGTCTGATGTGGGCGATGATGAATGGGTCGTTTCTGAAAAGTCGAGGAGCAATCCATAGTGGATTGAGTGAAAGCGGGTTTGAAGATGAGGAGCTCCGGCGAAGCTGGTGGAGCTTTCGATATGGATCATGGGATATTGCAAGCCTGCTCTCATCGTGGCAAGAAGAAGTGGAGTGGAAAGGGAATGGGAGGCAAAAGTTAGAAGGATACCGAGTGAAAAGCATAGATATCACAGGGTTCTGGCGACCGAAGCTGCAAGGGAAAGTGAACCGACTCTATAACTCAACGGCTCGTCGGCATTGCCCGCTCATCTTTAGTGATGATAAGCTCGGGGAGATAGGCGGGAAGCGAGTGCCACTGCTCAAGGCAATCATGAGATGCGAGGTAGGCACAAAGGAAAGTGAGTTTCGGAAAAGCTGCTGAAAGAGACGAAGAAATCACTGGAGTCAGACGAAGTGGCGGTGGTCGATGCCGGGTTTACAATCAGAGAAATGCTAGAAAGCGACGTCGACCGATTTGTCCTTCGGGAAGCGATTAACTGCACAGCGCGCCGCAATGAGTTCCCGAACGTAAGGAAAAGGCAGACCACCCGAATATGGTGATATTGTGCGTCCGCTCTCTCGATGCTATAGGGGAAAGCGACTCGAGGCCACAACTCCAGACTCGTTTGGTCAATTTGTCTATAGTGGTCGCCTGATTCGCTATCAAGCATGGCACAATCTCGTCCCCAGGACAACCAAGGTGGATACAGCCAACCGCACCTATTCGATTTACGTCTTTCAGGATCCTGCTTATCACACACCTTTGGTTCTGGCGACCGTCATGGCACAAGCTGAAACCATTTATCTTTTATCTGGAGCGCTGGCCTGTTGAACATCCCCCCTTGGCTTCCAAGCAGATGATTGGCTTACATCGTCAATTTGTTCATGCCGATGAGGCTTGCTTCCGCTTACCTGAACTGGGGCTGCTGGCTGGCAATCTTCTTTCCCATTTAGCCGCTTCTCTTCCTCCCATACCGACTGGCTACTGGGATCGAGAGCCTCAAGCCACTCGGCAGGCTGCGCCGCGTTCTCTCGAGTGCTCTTTTCCAACTCCCGACCAACTCGACCCTGACTTTCGGAAAAGGCCTCGGTTTCACACCATTTACCTAAAGGCGTTCTCGCTCATCGCCGCCTCAATGCCGCTGCTTAAACTAGCCGAGCACTATTTTTACATTTTATCCCGTTTTTCAGGGTGGATTCTTTTTTCCGCCCCTTTCGGTTTGCCCTTTGTCACTCAAGCCTTTACCAGAAAGTAAAGTAAAAAGGAACATGCCTTGATTCTTGGCGGCAGCATGGCTGGTTTGCTAACAGCTCGCGTCCTGAGCGAGCATTTCCAGCGTTACAATTCTTGAGAAAGATAAGCTGGAAGAGCGAAAGACACAGAAAAGGTGTCCCAAGGTCAGCAACTGCATATTGTGCTTGCGCAAGGGCTACAAATCATGGAGGAGTATTTTCCTGGCTTCACAGCCGAATTGGCCGCCGGGGTGCCATTGTCAGCAATGATCTCGCTCTGGATCTGCGCTGGTTCAGCAACGGCGGCTACCGTCCCCAAGCGGCGACAGGACTAAAGAGCGTCATGTTGACACGCCCGTTTCTCGAAGAAACGCTACGACGCCAGGTAACCGCCATTTCCAATGTCCATATTGCCGACGACATGAAAGTGACTGGGCTGTGTATCAACAGGGATGGGACGCGAATTACTGGTGTGCACCTGGTCAGTCCAACAGAACTGAAGGCCGATTTGGTTATTGACACCACCGGACGCGGCTCCCGCAGCCCAGCGTGGTTGGCAGAGGTGGGGTATACCAAGCCAGAAATCGAGGAGATAAGCGTCAAGATTCGCTACGCTTCTCGTCTGTACCGTCGTCCTCGACAGTATCGCACCTCATCCTGACCAACGGTCAACCACCCCATCAGGCGCGGGTCGGTATCGTGATGCCCATCGAAGGGCGGAGATCGTGACGCCATGGTCGAGGTGAGCAGAATCCATCCAGCGATGAGATGCAGTTCATGGCTCATATACAATCGCTCTCGAGACCGGATGTAGCCGAAGCAATAGCTGGTTTGGAGCCATTGAGCGATGTTGTCATGTTTAATGTTCCCAAGACGCGCTGGCATCATTACGAAAAGCTTACCCACTTCCTGCCGGCTATCTGGTGCTGGGTGATGCCGTCTGCGCCCTGAATCCGGTCTATGGGCAGGGTATGACATCGGCGGCGATGCAGGTGGTGGCGCTGGATCGCTTATTACAGAAACGGCCCCTGTCTGATACCTTCTGGCAGCCTTACTTTAAACAAATTGCCAAAGTAGTCAGCATACCCTGGCAGCTAACGACCAGTGAAGATTTTCTTTTCCCGCAGACCGAAGGGCCACCGCCCAAGACACCCGGTTTTATGACCGCTTATCTGGGCAAATTGGTGCAAGTCGTCAACCATGACGCGGAGGTATTCAAGGCGTTCTCCAACGTCCTACACCTGACCAAACCACCGGCCATACTGTTCCATCCACGTATTGTCTGGCGCGTCCTGCGGACCAAACTTCAACCTACAATTCAAATGGAAACAGCTGCCACCAGCCAACAACCAATCGTAGAAACTATCCAATAGACAAACCAATTAGACGCTGGACAAATGAGGAGGCACGCCCGTGCGGACCGGCACGAGGCGTGCCTACTGGTCCATTGTCCGACTTTTAATTGTTTTGTCCATAAGAATAATCTTATGCCATTTGCCGTGAACGATGCGATACGCATTGACCATGAAACATAAGAATTATCCATTAATTTCCGCAACAGAAAGGTTCATGTTATCCTTACGAGGAAATGAACCAAAATGCGGATGTGCTATCAAATACGCGCAATTCCCCAGCAGATCACTCCGTTCATTGGCCGTGAGAAGGAATTGGCTGAATTGACTCAACTGCTGGCCGAACCAGCTTGCCAACTGCTGACACTGGTTGGACCAGGCGGTATTGGCAAAACCCGACTGGCCACTGCCGCTGGGGCTCATACTGTTGCTGACGATGTTTACTTTGTCGCATTGCAACCAGTCCAGAATCATCAAGATCTTCTCCTGCGATTGCCTCCGCGCTTCATCTTTCACTAACTGGTCAAATATCTCCTGCTACACAAATTTATCAATTCCTGCAAGACAAAGAGTTCTTGCTGCTTTTGAGCATCTTCTTGAAAGCGCAGATCAAATCTCAGCGCTCCTGGGCAATGCCCTGCGCACAAAATTGCTCATCACCTCGCGCGAAGTTCTCAATTTGCAGAGAGTGGCTCTTTCCCGTACCGGGGATGTCGCTGCCACCAGACACTCAGAAAGATGAAAGCAGTTTGCCTCACTCTGACGCTGTTGTCCTTTTGCCGAACGTGCCCGGAGAGTGCGCCACAACTTTGTATTGGGTGAGGAATACAACGAGGTAGTGGATATCTGCCGCTTGGTTGAGGGAATGCCGCTGGCGCTTGAACTGGCTGCTGCCTGGTCCAAAACAATGACCTGCCGGACCATCGCTGCCGAAATTCGCCAAAATATCGATTTCTTGAGCACCGGCTGCGCAATGTGCCCGCGTCATCGCAGCATACAGACCATTTTTGATCAATCCTGGCAAATGCTGACCGCGGATGAGCAAAAATATATTCGGCTGTCGGTGTTTCGGGCGGTTTTCGTCGGGAGGCGGCTGAGCAGGTGGCGGAAGCAGATTTGGCAACGCTGACCGGGTTTGTGGATCGATCATTACTGCACTGGAACCCCAGTGGACGCTACCAGATACACGAACTACTGCGCCAGTATGCAGCTGATCGACTGACCCATACACCCGACGTTCTGATTGACAGCTGCCACGCCCACTGCACCTATTACGCTGCCCTGTTGCACCAACATTCTCTTGATTTACATGGAGGGAAGCAGTTAGAAGCGGCTGCAGACATTGAGGACGACCTGGATAATATCCGTGCCGCGTGGGCGTGGGCACTACAACATAAGCGACTGTCTGATCTGCGTCAGATGCTCAATCCCGTCGGGAACTATTTCCAACTGCGTGGTCGCTACCTGGACGGGATACAAATGTTAGAAATGGCCCTGGCGGAATTGGATGAAACCGATCCAGCAGCACAAGAGAATCTGGCGTTGCTGTTGGTGGGCTTGGCCTGGTATGCATTGCGTTTGGGGCAAATCGAGCGAGTACAATCGCTTTCCAAACAAAGCATGGCAATTTATAAGCGGGCGGATCTTCCCCTACCCCTGCCCGACAGCCACACGACTGATCCGGCTCTAACGTTGGGCAGTGCGGCAGCGGTTCTTGGTCATTATGATGAGGCAGCAAGCTATTTTCAACAGGCACTACAGCGTAGTCAAAACCGAGCAGCCTTTGCCGGCAATGAGCAAACCGCCCGCTACCAGCTCGCCAAAGTCGCCGTGGCGCAGGGAGATTTTGCCACGGCACAGACGCATGCCCAAGCCGCTTTTGCCGTAGCGGAAAAGATACAAGATCACTGGTTTATGGCCTACTGCCATTTGGTGTTAGGGCATGTGGCCCAGCAGTTGGGAAAATGGTCGTTGCGCGTCACCATTTTCAAGCAGGCTATGATTTGCGAGACGTTTGGCGACGCAGAGGAATGGCGATAGCACTGACCCATTTGGGCGAGATCGCCCTGCGAAAACGACCCAACCACAGCGAGAGTTATATAACCGCAGCATCACCCTCTTCC
>JAHBNG010000056.1 GCA_019217005.1 Chloroflexi bacterium TSY
TGTCACATTTCTCACCTCATCTCTTTTCTTTTACCAGAAAGTAAAGTATAAAGTACTTACTCTTATACAGACGCCACGTAAACTTCGGACAATCGGGGCGGTTTTTGTCGAAGGACGATTGTTCGAAGTTTTAATGACGTGGCTATTAGGAACCAACGAACGTTAGCCATAGAGGTCGTTCTGCGATTTTTTTGCCAGCTTCCTTCACGATATTTACCACCTCATCGGGAACCGACAGCACATCGAAGCCCACGCGATCGTGGCTGACTTCCTGAACAATCCAACGACTGTACGCGGGTGAGAAGAGTTGCAATCCCCCTTCTTTCTTCATCACCAGGCCTCGGTCTTGTATCACCTGTGCAGTACTACCCGCACCTGGAAAGAACTGCTCGATTTCGGTGAGTCCAATAGTCGCGCTTGCGTCATTCACCTGTAGAAGTCCTGCCAGTGCAGTCAAGAAGAGGCGTTCTTCATCTGTCGATTGTTGCCAGTAGTGGGCAAAATGGTTATGAGCCTGCTCCATGAATTCATTCTCAACACGCTCCAGTCGTGCTGGAAGCAGCGGATCCCCACGAAGGCCCGCAACCGTATACGCATCAAAGAGGTAATTGGCCCCCATCTGTAGGAAGAACGGATGCCGACCGCTCAAGGCCATGATGTAGCTCATCTCTTGCTCATTGAATTCAACATCTGTCTCAGCGAGGAGCGCTTTGATGGTCTTTTCGGCGGAATCTTGTTGAAAAGGCTTCAGATAAAACAACTCAAAGATGTTGAAAAAAGGAGAGCCAGCCACTTCCTCAGAATGGGCTAATTTAGAGAGCTTCAGACGACTACTGGTCACAAAGATGAGGCTGATATAGTCACCTGTTGCCAGTATACGAAGATTGGCGAAGAAATCAGCATCCAACTCTGGTGCTTGTGCGACTCGCCCAAACTCATCCAGCAATAGGACGACGCGTCGATTCGTGTTAACATAGATATCGGCAAACAGATCTTGCAGATAGAGAACCTTCATGTTGTTCTCTTCCATAAGCTCCTCGATCTCTTCTAAGATTTCAGGGTCCGATATCTGTTCAGCAATGGACTGCAACAGGCGATGCCAAAAACTGGATGGGGTCAGCTCATTGGCATTCTCGATACCATTCGCGTTCTTGAAACTGAAGTAAACAAATAGATACTCATTGGGATCCAGACCATATTGCTGAAGAACGTTTGGATTTTGCAAGTGATACAATAAAGACGTTTTTCCAATCCGGCGTTCGCCAATCACCGAGCTATCCTGCCGATTGCGCAATCGACCGATAATTTGTCGGATCATCTCTTTGCGTCCAAAGAAAGTCTCTGGATCCTGAATAGGCAAATCAATCGTAAATGGGTTGTTACTCATACCTTGCTCCTGGGTATAGACAGTTATGATTGCTCGTCAGTCGAAAGAGTAAGGCCATTCCAGAAAAAGAATTACCCATAAAGATAAGCGTTTCACCCTGGAATGGCTTTGGCTTTTCCCATCGAATTGGGTATTTTATTTTCTGGAAAAGCCTAAAATAGGCTAATTTTCTTCCTGAAAGTCATCCCTATGCTCACTCTTTTCATTGATGAGCGACTATGATTCCGTTCGTATCTCGATCTCGGGTTCTGTACGATACGATTCTACTTGTGTGCCAAATGGTTTATATTGATCAAGCCACAGTCGAAGCAGATCAAATTTAAATTCAAATTGGCGTAGATCCGCGTCCGCTAGAAGCAGCTCACGTGTTGTCAGCGATTGAACAGCAGCCAAAACGCTGGCCCGATCAACGTCAAGGTCGAAGCGATCAAATAGGCGCATGATGTCACCGAGACTCGCTGTCCCTCCCTCACGCGGGATGGTGCGAGCCATGGCTGTCAGCAGAATTTTCTCGGTTGCAGTCGATTGATCCCATAGATAATCGAAGTGGTATGTCCCCGCTGTGATCGTGTCGCTCAAAACCTGATTTACATCTTGAAGAGTCAAATAAAAATTACCATGCTTTATATAGTGATCCACAAGCTTGCTCCCCAATAATTGAACAAAATAGGGGTGGCCAGCTGTAATGCGCGTAATTTTTTCAATGGCCAGATCATCGTAGAATATGATTCCCTTCACTGGCTCGCGGATAATCTGGTCAACCTCCTCTGGGTTCATAAAGCCGATGTCTCTAAAGAGAGAAATGTTAAAGAGGATCGACCAATATTCTTGAGTGATCTCGCGCAGTTTGTAGGTCCCAGCAAAGATAAAGTCGAGCCGTTCTGTATGCTGCATCAGATGACGCAGATAGGGAAAGATATCTTTGTCTACTTTGCCATCTTCCACCCGCGTCGCCATTTCTTCAAATTCATCAAACACGAGGAGCAGATGATGATAATCGATTGCGTCCCAAACCATTGGGAGGAATTCGCGTTGGAAATACCCGTAAGGATCCGTTTGGAACTTTTCTTCTCGGGGTCGTTTGATGCGATAGCCTCGTTTGACAACGACGCGTCGAATATTGTAGGCGACCCAGTGCAAAAAGAGATCAACGCCTGAGCTCGTAAAACCTTGCAGATCGAGGACGATCGGGATGAATTTCTCGTCCAGACGGTGTTCCAATTGATACAAAATTGATGTTTTACCGGTTCGCCGTTGACCGCTCAGAACGATGATATTCTTTTCATATTGACCCTGTAGATGCTCTCGAATAAAGCGAAAAACCTCTTCGCGTCCAAAGAACATAGCTGGCTCTTTGACAGGCAACCCCTTAATATAGGGATTTACGAAGGTTTCATCCGGCGCGCTTTGTGCTGATTCATAGTCCGCATCGTAGAGGTCGATCAGGCTTGCATAGGGGATTTGCCGTCCTTTTCGCTCGAGATCGTCGTAACGAATTTGAAAGGGAAGGCGAATTTTGCCCGGTTCGTGGGGTTGGATCTGGAACTCCAATCGTGCTTCCCGTTTGGGTGAGAGCAGGTTCACCAATGTTTCGACTTTGTCCCCTGCGGCAAAACCGTTGCTACTGCTGTTTTCGAGCAGAACATGCATTTGTTCCGCAACGGCATTGCCCTGGTTGCGTACATAGAGGACCACGGAAACGTTGTCGGTAAAGGGAATACGCTGCGGTTTCAGTTCGAAGTGCAGATCGGCTCTCCCCCGCAATCCATCAAATTCGCGCAAAATGATATCCTGTAGCTTGGGAATCAATAAGCGCAGCAATCGGTCTTCTGGCGGAAAGTGCTTTTCCTGCAGCTGTCGATCTTCATTGACCAGGATCATTATCGGAGCAGCCAGGTAGGGCACTTTGTTCTCAAAATCCGAGCGCCCGTAATAGTTCAGATATTGGCTAATGTCGAGCAAGGATTTGAAAATTTGGTTTGTTTCTGCCAACAATGGGTTTTGAACGTTAAGCGCTTTTACGAGATCATCTTCGATGCGTTCCAAATCGACAACGGTAAGCGCCTTGCTCAGCTCGTTGAGCGTGCGATAGACCAGATAGAGCTCATCACCATGGGGGCGCTCGCGCCATGCCGTGAGCGTTTTTTCGGCATTCCCCAATTCAACGGTGAGATTATCTGCATCGACCACTTTCAACATCCGATAGATGAACTTGCCAAAGTCAAGTGGCGGTGTCTGCTCGCGTAAGTGCCCCAAATTCTGAAAAAGCTCTGGGGGGCTGCTGTTAAAGAGCAAAAAATAACAGCTCTTGATTGTCTGGTCTGGGGCGGCATCGAGCATGGCTTTAAGCGCGCGCGAAGCCTGAAGCTGTATATAAGGTTCCTGCTGGGCCAAATCGATCAAGTGTCGAAGCGCCGCCTCCGGCAAAAGTTGATACAATCCTGTCAGAGGCGTATTCAGGTCGATGTGCAATCGGGCGCGCCGCGCGACCTCCGTCGATTGTGTGTATATCTGCATATACTCTTTCGTATACCGAAGAGCGTTCGCCTGATCCTCTGCACCGACGGCATCCATGATCTGCTGGCTCAATCTCTCTAGACGTCTGCGTTGGATGCGAATGCGGAACGGGCGCGAAATCTCGTTGGCTGCCTCCGCCAGTAGAATGGCAACTGTCACTGGCACAAACAAAATGACCGATAGAAACCAGGCGCGCAGCGAAGAGGGCCACGACAGTCGATAGGTTTGCCGAATTGCCAAAACATGTACAGTTGCTGACCATCCCACGACGCTAAATAATCCAAGAAACGCAGTGACAGCCAGAAATACTAAGACTCCCTCAAACATATCGATGAAATTCGCCATCGTTGGTTCTGTGAGCCCATTATAGCGAATGTCATAGAGATAGGTGTTCTCTAGCACCGTTCCACCAATGATGAGAATTGCAAATGGCACAAAGAAGAAGAGAGTGGCCGCATTGACGATATAGAGAAAGGAAGTGATAATGTTTTTTAGATGGCCTTTTGCATCTGATAGTTTGCCGATGGCCAGATGGACTGCCGATACATATCCAACGTATGCCAGAATCGTAGCCAGTCCAAGATAACTGATTGTGCCCCACAGAATGTCACCATACGTCAAGGCATCAACAGTACTATCTGGATCAAATTCCACTGAAAAGAAGAGAAAGACAAGCGAAATTCTATAAAACAGGGCAACCCACGCTGTGGCGCCAAAGAAGTGTATTAAGTCCAGACTCATCGAACTGCTGTACGTATATTCTTCCCACGGGGGCAACAACAACATACTAAAGAGGAGAATCGTTAATATTAAATAGACGATGAGTGCCCGGCGTAGCGGTGCTTTCCGTCGAATGCGCTGAAACGTTTCGTGCGGATCAAGAATCACTCCAGCAAATGGGGGTGGTTGATTCACATTTTTGGGCATTGTAAACAGAAAGGGAATGGCGCGCATGATCAAGCCGACGAGCCAGACGGGGAGAAAAAGAATGGTTAGACTTTACTTTCTGGTAAAAGAAAAGAGATGAGGGGAGAAATGTGACAAAAAGCGGTTAGCGTTTCATCCTAAAGGTAGAGAACCCAAAAAGGAGGAAGGAATGCTAACCGCGCCAGAAATAACTATAGCAGTACTGATGAATGTATTGCAAGTAACGCCGGTGGGAACAAACGTAAATGTAATGCGTCTGATGTGGGCGAAGCTGGTGGAGCTTTCGATATGGATCATGGGATATTGCAAGCCTGCTCTCATCGTGGCAAGAAGAAGTGGAGTGGAAAGGGGAATGGGAGGCAAAAAAGTTAGAAGGATACCGAGTGAAAAGCATAGATATCACAGGGTTCTGGCGACCGAAGCTGCAAGGGAAAGTGAACCGACTCTATAACTCAACGGCTCGTCGGCATTGCCCGCGCTCATCTTTGGAGTGATGATAAGCTCGGGGGAGATAGGCGGGAAACGAGTGCCACTGCTCAAGGCAATCATGAGATGCGAGGTAGGCACAAAGGAAAGTGAGTTTCGGAAAAAGCTGCTGAAAGAGACGAAGAAATCACTGGAGTCAGACGAAGTGGCGGTGGTCGATGCCGGGTTTACAATCAGAGAAATGCTAGAAAGCGACGTCGACCGATTTGTCCTTCGGGAAGCGATTAACTGCACAGCGCGCCGCAATGAGTTACCCGAACGTAAGGAAAAAGGCAGACCACCCGAATATGGTGATATTGTGCGTCCGCTCTCTCGATGCTATAGTGGTCGCCTGATTCGCTATCAAGCATGGCACAATCTCGTCCCCAGGACAACCAAGGTGGATACAGCCAACCGCACCTATTCGATTTACGTCTTTCAGGATCCTGCTTATCACACACCTTTGGTTCTGGCGACCGTCATGGCTTTACAAGCTGAAACCATTTATCTTTTCTATCTGGAGCGCTGGCCTGTTGAACATCCCCCCCTTGGCTTCCAAGCAGATGATTGGCTTACATCGTCAATTTGTTCATGCCGATGAGGCTTGCTTCCGCTTACCTGAACTGGGGCTGCTGGCTGGCAATCTTCTTTCCCATTTAGCCGCTTCTCTTCCTCCCATACCGACTGGCTACTGGGATCGAGAGCCTCAAGCCACTCCCGGCCGTTTGCGCCGCGTTCTCTCGAGTGCTCTTTTTCCAACTCCCGACCAACTCGACCCTGACTTTCGGAAAAAGGCCTCGGTTTCACACCATTTCCCTAAAGGCGTTCTCGCTCATCGCCGCCTCAATGCCGCTGCTTAAACTAGCCGAGCACTATTTTTACATTTTATCCCGTTTTTTCAGGGTGGATTCTTTTTTCCGCCCCTTTCGGTTTGCCCTTTGTCACTCAAGCCTTTACCAGAAAGTAAAGTTAGAATAATGATCAAAAAAGCCTGCCATGTGGAGAGACTGCTGAGGTTCACGAGCGCAACGGTAAAGTAGATAATAAATCCAGGCCAACTGATCCATAAGAACAAAACATCCAAGGGGCTCAAATTGTCTGCCACAAAATCGCCAACCGAAGGGATCGAAAGGATGGCCCAGGAAAGGATACTGAAGAAACCAGACATCAGGAAGACAGCCGTAAATAAGCTACTGATAGAAATTGTGATGTTTAATATTGACTTTGTCGTCATTCTGATCAAAATCACCAGAATCGGCATTGCCAAGAGGCTGGCACTGAAGATTAGCAAGTAGTGGTACCAAAGCAAAGCGTCTGCACGTAAACCTTCGATCACAAAGAGGAGAACCAGTCCCTGAATTGGGTGAAAGGCAAAAAGCTGCGCAAATATATGATCCCTTGTTGGTTCTGGTTCAATTTGGGTCCCACCATTCTGAATAATAATGTACAACCCGAGAAGTACGCCGACTAGATAGAGAAGTGATCCCAACCAGAAGTATCCCCCTTTACCTACTTTGCTAAATGCAATGTGGGGCGTAAATGGAATCTGACCGATGATCGCCCAAGGGCGCAGTCCTTTGAAAAGTATGTTACGTGTGGTCGTAAGAATCGTCTGCATGGTATCCTGTCTTCGTGCCTATCCGAAAAGTTCTATAACGATGCACTCTTATTCGAAAAGCTGGTTGAACTCACAACCACTTTTTGGATAGGTTCTTAGCTGGCTCCAGTAGCTTTTCGTATGATGACAACACCATCAATGGTGAATCACATCAAGTGTATCTCCTTAAATGTGATTGCCATCTAATCAATGTCTCACTCATCTCTCTATCATTCTCCATCAGCTTTCAGCAACTCAGCCTATCTGTGAGACTGGCTATCCTATCGGCTCTCAGAGGCTGACATGCTGATGGAGAATAGCTGATGACTAACAGCTAGATAAAAAACCAGGTGAAATCTAAAGCAACTATCATTGAGGACTCATCTACCACAAGTGTGCAGTGTTGTATATTTCAGAGGACGTAGTTGTCTTCTACGTATGTTGGGAGATGAGCATCATGTTGTACGATAGCTCATCAAGAAAAGAGATCAGAATCGTGCCTATCAATTTGGGGTTCTATACGACAGTGTGTCCCAAAGTGTGTAAATGGAGACCTCTCAGTCAGAGAATCTACTCCATTTATACACTTTGTGGTACACACCCTTCTATACTGCGGTTGTATTGATGATAGGTCAATGAGGGCAATACGTTGGCATTCGATCAAATACACCACTTTTGATACTTCGATTCTTGAAATGGTCTCTTTTTTCTGATTTTCGTCGCTCTAATCAATATTGACGCTGTGATTTCGTGAAAACTTTCATCGACATTGCAAAGCTCGACAAAAATCGTTGTGATTTACCGGAAACTAAAGTAAATGAGACATCAAACTTTGACAGAATTGTCAACTCCTTTGCCAGCCATTTCAGATTGGGGACTAGCTTGCAAGAATATATTGCAAAGAGAAAGAACCGCATCGGCTGTCCAGCAAGAGGCTCAACCAGGCATACAACTTACCCATTTTTAACGCCCGGCAAGTCCTGTTGTCAACAAGGATTCAGTAATACGCCGTTGGACCAGTAGATAGAAGATCACAATCGGCAATGAGGTAAAGACGGCCCCAGCCATGATCATCCCTTGTTCACTCCAATACTCGCTATTGAAGATCGTCAATCCAACTGGCAGGGTACGCATCTCGTTGCTGTTCAGAACGATGAGGGGCCAAGTAAAGCTGTTGTAGTTCCACAAGAACTCAAAAATCGCCAAGGTCACGACGGCGGATGCCGAAAGCGGCAAGATGATATGTCGATAGACACCCAGTTTGGAGCACCCATCGATAATCGCAGCCTCTTCCATTTCGCGGGGAATCGTCAAGAAGAACTGGCGGAGGAAAAAGACAGCAAAGAAGCCTGCCGGTGCAGGCCAAATCAAGGCATGATAGGTGTCGATCCACCCAAAAGCGTAGACGATCAGAAAGGTCGGGATCAATGTGACCTCTCTGGGGATTAGTAGACTGGCACCAAAGATTAGAAAAAGCCAATCGCGACCAGGAAACTCCATCCGCGCAAAAGCATAGGCAGCCAAAGACGCCACCATCACCACTAACACTGTTGTCGAAGTGGCAACAAACAAACTATTAATCAGCCACCGAACAATCGGCAATTCGGGGCGGTCGGCATGTGGAATAAAGAGGTCTAGATAGTTTGCCATCGTTGGTGGGCTCGGAATAAAGGTCGGTGGCCACTTTAGAATTTGGCCCTCTTGCATAAACGACTGACCAATAATCCAGACCGCAGGCGCAGCGACAAAGATCGTCAGCCCAATCAAGAATAGATAAGTGAGAATGTCTCCAAGACGAAGCCGATGCAATTGAAAAATCCTTTCGTTCTCTAATATTCTACACGTCTACCCAAAACACGGAACTGAAGCAGGCTCACTCCGAGCATAAACAGGGCGAGCATGATCGCCATTGCGGCCGCGTATCCCATGTGGTAGTAGCGCCAAGCGGTTTGATATAAGTATAGAATCAACGGGTAGGAAGCATAGCCCGGTCCACCTTGGGTCAAGATATAAGGTTGTCCAAAGACCTGCATGTGTCCAATGAATTGGGTCACCAAGACCAACAAGAGGGTTGGGCGCAGCAGGGGGAGCGTGATGCGGGTGAAACGGCGCCATGCGTTGGCACCATCTAATTGAGCCGCTTCGTAGAGACTATTGGGAATGGCATAGAGACCGGAGAGAAAGATCAGCATCGGAAACCCCAGCGTCCACCACACCGTCGCCAACGAGAGCGAAGGCATAACCAGAATCGTCTCTCCCAGAAAACGGAGCGGTTTGATACCGATCAATGCCAAAAAGTAGTTGAGTAGCCCATTGGTATTGAGAACGCGCTGCATGATGATGCCCATTACCGAAATGGACAAAATGGTCGGCACATACAATATGATGCGAAAGAAGGTTTGGCCCCGTAAAATACCTCGCAGCGCAACCGCCGCGGCCAGCGGCACAATCAAGTTGCCAATGACGGTCAGTATGGCAAAATAGAACGAATTAAAGAAGCTGATCCAAAAGAGCGAATCTTGGAACAACTCGATGTAGTTCTGAAGACCAATGAACTCTCGCGTATTGTATAAGAGTTCCCACTCGGAAAAGCTCAAGCCGATCGCAAAGATCATCGGTCCCAGGAGAAAAGTGAGAAAAAATAGACCATAAGGCAGAATGAATGCATAAGCAATGAGAGCATCCCGCCATTTGACGCGCCAACTCCGTTCCTGTAAAGATAGAACCCTCACCCGACTTGCGTCCGTTGGTTGAATGGCACTCTGAGTACTCATCCTAGCTGATCCTTTGCCACTTCGATATTAAACCTCTATTGCACATATTGTTGACTTTGTTGGATAGCTGGTTGACGCATACCCAACCAACTATCCAACAAACCAACTATGATAAAATCTTCTCAATCCGTTCCGCAGCATCATTCAGCGCCACATCCACGGTCTTGTCCTGATTGAGAGCGGCGCTCCATTCTGGTTCTACCGAGCCCATAATCTCAGTAAACCGATCTGAGGCAAACTCCATCACCCCTTCTTCCTTGAACTGCTTATCAAAGGTTGGTAGTGTCCATACCGTATCCATCAGCCCTTCACGCCTCGATAAGCGCGCTGCGGGCATGCCAGCCTGTTCGGTCCAGGTGTCAGAGTGTTCGGAAAGATATTGCAGGAGTCTGAGGGCGGCATCGCGCTTCTCTGCGTCAACATCTTTGGCCACGGCGAAGGTATGCGACCACATGATAGTGGAACCCCGCTCTGGACCTAAGCGCGGATAAGGCCAGAATCCGTGTCGAATTTCTGGAGCAGAGGTGGGGAACCAATTATACATCCAGCTACCATTGGCAAACATGGCGAGTTGGCTGTTGGCAAATGCCTCACTTTGATCATAGCCAGCTGGTGGGGGGGCAACCTGATGTTCGTAGACCAAATCCACGAAAAACTGGGTGGCGGCGATGGCTCCCTCGCTGTTGATCAAAACTTCAGGCGGGTTTTCGCGGCTGATAATGTCGGCACCCCACTGGTAAAGAGACGGCTGTATCGTCGCACGTGGCCAACCAATCGAATAGCCCCAAACCTCGATGTTATCGGGATCGAAGCCACTATCACCGGGGTGATTACCATTTTTATTCCAGGTTAAGGCGCGGCAAACGTCCAGCCATTCAGTCTGATCCTGTGGTGGCGAATCGGGATCAACGTCCGCTTGCTCCAGCAGATCTAGATTTAGATAGACGCCAACGCCATAGTTATCAAGCGGCATGGTCCACTTTGTGCCGTCGACCGTAATGGCTTCGATGAGCTGAGGCAGATAGTCTTCTTCGGGCACCATCCCCAACTCAAAGAGATCCTGAGTGGCCGGGTACAAGTGTCCTGCGCGGGCAAATTGAGGCATCACCGAATGCCACAAAACAAAGACATCTGGGCCACCACTGCCAGCCACCAATGCGGCAGCCAGCTTATCGAAAAAGGTGCCCCAAGGCATAATCTGACGCTGAACACTAATTTCGGGATTTTCGGCGGCAAAATCGGGGTGGTTCATTTTAGGCGGACAATTAGGTTTACATTTTTGCAAAGAGAAAAGATGTTTATATTTTCTACTTTGAGCCATGCTCAGGCAGAAAATGACCTCATATAGATTTTTATCTATGTATCAAAAGTGTAAACCTAATTCTGAACCACCCCGCAAAATCTTTGATCATCTGGGTCATAACCACACCATCTGGGCCACCAATGCCGTCCCACTGGTTCAGGACAATTTCACCAGTACCAAGTACCTCAACATCGGCGCCATCCGATTCCGCAGCCGATTCTGCAGGTTCAGGTGGCGCTGGCACTGCACAACCAGCCAAAAATGCTACCGTCGCTGTCGTCGCACTCAACTGCAAAAAATTACGCCGAGTTAGTCTACTTCCTTTCATGTTCTTCTCCTTGTGTTGAACTTGTATGCCATAAATTGTGTGCGAATTTGAGATGCCATCTAGTTTGTCTATTTCTATCCTTCCTACAATAGTTTGTTGATCTGCTCGGTCTGGCGGTGGTGGACGATGATAGTCGATCAGCGTAGCGTAACCACAGCGCTCATAGACAGCTGCCAATGCCGCATTCATATCCAAATGTACATCAGGATCGGGTTCTGTCAAAGGAACGGGAAGGATAGGCAATGCGTGTTGAAATTGTATCAGCCAAACAACGACATTAGGGCGATGATTGGCGCGGCTGAGGGTGATGTAATAGGGTGCAGTTGGCACTTCGTCTACCAAGGGGGAACGTACACTGCCCCGTAACAGATCGATCCCAATCAGATGTGCAGATGAACGTAATAGATCGCGTCGTTTGCGCAGATATTTGGGATAAGCATTATGGCTGGGGCGTTTATTGACTAGAGAAAGAATTTCGATATCTCTATCTGCTTCACGGCTCGACGACGCGCCAGGTCTGTGTCGAACCCTGTCCACCTTGTTGTTGCTGGAACTCGCGCAGATATTGATCCAGCGTCTGACGCTCCAAGCCCATGAGTGATAATTTGACTTCGAGTCTGTCTTTTTCTGCCAAAGAGCGCTCGCGTGCAACCATAAGATGGCGGTACTTGATCCGGAATTGGTTTAGCCGTCGTCGATGTTCATTGAAGGCTTGTTGTCCCGCAGCGGCGCGTGCATCGTCCCCGACGAGTAACAGTTCATCGATGGTTTGATCCATCTTCTTTATTCGTTGTTCGTAGGTGTTCAGTTGAGATCTTGCGTCTTTCAGTTGCTCGTCCAGTTTGGCAATTTCCCGTTCAGTTTGCAACAGATCAACTACCCCCTTGCGCAAACGTTGATGAAAATCAGCTGGCCTGTTGTTTGCATTACGGGTCGGATTTGGAATTTGTCCGATCAATTCGTTTAATTTAGCTGAAACGAACATTGAAATTTTATCGAATAAAGTATCCATGTGACTCTTATTTCATACTCAGTAGATCGCAATCGTGTCATGTTTCCGGGATGTGACCATTCTCGACAGTATATCACACATTCACATTAATCGCACTGCCTGATTCATAGCGTCTCAGACCCAAATAGAAGATGGCGGAAGCAACAACCCAGACAACGACTACGGCCAAAAGTAAGGAGATAAGGGTGATGCCATTCTGTGTCTTGATGATCTCAACTGGAATCGCACCGACAAAGGCTGCGGGCAACAGAGTAAGAAGCAGAAAACGGGTCGCACCAGAAAAAAGTGTCTGTGGATAGAGACTAAACGTCAAGATAGCGTTGATCATCTGCTGACTAGCGTGCTGAGCGTTGCCCATGTAGAAGGCCAACGATCCCGCAACCACGGCAAAACCCACTAATATGAGCGCAGAGAAGAGACAGGTCACACCAAAAAGTAAGATTTCAATGGGATGAAAACGCCCCGCAAAGAAAAATGCAATCAGACCAAAGCTCAGATCGCCAATGGTCGAAACGCTCATACGTGACAGAATGACGTGAAGTAGCAATTGGCGTGGCAGGACGAGATAGTAGTCCAAACGGCCTTGGGCAATAATGTTCGCCAGAAACGGTCCCGCATTTCCTGCGATCATAAACGCTAGACCAAACGACGTTGTGATAACAGCAAAGAGCAGGTAGATGTCCCCAATCCCATAGCCGCGCACCTGTCCAAAACGATCAAAAAAGATGATCCAAAAGACAAAATAGATACCGTTGTTAATAAACATACCCACAATCTGGCTAATAAAGCTGGCCCGATATTCCATCGCCGCGGCCAGATTCAGGGCAAATAGGCCACTGAAGAAGCGCAATTCTGCTCGTAATCTGTTCATCTTATCCCCCATTGACTTCCAATCGTTCTGTCGACCAACGATATTTGCCAGAAATGTGCCCAATCAAAAACAGCAAAGAGCTTCGCCGGTGCATAGGTGGTTAATTGAAAAGGGAGCAAGATGGCAATCTGCCGTATCCAATCGGGCAAAAAGTCGAGAGGAATCAACAATCCGCCTAAGATAAAAACCATCTTCTGATAAATTAACCGAAATGAGGTCACATCTTCGGTGACAAAGGCCAGCAGCCCAATGATGCTATGAACCAAAAAATCGATCACAATTGCCAATAGAATCACGAGCAAGATGGCTGGCAAATGTATCAGTGTTACATCTGGCCAACCCGCATACGCCACAACGAGCGGCAAACCAAGGACAAAAATTAGCAGCATCTTGATCCCAACTTCTCCCAATCCATTAAAGAAATGATAAACCAAGTAGTTATAGGGACGGATCAGCGTGTAGGCAATCACGCCATTCTTCACCTCATCACTGATAGCCTGATCATGACGGACACGCCCCAATTCCATGACCTCGGCAATGAGGAAATACCAGATGGTATGAGCCAGCGTTAGACCTGCAATTTCACTTGTCCCTTGGGTTTCATAGACTGCGGTCCAGAGCTGTACAAAGATAAACATGATCAGAAGAATAAAGATCGAGCGATTGACCATATCCCACACATAGGCCAACTGATTCTGGAAATTGATCAACGTCACGGAGCCGTATTTGATTGTGGATAGTCGGAGTTGATGTAACATAAGAATTCCTGATCGTAACTCTACTGTTTTGTGTAAATTTCTCGAATCACTTCCTCCAATGGTGGATCAGTGATGTTGATATCATTGCACGGTTTCGTCGCCATTATCTGCTGCACGACTTGCTCGACCGATACATCGCGGCTGTCGAATTCTAGTTTGATGCCATAGGTTCCTTGCTTGAGCGTTGTCACATGGGGTAAGGTGAAAGGCTCCATCAGCGATTCTCCGAAGCGCACATCGATAATTTTTCGGCGGAGATAGCGTCGCTTCAAAATCGAAGTGCGGTCATCAAAAATGATCGTGCCGTGGTTCACGACGATGACTCGTTTGCATAAGCTTTCAATGTCGCCAGCGTCGTGGCTCGTCAGAAAGATTGTCGTTCCTTCCGTCTCATTCAATGTATGGATCGCTGCTCGAATTTGCTGCTTGGCCACCACGTCTAACCCAATTGTTGGTTCATCCAAAAAGATGATCCGCGGTCCATGCAAGAGTGAGGCAGCAATTTCACACTTCATTCGTTGGCCCAAGCTGAGCTTGCGTACCGGCGTGTTGAGCAATTCGCCGATCTGAAACGCGTCGACCACAAAGTCCAAACGCTTTTGGAAAAGCGACATCTCCACTTCATAAATGCGGGCAAAGAGCCGAAATGTATCGACGGCAGGTAGGTGATACCAGAGCTGAGGCTTTTGTCCAAAGACGGTGCCAATATGGTAGCAAAGCTGTCGTCGTGCTTGCCAGGGTGTGTGTCCTAGAACCGTCGCCTTCCCATCAGAGGGGTGCAAAATACCTGTCAGCATTTTGATGGTGGTTGATTTCCCCGCGCCGTTGGGTCCGATAAAAGCGAGCATTTCGCCAGGCTCCAACGAAAATGAAACATTCGAAACGGCCGTGACATCGAGAGTCTCCGG
This sequence comes from Chloroflexi bacterium TSY, assembly GCA_019217005.1. The sequence goes on from JAHBNG010000056.1 coordinate 14,848, forward strand.
CTTCCAAAGAGAGCGCAAACTACCGCTCAGGCCGGCTGCCTTTTGCTTCACCCGAAAAGACTTTGCCAAACCGTCAACCTGGATGGCTGGCATCTTGCTGTGTTGCTCCATGTTACGCTCCTTGTGTTTCCCCTTGCCTCATCTATAAAAAGAGTAAAAATGGGCATGATTTGCTCTTTTGGTTGCTGGGCGTTCAGCTTCTGTCTCAGCCTTACCCTCAGCCTTACAATCTAGGTTCTTCAGGATCTCAGGGGTTGACAAGGAAGTGCCCCGAACTTCCCGGACACGCTTTGTATGTAATGGCAGTTCCAAAAGGGCGCGTTGAAGAAGAACTGATAGAGAGAACCAGCAGCGTGTTATGTCAACATATAGATGAGGACAAAGGCAAGGAACCCAAAGGCGATACATAGTAAAAAATTAGAAGCAATTAAGCGATAGGTTGGCGACGATGGGCTCGTTGCTGCAAATGGAAAGATTCATCATAAGGTTTCTTGTCTTGCCACAATTTCCAAATGATGCAAATCCAGCGATTAGCGAGAGTGCGATCAGCATGACTCTTTTTGAGACCGCGTTGGCGAGCGGCGGTGTAAAAAGCAGCGGCCCAAGAAGACTCTTTGCGGGAGCAGCGAGCAAATTGCTGAGTAAAATAACGAAAGTCGTGATCGCAAGCTCTGCGGAAATGAACGGTTCTGACTTTGCCACTTTGTTTGGTGACAGGACAGGTTCCCGCCAGAGACTGAAGGCTCATGGGAGAGGGAAAGCGTTTCCTGTCTTCGCCAAACTTGACCAGAAGACTGGGAGCTAAAAGCTGGCCAGCACCAGGTAAAGAAGCAAAGATATGCTGATCCGGATGTTGCAGAAAAGTGACTGTAACTGGTCAAGGGTCTCTTGTTCATAGCGCAGTGCAAGCAAAGACATTCAGCCAGCTGAAGAGCTTCTCGTTGATACGCTGGCACAAATGCAGGAGCTGATGTGGGATAAGTGGCGGTTAACTTATCATAACAAGTGACCCATTTACGGGTTGCGTATGTCGGTGCTGCTTGAGAAACTCTTGGAAGCCTTCATAGGTGGAGTTGCGCACATGCTCTGGCGTTGGATAGGTCAGAACCAGGTGGCAGGCAATCCGAGAAGGCCAGTTGCTGAAGACCTCAAGCAGCGCCGGATGGTAACGCAACAGGCAAGCGCGCAGACGGTTGGATAAGGCCACAGTCTCTTTGGTCCAGTATTGTGTGGCACTGCTGACCACTCGCATCTGCTGGAGTAATTCACTGCCAGGTGACCAAGGATAAAATCGATGGACATCGGTCCGCAACAAATCTGCTATCACATAGGCATCACTCTTATCATTATGCGCACCACTTTGACTATAGCGCTCCCGACTCTTGTTCACCACATTCGGCGGCACCACATAGACATTCTTGTACCCGCTCGACCAGAGATAATCAATCAGCAAATTATGCGCTGTTTCCAGTCCCACTGTCACTTCATCATGGCTCGCTCCTGTCTTCTTCTCATTTCTTCAATTTGGCGAAATCCCTTCTGGCTATGCTCTATCTGCGCATAGCCCAGCGCTCGTCCTGTCTCATCCAACATCATCACATCATGTTTCTTTTCACTCCAGTCGATTCCCATTTTCACTTTCATCTTGGACCTCCTCTCCCGTATCGCCTGAGCTCCTCAACTTTGGACGCTGTTTTCCGTTTTCCTGTTATGGCACTCGAGGTGCTGCACGCTTTCGACGTTGCACGGCGTCGACCTGGCGGACTGTCCGGGAAGGGCGGTCGCACCGCTCGAAGAGGTTGGTCCTTTTTGCCAGGTCGAGAGTCCAATAAGTTTCGGCTTTCCTTGCTTTTGCCTTCCCTTATTTTATCTCCCTTTCCTATATTACCTAACAGGAAGAGGTCACGAACAGTCTCGTTGACGAACTCATCTCTGACCTCTTCCGGGAAGTTGCGCCCTTGTATTCCGGAAGAACCACAATCTATTCGCCCAAATAAAAAAGGCGCCGTGCTGGTTGCACCGCGCCCATCAAATCCTTGTCGCTTTTCGTTGTTCCGCTCAGCTACTCCTGCCGCGACCAATGACTTGACAGTGCAATACAACCACACTGTAAAATCATAAGAGTATACTCTGAGCGTACAAAGAAATATTGCTGATTCATGATGTTATATACTATCATGGTTAATTTGATCTGTCAACCCCGAATCACACAAAGACACAACTTTGTGTATGTCCCAATTCTTAAGATCGTTTTGGAATAAGGGAGTGTTTTAAAAGTCTGACGAAAGGGTGAGCAAAGGCCGGTTGAGTCGCAAAGCGGTATCGAAACCAGCGTTGGCGGGTCGACCCGTTTGGTTTCGATACGCCTTCGGCTACTCAACCGGCTCTGATCTCACCTTTTAAAACACGCTCTAAGGGGTGTATCCCAAATAGGGTCTCGATGGCAGGCAAACCGATCTCCACATCAATGGTCCAGGTGCCAGCAACGCTATTTTCGTCATCTGCCGGCAGATCAAAAGCGATGAGAATCGGACAGTCGGCCAGCTTACGCCTGCTGGCTTTCACTATGGTTCGGTGTAGGCTACAGAGGCCATCGTCAGGCCGCCGCACGCCATTTACATTGAATGAACAACTGAAACTGGACGATCCTGCGTCGGGGTCGCTGATTGTGTTGACAGGAATGGTGAATGAAATAAATTCGGTTGTCTGAGGAATTGTGTGGTTGTCAGTTGGTTTGTCAGTTGGTGAACAAACCAGCAAATCAACAAACCATCCAACATTTACCCCACAAAACCTCAAAGAGCCATAAATTCTTCAAATGATGCTATACTCGGTTCAGCCCGAGATCCGGAGTTTTCCTATATGGAGAAATAACGATGAAAATTGTGACAAATCTCAATTACATTGCGCAGTTGGCAGAAGAAAAAAACGACGAGAACTGGAAATTCCGCTCCTTTCTAAAACAGCTCGATATGGAACCCGAAGAACTAGATGCGATCGTCCACGAAATAAATGCTGACGTCGCTGCCCAAATCGATTGTACAGAATGTGGAAATTGATGCCGTGAAAGCAAACCAATCTTAGACGATGAGGATGTTACGAAGTTTGCAATCGGTCTGGACATGCCGATTCAGGAATTCCGCGAGATGCACCTGAGCACAGATGACGCTCATGCAAACGAATATGTCTTTAACGAACTTCCTTGCCCATTTTTAGAAGGGAATCTGTGCAGCAATTATGCACATCGCCCCAAAACGTGCGCATCGTTTCCTCATTTGCACAAACCGGTCTTTCGCGGACGGCTTTTTGGTGTTCTTAGTAACTATGCAACCTGCCCGATTGTCTTTAACGTTTATGAAAAGTTGAAAGTTAAGTTGTGGGCTCATCTATGAGAAGTGTGCAAAATCGATTGTCGAATCCGGTGAGAAGAGTATAGCAGGTGGGCATAATCACTTTGTGACCAATTGCGTTGGTGCACTATGGTATAATAAAGATTATAAGGATTCAGAATATGGGACACGGATAAACGCAGATTGTACAGATTAATTCTGAGATGCTCCGTGTTCACCCCATAAATGATTCACCATCTCAAAATCTACTCATTGGTGTTAGGCTGAGTTCCGACACGATAGCCAGATACAACCACGATAAGGGATAAAAGAAATCCAACATGAAGGTTTTGGTAACAGGCAGTGCCGGTCACTTGGGTGAAGCCCTGATTCGTACTTTGCAAAACCAGGCGTACGAAGTGATTGGGACAGATCTGAGTGAAACGGGCTATACAAATATCGTTGGGACAATCACAGATCGAGAGCATGTCAAGCGATGTATGGCAGGAGTCGATGTCGTTCTTCACACAGCAACCCTGCACAAGCCTCATGTCGTTACCCACAGTCGGCAAAATTTCGTTGATACAAATATCACTGGGACGTTAAATCTATTGGAGGAGGCTGTGGCTGCGGGGGTAAAATCAGTTGTCTTTACGAGCACAACGAGTACGTTCGGTGATGCCCTCACACCCTCTGCAAATGACCCGGCAGCATGGATCACCGAAGATGTTGTACCCATCCCCAAAAATATCTATGGCGTAACAAAATTGGCAGCCGAAAATCTTTGCCAATTATTCCATCGCAATCAGGGGTTACCTTGCCTCATATTGAAGACTTCTCGTTTTTTTCCAGAAGCAGATGACAAAAAAGCAGTGCGCGAAGCTTATGCTGATGACAATGTCAAAGCAAATGAATTTCTGTATCGTCGGGTGGACATCGAAGATGTGGTGAGTGCTCACTTGCTCGCAATGGAAAAAGCACCCTCAATCGGATTTGCTCGCTACATCATTAGCGCAACGACTCCATTTACACAAGATGATTTGCCCGAATTGTCCTTTGATGCACCCTCGGTGCTAAAACGGAGATTCCCTGAATATGACATAGAGTACGCGCGTCGCGGCTGGAGGATGTTTCCACGCATCGATAGAGTGTATGTCAACGAGCGAGCCAGAACCGAACTAGAGTGGTATCCTCAACATACTTTCAGCACTGTCCTTGAACGTTTGAGAGCAAATCAGGGCTTGCTGAGTTCTTTGGCGTATACGATCGGCGCAAAGGGATACCATGCGACAAAATTTGCGAATGGTCCGTATCCAGTGACACAGACAACGGTGACAAAATCAATCAATTACCAACAGTGAGTTGATTGCCATCGCCTTTGGGCGCGACATGCCGCTCAAGACGTTGGTGAAAGCGGGACTCATCTGCTCAACCAGCGCTCGCCATTTTTGCGTTTGTCAACCACCTGGAATCCAATTGAGCTCAAGAACCTATCCGAAAAGTGGTTGTGAGTCCGACCAGCTTCTCGAGCGAGAATAGATCGCCACAGAGCTTTTCGGATAAGCACTAAGTAATTTCGAGACCAGTACTTCCAGGCGAAACATACGTTTGCACTTTTCATCAATCAGTCCAGATCCCCGTTCTATTTGAAGACTGCAAAGATACTGTTTTAGGTTCTGTTGACAAATGAAAAATCAGTAAAAAAACAGCTACGGCAAAAGTCGGGTACAAAAAATGACCATAAGGGGTGAAATCCTAGAGCAGCCCTCTGTTTGCATGAAAAATTTGTACCCGACTTTTGCTGCTACTGAACTGAAAAAAAACAGACAAAAAGGGAGAAAATCCGCCAGAAAAGGGATGATCAAACAAAAAGCAAATGTAATTCTAACATTATGTAAACGTAATTCTACCGCGACGCAAACGTAAATCGAGTAGACTGGTAGCAAAGAATCAAAAGTAGAAAGAGAAAGGAAACGAGAACAATCGAGCGAGAACGGAGAAGAATAAACAATCGAGAATGGCGCAAAATCCAGCGCTTTCTCTACCAACATCCAGGTGTCTATCTCGGAAAAGGAGTCAAATGCCGCCGCTTCATGGAAGGAGTCTTCTGGGTATTGCGGACCGGTGCCCCTTGGCGGGATGTCCCCGAGAGATATGGCAACTGGAATAGCATCTATCAACGATTCAGTCGTTGGTGTGACCGCAACATCTGGTCGGAGATGTTTGCCTATTTCTCAAAAGATGCGGACTTGGAATGGCTGATTCCAGATGGCACTGTCATCCGCGCCCATCCCTGTGCAGCCGGTGCACCAGCCAAGCGAGGGGGGCAGGAAAGTCAGGCACTGGGTCGCAGCAAAGGTGGCTTCAGTACCAAGATCCATGCACTTGTTGATGGCTTAGGCTATCCCATCGATTTTGTCTTGACCGGTGGGCAGCGACATGAGGTGACTCAAGCAGAACTCCTCCTCACCGGCCACAAGAGCGATTATGTCATTGCTGATAAGGCCTATGATTCGGACGACTTGAGAGACTTCATCCTCTCTGATGTCGAGGCCATTCCCGTCATTCCTCCTCGCAGCAGTCGCACTGAGTCCATAGACTATGACCAACATCTTTACCAAGTTCGTTATCTGGTCGAATGTTTTTTCAACAAAATCAAATGGCTTCGCCGTCTCTTTTCTCGCTTCGAGAAGCTTGATAGTCGTTATCTCGGCTTTTTGTTCTTTGCTTCTTCGCTTATCTGGTTACGTTAGGGGGTGGTTCATTTTAGGCGGACAATTAGGTTTACATTTTTGCAAAGAGAAAAGATGTTTATATTTTCTACTTTGAGCCATGCTCAGGCAGAAAATGACCTCAATATAGATTTTTATCTATGTATCAAAAGTGTAAACCTAATTCTGAACCACCCCTACGTTAGGACCTCTTTTCCCCTTTCGTCTTTCTGATGCTTTTGGGGGAGACTCAAGTTCTCTTTCTGTCAACTCGTTGACTTTCCCTTTAGCTTGGTTCCGTTCGCTTTACCCATTTGTCAACAGAACCTAGTACTACTGTGCATCAAGTAAAGGCTCGATAATGTTCGATTTTTGCACAAGATAATGCGAGCGTTTAGCGGAAGCAAGACGACGTTGCTTGTAGCGAAGGCGCTCGATAGTCTCAGCGAGTGTCAAGACAGGTTTAGGCAGAACGGCATGGAGAAGTTCAACAACCTGTGGCAAAGTGAGAGCGGGGGCATCATATTTGAGGAAAAACTGAGAACGAGCCAAGAAACCAAAGGCCAAAATGACTAAGGTCATATGATGATGCCAACCGAGCCAACTGCGAGTTTCATATTCGTTGAGTCCGAGAAACTGCTTGGCTTGTTCAAAAATGGTTTCAATGGGCCAACGCAAAGCAGAAACAGTGGCGAAGTCATCCAAGGAAGTCTCAAGGGTGCATTGAGAGAAAGTATTGCAGAGAGCAATCGGGATTGCGGCGGACGATGAGCCAGAGAGCAGAACCGGGGAGCCCATTGCGGACAGAGACAATGCGGCGACAAGCAATGGAAGCAACGATGAAGCCCTTGGAGCCCTCTTTGAGAACATGCTGTTGCCACTCATGCTCCTGGAAGGTGTCAGCGAGTTGAGCAACGGTGAGAGGCGTAGGTTCACCAGGCCGGACGCGGAGCTTGAGCTTTGCGCCCGCGTCCAGATGATGCGGGCAGATAGGTCTGGGGGCTGGAGGTCCAGACACGAGTCTCTTTGGGCACTTCAGCAAAGTAGCTGTAAGCGGTTTGGCCATCAATGCAGTCAAGCAGATGAGTATCTTTGCCAAAGGCTTCATCCATAGTGATCCAGCGGATGGGCAACGCACCCAGGGCGTGCGTCTGCTCAATCATGGACCAAGCCAATTCATTTTTTGTTTGGAAGGTCAGGTCAGTGGGAAGACCGGTTTTGTACCGCTTCTCTGCATACTCATCACTAAACCATTCTTGGGGGATATACAACCGACAGTTCAGTAAGGTATAGCCATGAGAGCTATTATATCCCAGGAAGACTCCGGCTTGACAGTTGGCGATCTTGCCCAGTTCGCCACACCGCTGCCGCTTGACGCCCACTGACTCTTCTCCTTGCTTGGGAATGTCGCTCCCATCCAGGAGTAAGACGCCATTTGCGTCTCCCAACAACTCACCTGTCTGTCGAGTATGTTCCGCCAGCATCGCTTCACCGCTCCAGCGGCTCTGACCCACAAAGCTTTGCAGGGGGGCGTACACCCGATTCTCCTACTGTCGCCAGCGCGATGTTCTCGGCCGATTTGCGTTTGATTTCGGGGTCTAACAAGCCTCGCATGTAGTGGTACGCATGCTCTCTCTGAGCCACATGGCTGAAGTATGGACTATATATGGCATGATACTCCTGGAGTTGGTCGGCCAGTGCCGCCAGTTGCTCTTCTGTCAGTTCCAGCAGCGGCGGGCTTTCCAGTTGGCTGTAGTCATATTGATTGACTGCTTGAGCAAGTTTCATCTTGATTTCCTTTCATCGAAGACTGCTTCATTTTATTGGCTCTTCAGTCTATCTCATTTTTCCTTTGCATTCTGTTTGCGTTTTGTTAGCAATATGCCCAGAAATATAACGAATTTCCTTTGTGTTTCACAATATATTGCTGCACAGTAGTACTAGGAGAAACTATGATGAAAATCGCCCAAATCGACCAATATTTCCCGCGCCCACGCATGCGCCTCGTCAAAATCACCACCGATACCGGGATTGAAGGATGGGGTGAAAACACATTGGAGGGCAAGCCTTTGAGTACAATGGCTGCCATTGATGAATTAGCCGACTATCTCATCGGCAAGGATCCGCTGCGTATTGAACACCATTGGCAACACATCTACCGCTCTGCATTCTTCCGCGGCGGCAACGTATTGATGTCCGCCTTGTCCGGCATTGATCAGGCGCTGTGGGACATTGCAGGCAAGCACTACGGTGTGCCTGTCTATCAACTCTTGGGGGGAGCCGTTCGTGACCGAGTGAGGGTCTATGCGCATTGGGGCATTGGCGACATGAGCGATGAAGGCTTGGCACTGGCCAAAAAACGCCTTGATTTCCTACATAACAAGGGAGGATATACAGCCTTCAAGACAGGTCCTGGCGGCAAATGGCGTGCCCACGAGCCGCCCGCTGTGATTGATGCCTTTGTCAAACGGGCCTACTTGATGCGTGAATGGGTGGGACCAGAGGTAGAGTTGTGCTTCGATTTCCACGGCAAGATGACCCCCGGGTTGGCCATCGAGATCTGCCATGAGCTAAAGGGAATGCGTCCCATGTTTGTGGAGGAGCCAATCCCACAAGAAAATGTAGATGCGCTCAAATTGGTCTCCGATCATGTCACGTTCCCAATTGCCACCGGAGAACGTTTGCTCAGCCGTTGGGAGTTCCGGCAAGTCTTCGAAAAACAGGCCGTCACCTACATTCAGCCCGACGGCTCACACGCAGGCGGGATTAGCGAATTGAAGCGCATCGCCAATATGGCAGAAGTCTACTATATGCACATCATGCCACACTGTGCGATTGGCCCCGTGGCGCTTAGTGCTTGTGTCCATGTGGATGCAGTTGTCCCCAATTTTTTGATTCAAGAGACCGTCGGCCCAGAGCGCATGGCCGAGATTGTGCAGGAGCCGTGGCCCGTGAAGGACGGTTTTATTGATTTGCCGACCAAACCAGGGCTGGGCTTTGAGATCGATGAAGCGGTTGTCAAAGAACAATCTGAAATGACTGAAGAATTGGGTGGAGAATTCTACTACGAGTCTGATGGAAGCGTCGCAGATTGGTAGATACTCACTCCCTATTGGTTTATGACCTATGGTATACTTACTATCCTCCTGGCGTTACAGACGAGTTGATTGCAACGATTCACAAATTGGTGGATGTCGCCAAACAAGCTCAGGTCACAAATCATTTATTGACGGAGCCGGAGTATCTAGTTCGAGTAGCAGCCTGAAAATAACACGAACTTAGAACCTATCCGAAAAGTGATTGTGAGTTCGACCAGCTTCTCAGGTGAGAATGCATCGTCACAGAACTTTTCGAATAAGCATTTAAGGAGCATTTATGACTCAGCTGAATATCCCTAACGTGATTCCTCGGCGTATACTTTTTGGCAATCCTGACCGCGCCATGCTCAGGCTCAGCCCAGATGGCCGTTGGCTTGGTTTTATTGCGCCACTGGATGATGTCCTGAATGTTTGGGTTGCACCGATGGATGATCTCGAAGCCGCCAAACCAATCACCCACGATACAACACGCGATATTCGACTCTATTCGTGGGCACATACCAATCAACATATTATCTATCTTCAAGACACAGGTGGTGATGAGAATTGGCATGCGTTTAGCGTGCATATTGATCATGGCGAGGCCAAAGATCTAACACCTTTTGACGGTGTACAAGCGCGCATACAGGAGGTGAGCGAAGAGTATCCAGATGAGGTTCTCATTGGATTGAATCAGCGCGATCCCCAGTTTCACGATCTCTATCGAGTCAACATCCATACGGGCGACATGACTTTGGTCTTGGAAAACGATAGCTATATGTTTATCCTGACGGATCGACACTTTCAGCCACGCTTTGCCGCTCGCATGACGCCCGACGGTGGCAATGAAATCTTCCGGAGGGACGATCAAGAGTGGAAATCATTTTTCACGATTCCCATGGAAGATATGATGACCAATTTTCCGGTTGGGTTGGATCGAGCTGGGGAAACGCTCTACATGACCGACAGCCAAGGGCGCGATACGGCTGCGCTCGTGGCGATTGATATTGCCTCGGGCCAACGTACGGTGTTGGCTGAAAATGCCCAAGCGGATGTGGACGCGACCATGATCCACCCAACAAGTCGAGAAGTAGAGGCTGTGGCATTTACTTATACACGCAAGGAATGGCAGATTCTGGATGAGTCAATTAGGGGCGATTTCGATTATCTGAGCACGGTGGCGGATGGCGAAGTGGAGATCGTAAGCCGAACGCATCAAGATGACGCCTGGCTGGTTGCCTATCGGATGGATAATGGCCCTGTGCGCTATTATTATTACGATCGGTCTGCGCAAGCGGTCCGTTTTCTCTTTACAAATCAATCAGAATTGGCAGGGCTTCCGCTCGCCAAGATGCATTCAGTTGTTGTCAAAGCCCGCGACGGGTTGGATCTGATCTGTTATTACACACTGCCTTCATGGTGTGAACAAAACGCACGGGGCAAGGGACAACATCTCCCACTCGTTCCTGAAATACCATTGCCCACCATCCTCTGGGTTCATGGAGGACCATGGACGCGTGATGAGTGGGGGTACAATTCCATTCATCAGCTCTTTGCCAATCGAGGTTTTGCCGTGCTCAGCATCAACTATCGCGGCTCGACCGGACTGGGCAAAAAATTCCTCAACGCCGCAAACCTAGAATGGGGTAGGAAGATGCATGATGATCTGATTGATGCCACCAACTGGGCAATTGAGGAAGGAATCGCAGATCGCGATCGGATTGCGATTACTGGCGGAAGTTCGGGCAGGTTCAGAACAAGGGATGAGTTAGGTTTACAAAATTGAAATGGGCACGTTAAAAAGAGAATAGGTTAAAGAGCCAGTTGCTGTTGAGGCTGAAGAATGGAATCAAGGGCGTCAGCCAAAGAAGGGACATAGGAATCGGTAGCCAGTTCTAAGGGTGAGTGACCGGAGCGTTTGCCACGTGAGAAGGTGCGATGATTCCAAAAGAGCTGTAAAAGAGCGGCCAACCAATCGGGCAAAGAGCGATGGATTGCAAGAAAGGGCCTGAGCCAAGCATGAAAGGATTCAGCTAGAGAAGAAGCCCGATGGAAGCGATCCAGTGCATGCCAGAAGGCAAGAGCCATAGGCTGCAATGAGGGAGGGAAAAGCTGTTCAATGGGAAGTTGATGGTCATGGCGATAAGTCCAGAGGTGTGTGATGAAGGCTTCGTACTCAGGTGAGAGGTTCTGGCGGAGGGGAGCCAGGGATAGTTCCAGGCGACGGAGGGGAGCCAGCAATGTAGGTAGATTCTGCTGCAGTTGGGTGGCAAAGTGTGCAATTTCATCGCGGTTCATCTCCATCATAAGTTGGGTGGCAGCCAGAATGGTTTGTTGCGCGGCATCTGTGTTGACAAGCTGCCCGGTCGGTGAAATCGGCTCCAGTGCCTGACGGACCGTTCGGAGAAGCCATGTCCAGTTCTCGTGCAAGTCAACTGCTGTCAGCACCGTTTGGTCGGCAACCTCGAGAGTCACTGTGCATTTGCGTGGTCGCCCAGGGCGACGTGCAGGAGCAGTCTGCTCGTCCAACTCTTGCCAAGCTACGTCACGGTCGGTCATGGCCTGGTCCATTTCTCTCTCCCAGACGTTGGGTGATTTTGGTGCCATTCTGCATTTGGTGAAAGAGGTCATAGGAGTGTGGCGCATTCATCCCCGCTGCCTTGGCTCCTGCCTGAATGCCCAAAGCCCCATCGGTCACCAAGTCATCAAAGGTGATGCCTCGCTCGAGCAATTCGAGAAACTTCAACCCCCATGTTGTTTCATCTCGGGCATCGGCTGCTGAGATATTCAACAGCGCAAACGATGCTCCGTCCACCACCGTCAGGCACGGTTGGTCGCCACAGAAAATTTCATCCGCTTCCCCCAACACCGGCAGCGTCGGCACCATGCTCTCATTGTACGCCGATGCCAGTTCTCCAACTTCCGCCAGCGTCCCTTGGATGAATCCCACCGACCGCTCCACACCTAGCAGCAACCCCAACCCCCTTTGGATATCTCGTACGCTTCCTCGCAGCATCGGCAACACCGTTATGGTTCGTCGGATGAACGTCTCATCCACTTCGATCACATGGCTTTTCGGCTGCGGTCCTGGACTCACTGGCGACAAGATCGCTTTCAGCGCCGCTTCACCGCTCTCTCTCAACTTATAGAGCCACGTTCGAGACACATTGTACGCCGTTGACAGTTCGCTCACTCTCCCCCACTCTCGATTCGGGTTGAGCATTTCCAACGCAAGATCGATTCGGGTTGACAATGATAGGGGGTCTGTTCGATACTCTGACATTTAGAGGCTCCTTTTTGGCTATTTTGGTCTGAACACCCTTATTTTGCCTGAACAGGAGCCTCTTTCTCTAACCTATTCTCTTGTTAACGTACTCTCTTCTTTGTCAACCTATTTCTGAACCAGCCCGGAAGTTATGGTGGCTATGCGACTCTTGTCGGGATGACCTTTACACCCGACGTTTTTGCTTGTGGTGTCGAAATCGTGGGACCATCCAACTTAATTACCTTTATCGAAGCGATCCCAGAATATTGGAAGACCCAGTACGAAATTCTTGCCAAACGTATCGGCGATCCGCGCACGGAAGAAGGTCGTCAACTCCTAATCGAACGCTCCCCCTTGACCCATGTTGATCGGATTGAGCGTCCCTTGCTGATTGGACAGGGGGCCAACGATCCACGCGTCAAGCAAGCTGAGTCTGATCAGATTGTCGAGGCGATGCAGGCCAAACAGATCCCCGTTACCTATGTGCTCTACCCCGATGAAGGGCATGGGTTTGCTCGGCTGGACAATCGTCTCTCTTTCTTTGGTGTGATGGAGGCATTTTTGGCCAAACATCTGGAGCAAGAACGCTTTGAGCCAGTTGGAGAAGAGGATTTGCGTGGTTCGACGATGGAGATCTTGGCTGGGGCTGCCGATGTTCCGGGGCTTGAATCGGATCATAGCACAAAGTAATAAATATCTGGCCGAGCAATTCTTTGTCCATGGGGCAAGAAGTTGCATGATTGCAAGGTTGCAGAGTCGAAAAACGCTTGGGGATAGTAATGATACGCAACTCCCCCATTGACCAAGCCATCGACCAGCAGACCCTTGCTGGAGCTGGAGAGCGTCTTGGGCAAACCCATGCTGTTGTAGGTGGTGGTCACGACCTCGCCATCTGGGTATCGCATTGTGCGCAGCCGGAAGGAGTCGCTCTCATACGTGTGGCGAATGATGTAGGTGGGAGCGCCAGGGATGATCACATGTTCGCTGGCCAACAACCCCTTCTCATTGTAGTAGAGCGCCTTGATATAGCCATTGCTCTTGTGATACTTGATTTGGGTCAGTTGCCCCCGGCTGCGGTTGCGGCTGCTGTGACTTGTGTCGTAGAGGTAGCGCACATCATAGGGATTGACGCTGCTGGGACAGGCGCTGTTGGTGCGGAAATGCTTGCCCACCAAACGGTTCAGGCTGTCGTAGTGTCGTGGCTGCCGATGGTGGTGGTGGTGCAGCTGCCCTTGAGCAGTCTTTCGCGCTTGGTCAGCAATCCCTGGGTGGGCGCATTGTGGTAGCGACGTCCCACACCATCGTAGACCATCCGCTCTTCTGAGAGACAGGTGCTGCCCTCGATGGGGATGCGCGCCGGTCGGTTGATGATGTGGCGGGTCCGGTTTGGATAGTACCAGCTGTTGGTCTGGCGCAGCTTGACCCCATCCGCCCACTCCTGCACTTGGGCCACATTGCCCAACTGGACGTTGCCCTGCCGATGTGGTTGATAGAAGTAGCGCTCTTCGTTGCTCACATTGCCTGACCGCCAGCTGTGTACCTTCTCTTGCCGCACCCAGATGTTGTAGTCCACCCGCCGGTTGTTCTCCATCTCCCACCCCTTGCTGGTGGTCTGCCACACCCCATTCTTGCGCCGCCAGACACTCCAGGTGGTGGTCTTGCTGTAGAGGGTGCCACCGAATTAAACAACTTGAACAGATTCTTCGTTTCACTCAAGAATGACATGTTCAACTTATTTCATGCTCTTTCATTAAAGCCATCGTAAAGAAGCATATGAGAATCACCCATTATGCAGCACGGAAAGTACCCATTGCGTACAATTTGTAGTGGATCAATTTGGTTTGGGCACTGATACGAGTTCAAAATTATGCTATAATGCAAATTCGTTTATACCGCACTTGCTTATCTATTCTGCGATTGTGATGAAAACATGGTTTTTCCGACAGTTCGACCCGATAAAGCAAAACCATTTTTTCATACAGAGCTCAGTTTAAGGCAGTGCTTAGGGCTGCTCAGTTCTTACGTGTGGACCAATGAGCCGAGTGCTAAACATCTCTGAGCAGTTCCCAGCAGAAGAGTATCAGTTTAGTTGTTAGAAAAGGATTTGCCGTATGACCCATTGTATGATTACCGGTGCGGCTGGCTTTGTGGGTTCACGTTTGAGTGAACTTTTATTGAGCCAAGGGCACCAAGTCACAGGAATCGATGCCTTTATTCCCTACTATCCTCGCTCCCTGAAAGAACAAAATCTCGTAAACTTAGTCAATCATCCGAATTTTATCTTTCATGAAGTGGATTTCCGCACAGATGAGTTAATCCCCTATGTAGAAGACGTTGAGGTGATCTTCCATCTGGCCGCGCAGGCTGGCTTATTGCGTAGCTGGAGCGAATTTGATTCGTATATGACATGCAATGTTCAAGCCACACAGCGTTTGCTTGCAGCCATAACGTCCGAGACAAGCGTAGTGCAACACTTCATTCACATCTCGACATCATCTGTCTATGGGCGATTTGCCACGGGCAATGAGGACTCTCCATTGGCGCCTGTTTCGCCCTATGGCATTACAAAGCTAGCCGCAGAAAATCTCTGCTGGGCTTACGCGGCCAAAGACGATTTGCCCGTTACTGTTTTGCGTCTTTACTCTGTCTATGGCCCTGGCCAACGGCCAGATATGGGCTACAATATTTTCATTCGCTCAATTTTGGATGGCAAGATGATTACCGTCTTTGGTGATGGCGAGGATAGTCGCAGCAATACCTATGTCGATGATTGTGTCCGGGGAATCGCGTTGGCCATGGAACACCGTGACAAGAGCATTGGCGAGACATTCAACATAGGCGGCGGAGAAGAGGTCACAGTCAATCAAGTGCTGTCCATGTTAGAAGAGTTGTCGGGCAAGGAGGTCAAAACCATATCTGGGCCAAAGCGCCCTGGAGATCAGCGCCGGACGATGGCGGACACCACAAAAGCAAAAGAGCTACTCGGCTATATACCGACGACGTCGGTGCGGGATGGCTTGCGTGTGCAGCTCGAATGGCAGAGAAAGATAAACACCTAACCTGGACAAGGCCGCTTCTCTACCAAGGCCGCTTCTCTACCAAGCCAAAACCAAAAGGGCAAGATGATTAAGATGAATGAGATGACAGGATGAATGAGATGACCAACCATTCATCTTAATCATCTCATTCATCGTATCATGTTCAGCGCCTTCTTGCTCGATGTGCAAGAAATTGGTTAATAAGGGCCTAATACCCAATGCCTCAAACACCCATTCTCTCTCACATACAGGCAACAGAACTCTTAAACGCCCGCACGACGGGTCAGGAACAGTATAATGTTTCGCTCGATCTGGGGCGTAGTCAATCTACCGTTACCCTGACAAAGCAGGGCGTTGTTCTGCCTGGTGCTCTGGAACTCGGGTGGAAACGGCTCCAGAAGATCACTCGGAATGCCAATGCCTGTTTTTATGTCGTTGAAAGCAATCGATTAGAGAAGATTCAGCTCTTTTCGGAAGAATATAATCGACTCTATTCGTTGATGCCTACCACAGGCGCTCCGACCATGCTCGTATCGGGCATCCCCATGCATCGCATTAAGGATACGGATCCATGGCTCGATACGGAAGAAAAGATTCGAGCAGCCGGACCTATAGGTGGTTCCGTTCTGGATACAGCAACCGGTTTGGGGTATACTGCAACGGCTGCGGCCAAAATGGCTGACTGTGTTACCACAATCGAACTGGATCCAGTTGTGCTAGACATTTGTCGCGCAAATCCTTGGTCACGGGAACTCTTTGAACAACCAAACATCGAACAACTGTTTGGTGATAGTTTTGATGTGATCGAACGATTGGAAGAAGCGCGCTATGATCATATAATCCATGATCCACCGATGTTCAGTCTGGCGGGGCATCTCTATTCAGCTGAGTTTTACTCCCTTCTCTTTCGAGTATTGCGCAGAGGCGGGAAACTGTTTCACTATGTTGGCAATCCGGACAGCAAGAGTGGACGTAACGTAACCAAGGGAGTTCTGGAACGTATTCGAAGTGTAGGATTTGTGCAGATTCAGCGTAAGCCCCGGGCATTTGGAATTGTCGCTGTAAAACCGTAGGCTCATCTATGGAAAAGATCTTTCGTCCAGAAAGTGTGCAAATTGGCACTCACATTGCCTAAATTTTACAGATTTGCACGCTTTCGTCTGATGAGCGCAACCTTATAGCCACGTCATTTAAATTTCGACCATTCATTCCAAAATTGTTCAGACTAAATGTCGTAATGAATGTACGAAGTTTAAGAACCTATCCGAAAAGTGGTTGTGAGTCCATCCACCTTCTCGGGCGAGAATACGCCGTCACAGAACTTTTCGGATAAGCACTAAGCGGCTTCTCAATTTGGGGTGAAGAAGTAGGAGCATTTGTGAAGACATTGTTGAATCGTCGAGTGCGCCTTGTGATTGGCCATATTTTGGTCGGTGCACTTGTTCTGGTTGCCATGGCCTTTCTGTTGCAACAGCTGTTTCTAACCATGGGCTTGATGCAGACGGCAGGTTCTATTCTCCTTACTTCTCGAATGCCTCATTTATCTCCAAATCACGGCGCGACAGAAGCAAAAGCTCTTGGCGATTCCACGTCCAAACAGCCTGCCTTAATTACGGTAGAGCCCAATGATGACCCGATCAACATGGTGCTCTACCGTTCGGCCTGGCAAGCGTGGCGGGCATTGCCAAGCGAGTATAAAAAGAAAGTTGATCCACGCATTTTGGCCGAACTAGCGGGAGATGTAGAGCCTACGCATCTGAGACGAAGTCAAGCTGATAGACCTTTTGAATCCCAAGCACCTCGCTCGCAAACACGCTTTCTTGTTTACTTGCGGACCCAAATTAACCCGCAACAGGCGCTTCAGAATCGCGTCTTTGCCAGCGCCTTAGAACAGCGCCAGACGGTGCTCAGCATCTTGAATGAACATGCGCAGGTGAGTCAATCTGGCGTTCGCACGCAGCTCGAGGCATCTTTAACTACAGGAGATGTGGCGAGCTATCACGCTTTCTATATTGTCAATGCGCTGGCTGTAGATGGCGGTTTGGCAACAATTGTCGATTTGGCGCGACGCTATGATGTGGAACGAATTGTTGCAAATTATCCCCTTGTGCCACTCTGGAATGGAGCGCAATTTCCCGCTTTACTTTTGTCTAAAACCGCTCCTCTCGCGGCGAAAGAGCGATTGTTTGGTCTCCAGAAACGTTCTCTCCTATCTTCCGACGCGAAGATATCGAGCAAAACTTTTCTGGAAAAGAAAATGGTGATGAGGCCCAACCGTCAATTTGATGTCCCTTCTCTGAATTGGAATATTGAATTGGTGGAAGCGAATCGTGTCTGGCGCGGTTTGCATGTACGTGGGGAAGGTGTTGTTGTGGCCGGGTTTGATACTGGAGTTGTCTATCAACACCCTGCAATTGTTGACAAGTACCGCGGGAATGAGGGTGGAGAGTTTAACCACAACTACAACTGGTTTGAACCCGACAGTCATCTCTATCCAGACGGCAATCTCGGTCCAAGCGCCGGGGTGGTTCAGAATTAGGTTTACACTTTTGATACATAGATAAAAATCTATATGAGGTCATTTTCTGCCTGAGCATGGCTCAAAGTAGAAAATATAAACATCTTTTCTCTTTGCAAAAATGTAAACCTAATTGTCCGCCTAAAATGAACCACCCCCAAGCGCCACCAACGAACCACATGATTGCGACTCGTTTAGTACCCATGGCACCCACACCATCGGCACAATGGTTGGTGGCAATAGCATTGATCCGCAAAGCGGGACCATGATTGGGGTGGCACCAGCAGCTAAATGGATTGCGGTTCCCGGGATTTGTAACGCGACAATGCCTGGGAATTTGGGTGATGACATTGGGGGACTCAAAGCATATCAATGGTTACTCTGCCCAACCGACTTGAGTGGCGACTTATCGACGGCCAATTGTTCTAAAGCTCCTCATGTCATCAATAATTCGTGGGGATCGGCCAATCCGCTCAACGATGTATTTCGTCCCGCCATCCAAGCATTACGAGCGGCAGGGATCGCACCGGTTTTTGCATCGGGCAATCCACAAGCTGGCTTTGGGTCGATTGGGGCACCCGCCAATGCACCTGAAGCAATTGCCGTCGGTGCCACAGATGCTCGTGATCAGGTGGCAGCTTTTAGCGGGCGTGGGCCGTCTTACTATGTAGGCGAACAGAAGCCCGAGTTAAGCGCCCCAGGCGATGAAGTGCGCAGTTCAGTGCGGCGGAATGAGTATGACTCGTACTCTGGAACAAGCATGGCTGCTCCCCATGTCTCCGGATTGATCGCCTTGATGATCTCGGCGGATCTCAAAGATGGTACACGGGATTTTAGCGTGGACGAATTGGAGCAATTTATGCAGTTGACCGCCGTCGATTTGGGGCCTTCTGGTCCAGACAACGAGTATGGTCACGGGCGCATCAATACGTATGAAGCGGTCAGTTGGACGTTGGCATCAGGGGATTTGAGCGGCTCTGTCAACGATGTAGAAACCGGTCTACCAATCGCTTCTGCGAGCATTTCTGGCAGGAAAGCGAGCGATGAAATCGATTTCTTGGTCAAAACAGGTGATAGCGGTGTTTATTCACTGACGGTTCCCGTGGGAACGTTTGATGTTTTGGTTGAGGCTTGGGGATACTATAGCCAAACATTTCGCAGCCAAACAGTCTTTCCGAGAATCTTATCGGTCAAAGATTTTTCGCTAAAAGCACAGCCACGCACCATCTTGAATGGTGTGATTCAAACGTCCGAACGCAAAAATCGCGCATTGCTCGCAGACAGCACTCTGGAGAATTTGCCGATCCCTGGTGCGCCCGTGAGCGGTGCGCGTATCTACGTTGTCGATGCACAAGCCGTTTCTACGGGAAGCACAAGTGATGGCACATATTCGCTCGCACTACCACCCGGCACACACCAACTTGTGCTTGAGGCCGAACGCCATCGAACATTAACGTTTACTGTGACGATTCCAACCGCCTCCTCCGAAGCATCAAACAGCACTCGAACTGTGACAACAGAGAGCGCCTTCTCTGCCAAAACGCTCAACCTCAGTCTGGAACCAGCCCCCAAAATTCTCCTGGTCAATGCCGATGCGCATTTAGGTTGGTTTTTTGGATGGCCTGTCCACCGTATCGTAGAGGATGCATTGGAACAACAGGGATATCAGTACGATCTGTGGCATATCGAGTATACAGGATTCAACGACACCCAAACATTGGCTGATGGGCAGATCGGTCGTGGCGTTCCGTCATTGGAGACGCTCAACGGCTATGATGTTGTCATCTGGTTGCACAGCGGGTGCAGTAGCTCATTCTGCGTCATTAGCGGTCGTGGTCCAAGTGCGATTGGAGCCGAAGACGAACTCATTGCCTATTTGGACGGAGGTGGTCGACTCTTTCTCTCTGGCCAAAACGTAAGCCCGCCAGACTTTGGAGAATCCCGTCTTTTTGATGACTATTTGTTGGCCAAGCGCGTAGAAGAAACGGCCGCCAGCGAAGGTGATACGCTTGTCGGACTCGATTTTTGGGCGGACCTGGAATTGGACATCACAAATGCCAGTCTCTATGGATTTGCCAACGGCGTTTTAACGCTATCGCCAGACTCAATTGACCCTGTGGAAGAGAGCGGTGCTGCCATCTCCCTCATATTGCAAGACGGAGATGGCAGCACCGCTGCGTTGGCGATCAATCCATGCGACAAGACATACAGGGCGCTCTATTTTGCTGCGGGGTTGGAGAATGTTGCGCGGCGTGGGGAGAGTAGAGCTACGGCTCTACCTATTGCCATGAACCGTTCATTGGATTGGCTCATTCAGCAGCGTGAAGAATATGCCTTGAACATCACAGCAGCCACCAAGGAACAGGTAGCACAACCCGGACTGAGAACCCATTTTCCACTTCGTTTGATCAATACCGGACAGACAGAGCTCTCGATACAGTTGGGTGTGCAGCAAATGGGAAATGAGCATGACCAGTGGCAAACGCGGATTTACACTGGTCGATTGCCTCCAGCCTCTTTCGATCTTCCCTCCAATGTGGAAGAACTCACTGAGCCCATTCTGTTGCCCCCCTGTGGGCTGGTCACAGTGACGCTTGTTGTTGACCTACCAGCATCAGCCAAGGACGGTGAGGAGTCAATATTTCAAGTGCTTGCACAGACAGATTCGGCTGACCAGACCGCAGGACAAGTCGAGTTGGTTGCACGTGCTTTTTCGGCGTGGCAAGTAGAACCCGAATTACCGACATCACGCACTCGCTTGATGGTTGCAGCACTCCCTGGAGATACCCATCTTTATGCAATTGGTGGATGGAAAAATGCCAATGCATTTGAAAACAGCAATGATTTGAACAACACATCGCTTGCCAACGAACGATATGATGCATGTCATAATCAATGGGAGCAGATGGCTCCGCTGCCTGAACCCCTGGGCGATAGCGGGATAGCTGTATTGAATGGGAAAATCTATGTTGTTGGTGGCAGAATTAGCACCCATTCTAATAACACAATTCATGATGGGGTCTATCGCTACAATCCTGCAAGTGATGAGTGGCAAAGTGAGCCTCCTTTGCCGCGAGCGCTCATGGGGCCAGCGGTAGCTGCTGCACAGGGTAAGCTCTATGTGTTTGGTGGTCGCACTGAAGATGAACTCAGCGATGCCGTCTATGTTTTTGATCCCAAATCGAATCGCTGGCAAAAATTGGATCCTCTCCCTGGCGGTAAACGTGTTGCGGCGGCAGCGGCAACCATAGATGGGAAAATCTATGTCGTTGGCGGTGCGCCAACGAGAAAACGGGTGGATGTTTATGACCCAGTGACCAACCAGTGGTCGACAGCCCCCAATACAAATATGGGGCGGGCAGATGCGGGCCTTGCCGCAGCACCCGATGGATATCTCTATTTGACAGGTGGAGGAAATCCGCAGGATAGTCTCCGCACGACAGAACGCTATCGCCCAGGCAGCTCATCGTGGCAACTCCTTCCTTCTTTGAACGACAGAAACCATCGTGGGGGGCGGGCTGCTTATGCTGCGGGGCTCGTCTTTATCGTCGGTGGAGATTCAAGCCTGCAATCAACTGAATCGCTTCAGGTTCGTACATCTTTTTGTCAATCTAAGAAATCCGTCGAGCAAAACGCAACAGCGAGCACGGATAAAATCCGCTATGCTGTGAACCTGTATGCGGATCCAGAACAAGCAATGATGGCTCAAGTGATCGATCCAATTCCTGACCGAACCAGATTCTTGGGGTTTGCGAGCAATTCGGCTGGAGCAATTTTTAATGCTGAAACCAATCAAGTTGAATGGCAAGGCGATATCCCTGCGGGATCGGAACCAATTTCGTTTACGTATGAGCTAAAGTTAGTCGGTTCAGGATGGATGAATGGTGAGATTGTGGCGAGCAGGGCATCCTTTACAGGCCGATTCGCTGATGATCAGCAAGTGATTCGCTTTGACCGTCCTGTTACCAACAAGATCTTTTTATCTGATTTTTCCGACAGCACAATCGATGTTGATCAAGAAGCGGCAATCCGCGGAGAGAGGCTGAATTATACGGTAAAACTGGAGAGTCGAACCATTGCCGGTGGTGGCGTAACGGTGACAAATCCATTACCAGAAGGATTGGTCTATGTCCCTGATAGTCTCTCCTATGCAAATGGAACAGGCAGATTTGATCCAGACAAACGAGTTGTTCATTGGCAAGGCACGATTGGGACACCCAATGATGCTTATCTGAACGTTCAAGGCAAATATATCTGGCGCGATTCAAATCGAGAGAGCAGTGATCCTTCAGCTCGGTTTCCTGTCGCGTTTGATTGGATCGAGATCAAGGAGAGTGGGACGCGTGTGCTAGATAGCGTAGATGATTATGACTGCGGTTTTCCGATTGGCTTTTCATTCCCTTTTTATGGCGAAGAGCAGAGAAGCTTCTGCACCAGCACCAATGGATTTATTTCATTCGATGCTGATGGGGATGCAGATTACACCAATGCATGTCCTCTACCTGACCGCTTTGGCAATAGTGGTCTGATCGCAGCTGTGTGGGATCTGCTCTACTTGGCAGATGGTGTCTATTATCAAACTTTGGGCAAAGCGCCGAATCGCGCTCTGGTTGTCGAATGGGTCAACGCCGAACACATTACGCCCTTCGATCCTGTTCGGTCGACCTTTCAGATTGTTCTGCATGAAAATGGGATGATCTTGATGCAGTTTTTGGATGTTGAAGACGAGAGTGGCAGTCTATCGACAACGGGGATCTCTAGCCCCGCACATGATGAAGGGATTACCTATGCTTGTGGGCAAGAAGAGTCATTACAGGACGAACTCGCTGTACTTTTTGTTCCACCTGGAATCAGTATTGGCCAAGCACGTACAGATCTCTCATACACTGTACAGATTGCAAATTCCGTTCCTGCAAATGCACCCTTGACGAATACAGTGACAATTTCCGATGGATTCGTTGCATATACCCGAGGCATTACCACCAAAATTAACCCGGTTAGCCTGGACGAATCGACCTTCAAGGTCGGACAGGATGAGTATAACATCGGAGATCGTGTTGAGTATCAGGTTCTTGTACACAATACAGGTTTGTTCACAGCAACCGATACAACGGTGAGCCATCGTCTGCCAGATTCCCTTGTTTATATACCAGATTCTGTCACCTGTCAGATCGGTTCTTGTACATATGCAGAGGGCGAAATCAGATGGACAGGAGAGGTAGCTCCATCTGCGCCAGTGATATTGCGATATGCAGCACACTTGCGCACGCTGTTGTCGGATCTTTCCCTCGTTAGGAATATTGCGCAAATTGATGATGGTTTTGGCGGTAGGCATGAGCTACGGGCTCATTTTATGGCGCGCAGTTCAAATCTGAGCGATACGCTCGTTCAAATTCACTGGCCATTTGTGGAGCCAGGGATGCAAATCACGTTTGAGAGCTATGTGCGCAACATTGGTGCAGTCGCAACGACTGCTTCACTGGAGATACTTCTGCCGTCACAATTCAAATTTTTGGAGGATTCTTTGGCCTGTGGAACGGGAACCTGTCGTCAACAAAATGGCGTGTTTAATTGGAGTGGCCAGATCGAACCGCGCAGCGCAATTCCGATTCGCTTCACATTGCAGACACCAAGAGACGCCGAAATTGGCCAAACGTACCCTGTCCAGATAGAGATCATTGATGATGGACGGCAAGAGAGGATTCTGAGAGACGCATTCATTATGGTTTCACATCTCACCTACTCCCCAGTCACTGTGGGACCTTCCAGACCCTCTTCGATTTATTTGCCGCTTTTTACACGGTGAGTCAACGCAAAGTCTAGAAAGAAATTAGAAATAAGACACCGATGAACACGGATGCACAGCGACTACGCATTCTCCTGCAATCGTTTGCGCGCCAGCTCACAATACTCCTCTGAAATGTCGTATCCAACGTAAGGTCGCCCACTCTGTTTGGCAGCAACACAGGTTGTGCCAGAGCCACAAAAGGGATCCAGCACGGGCTCGTCTGTATAAGAGTAGAGGCGGATTACACGATCAGCAAGCTCGAGTGGAAATGGTGCTGGATGACCAACACGCTTGGCAGACTCTGGAGAAATCTGCCAAACCGACAATGTCGCCCGCATGAATTCATCACGCTCGATATCGGAGGTTCCTCTGTCTGGGCGGGCAAATTCATCCTTGGCAAAGACCAATAAATATTCATGCAGATCACGCAAACGAGGTGCTTTGGCGCTCATCCAACTGCCCCAAGCACAACTGCTGTTGGCCCCCTGCCCCTTTTGCCAGATGACCTCACCCATGGGTAAGAAGCCAAGCTTCTCATGCAGATCATAGTAGTGTGCATGAAGAGGAATATAGGGCTTTCGTCCCAAATTGGCAATGTTCACGACGTATCGTCCACCGGGTTTTAGGACTCGATAAACTTCCTGCCCGACGTTGCGCATCATGCTTAAATACTCATCAAAGGAGATATCATCATCATATTCTTTCCCAACATTGTAGGGAGGTGAAG
Organism: Chloroflexi bacterium TSY; assembly: GCA_019217005.1. The sequence continues at coordinate 39,301 of JAHBNG010000056.1, forward strand.
TAAACGCAATGCCCACACTCTCATCTGGAACATGATCCATCTTTTCAGCTGTCTGACAATAAATACGATTTGCCCATTCGCTCAGAGGTTTGCTTGGAATATTGCGAGGTGCCTGTTCTGCCAGACCATTGTCAAAGCAAGAGCGTCCTAATTGCGCTGCTTGAGTTGGTGTTCCCTCTTCGCTCACGTCACTTTGAGCACTCTGTTCCTTTCCGGTTTCAGCCTGGACAGTTGAGCCATTCACGCTATACAGGTTGCGTGCATAAAAATCTGAAGAGTCATGTCCTTCCCGCCGAGGGGTACCAAACGCAGAGGTTTTTGTCATATCAATTTCTTTCATTCATCAGCCACTAGGGCGTAGCTGAGATTATCCTGCTAATTCTAGATGAATCGTGTGTAACGCCAAAATGGTCGACTCCAGGCGTTCAGTTGCGTGTCGTTCAATCTGGTCAGCACAGGCCGTTAGGATTTTGGCACGTGATGGTTCTTGTGATTGTTCAGCCACAGCACGTACAAATGGCACCAGTAACGTTAGCCCATCTTGCAATTGGTTATGGGCAAATGCATCAGCACAAGCATCAAGCGTCTCCACAAACTCAACGATGCGGGCCGGGGTTTGCTGCAAGTCGACGTTAATCTCAGACCTTCTCCGACCCTTCCTTCGACTCCCCAAACGACTCAATGTAGAAACCGCTTGAGATAAGGCCGTGCCAGAATCTTGGCGAATTCGCCTCTCCAGTCGAATGAAATATTGCTCGCGACCAACAACCCGGGCCAATGCAAGCGCCAATTCCGCCTGAATAATCTTGTCATTTACGGTAGCAAAGAATTGTAACATAGAATCAACTGCATCGACCACCTGCAGCTTGCCCAAAGAAGAAGCATAGGCCATCCGTAGACCGGCTTCTTCCTCAACATTGCCCAAACGTGCCAAAAACGTGTCTGCGGAATCCTGATCGGCCAATGTCCCTAATGAACGAGCACTTTGCGCCTGAATTGAACGAAAGGGGGCGTCCAAGGCTTTGCGTAATGGCACAATGGCACGCTTGCTTCCAATGCGACCTAAAGCCCATGCGGCGATGACACTCAGAGCAGGTGAACTATCTTCTAAGATTGCCACCAGCGACTTCAAGAGTCGCGGATTTGGTTTCATGCGGGCTGCGGCAACAATGGCCTCGAAGCGGACGTTGAAGCGTGGGTCGGCCAGCGCTTCTAACAGCTCGTCAATCGCCAAGTCGCTTTTGGCCCGCCCCATGCGTTCAGTCACTTCAATCGTCGTCTGTTCGCTTTGCGCAAATTGATAGCGGATCAGAGAACTCATCGCCAAGAACGGATTTCCCCGGAAAAAGATGCGCACGAATTGCCCCAGTCCTAATACATCATCGGTCTGAATACGCCGGAACAGAAAAATAGAGAGAAACGGAAAAACCAGTGCAATCAAGAATAGCGGAGTATATGGGTTCAGAGTGATACCAGCCACCGATCCTGTTATACCCTGTGCCACGTCCAATATTCGTCCACTAAACAGCTGCCCTAGTCCCCCCGTGATGCCAATAAAGGCAAAATAGAGAGCCATGTAGTCAGACTTTTTTTCAGTCGGCACCACACTAACAAACAGCAAACGCGCTGAGCCAATGGCCCAGCCCATCTCCGCGACCCCTTGCAAAAATGCAATGCCAAGTGCCGCATAGAAATTCAAAGGGTCAACTCGAGGCATCACGATCCAACAGATGGGGAGGAAAATCTTTAAAACGACGCCAGAAACCAGAATCGGTTTGCTGCCATACCGATCAGCTGCCCATCCCCATAGGTAGCTCGTAAACATAGCGGCTAAAAGCGTACTCGATTGGAGATAGACGACTAGACCTGTTGTCAAACCAATCTCTTCTTGCATGTAGAGCGGAATAAAGGCGCTAACGGGCGCAGTTGTGACCACAATCAATCCTGCACCCGCCAGATAGCGCAGAAAGTTGCGGTCGCCCAAGGCAGTCGTTAAATCTCTCCCCTGCTTCTGTCCCGCCTCATCCGCTGCAAGTGGTGCACCACCAGGTACATTTGACATCAGCCAGACAGATGCAAACCCGAAGAGTAAACCGACACCAATTAACCACATAAATCCAGTCAAACCAGTGGTCTGTTCAATCACATAACCAGCCACTGTCACAGCGATAAAGCCTGCAATCGTCGCAAAAACGTTATTCGTCGCCGTATATTTTCCCTGCATGGACCGCGGAACGAACTCCTGAATCCAAGGAAAACGACTGGTTTCGGCAATGGCTCGGGTAAAGGCAAAGCTGGCCGTAATAGCACCGATAAAAAGAAATGTAGCCTGCGAACCAAATTTGTCCAACATCCAGGGGATCAACAAGAGCAATGCAGTGACAACCTTACGAAGGGCATAAAAGGTTACAAACGTTCGCTTATATCCAAAACGAGCCACAGCAGGTGCAATAAAGAGGGCAATCAGTCCCGCAAAGGGCATAAAAGAGAGCAAGAAACCAATATCTGTCTTATTAAACCCCAGTTTGTTCAGAAAAAGGACATAGACCGAACCAAAAAAGGTAAACTGAACAAAGACAGTATTTGCCATATTCGATGCAATGGACCAACGCAGACCTTGTAGTTTCTCAACCGTAGTTGGTTCTGATGGACCCGAAAATGGCGAGAGCTCTTCAGTTGTCGACATTTGTTGAGAGGGAGAAGAATCTGTAGTCATAACGAACCATTGTAACGGTGCGTCCATGTTTTGTCTACCGGCTCTGGCACTCTTGGATGTATTTCACTACTTTTCTAAACTTATAGCCACATCATTTAAACTGTGAACAATTGTCTCTTGATAAAAAAGCTTTCAGCGAATCAGCCGTCAGCTAGGTCGAAGCGACCACTTCGTGTTTGGTTACAGATGCGTAGCATCCACAGCCAGAATCTGGCCATGTTTCGTAGCTGATTTTTTTACTTTCCTATACCATAAAAAAACGGTTTGGTTGTCCGAAGTTTAAGTGGCGTCTCGGTTGGAGTATTTGTTGTGCCATTCGCCGTTAGCATGTTAGGCTTATTATTGTTTTTATCACCGCTCTGTGTGGAGAAGATCATGCAACAAAATCACCCTACATCCGAGGCTGAACAACGTCTTCACGAGCCGCCACCACCGAAAATCGAGGCATTTCTTGCCGGCCCGTATCCTCTCAGCGCAGAGATGGTTGCCGAGCATCGCAAAAATGGGCATGTCAAACTAGAGCAAGCAATCAGCTAATGCTTACATATTCAAATCAAACACCAATTATTGCCAGACCGGATGTTTTGGTTTGTGGTGCTGGTTTGGCTGGCCTCGGTGCGGCTGTTGCGGCGGCGCGTCGTGGCGCGCGCACAATGGTCGTCGAACGGAACGGTTTCGCCGGTGGCTTTTTTACGGCCATCATAGGGTCGGCTTTTGATGGATTTGTGGACGAACGCACTGGAACACCTGTCGTGGGAGGCATTGTTTTTGAGATGCTGGAACGGATGGGCGTGATTGAACCAGGACAAGGACCACAGTTGCGCTTCAACGTGAATGGTGATCTCTCCTTTGTCGAAATGCATCCAGAGCGCATCATTCCCCGCTGTGATCCAGAGCGCTTCAAACGAGCGGCGGACGCCATTCTAACAGAAGCCGGTGTCGAGATACTTTATCATACGCAAGTTGCAGATGTCGTTGCAAATGCAGGTCGAATCGAGGCAGTGATCGTCAGCAACAAGGCTGGATTGGTGGCGATTCAGCCCCAAGTGGTGATCGATTGCACCGGTGATGGCGATGTAGCTGCTTGGGCCCAAGTTCCTTTTGAGAAAGCAGAGTCGCTCCAACCGATGAGTCTCCATTTCCGCATTGCTTATCTCGAACCGAGCTACGCGCTGCGCCGACGCTGCGCCGCTGTTCTACAGGCGGCTTTTGAGCGGGGCGAACTTGGGCTCTATGCTGGCCCCTATCCCGCCACTTTTTCGGGCGAAGATGTCTATTTCAATGCAACACGCACGCCCGGCGATAACACAGATCCTAACGATTGGACCCAGGCTGAAATCCAGGGACGTCGCGATGCTTGGACGATGTTTGAGCTCTGGCAGAAGGAGTTGCCAGAATTTGCCGATGCTTATTTTATGACGAGTGGCCCTGTCGCTGGGGCACGAGAGTCGCGCCGCATTGTGGGGGAGTATGTTCTCACCAGTGATGATGTGCGACACGGGCGGCGTCAGAATGATGTAGTTGTCTTGGGGGCCTGGCGGCTGGATCGTCATCCGGCAACGAAGCCTGGCTACCATGATATTCCTTGGACGCCCCCTTATGATATTCCCTATCGGACCTTACTGCCCAAAGGCTGTGAAAATTTATTGGTCGCGGGTCGGTGCCACTCGGCCACATCCGAAGCGCTCGCGTCGAGTCGGGTAACGGCAACGGCGATGGGAATGGGACAAGCAGCTGGCACTGCCGCGGCCCTCGCAATACAGACCAACGTCGCCCCTCGCCAAGTTTCAATCAATGCATTGCAGGAGAAGCTGCTCAAGACTGGAGCAATTTTGGAAGCACCGCAGTCAGATGTGGTGGTCGGGAATCCACGTTGGTAGGATAATATTTATGAGAACGATGTTCAACACCGCCTTGACCCCGGATCAGTTGGCCCAATATGAAACAGATGGGTATTTACTCGTCTCTGGTCTGATCGCAGAGCCGATTGCCGAAAAGGCCGAGGCAGCGATGTGGAATTTAATGAGAATGAAGCCGGATGATCCCCAAACGTGGACGCAGATCCCAGCCGAAGCCGAATATCATGAAGCGCGGCGGATCGTTATTTTCAATGGCGTGACCGACCCAGACTTGTTGGCCTGTGCCACGCCAGAATATCTTTTGGCGACTGCCCAAGTAATCGGCGAAGATGTTGAATCTTTGCACCCACCACAAGCCATTCATACACAGAATCTCCTGCCGGTTGAAACTGAAAGACCGAAGCCCCACGCCCATGTTGATGGTATTCCGCGTGAGCACAAACATCGGACCTTTTCGGGGCCGTATCGGGTTGCCAGTCTGGTCTATCTCTCCGACATTGAGCCAGGTGGCGGCGGAACGGTTGTTTGGCCAGGATCAAGAGAACGTATCCTTGCGTTGGCAGAGTCCGACCGCAAGAAATATACCTATCTCTACGACCTAAATCGAGATATCCCGACTCTTGATTTGGGCGAGCCAATTGAGCTTCTGCCCAAACGGGGTGATGTGCTCTTCTTTCAACATCTATTTGGGCACAATGGAACGCCAAATACCGGCACTCGACCGCGTCTGATGATGCGTTATTTCTGCGCTTGTGAGGCCTGTGGCCGCTGGAAGAAGACGGATTCATGGAACCATTGGACACCGTGATTTTTCTTATGTCCCACTCCAAATTGAACGAATCACTTCATTTTTGGGCAAAAGTTCCTCCAGTGTTCCAACTGCTTCGATCTTGCCCTCGTGCAAAACAATGATCTGATCAGCGTGTCGTAATGCCTCAGGCCGATGCGAGACAATGATCAGGGTAGGATGCCCATCGACAAAGAGCCTCCGCCAAAGCTTGGTTTCCGTCTCTACATCCAATGCACTAGATAGATCATCAACCACAAGCAACTCCGAACCCTGAGACACGTGTGCATTGGCCGCCCGCACAAACATGCGTGCAGCAGCCGTCCGCTGTATCTGGCCACCAGAAAGGCGCATACCGCGTGAACCAAGCAGAATATCCAGATCGAGGAACTCGTCTTCCAAAGCTGCACGATGTAGCGCGTTCGTCAGGTCTACGTCTTGCTCAGAGAGACCAAGCAAGATGTTGTTGCGCAGCATCTCGCTAAAAAGCTTGGGCACTTGCCCAGTATAGACACTGTGGGGTGGGACAAAAAACGCAGCAGGGTCGCGGATCGGCACCCCATTCCAACAAATCTGCCCCTGATCCTTGGGCAACAAACCCAATATCGTCCGCAATAGGGTTGTCTTCCCGGCACCAATTCGCCCAGTGATGACCAAGCACTGCCCCCGCTTCAGCCGAAATGATATCTGTTGGATCCCTTGTTCACTGTCAGGATGTATGTATGAGAGGTTGCACACCTCTAGCTCACGTAACGGTTCAGCGATGGGCGGAATACGTTCCATAGTTGTGATCTGTTGCTCTTGCAAGAGTTGACGTTGATGTTGAACAAGCTGCAATGGTGGCGCACCGTGCATTAGCACCTGCAGCCGCTCAACGGCGACCCCCGTCTGCCGATATTGTGGGAACAGATTGCCAATCACAGCAATTACATCTGGCACGTAATCCAGATAGTAGACAAAGAGCGCAAAACTACCAATGGTGAAGGTGCCAGCCTGCATGGCGGAAGCAGCAAAGATCAAGATCAGGCTCATCCCAATTTCAGTGCTACAGCCAAAGATCGCATTCAACACATTGTTGAAAAAGAGATCCCGCAGCGCCGCGCGTTGTCGCTGCGCACTGACTTCTGCAAAATAGCCCACCATCCGTTCTTCGGCGCGCGCCACTTTGATTGCTTGTACCGACCGGAACAGCTCACCCATCGCACCGGTCGTATCGCCAGTTGCCTGACGGCTCTGGGCACGGTAGGCTTCAATTTGAGGACGCACGCGATTGGTGACGAGGAGAATCACCACGAGTGGCAGGAAGACGAGCAATGTAATGGGCAAAGAGATGCGCGCCATCATGATCAATCCGATCAGCCCAAAGAGGCAAGCACCCACGAAAGATTGCCATGCAGTTAATAAACGGGAGACTGCGTTGACATCGTCACGAAACCGGTTGACGGCTTCGCCAGCCGAAAATGGGAGAGCTTGACCGGCAGGAACTGCCAAAATTCGCTGCAACAGATTGCGCTGCAACAAAGCCCGTACCCGGTACTCAGTGGCCACGCCTACAACGCCCCACCCAAAATTACACAGGATGCGCACCATCTCAAATCCCGCTAACAGCGCGAGAAGCGTCCAAAGACCGAGCGGCGATGGATTCACGCCCGTCAACGTATCAAAAAATTGGCTGGGCAACAGACCAAGCGGTATGGAGAGCAACCAACTCCCTAGAATGATCAGAAGCAAGAAGAGATAGCGTCCCGGCAAAAAAGTGTAAATGCGCCAGGCGTATTGCCAAACCTTTGGAGGGATATGCTCTGGCATCGGTTGTCCAGACTCCGTTCGTTTCATGAATATCGAGATTCCTGGTTCGACTGGATTTTGCGTTTGCAGATTGACCCCATTGACTACAGAGATTATCTTAATCAGTTGTAGGATTGTGTTGTCTCCGTTCTATATTTTGACATCCCTCAACTACTCCGCACAAGCATATCCGTTTCAAGCAGATGTCTGTAGCGCGAATCAGCGTTTCCAGCTAATTCTGCACGCGCTCCATACTCTCCGACCTGTCCAGCCTCCAAAATAAGTATGTCGTCCACCAGACTGACCGTCTGCAAACGGTGCGCAATAATAATCGCAGTCCGTCCTTGCAATAGCTTGTTCAGAGCGTGTTGTACCAACGCCTCGGTCAGCGGATCGAGGCGAGAAGAGGCTTCATCCAAGATAATGAGATCGGGCTGTTGCAGAAAAGCGCGCGTCAAGGCCACCAACTGTGCCTCGCCAGCGGATAGGCTGTCACCATGAAGCTGTGTCTCTAAGCCATTCGGCAAACGTGCATACCACGCACTTAACCCCAGCACCTGAAACGCATCAAGCAGAGCCGCATCGGGGATGGTGCGATCCAGAAATGTGATGTTATCTCGTAAACTGCCGTGAAACAGTTGCACATCCTGCGTCACCAAACCAATCCGCGAACAGAGTGCTGGGACAGTGACATCCCGTATATCGACCCCATTCAGATAGATCTGACCTTCCTGCGGGTCGTAAAAGCGGAACATCAGCCGCGTCAGGGTACTTTTTCCGCTGCCCGTCCGACCGAGAATGCCCAACGAGCGACCAGATGCCAAGTGAAAGGAAACGTCGCACACGGCCTGTGTTTTCTCACCATCGGATCCAGTATAGGCGAACGACACGTGCTCGAAGCGAACGGCAAGTGGCCCCGCCGGCAACATTTCACGCGCACCGTCCGTAATGACCGAACTGGCCGCAAAGAGCGCGGAGAGCCGACGCAATGCAGCCAGCGCTTTCTGAAAGTCGCTAAACTGATAGACCAGATCGCGCAACGGCCCCCAGACCATGTAGGTATAATTGAAAATAATGTACGCCGTCCCAATGGTGATTTGGCTCTGACGATAGAGAATGGCAGAGAACACCAGCCCGGTCAGCAAACCGACCACATAGAGCACCATGCGTACAATATTGATCAGACCTTGCACCACCTCGGCATGTTGTTGCTTAGACAGCCGCCGTTGCATCAGAACCGTCAACTGGCGCAGAACGTAGCCAGTGGCACCGCTGGTGCGAATATCCTCTGTTCCACCCAAACGTTCTTCCAAAAAGCCAAACAAGTCGGCTTCGGCCTCCAAAGCACGCACGAAATTTGCCACCGTCGTCGTATTGAGCCAGAAAATCGCAGCGATATAGAGAACGGCATAACAAGAGAGCAACAGGCCCAGACGCCAGTCGATCTGCGCCAGAATTCCGATCACCCCAACCACGATCAAGCTGTTGGTGACCAGAATGAGCACAAAGCGCGAGAAGAAATTGTTGAGCACGCTGGCATCGCCATCGATGCGCTCAATCAGTTCCCCCGGCGCATGGTGCAGATGAAAGGAAAGATCCAGCGAGAGGCAGTGACGCACTAGGTCAATGCGCAGCGAATTGGTTGCTTGCCAAGCGACCAATTCGGCCAGATAATTTTCGCCCACCCGCACGCCGCGCAACACAAACGCGACCACAATATAGAGGATGGCAAAGAAGAGATAGGTGCTGGCTTCAGCCTGTTCTAATACAGCATCAAGAAACGCCCGCAACAACAAGGGGATTCCCAACTGAAGCCCAACCGCCAGCAAGAGAAACAATGCCAGCCCAGGAATCAGTTTCCACTGCTGTACAAAATAGGGGATGACCCAAGAAAATTTGAACCACCTATCTCGAAATTTGGCTGGAGGGGGCATTCCGCGTAATCCTTCTATCGATAACGCTCTGCTTGCACATTAAACATCTCGGCATACTGGCTGTCCAGCGCCATCAGTTCCTCGTGCGTCCCTTCTTCGATCAAGCGCCCATTTTCCAAGACAAGAATATGTTGCGCCATGCGTACAGTCGAGAAGCGATGCGAAATAAAGAGCGTCGTCTTGTTTTCCGTTAGTTCCGCAAATCGCTTGTAGACATCGTACTCCGCTTTGGCATCGAGTGCGGCTGTGGGTTCGTCCAGGATGAGAATTTGCGCATCGCGCATAAAGGCTCGACTCAACGCCATCTTTTGCCACTCGCCGCCCGAGAGATCGACGCTGTTCTCAAAGGTTTTGCCCAACATGGTTGCATATCCGTCGGATAGCTTGTCGATGACGGGAGCCGCTCCACCCTTTGCGGCGGCTTGCGTCACTCGTTCTATGTTATCAACATGTTCCAATTGCCCAAAGCCGATGTTTTCTTGAACCGTCAGATGATAACGCACAAAGTCTTGGAAGATCACGCCGATCTTGCGTTGAAGTTCTTCGACAGGATAGTCGCGCAAATCTTTGCCATCGAGCAGAATCTCGCCCTCAGTTGGATCGTAGAAACGGGCCAAGAGCTTCACCAAAGTTGTCTTGCCCGCACCATTTTCGCCCACGAGAGCGACGTTGGTTTCTGGGCGAATGACAAACGATACGTTTTGAAGTACAAAGCGGTCGGCTCCGGGATAATGAAACGAGACCTTGCGGAACTCAATCCCTTGGGAAACGGAGCTTGAGGGTGCATGCGCTCGGCCCGTCCTCTGGACGTTTCGCGACAATGCACCCTCAACTGCGTTGGATTCTAAATCCAGCAAATGAAAGAAGTTGCCAACAAAGAGCATGTTTTCGAAGAAGATGCCGCCGCGCAAGAACAGACCACCTAAGTCTGAGCGTACGCGTTCGACGGCTTGAATGGCAAGCGTCAACTCGCCAATGGTGATGCGACCCAGCACGGCCTGAATAATGGCGAAGATCCAGACAACGCCCGCACCGAGCGCAGACAACATCAGGTAAAAGATACTCTTGCGTTCGCGACCAAAGATCATCTCCTGGGTTTCGGCAAAAAAGGTCTGCCAATATTGACGAAACCTCTCTAAAAAGATCTGCTGTAGCCCAAAAAGACGAACTTCTTTGACCGCTTCGCGCGAGGCCAGCAAATCTGACAGATAGACGACCATGCGGCGGGCGGGCGTGTTTCGATTTAATAGACTCAGTAGATCCAAATTTGGCGTTTTTGGCGATTTTCAGTCGAGATTGCAGGGATTTTGGAGTCATTTATTCAGATTTCGGTTACAGAAAACAACCTATTTCATATCTGAAAATCGCCCAAATCTAACGCAAAAACTAGATATCGACCGGCAAATTTGTATTTATGTCAACTGTTTAGCCAGAATTCTCTCTCAAAACCTGAAATTTGGATCTACTGAGACTAAAGAACGTTGTGGCATATTGACTGCTCACAATCAATTGGGGCACCGAAACTAGCAGCATCAGCAGGCCTGCCAGTGGATGGAGCTGTGTCACCAATCCCAGCGTAACGGCCAGTGAGAGAAACTGTCCAACAGAATCGGTTGTCACCTTTGCCAGATTCATCGTACGCGCCAAATCATTCCGCGCTCTGTCCAGCTGATCAAAGAATTCTGGTGATTCATAAAAGGCGATATCCAACTGCGCAGCTTTCTCGAGCAGCAGATAGTGCGCATAATGTTCCACCCGAAAGCGCAGAACCTCCTCCAGTGCTTCTGCAACGCGTCGCCCGGCTTCGCCCAGAACCAACACGCAAACAAGCGCACCCACGGGAATAAAGAGGGCCGACCAGTCGATTGCGGAATCAGGTAGACGCGTTTGTATGGTTTCGATAATCGTGTCAATAATGATCTTTGAAAGCCAAATTTGGGCTGGATTCGCCAGGGAACTGAGAACTGCAAAAAGCGTTGTAAAGAATGCATAACGTGGGCTAGCGGCCCAAACGAGCTTGAGGACACGGGGATAGTAACCGAGTAAACGCCGCGTGGTTTGCCAGTTTTCGTTCATGGAGAGAGTCCCACAAGGCTCATCAATGATATAATAAGTCCAAACTACGTATCATGTACGCTTGCAAAATGCCTGATTCATCTGAGTTAAAGAAAGCCATTGTTCCGTCCGGCGAAAGGAATGGATGAATGTGCGCTTCCTTCTTCCAGGATGAGCGGGGATTGGCCAGACAGATCCACGCGGATAAAGCGTCTTGGCCGTGGCCATTCAATATCGCCGTAAAGATACGGCCACCCTGATCCGCAGAACCTGTATCCGTGACCAAGCGATTGCCTGACCGATCTGTGGCGAAATGGTAGAAACAAGGTTGGGCATAGGAGCGACTTGCTTCAACGTTAACCTACCGCCACCAGGTTCGGTTTCGTCCACAAAATAGTAAAGATAGCGACCATCGGGAGAAACGGAAGGAGCCGTGGCGCCAACCTCGTTGGTGATGGGGTGCAGCGAGCAGTTGTCATCGAGATCGCAGAGCAGATAGCGATGGTTGGGATCATGCCTATCGCTCCCGTGCGCTGTGGCAGATTCGTGCAGGATGAAGCGGCTGCTATCGGGTGCGAATATCTGCGCTTCCATATAGATATGCGAGCTGGGTAGAGTACCGTCTGTCAGCTGAACGACTTCGATGTTGTTGGGAGCTTCTGGTGCGAGCAGGTCTTGTCGAGTTTTCATTGTTTATGCGTTGCTCCTCTTCCTTTTTGGGTTCTTCCGGAATACAGGGGGCGTAACTTCCCGGACACGCTTAGTCAGTAAGAGAGATACCAAATAGGCGCGTTGAAAAGAGTCGGAAAAAATCAACAATTCCGACTTTATGTAAACTTGGGTATTGAGCTGGTAGCAAGTAGACATAAGAGAGAAATCAAAGGCAATCAAGAAAAAAACAGTAGCAGCAAAAGTCGGGTACAAATTTTTCATGCAAACAGAGGGCTGCTCTAGGATTTCACCCCTTATGGTCATTTTTTGTACCCGACTTTTGCCGTAGCTGAAAAAAAAGAAAGCAGAAAAACTAAGCTTGTGGTCGACGACGGATAGTTCGTTGACGAATGTGGAAAGATTCGTCATAGGTGGTTCGGTCTTGCCACATTTTCCAAAGAATGGCCAGCCAGCGGTTGGCTAAAGCCCGATGAGAGCGACTGACCGAGTGGCCCTTTTGACGAGCTTGTGTAAAGTAAGCCGAAGCCCAGCGAGATTGCTGGCGCGAAGAACGAGCCAGTTGCTGAGAAAAGTAACGAAACTCTTTATCACAAGAGCGGCGAAAGTGGACCAAGTGGACTTTGCCACTTTGGTTGGTAACGGGAGCCGTGCCAGCTAAAGTCTGGACCATGCTGGAATGGGGGAAGCGGCGGCGATCTTCGCCAAATTTGACCAGCAAAGAGGGAGCCAAGAGCTCTCCTGCGCCCGGCAGGGAAGCAAAAATGGGGTGATCCTCGTGTTGCAGAAAAAGAGAGTTCAACTGTTGGAGTGTTGCTTGCTTGGAGTTGAGGGTATGGAGCAAGAGTCGGGCAAGTTGCTGGGCTTGAACTTGACAAGCTTGGGCAACACCCGGAGCTGAACGGGGATGTTGTGGTCAAGGCATCAAAACAGGTGAGCCATTTGGAGGGCTGATTATGTTTATGTTGCTTGAGAAAGACCTGAAATTCATCATAGGTTGCTTTTTCTGCTGCTTGCGGCGACGGATAAGCCAGAATCAGATGAGCTGCAATGGGCGATGGCCAACTAAAGACATTGAGCAAAGCGGGATGGTATCTGAGCAAACAACTACGCAAGCGATTGGAGACAGCAACCGTTTCTTTGCGCCAAAACTCGGTCATGCTCACCACGATGCGCATTTGCTGGAGTAATTCACTCCCTGGATGCCAAGGATAGAATCGGTGAACATCTGTTCTGACCAGTTCAGCTATCGTATATGCATCACTTTCATCAGTGCGAGCACCGCTCTGATTGTACCTCGCCCGACTTGCTTTGACCACGTTCGGTGGGAGGACATATAGATTTGTATACCCAGCATCCCATAAGTAGTCAATTATCAGATTATGTGCTGTCTCTAATCCGATTCGACATTTTCATGGCCGATATCCATCGTTTCTCGCCACTTTTCTAGTTGCTTAAAGCCATCCACACTATGTTCTATTGTCATGTAGTTAATTCGACGACCGTTTTCATCCGTTATCATTACATCATGTTTTGTTTCACTCCAGTCTATTCCTATGAATATCTGCATTTTTGACCTCCTCATTCACTTGAGGATTGCCTTTGGTCATTTTTTCGGACGATTATGGCATTCGAGATGCTTGCGACGGTTCTAGGCGTCGGCTTGGTGGACGGTCCGGGAAGGGCGGTCGCACCGCGGGAAGAGGGCGGTCCTTTTTACCAAGCCGGAGTTCGATTCCGAGTGACAGCTTCTCTCTTTCTGTCTCTCTCATTCTAACTCCTTTCCTATATTATCTAATAGGAAGAGGTCAAGAACAGCCTCGTTGACGATCTCATGCCTGACCTCTTCCTGTTAGGTAATATAGGAAAGGGAGATAAAATAAGGGAAGGCAAAAGCAAGGAAAGCCGAAACTTATTGGACTCTCGACCTGGCAAAAAGGACCAACCTCTTCGAGCGGTGCGACCGCCCTTCCCGGACAGTCCGCCGCCAGGTCGACGCCGTGCAACGTCGAAAGCGTGCAGCACCTCGAGTGCCATAACAGGAAAACGGAAAACAGCGTCCAAAGTTGAGGAGCTCAGGCGATACGGGAGAGGAGGTCCAAGATGAAAGTGAAAATGGGAATCGACTGGAGTGAAAAGAAACATGATGTGATGATGTTGGATGAGACAGGACGAGCGCTGGGCTATGCGCAGATAGAGCATAGCCAGAAGGGATTTCGCCAAATTGAAGAAATGAGAAAGAAGACAGGAGCGAGCCATGATGAAGTGACAGTGGGACTGGAAACAGCGCATAATTTGCTGATTGATTATCTCTGGTCGAGCGGGTACAAGAATGTCTATGTGGTGCCGCCGAATGTGGTGAACAAGAGTCGGGAGCGCTATAGTCAAAGTGGTGCGCATAATGATAAGAGTGATGCCTATGTGATAGCAGATTTGTTGCGGACCGATGTCCATCGATTTTATCCTTGGTCACCTGGCAGTGAATTACTCCAGCAGATGCGAGTGGTCAGCAGTGCCACACAATACTGGACCAAAGAGACTGTGGCCTTATCCAACCGTCTGCGCGCTTGCCTGTTGCGTTACCATCCGGCGCTGCTTGAGGTCTTCAGCAACTGGCCTTCTCGGATTGCCTGCCACCTGGTTCTGACCTATCCAACGCCAGAGCATGTGCGCAACTCCACCTATGAAGGCTTCCAAGAGTTTCTCAAGCAGCACCGACATACGCAACCCGTAAATGGGTCACTTGTTATGATAAGTTAACCGCCACTTATCCCACATCAGCTCCTGCATTTGTGCCAGCGTATCAACGAGAAGCTCTTCAGCTGGCTGAATGTCTTTTGCTTACTGCGCTATGAACAAGAGACCCTTGACCAGTTACAGTCACTTTTCTGCAACATCCGGATCAGCATATCTTTGCTTCTTTACCTGGTGCTGGCCAGCTTTTAGCTCCCAGTCTTCTGGTCAAGTTTGGCGAAGACAGGAAACGCTTTCCCTCTCCCATGAGCCTTCAGTCTCTGGCGGGAACCTGTCCTGTCACCAAACAAAGTGGCAAAGTCAGAACCGTTCATTTCCGCAGAGCTTGCGATCACGACTTTCGTTATTTTACTCAGCAATTTGCTCGCTGCTCCCGCAAAGAGTCTTCTTGGGCCGCTGCTTTTTACACCGCCGCTCGCCAACGCGGTCTCAAAAAGAGTCATGCTGATCGCACTCTCGCTAATCGCTGGATTTGCATCATTTGGAAATTGTGGCAAGACAAGAAACCTTATGATGAATCTTTCCATTTGCAGCAACGAGCCCATCGTCGCCAACCTATCGCTTAATTGCTTCTAATTTTTTACTATGTATCGCCTTTGGGTTCCTTGCCTTTGTCCTCATCTATATGTTGACATAACACGCTGCTGGTTCTCTCTATCAGTTCTTCTTCAACGCGCCCTTTTGGAACTGCCATTACATACAAAGCGTGTCCGGGAAGTTCATGGCACTTCTTTGTCAACCCCCTGCGATCCTGAAGAGCCCCTTTTTGTTACGCAATAAAGCCTTTCTCTATTATTGATGGTATGCCAAATTGTGTGTAAATTCGAATTCTCTCTGACTGAGATCGGGAATTTACACAATTTGTGCTATACCACGATCTCTGTAAAGTGCCCTGTGCGGCGATTCAACTCACCTAACGTTGAGCGAACCTTACGTCGGAGTTCAGCGGTTGCATCCTCTCGTGGAAGATCCTCGACATCAAGATAGTGTTCGTATTTCAGAAATTCTCGCATTAGAGGTTCTGCGGGTCCCCAGAAAGATGAAATACTTGCACGTCTGATCACATCTGCCCGATATAGTTTTTCTAATGAGTCTTGAATCTCCAACAGATCAGCATCAAGCGCAGTTGCTACTTTTTCAGCCAGAATCCGTTCTTTTGGATGATTCGCAATCCAAAATAGAATCTTGCGCGTCAACTGGTCTCCGTTCAATTCTCGCACATATTTGCCATACTCTTCCTCATAATGCTCGCGCAATGAACCACGCCGATGGGTCAACTCGAAAAGCACAATCTCATTTAATGAGTCGATATCCGGTAATCTTTCCACAGCCGGACATACGCTATTCATCATGCACTCGACAGGATAGGGATAGCCTTGAGTCAACTCCCAAATTGCCAATGCTAACATCTCGGTAACTTCAACGCCGTTGATCCGACCGAGCCGGAAAACCATGTCAATTGTGTGTTCTTGGGATAATGGCTCCAGATACCACGGTTGAAATCGCCCAGAGAGCATTCCGCCCAAGGCTTCTTCCAACCAACATCGATATGGATGAGCCAGAGACGAGCATGGGCGCCCAGTGACTTTCTGAGGCATATTGAAACGAGTTTGTTAAATTTTCTGTTGTCTGGTTGTCTGGATTATGGACTCTGGTTAAGACTTGAAACTCATCGATCATCAGCGCGCTGGGAATCTGATGTTCAAAGCCAAGACCACGCGGCACTTCAATCGCCCAGTGGACAAGATTATATGTAGACGAGGTTTCGGCAGAACGGGTGCGTCGATAGCGGTGAAACAGATCGAGCATCAGGTCATCTGACACGTGCTGTGTAAATTCATATAAATCATCATATGCTAAAGGTTGACGAAATAGAGAAGGTTGGCGATAGCGAAAATCTAGGTAACTGCGAATATAGCCAAGGATATACTCCTCGGCGAATTGAAAGGCATCAATCGGCTTGGCATGATGCAGGTGGTGCGCAAACGAAATATAGATGGGTATTACTTGCTCTTGCTCATGAAAGAGGCGATTGAAGAGTTTATGTAAGATGGCAGTCTTACCAGTACGACGCAACCCAATCAATGCATAGCTGCGCCGTCCCGGGTGAGGAATACCCGTCGCCCATTTCCAGAATAGATCAAGCTCTTCGTTGCGATTGACGAACCACACGCCGGCTGGTTCTTCCAGAGGCCCTCGCTTGTCTTCCATATCAATTTCCTCACCCGTTGATCAATCACATGCAGTGATAACTATTCTACCACACTTGATATGGCTACCTGCGCCATTGCAATCCGTGCCAGAAGATCTGAAGTAAGATAGTCGTTGAAAATGAGTCAGGTTTTTGGTCTTTATAGCTCAGTCGTGATGAACTGAAATGCGTACAAATCAGCTTGATGCAAATGAAAGCGAATACGAACTGGCTTGTTCCAGAGTGGGCGGACATCGCTGTTTCCCTGCCAGGAGATCCGATGCCAGATCTTGTTTTCTACACCAACTATGGGGTCGCAAAGTTTTGCAGAAAAGCCCTCGTATGGCTGGAATTGGGAGTCCAGCAGTTCGACACGCACATATCCATAGCGGCAATCCGCGTTGATCTGGAGCGTATCGCCCTCAAACACAAATTGTTTGGTGTATACCTGGCCATCTTCATAGACCGGTTGGAGCCTGGACCAGCCATCTTCATGCAGGATCAGTCCGCCCACGGCGCGCTTCTGGGGCGGATCACCCTGGAGTGCTTTGCGCTCATCCCACTTTTGCTGTTGACGGACAAACGCTTCTGCCGGATAAACCGGCGTGGGTGACGTGCGCGCGAGCCAGTTCTGCTTCTGTGGGTTACCGCTATAGGGAATAATCAGCTGACCATCGTGGACCAACAACCCTGACGTAAAGCAAGCAAAGCCATAATCCTGGCTACCGGGCGGACCATTTTCCACCCACGGACCTGGACCACCCACCCGCTGCCATCGCCATCCATCACGGCTGGTATAGAGACCAAGACGACAGAAAGCCTGGTCGCGCCAGTTATGGTTATCGCGTTCCTGCCAGAAAGGCTCGGCCATAAACTCGCCAGTGATGCCAATGTAAAGCCCGCCAACCTTGCGAACTGACATGTCGTGCATCTCCAGATCGGGTGGCAAATTGCTGTCCCAATCTGCCGAAAGCACCACCTCTTTGGGCGACCAGTTGATGAAGTCGGCGCTCTCCTGACGACCAATTTGCCGTTTGCGGTAGAGGAAATTCTGATGGTGGGAATATTGGCTGTAGCCGACCCATTTCTGGATGCTCTCATCCCAGAGGATCTTCTGTTCATGATGGTGTGGGAACGGAGATTCTTCGCTGATAGTCTGCCAATGCAATCCATCGGGCGAGACATCCACTTGCGAGAGGCGCGGACCCCCTGCCGGTCTCTGTTTCGCAATCTTTGGGGGCCAGTTGACGAGCAGAAACTTGCGGCTGGGGTCGCTCCGATCATGGTTGAGCACCAACCCCGATTGCGATATGTCAGGATGGACGATGTTGGTCGCCTTGTGTTCTTGGTAGGGCAAACAGTCGTCCCGCAAAGGTTTCTCCCAGTTCAGAGCATCATGGGACTCTGCATAACAAAGTACCTGGCCCGTGTTAAATGGATCATTGGTCAAACCTTGCCAATACCACATCTTGAATTTGCCATCGTCGGGGTCATGAACAACTCCCGATATACCCGGATTGAACTGCACCTGCTCCCAAGGGAGATTCGACCAGCTCAACAGGGGCTTTGCGGCTTTGGTCGGCTTGCAAATCTCTCGGTGAACGCCGTCCAGGTGGTCAAGGATAAAGTTGTCCAAAAAGAGCTGTTTCTCGGTACCGATATGCAAGAAAGGAACTTTGTAGTCTGGCGGAATGTAGGGGTAGTCCCGATCCACCGAGCGTTGGCCGCCCCAGATGGCGTCAGCTTTCTGCTGGATGTCGAGGAACTCTGTGAGAGTCTTTTGTTCAGGTCTGTTGGGCATGGTGTCCATGAATGTCTCTCTTTATCCGTATCTTCCAGAAAAATGGGGATGAAATCTTTCCGGAAGGGGTCACAAATAAGCTCTAATACCAGACCACTCTTGACCTCTTCTGGAAAGATCGGCTCTATCCAACCAATATTTGTAAAGTCGTCTGTTCTGCCAATGTAAATAGAGCGAAGAACAATAGAGTTGTTCCGAAATAAGCAGGCAGAGCATTCCGGGAATGGACCAAGCAAACTCTCTCGACCGCAACAACGCCTGGTCCATTCCCGGAATGCGGTCATCGATGTTCATATCATTGTTTCGGAACAACTCTAATATAACACAAAAACCCCTCTCCCAGGCAAAGGAAGAGGGGTCGGCCAAGTCCTATTTGACACAACGCAACCAGCTACTACACACTACCTAAGGCTAAACAAAAAATATATGACGTCGAACACTCATTTTGACTATGCACCATGAATCACGAATCGTCGATATTGTTTTGAAATAGCCTAATACAGCTTTTACGACGGCATGGGCTCATCCAAAATGGCCTGCGTTTTACGTTCAATCTCAGCCGCATATCCCTCAAAGGTCTCTTCACCTTCCCAGATCAGGTCGATCTCGGAGCGGAAAACGTTGTTCGCTTCGGTGAAGCGGGTATTCCAGGGCATGGGATATGGCTCAACGCCTTCGGTAATCACTGTATCGGTGAAGCCGTAGAGCGGGTTAACTGCATTCACCTCTGGATCGGTCCAGACTGATTTGCGACCGTTGGTCTGGCGCTTGGCTTCCAATACGTTGAAGATACCGGCCTCTTTGGAGGTCAGCAGCTTGGCAAATTCCCAGGCTTCATCGGGTGCTGCGGAGTTGGAGTTGATCATCCAGTGGTTTCCAGAGAAACAGGTACCCTGACGCCCCGTCTGGCCGGGAGGTAGAGGAATAGCACCAACTTCGAAGCGATCCCCTGCCTGCGCTTGCGCTCGTGTCAATACTCCGACCGTGCTTGCATGGGTGGCTTCCAAACCCGCAACGAATAGATTGGGTTCAACGCCCTCTTTGTCAGCCGCTCTCGGAGCCACTTTGTCGTCCAATAGACTCACATACCACGCAGCGATTTCAGCGTGCAGATCGGTGTTGTAACTCATCGTGCGCCCCTCTGCATCCATGATCCAGGAGTCTGTGGAGTCAACATCCCCAAAGGAACGCGATGTATTGCTATAGTAGTGCATGGCGCTCATGCTGTCGAAACCCATGCCAAAGATTCCGGCATCGGGATCAGCTGCTTCGCGGGCCAAGTCAGACCAATCTTGTATCGTCCAGCCAACCTCGGGGATAGCCAGCCCTTTCTCTTCCAGCATTGTCTTGTTGAATGCCAGGGCAATGTTCCCACCCGGATGTACCACATCTGGCAAGTTGAAGCTTTTACCCTGCCATTTATTTCCTTCGAGTACACTTGGATAAAAATCATCGGGATCATCTGGCGGACTGGAGGCCCAGAGGTCGTCTGTTTCCAAGTAGATACCCTTCACAAAATTAATGAAGATCCAGCGGTGATGGCCATAGAGCAAATCCTGCAAGGTTCCAGCGATGAAGCCAGTTTGCGTTTTGGTTTCGATCTCGCCATATATCGTCTCTTCGACCACTACCTCAACGCCGGTTTCCTCAGTAAAGCGCGGTCCAAATTCTTGCGGCGTCAACGCTAAATTGCCTGCGGGTACTTGGATGCGCAGCGTAATCGCCTCTGCAGCGGGTGCCGCGTCCCCTCCAGCAGAACCAGGGGCGCCGCTTGGAGGCACACAGGCAGACAAGAGCTGAGCCGAAGCTGCTCCGAGACCAGTAACGGCAACACCTTTCAAAAAGTTGCGGCGAGTGATTTGCTTTCGATTCATAAAGCTTCTCCTTTGGAGCTGTTCATTCCAGACGGATTGAGTGGAATATCGATACTCGGTTCAACATGAAATCCAGAGGTTTAGAGGGATCAGGAATGGGGGGCTGGGGACCAGGGAAAATCAGTACCCCATCCCAGAACTCTGATTTTATGGTGGGTCCACCTCCTTTCAATATGTGAACTTTCTCGGAAAGTGTAGTCGGATGTCAGACCAGAGAGGTCGAGGCCGACCAATCGCGAGTTGTTAAGAATTTACCCCCAACCCCAAGCTGTTTCCGACGTAGTGATAAGTAGAAAGTGTGGGCTCATTGGAACGACCAAACGGAAACAGAAAGGGGGGTCGGATGTTAACCAGCATCTTCCGTCACAAGCAGTATGTGCGGTTTGTACGCCATCGAGCGGGTCGATATGGTGCGCTGCGCTGCGACCATCGCCATTATGCGGTATGGCGCAAGCTGTCAGCGACGAATCTCGATGGTGCGTACCCGTTTTTGGCACCGTTATACGTGCCAGACTGGGGACGACCCGTGCGCGACCCGGTGTCCATGTTGCGCTCGTGTCTGGCCATGATGCTCTGTGGTCAGACGAGCTTCGATGTGTGGGTGGGGCAGATGCGCGATGAGCCCTTCTACGCCCTCATCAGCGGCTTCGAGCCCAACGACGTGCCTGGCGTGGGCACGTTTTACGACTTTCAAGACCGTCTCCTGCAACGCGAGCGGCAAGCCCGCAGCCAGGCTCGTCGCCCCTATCAACGGCGAGATGAGCGGGATCAAGCCGCTGCCCACAAGGACAAGAACGATCTGCGCCCCCATGCGGGCATCGTCAATCGCCTGACCGCGCTCATTCTGGGGCGCCCTTTTGCGCCGCCAGCCGTCGCTGAACTACTGGCAGGTCAGACTGGTATGGCCGCCTTGCCTGGGAGCAGGTGCTGCAACGGCTCTTCTATGGCTGCTTTGTGGCCCACTCAGTCGAGTTGGGCTTAATCGACCTGGACCATCTCCATGTGGCTGGCGACGGCGCCAAACTGCCCACTTGGGCCAATCCTTCTGGCAAGAAACTGTGTGACTGCGACAATCGAGGGAAGAAATCAGACCAACGCTGCCGCTGCCATCGGGCCTACAACGACCCCCATGCCCTTTGGGGCTGGGATAGCTATCGCCACTGTTGGGTCTATGGGCACACTTGCTATGAATTGACTGCCTATTCCCTCCAGCATCGCTGTCAACTGCCCCTGGTCATCACCATGGCTGATGGCAATCGCCACGACAGCGTCCTTGGTCTTGCCACACTCTATCGAGGGTGCGAACTCTTCGGCTTGCCCATCCAGACTGCCACTTTGGATGCGGCTCATGATGTCATCGGCTATTATCGTCTCGCCACACTGCGCTGGCACATGGCGCTGGTCATGCCCTTAACCAACGCAACCAGGACCACAGCCGCTTTGCTGGCTCCATACGCCTAGACGGCAGTATCCCTATCTGTCCCGCCGGGCGACACGCTGGGGCTTCTGTCCCGACCGCTTGCGCATCAAGTGGCGCTGTCCCTGGCCGCCGCCACGGACGACGTGACCACCTGTCCGCACTTTGGCCAGGATTGCTCTGGTTCAGCCTATGGGCGCGTCGTCTATACCTATCCCAAGGACAACTATCGCTTGCACACCCGCATCCCCAGGGACAGCGACCTTTGGCAACTTCATGCTAACGCTCGCTCCTGCGCTGAACGCTCAGTCAAGCGCAAGAGTACGACTTTCATCTCCTCCAGACCCGCACTGCTGGCCGCGACCGATGGTTCTTCCGCTTCGCTCGCGGCCATGTGTCAGCACGTCGACGCCTGGCTACACCATGCCGCCCGACGACTCGCTTAACACTTGACCCCCTGGGCCACTCACACTTCTCCGCGCTCGGCCAGGACTACGGATGCCGACCCTTGCCTACTTTTCCCTGCCACTCACACTTTTTTGCCGCTATCCGACATTTTTCTTCCTACTCCCTCCCTTACGCACTTTTTCGACCCTCCTCGCACCATCGACCTCGGGGATGATGTGCACTTTCCGAGAGAGCTCTATGTGGGGTCAACTGAGAAGATTTGAAGATTCAGACTTGCCAATGATTAAGGCTGAACGGCAAATGGAAAATTCTTAACGGATCTGCTTTGCAAATCCTATTCCGCTCGATTATTTTGGTCCGTCCTGCTTCTAACCCTTGATGCCAGACATGACAATACCCTGCACAAAGAAGCGCTGCCCCAGGAAAAAGATCACGATGATCGGTATCATTGACATGACGCAGGCCGCCATCAACAGATGCTGCATCGGTTCTCCTCCTACTTCGGGCACGGCGTTGAAGAACTGGATACCCACAGAAATTGTGAACTTCTCGGGGCTGTTCAGATAGATCAATGGTCCTAGAAAATCGCTCCAACTGGCGATCAGGGAAATGATCGCTAGCGTAGCCAAGACCGGTTTACAGAGGGGCATGAGGATCGACCAGAAGATACGAAAGAACCCCGCGCCATCGATCAGCGCCGCCTCATCCAAATCCCGCGGCAAGCTCATAAAAAATTGACGCATGAGAAAGATGGCAAAGGCACCGCCGCCAAACCAGTGAGGCACCCATAAAGGCAGGATGGTATTGATCCAACCCAATCTGTAGAAGAGCACAAACTGAGGAATTAACGTAACTTGGGCAGGGAGCATCATCGTCGCAAGCGTGATCATGAAAAGCATATTTCGCCCGCGATACTCAAATCGAGCAAATGAATAGGCGACGAGTGATGCCGTGATCAGCGTCCCGCTAACGGTCAAGACGACAATGACAATGGAGTTGATAAACCAACGGCCTACCGGATAAGAAATGTTCAGCACCTGCCAGTAGTTGCTCCATTGTGGGACAGCCGGCACCTGGATGGGGGGAAAGGCAAACATCTCGGGAATCGTCTTGAGCGAACTCATCAACGTCCAGAAGAAGGGATACCCAAACATGACGCACAGAGATAATACAATTACGTATAGAGCAACACGGCCAATATTGGTGGGAGCTTGCAAGAGCGGTCTGGATGTGGACTGGGTATATGTTTGCTGTGTCATGATTCTACCTCCTAGGCCCCCTCATAGTGAACCCATCGTCGCGAGTAGCACACCTGGAACCACGTAAAGAGTATTAAGATCGCTGCTAGCACCCAAGCCAGTGCACTACCATATCCCAGACGGAAATATTGGAATGCTTCAAAGTAGATGTGCAGAGCGAAGGACCACCTTGCGTTGCAACCCAGGCCGTCGTAAAGACTTTGAGCGCACCAATCACAGCCAGCACCACGTTGAAGAAAATCGTCGGTGTCAACATGGGCAACGTTACATGGCGAAACTTGGCCCACGAACCGCCACCATCGATAGCGGCGGCGTCGTAGAGTTCTTGGGGCACTCCCTGCAGTCCCGCCAAGAAAATCAGCATGGTATTGCCGCCCATGGCTGCCCATACATTGATCAAGGTCACCGAAAGGAGTGCAGTATCTCGCGAGGCCAGCCAAGCCGGTGGGTTGTCCACACCGATGCCCTGCAGAAACTGGTTGATGGGGCCGACCCGAGGCGCCAATAAAAAGGTCCAGAGGACTGCTAGCGCAACGGCCGGAATTAGATGGGGAATAAAAAAGATCGTTCGGTATACGTTTGTCCCGACCAGTTTCTGATTTAACAGGATGGCCAGCAGAAGCGCGCCGCCAACAGCAAACGGTAGATAGACGCCTGCAAAGGTGAAGGTACGTCCTAGAGAGGGCCAGAAGAGTTCATCGGTTGTAAATGCTTTGACATAATTATCCAGGCCGATGAAGCGCGGGGAACCGATCACAGCATATTCGGTAAAGCCGAAGTAGAATGAGGCCAGAATCGGACCGCCCCAGAAGATGATCAAACCCAGAATCCAGGGCAAAGCAAAGACATACCCCCAAACTGCGCGCTTTGTCTGAAATGCAGATTCTGCCCCAACCAGACGACTCAACAGACTGAGATTGGCGCGCTGAGGTGGAGGAACCGCTGCTTGCCTTTCCGCAACTGCCACGATGATCTCCTTTCACCAAATCGAGAAAAGGGTTAGGCTCACCGCCCCCATTCAGAATAGGGAACTGCTAGGCATAGAAAGATATCTGGATATCTATAGGCTGCACCTTTTCAGAATCAATTCTGGATAGGTACGGTTGGACCGAGGATAGAAATTCGAATAATCCAATCATACGCCAATCGACCAAGAATTCCAAATTTGGCAAAATAGTGAACGGACAGCCGCTAAGAACGGCTAAGAACCTATCCGAAAAGTGGTTGTGGGTCCGACCATCTTCTCGTGCGAGAATACATCGTCACAGAACTTTTTGGATAAGCACTAGTGTTTTGTCAGATAAGTTATGATACAGGTTGGTCATCAGAATCGGTATCCAAAACAGGATAGAAACGCTGGAACTTCTGGCGAGCGAGAGCGGGGGTAAATTGCCATTGAATGGTAGCGGATTGTTCATTGCGCTCGTTGACAAGAGCAAGGACAACAGTCTCAAGAAGCTCTTTGGAATCAATGCGGCGATCAAGAACTTGGCGAGTGATAACCGAGAGTTCAATTTCAACCATATTAAGCCAACTCCCGTTGACGGGGGTATAAACCATCTGAAAGTGCTGAGCCAGAGCGAAAGCTTCCTCAGGCGAAAAGATGGTGTAGAAGGAACTGGGTGAATGAATGTTGAGATTATCCTGAACAATCTGTAATGAATCGGCATCAGGATTGTGTTTCGTTTTGAGATCATGCATGAAGCGAGCATACTCTTGGCCTCTGCGCCGTTCGGTAATCTGAACAACCCGCTGTCCAGTGTGTGGCTGGTAAGCAATCAAGATGTAACAGATGCCCTTGCGTTCATAGTGATGATCATAGCGCCATTTCTTGCCTGGTTTCATCTCAATCGGCACGATTGTATCGCCCAAGAGCTGACAAGGTTTTCATCGTAACACCCACCAGAGAGGATTCTTGGGGTCATAGGGCTGTGCATAGAGGTCCAAGATTTGTTCCATGTGCCACAAGTATGTAGGTGTTAACTTTCCGATACACCACTGCACCTTCAAATGGGGTTTCAGTTCGTTTTTTTTCAGAATTTCACTCACGGTTTCATGCGAAATGTCTTCCACAAACTTTAACTCAACCGCTGTGGTTGCTAGCAGCCTTAAAGTCCATCGGCTTCGCCCATCTGGTCCTTTCGTACACGCTAGTGCCGTGATTTTGGCTCTGGCTTCGTTACTAATCTCGACTGGTCGTCCGCTTCTTGGCCTCTCTTCTAGGGCTTTGGTTAGCCCTTCCGTCACATATCTTTTGCGGATTCGCACCACCGTTGCTCGCGTCACTCCCACTCGTTCCATGATTTCTCTGTCTGTTTTTCCTCCATCTGACAAGAGCAGAATATGTGCCCTTCTTATCTTTCTTACGTTCTCTTTTCCTTTTGCCGTTATTCGCCTTAATTCATTTCTGTCTTTATCACTTAGTTTAACTTTATATACTTGCTTCATTTCTCTCTGCCTCCTCGTTTTTTTAGTCACTTTCTGGCAGAGTTTACCGTATTATAACTTATCTGACAAAACACTAGGAGGGTGTTTTAAAAGTCTGACGAAAGGGTGAGCAAACGCCGGTTGAGTCGCAAAGCGGTATCGAAACCAGCGTTGGCGGGTCGACCCGTTTGGTTTCGATACGCCTTCGGCTACTCAACCGGCTCTGATCTCACCTTTTAATACACGCTCTAAGGCCATTCCAGCAAAATAAGTCCCTAATGTGCCAAGTCGATTTCTCTAGAATGGCTTGCGCTTTTCCAGATCAAATTACGTATAGTGACATTTGTCACCTTGGTCCCTGATTTTGGGTGTTCAAACCCTATACAAGCGAGTCCTTAGAACACCTCTGAGGGTCTGTTAGCGTCAAAAAGGTTACAACATGACAAATTTGAGGTGCGAACCCTCTACAAACCCTTGAAATTGTCAATTAGGGTGACAAATGTCACTATTAGGGATTTTAATTGTTGGAAAAGCCTTAAACTAAGCTTTTATGAAAAGACAGTTGCCTCGTCTACAAAATGTGCAATATTACAACAGGTTTGGTCAGATTCAAGATGCCTCGATCAGACGGGTTATTCTTGTGTTCTGTGGTATGATTGTCTGCGTGTATTCACTTGCACCCAATGGTGAAATACCTAATGCTCTGGTTGCCTTTGGCGGCTGGGACATTCCTATTGGTGCGCCGATTTGGCCCAATGGTTTGCTAAAGAGCGTTTCTTTCCAAGGCTTTTCAAAAAAAGCCATGTTCGTTAGATTCAGGCTCAGTAGATCCAAATTTGGCGTTTTTGGCGATTTTCAGTCGAGATTGCAGGGATTTTGGAGTCATTTATTCAGATTTCGGTTACAGAAAACAACCTATTTCATATCTGAAAATCGCCCAAATCTAACGCAAAAACTAGATATCGACCGGCAAATTTGTATTTATGTCAACTGTTTAGCCAGAATTCTCTCTCAAAACCTGAAATTTGGATCTACTGAGGCTATTGAAGAATTCTAACTGCGTGCTTATACAAAATAGGACCAACAACTCGTGAGGGGGATCGTAGGTGCAAACTCGGATTAGCACATCATGTACATTTTGCGGCCTCTGATAATTGAGGTATGCCTCATGTAGTTTCGTCAGTCCAGCATAGCCGACAGGCAATTTGGTCACTTTCGACGTGCGTCTAAGCAGTACGACAATCGCCCCTCTGCCATGCTGATTGTAGCCGTCTTTCCCGATTCTTCGTAATGCCTCATTATGGCAATCAACGAATTGCTGTTGTATCCTCTTGATATTTCTCATCACGAACAAACTCTCTATCTAATGGTCAAAAAATCAATTTAAAATAAGGAAAAAATGCATGAATTTATATTACCATTAAATAGTGCTTAACTTTCTGATGATTTAATCAGAAATGGTTAGAATTTATTAAACTTTGTGAAAATGTCGTTCATTGCTCTCGTAGTTCAATTAACCCCACACTGACCATCTGATCGGCAAAGGGCAGAAACGTATCAGGTGTAAGAGTGAAGCCAAATTGCAGGGCAATCAACTCACCGATCTCCGCCAATGATCGCTGCCCATCGATTAGGTTCCAAAATTCGTCGGCCATCGGGCGTGTAGAATCAAAGACGATGCGAGTATCCTGGGCCACCATTGTTTCATACAGGTGGATCAGCGCCGGGAACGTAAGACCTCCAGCGTTGGGTGGAGGCGTTTCTTTTCGTTTATATGGAATTTGGTTTAGTTGAGCTGACATCATTCGTTCATTAATAGATATTCGAGTGTTCTACTATCTCTTACTCACAAATCACTTGGTTTATCTGGTAACAACGGTGCAACCTGCGTAAGCAATTCTGGCACAGCGTTTACAGCTGTATCCCATATGATGTCGAGTGAAACTCGTTCATAGGCATGAATCAATCGATCACGCATACCAGCAACAGACGCCCAAGGGATATGAGAATGTTGAGTTCGCAAGTCGGTCGACAACCTCTTGGCCGCTTCGCCCATAACCATGAGTTGATGTTGAATCGCAATTATACTACAGTTCGAGTCATGACATTAATGTACGACGAACATCAGTGCACCTTTGATGTTTTGTAGAAGATCCCCGTCACCTTACGAGCTACTGCATCATTGTCGATTCGCTCAATGACCCCCACGCGCTGAAAACCAAGCGCCAAATGAAACGCAGACGAGGCACGATTGCACAGTGGGTATTCATACAACCCCGTGATAAAGGCAGAATGGGGATGGGTCTGGAATAGATGCCGATAGAGTGCTGACCCTACACTTTGGCGCTTGTATGCCGGCAGCACCGCCACCATCTTAATCCAGAGCAATCGTCCACCTCCCTGATTCAGCAATGGCGTACCAAACCAGCGGATCGGTTCCATCTGATCGGGCGTAGGTCTAGCGATAACCGTAAAGCCAATGGGTTCATTGGCCTGGCATGCCACGTAAGCCGTGCGAACCGCTAGAAAATCCCAGAACGCCTCAACACTGTATTGTGAAAGCAAGAATCCCGTGGCTTCAGCATCAGGTCGGTCCGGTGTTGAAGCACAAAACACCCGATAGACATCATCCAAATTCTCGTACAGAAGTGGCGCAATGCGAATCGAGGACCTCATGGATCACGCGAGACGCTGGCTGATGCGTTCCTTGACCGCCACAGCTTTTTCCTGCAGAAGCGCTTGCTGTAAGGCAATACTTGCTTGCGCTTGCTCAGGCACCTGGTCTGGCAACAGAGTCTGAATGGACGCAATCGCCGCGCCGTCGCGCTGGGCAAAATAATCTAATTGCCGTGCCGTATTCTCTTCTAACATCTGCAGCTCACCTGATTCTTCTATCACCGCGCGCGCAACCTGATTGCCGACTGTATCCAATCGATAGAGACTGCGTGTTGCCACCTCATCGGCAATGACAAGGGCTTCTTGCAGACCAGCATCTGCGATTTCATAGGCGGCGAGTGCCAGTGAGATCCCTGCCGCCCGAAAGACCCGCGGATTGGTCATCTCGGCAGTCAGTAGTTGGGTATGAAAACAGCGGTCGGGCCAGGACATAATGAGCGGACTCGGGACGCCAAAGGTCGCCCAATAGTGGTTATCGCTCCAGGGCGTGTAGGGTGCTTGCTCAAAGATTATCGGGGATAGGCCATTATCCTCAGCAAAAACCCAGCTGGTATCCTTGGGAACACGTTCCATCACGCCAGCGAAATAATCATTGATAAAGGAGGGCGTTGAATCGGGATGGCGATAGAAGAGCAGGGCCGAATTGCACTTCTCCTGATGGTGGCCCACGCTGTCCAGACAGAAAGCCGTTTTGATTTTGTCCAGTTCGCTGCGATTGCGATGAATGTAGGCTTCCGATCCCAAACCTTCGGCGACGAAAAGAAACTTGATAGACCGGCGCGGACGTGGAATCTCACCGGACTCAATTAGGGTGTGTAGCGTGCGCGCCATCTCGACCATAAGCGCGGGACCAGCCGCACAATTGGCCGCTGCTGAGGTATGGGCGATGAAAAAGACTGATTCGTCGGGCAATTGGCGGCCAGGAATAGTAGCCAGCAAATTCTGTCCTTTGCCCTTGAAGATGCGACACTGAATGTTTGCGTGAATGGTCACCGGGCCAAGGTGCAATAGTTCACGTAGATGCTGTCCTGTAGGGTGGTCGACAGCGCAGCCCCACGCATCAAATTTTCCCTTATTGTTGGGCAAGCGTAGCAGTTGAACCGCCCAGGGCAAGGTTTCCCGCGTCCGGAAGGGGGCCGTTTGGTAGAGCAAATAGTCGGTCAGGATTCCCTTCGCTCCTCGTTCCATTGCCTTGGTTGCAGCGTAAGTCCAGAGCGCCCGGTGTTCGGTATGGTGAATGAATACAACTTTGCCGTCGAGATCTTTATCGGCAAAGTCTGCATCCGACTCCCCAGTCCCCAGATCAACCAACTCTGCCGTCATGCCTCCTGGCGGTGTCGGACAAGACCAGGGCATTAAGCAGGAAGGTGCATCATCGAAGTTGACCAATGGCTCTTGGGTTGGCCCGGTTGTGCGCACAACCGCATTGTAGGGTTCCCAAGCCAGCGGCATGGTCTGGTGCAGGAACTGGGTTTCGCCGTCCAGCGGATAGGTGTTGACGTCGATCTCTGGGATGCCGATCGCTCGCAACCGTTCGGCCACCAGGTTTGTTGCCGCATGATAGCCGGAAGAGCCGGGGGCACGCCAGAATTGGGTGATGGCTTCGGTCAAGGCTTGGGCGTTGTCGCCTGATAAGTGATGATGGATTAGTTTAGCTATGTTTTGCATCTGAATTTAGTTTCGGTGGGCTACCAAACCGTTCTCACATCGTACTGTGATATCAACGGATCAGCAGTGAGTAGAGGCATCTTTTCAAGATTGCTTTGCGCTATTAAGATACGGTCAAAGGGATCTCTGTGAAGCAAAGGAAGCGTGTAGACATGCAACGTGTGGCTTAACTGGATTGGCAGTACAGTAAAGTTGTTGTCATGCACTTCTCCTGCAATAAACTGTTCTAAATTGTCTGGCACGCATAGCTTTCCAATTCGAGATTTGATCGCAATTTCCCAGCCTGAAGCGGCACTAAAGAACAGTTCATTATCGATATCTGCGATTGTCTCTCTCGCAATATCGGATAGTTGCGGATTTTCTTCAACCCACCATAAAAATGCATGGGTATCAAGCAAAAATCGCATGATGAACTCAGCGTCCTTCAAATGTGTCGAGAATATCATCGGGCAGAGGCGCATTAAAGTCTGGTGCTATCCAGATCTTTCCTTTGGCGCTCCCTGGCTTCCGCCCCGCTTTTTTAGGCTCAATCGGTACGATTTTTGCAATTGGTTTCCCAGCTTTTCCTATCAGAATCTCTTCGCCTGCAATCACGCGAAGTAACAGTTTCGATAGATGAGTCTTAGCTTCATGAATGTTTACAAGAGCAGTCATGTCGGCCTCCCTGCTTTTGAGCCTTACCTTTACCCACGTCTTTAGAGAAGCTGATGGGATAGAGTCTTGTGGTTAAAGATAAGAACCTATCCAGAAAGTGGTTGTGAGTCCGATCAGCTTCTCAAGCGAGAACACATCGTCACAGAACTTTTCGGATAAGCACTAAATGCTTCGGGCAACGAATATTGTCGCTGCATTGATTTGCTCAGCATGAATCAAATTGTAAACTAAACTAAAGACTAAGTCAACCGATTAACAGAAATTTTTTCTCAAAATTCTTGTTCGCATACTACATGTCTTTGCTAAGTGCTCATCAGACGAAATTGTGCAAATGCCATCTTTTGCCTCTGATGTAAACTCCGCTTTGCACAATTTTCTTAGATGAGCCTTGCTAAGACTCGCTTCCACTCAATCGCGGATCAAGATAATCACGCAACCAGTCACCAACCACGTTGATCCCAAAAACGGTTAACGCAATGGCGAGACCGGGGAACGTTGCAAGCCACGGTGCTAACGCCAAATATTCACGACCTTCGGCCAACATTCCCCCCCAAGTGGGTACTTCCGGAGGGACACCAAGACCGAGAAAGCTGAGTGAAGATTCAGCCAGAATGGTGCTGGCGACGGAAAAGCTGGCGATGACGATGACAGCCGCCCAGGTGTTTGGGAGAATATGGCGCAACAGGATGCGCTGATTGGAGACGCCAATGGCCTGTGCTGATTGGACAAACTCCTGTTCACGCAGCGAGATAACTTGACCACGCACAATGCGCCCATATTGTACCCAGCCGCTGATGCCCAGCACAGCGATCACCTTGAGCAATCCAGGCCCCAGCACGGCAATGATGCTGATGGCGAGCAAAATAAAGGGAAAGGCAAGTTGGGTATCGGCCACGCGCATGATCACATCGTCGAGCTTGCCTCCAAAGTAGCCCGCAATGAGTCCGAGCAACACACCTAGGCTTCCGGCGATTAGAACCGCTGAAATACCCACCAAGAGCGAAATCCGTGCGCCATAGATCAAGCGCGCCCAAACGTCTCGCCCAAGAGTGTCCGTACCCAGCAGGTGAGTCAGCCCATCCTCATCTTGCCATCCAGGCGATTTGAGTCGCTTCACAATGTCAATTTCGGTTGGATCATGCTCTGTGAGAAGGGGGGCAGCACCGGCCAATGCCAACATAATCAGGATGACGATCATGCCAAAGAGTGCCAGTTTGCGCCGCAAGAGGCTTCGCACCATCTGGTAGCGACGACGACGGCGGCCTTCGTTCACCTGTGCCGCTAATTCACTGTCGGTCGGTGTGCGGTTCTGTTTGCTTTGTCCTGCCGATTGCTCGATTGTTGCTGCCATCAGTTGTATTGCACTCGTGGGTCCAGCCAAGCATAGATCAGGTCAACGAACAGATTGACCATGACGAAAATGATTGCCAACAGCGTAACACCAGCCTGGACAACGGGAAAATCTTTGTTGTAGATCGACTGGATGATGAGACGCCCAATACCCGGCCAGGCAAAGATCGTTTCGATGATCACCGAGCCACCCAGCAGGAAACCAACCTGAAGACCGACCATCGTCACAAGAGGGATCAATGCATTGCGCAGTCCATGGCGATAGACGATCCGATTCTCGTTTAATCCTTTGGCGCGTGCCGTGCGCATGTAATCCTGCTGCATCACTTCAAGGAGAGAAGAACGGGTTAATCGCGCATTGCGTGCCAGAGAGAAGGCTGCCAAAGTAAAGCCCGGCAAGATCAGATGTTGCCATGTTCCTCGACCCGAAATCGGTAACCACTTTAGATAGACACCAAAAAACAACATGAGCAGAATGCCCAGCCAAAAGCTCGGGACCGATTGACCAATCAACGCACCGGTCATGCTGACATAATCGTACCAACTATTGGGGCGCGTTGCCGAAATGACGCCAACTGGAATGGCGAAAATCACAGAGATGACTAGGGCAATGAGCGCCAGTTGAATGGTGGCTGGCATCCGCTCCAACACAACGCTAAATGCGGGTCGGTGATGCATCAACGAATCACCAAAATCCCCCCGAATTGCCCCGGCAGCAAAGTCGACATACTGGACAATCCACGGGCGATCAAAGCCCATAGCCTGACGATAGGCTTCGATCTCCTCATGGGTCATAAAATCGGCACCTGCACCCAACAGCAACTCGGTTGGATCGCCTGTTAGAAACATGAGTCCAAACGAGACAATGCTCACGCCAAAGATGACGAGAAAAGTTTGTAGGAGGCGGCGGATTAGGTAAGTGCCCATAAGATGATTGAGATGAGGAGATGACTGATTTAGGCCAATCCAGTTTTTAAATGATCCACAGATGGACGGGATTGACTAGATTTTTACCCATCTACAGTGAAATCTGATAGAGAACGATAGTTTTCACTGACCCATCTTCCCGGAAGGGGTCAGATATTGCAGGGTAGACGGGCCAATTTGTGACCCCTTCCGGGAAGATTCAGAACTAGCGTTTTCAAACTGACTTCGCTTTAGTCCTGTTCATCCTGTCAATCTGTGGATCATTGTTTTTTTGGAATCACATTATTGAATACTCGCATTCAGCAACAAAATGCGCTCATCGGGACGGGCGCTCCAATTGAGCCGATCCGAAGCTGCATAGAAATCAGTCTGTAGCCAGATGAAGATCAGTGGTGCTTCTTCAAAGGCAATCTCTTCTAGCTGATGGCAGAGTTCGATGCGGCGATCTGGGTCAAATTTAGTGTTGAGTTCAGCCCAAACGGCTTCGTACCCCTCGCCCCGCCACTCGGTACGATTCGAGCCAGAATCGCCCTGGACCAATGCCAGATCCGATTGGCAGTTGAAGCCTGGTCCCGACCCCAAAAGATAGAGGTCATTCAGTCCGGCCCCACGTTGTGCCGTCTTTTGAGTGAAGATCGACCAGTCGTAGACTTGGAAGTCGATCTCAACACCGATCTTCTCAAGATCCGAGGCGATGACTTGTGCAATGTCTCGATCTTTAATATAGCGACCATTGGGTGAATCAAAGATCAGCGACAACTTTTCCCCATCCTTGTCCAGAATGCCGTCGCCATCCGTGTCAGTGTAGCCAGCTTCAGCCATCAATTCCAGTGCCTTATCTGGATCGTAAGGATAGGCACCGACATTGGGGCTTTGGAAGGGAGCATTGGCAATGTGCGCCGAGCATTCGCCCCGTCCGGCCAGTAGATTCTCCATCATGCCTTCACAATTGAAGGCGTAGTTCAGAGCCTGGCGTACTCGTTTGTCGGCCAAGGCTGGATGTCGCCCCTGCTTGATGCCGATAAAGATACGACGCATGCCAGCTACATTTTCTAGGCGAACGCCCTCGGTTCCAGCAACGCTGTCTGCCAGATCGGGCGGAACATTGACGATGAGATCGGCATTGCCAGATTCTAACTCGGCAATGCGGGTCGCGGCCTCGGGCACTGGACGCCAAATGATGGTCTTGATTTCTGGCGGACCGTCTTTGTACTCATCCCAGGCTTCCAGGACAACGCGCTCCTCTGGAACCTACTCGACAAATTTGTAGGGACCGCTTCCAACGGGATTGCGGGCCAATTCTTCTTGGGGTGTTTCGCTGTAATACTTTGGTGGCAGTGCAGCTGTCCCACCCGCAGCCATATGCGAAACCAGAATTGGATTTGGTTCTAGTGTGATCACGCGCAGCGTATATTCGTCTACAACCTCAACCCTGTCGAGGCCCATCAGCGTAAACTGATAGGAGACGCGTGCCTCATTATTTCTAAAGAATTCTAAACCACGGTTGAGAGTAAAGGCAAACGCCTCGGCATTGACCGGTTCGCCGTTATGGAAGGTATACCCCTCCTTGATCTTAAATTCCCACGTCAGTTCGTCAATCGATTCGTATGATTCGGCTAACTGTGGCACCAGTTCCACATCATCATTAAAGGTCATCAACGTCTGGAAGATGTGGCGGTTGACGTTGACTTCTGGAATCGCACCCACGAAGTGGGGATCAAGTGTGTTGACATCGACACCCTGCAACACGACAACGGTTGCGTCTTCCGCAGACGCTTCCATACTAGTACCGCCAGTTGCTGGTGCCGCGGTCGGCGCACAAGCAGCCAGCAATAATGCCATCACGACAAACCAAATTATGCTACTGCGTGATCGTCCGAGCCAGGATTGAATGGGTAGATTCATTTATGTTCTCCTCGTTATGTGAATAGTAAAATATGATAGAAAGTATTATGTCACTACGTTGCCCGAAATGCAAGACGGCATCTTTTAATACCATTATGTATACTGAATCCGTGGATCAATCCAGACATAAACGATTTCAACCAAAGCGTTCATCATCATGTAGGCAGCGGCCACAAACATGACGATCCCTTGTACCAAAGGAAAATCTTTGGCAATGATTGCGTTGACGAGCATCAATCCCAAACCCGGTCTGGCAAAGACGGCCTCGATAATCACTGTTCCGGCCAGCACTTCACCAAATTGAAGTCCGACAACGGTAACAACCGGCAGTAACGCGTTGCGCAAAGCATGGTGCAAAACGACCTTCGATTCGGTTAGCCCCTTGGCGCGTGCGGTACGAACGTAATCTTGGCGCACAACTTCCAACATGCCGGAACGAACCAGACGAGCAATTGTGCCCCCTGCCCACAACCCTAGGGCTAGCGCTGGCAAGATGATTCCCTCCACGCCTGACGTGCTGAGGACGGGCAACCATCGCAGGGTCACGGCAAATAGAAAGATCAGCAGCAGCGCCAACCAAAAGCCGGGAATTGAGACACCCAATAGAGCAATCACAACTGCGCTATAGTCAACCCACGTATTGTGATTCAACGCCGAAAGAATTCCCAAACCGGTGCCAAAAAGCACCGCAAAAGTCAGGGCGGTAAAGGTGAGGGCAAAGGTGCTGGGCAAGCGTTGTCCGATCAGATCAGCCACTGGCTTTTGAGTACGCATGGATGTACCCAAGTCGCCCTGGAGCAACCCAGTGAAATAGTTCCAGTATTGAATATAGAGTGGATCGTTAAACCCCAACGTTTCCCGAAGTTCTTCAATATCCTCTGCCGTGGCCATGCTGAATTCCCCTAACATCATCATAACCGGATCGCCCGGCACGAGCTGGGTCATCAAAAAGACGAGAATTGAGACACCAATCAACAATGGAATTAACATCAGCAGACGCTGGATGATGAATTTTTGCATGTTTATTGTAGCCCGATCAAAGCGTCACGCGTGGGCTTCCAGCCGCGGACGCATGGACCGACACCCCAGGCAATGGTTGGGCTGTAGAGGAAAATCCAAGGCGCATCGTTGCGGATCAGGCGATAAGCTTGACGATATATCTCTTGCCGTTCTGAAATATTCACCGTCAGTTGCACCTGATCGAGTAGCTGATCAACTTCGGGGTTGACATATCCCTGCCACCAGGGTCCGCGAATGCCACCGTGGAATTTTTCGCGCAGTGGACGAAAGGTACTCAACGGACTGGAGTCAAAGGAGCAGGCATCATCAATCTGTTTGGCCTTGACCCGATTGGCATAGCCTGGTCGATCTGCAAAAGCTTTGATTTCTGTGGTGATGCCCACGTCGGCATAGTAGCTGGCCATCAATTGCGCCAAGTGTTGCGCTTCGTCGGGTAAGATTGTGGGCACATCAAGAACGAGCGTCAGGCCGTCGCCATAACCAGCTTCGGCCAACAAAGTTCGAGCTCGATCGGGATCATACGGGTATGGCGGTGTGTGGGGATCATAGCCGAAGTGTAGAGAGGTTAGTGGACCGTTGAGCGGCTCAGCCGTGCCATCCATGACTTCATTCACAATGGCCGACATGTCCAAGGCATAATTCAGCGCCTGGCGCACCCGTCTATCCGTACAAACACCCTCCTGCGCGTTGCACATAAAGGCAACACAGACGCTGCTGGGTGCAACGACCAAGGTGGTAGTCGGCGCTTCGGCAACAACCTGGCGCTGTTGCAAGGGAACCTGCGTGATCAGATCGGCCTGACCGGCAAGTAAGGCCTCCACGCGCCGCTGGGCATCTGGTTCAGCTAGCCAATTCACTATGCGTATAGGCGGCGTTCCGCCCCAATAATCATCAAACGCCTCCATCACCACCCGATCATTGCTCACCTCCACCACCCGATAAGGCCCGCTACTAATCAAGTTCTCAGGGAGTTGAGCAAAGGTCTGCTCGGGCACGGCGGGGATATCAACAAGCAAGTCCAGCAAATCAGCCATCGGCGTGGCTGTCGCCAGTTGAACGGTCTGCTCATCCAGGACCGCAATCGTCATCTCCTTAAGATAGCTGTAGTAGAGACCCTCGGTGCCCAATTCCCCACCCAGCGACGGATCGCAAGCTCGCTCAATACTAGCAACCACATCTTGGGCGTTCAGCATGTCACCATTGTGATAGCGAACATTCTGACGCAGGGTGAATGTCCACGTGCAGGCATCGTCGGCCAGGGTCCAGCGTTCGGCCAGGGATGGCACAAAGTGACCCTGATCATCTAAACGCACCAGTGCCTCTGTTAGTGCAGATCGCAGATTCAAACCGTCTTTGTTGTCGCTGGCAATGTGCGGATCGGCGATGGATATATGGGTTTGTTGTATCGTCAGTTTATCGACGGGTTGTAGAACCATAGATATCTCATATCTGGATGAGGAAAATAGAATCAAGGCACATCGCAAAAAGAAGCTAGTTCGCCTGGGCGGCGGACACTACAGCTGATCTGGATGGGAGTGGATTTCGCTCATTAGCGAAGTTTTTGCTTTGATCAGAAGAATCTTGTTGACGAACAAAATCCGTTTTTATCTCAATCCGCTGTAGTATTTTGCCTGATCGTTCATTAACATCAAGCTGGTCGCAAAAACTGCCCATGCCCCGGCTGAGCGACGATTTTGCCCTCATGATAGACAGTTGTGCCGCGTACCAGGGTTGAAATGATCTTACCCTGCATCGAACGACCATGATAGGCACGCATATTGTCTTTGGCTTTGGTGAAACAGCGCTGGCGATCAAAGGTCCACGCCTCTGCCACGTCGACCAGGGTCAGATCTGCGTCGCAGCCAGGCGCAATTCGACCCTTACGCGGCAGTTGAAATAGATCAGCCGCACGTTCGGACATGAGTTGAGCCAGTTGTGGCAAGGTGAGGCGGCCTTGGTTCACAGCCGTCAACATCAATGGCAGCATTGTTTCTAAGCCAGGCATGCCAGCCGTCGCTTGGAAGACGTCGGTCAACCCTTTCTCCTTTTCGGCTGGTCGATAAGGCGAGTGATCGCTGCCCACAACGTCGATCGTGCCGTCCAGTAGATAAGGCCACAAGGCATCTACCTCTTCTGCACTGCGCAAGGCCGGGTTACACTTGGCAAAAGGTCCATGTTCTTGCAAGGCTGCAAAGGTCAAAAACAGATATTGGGGGCAAGTCTCCACCGCAACCGATAAGCCGCGTGCCTTGGCCTCCTTTGCCATCTGGGCCGCTCGATGGCTAGAGAGGTGAACAATTTGCACTGGTCCTCCCGTCTCTGCAGCGACAGATAAAACACACGCCACAGAAACGTCTTCCACAATCGGGGGACGGCTCTCGGCGTGGGCCAAACCGTCACCGCGCCCGGCGGCAAGCATTTTCTGCTTGTACGTCTCTAACAAATCCTCATGTTCGCAATGGAAACAATGACGTAGCCCTGTACGCTCCACGGTGGCCATGACATTTGGCAAATCGCCCATATTGGGACAGCAGAGTCCGACAAATTCGGCGTCGCGGCCCGGCGGGGGGGCGGTCAAGAAGGTCTTGAACGCGATGGCACCGGCCTCTGCCATACCCGGGACTTCGGCAAGATTGTCGTTCCCAACCGCCGCATAGAGGGCAAAATCCACCAGGGCGCGCGGCTGCACCTGCTGGCTGCGCTCCGTCAAAATGTGAGCCGAATTCACGGGTGGCTCAGAGATGGGCATTTCCAAAATTGTCGTGATGCCCCCAGCTGCAGCGGCGCTGGTGCCAGAAACGAAATCTTCCCGCTCCGGCCGCGCGGGGTCGCGCAGATGAACATGCGTATCAATGATGCCCGGCAAGATATGTAGCCCATCAGCAGAGATATGCTGAACGGCTGTCGGCTGTTCGGTCGGAGCAAGCACGCTGGCAATCCGTCCCTCGCGGATGGCCAACGTCGCTGGCAAGACTTCTGTGCCAGTCACAACTTACCCGCCGGTAATGATTAGATCAAATTCCTTTGCCATTCGCAACCCTCCAATTATCGCCGAACTAAGAACCTATCCGAAAAGTGGTACTGATTATCATTTATCCTGTATGCGAATCCAATTGTTCGTCCAGCTTCAGCAAAGCAGCCAACAAAACCCGTGCGCCAGCAACACAACTTTCCGGGTCCGTATATTCGTCAGGTGAATGGCTCACTCCGTTGCGGCTTGGCACGAAAAGCATGGCTTGCGGGGCGATGTGGGCCACCAACATGGCATCGTGCCCGGCGCCACTCGGCATCCGCTGGTAGGGTAAATCTAATTCAGCGCAGGCCGCTATCAGCGCGTCCACCAATCGCGGATCGGATTCTACGGGTGGTTTGTTGGAAATGTGTTGAAATGTCGCATCGACTTTTTGGGCTTCTTGCGCCAATTCTGCTTCAGCCGTATCCAGTACATCCTCATGCAATCCGCGAATCTCGACGTTGATGTCAACCTGGCCGGGGATGACGTTGGGTGCGCCTGGCTTGAGCGTTAAGATCCCGACGGTTCCGACAATGCCGTGAGCCTGAGCAATATCGCGCACGCCCAAAATGTAGGAAGCGGCCATCACCAAGGCGTCTTGCCGATCCGCCATCAATGTGGTGCCTGCGTGATTTGCGTACCCATGAAAGGTGACGCCATAGCGTCGAATGCCCACAATCCCTTCCACCACCCCAATCGGTACCTGTGCGGACTCTAACTTTCTGCCCTGCTCGATATGTAGCTCCAAATAAGCGGCCAGTTCGTTCTCCGATCGTTTGGCTTGCGACACGTGACTGGGCTCCAAGTTCGCCGCCTGCAGATGTTCTGCCACGGCGCGTCCATCCCAGGCTTGCTGGCTAATTGCTCCTGCGTCCAGCAGGCCGACCATGGCCCGACTGCCAAAGGTCGCACCCGCCATCGTTGCTTCCTCGGCGGCAAAGTTGATCACCTCAATGGGATGACGCAACTGCACCTTGGCTTCGTGGAGTGTCCGTACGCACGCCAGCGCCGCCAGTACGCCCAACGTCCCGTCGTATCGTCCGCCGTTGGGTACGGTGTCGGTATGAGACCCGAGGGCAATCGGCGCTAGTTGGGGGTCGGTGCCTGGATAGCGCCCAATGTCGTTACCAGCAACGTCTGTCTGGACCGTCATGCCCACCCGACGCATTTGTTCAGCAAACCAACTTCGCCCTTCCCGATCGGCTGGGCTGTAGGCAATACGATTGAGTCCACCCTCTGGACTGGCCCCAATTTGACCCAACGTTTCCAGGTCGTCTAGCAGATGCTCACCGTCAAAATGGGAAATTATCATCAATTGGCTCCAACCCTAATAATTTTTCCGGATTCGTCTTGACCATTGTTTGAATATCCGCTGGAGGGATGCCCAAATCCAGTAAGCAGGCAATGAACTGGCGCAGTCCCTCCACCGGTGTTGAGAGGGCATAGCGGCCAAAATCGGTGGCCATGATGCAGTTTTCGGCACCCAATTCTTGCATCTGTTGGGCGATAAAGGGTAATCCACCAGCGGCCGATTCACTCATGCCTTCATCAATCGAACTGTACTCTTTTTCTACATAATAA
The DNA here is from genome assembly GCA_019217005.1 of Chloroflexi bacterium TSY. The sequence goes on from JAHBNG010000056.1 coordinate 80,034, forward strand.
TGGGTCAGCGGAATCGGGGTTGCGGCAGTATAAGCAGCCATCGTATATTCGATAAACGCCCCCTTGGCAGCCATTACTTTCAGCTCGTCGGTGGAGGCAATCTTGGTCACCGAGCTGGAAACGATGATCTTTTCATAGCCGTATCGCTCCTTGAGGTCGATTAGCTGCATGGCCTCTGCCACAGAAACGTGTCCCGTATCTAGATAGACGTGGGGGTGATCGGCAATCATGTGCAGAATTTCGTCCAATTCAGGCCCAGGCTCCTCGTCAACTGGGATGCGGATGGCGCGATCCACTTCTTCGGTTTTGAATTTGGGGTATAGCTCACTCAGCGGGACGAACTTACCATCCACCACGCGCCCCTCTTTAGCGGCTTGATAATACGTTGAGTGGGCACCAAAACTGATGTATTTTGCCCCATCACCATAGTAGAGCGCGGTCTTGACGGCCCGCGGATTCATGCCGCCATAGACGGTATTCATGATCAGACCGCCATACGTCTCAAAATCGGGAACCACTTTGTTCACCAGCCAGGCCGTGCCATAACTCATCTCGAAAACATCCAAAAGAACGATCGCCCTCATGCCCGCATCGCGTGCCTGTTGGGCCGCCTCAAACGGATCGACGCGGCGTGGGCTGCTAAAGAGATGTGGTCCTGGATGGACATGAATATCGATGGCTCCCTGAAGCAACTCATAAGACAGGTCTAGGGAGCGACCTTCTTGTAATGCGAGCATAGACTATCTACCTTCCCTTAAAAAACAATCGTTCATCGTCATCAATACTTTGACGCTTTGACCCAATCGCTTCATTAATGGCCATATATGCTGATTGCGTCATAACAGGCTTGCCTCGTTCTCCCTTGTGCTTAAACGAGTCTAACTCATCGTGACTGAAGTCTAAACGAGGCATGAACTCGATATAATTGGCCTTTTAAATGATCGAACAGTTCACCGCCGCTATGTGGGTTTTCATCGGTTTGCAGCTCAATCATCAGATCGAGATGTTCTTGTCTAATCATTGTTGTGACTTCACCTGATGTTGAGTCGAATAAGAAGCTGATACGGTTAAAGGTGAGAAGTACCTAACTTTATCTTGAGCATTGTGCAAGATAGTCACGCATCCATACCTAAATCGGTATCGTCAGGCTCTCCAGATCTCGTGGATAATACGTAATCATCTCAAAGCCATCCTCGGTGACCAATACAGTATCCGAGTGGCGAAAGCCAGCGAAGCCAGGCAGGAAGAGGCAAGGTTCAACCGTCATCACCATGCCCGCCTGCAGCACGGTTTCGTCGCCCAAGTCGAAAAAAGGCGCCTCATGGCCTTCCGTGCCGATGCCGTGCCCGATGTGGGTACGGGTCAATTCATGGAGCCCTTCCTTCTCCAAAAAGGCATTGACCGCTTTCTCGATATCGCAGCAGCGTGCTCCGGCGCGGATGGCAGAAAAGGCCGCATCCTGGGCCTGCACCTCAAGTTCAAAATACTTTTTATGCTCATCCGTCGGCGGTCCAACAATCATCATCCGCTCCAACTCGCTCACATAGCCGCCCACCTCAGCACTAGCGAGCGTAAGCAAGACATCGCCCGGCTGAATTTTACGTCCACCCGCTTGGCGATGGTTGAATGAGGTCTTCGGCCCAGATGTAAAGCTGACGCGCGCACCGGCTGACCTGTTGGGTTCCCAATCGGCGGGCATGGCTTTCACCATGTAGGAGGTGGCGTCGGTTGCGGCGCGGTTGGCAATATCAATTTCCGCAACGCCAACTTCAACATACTCTTGGAGCAGACCATGCGCCACATTCCCAAAGTGTGCGCTCACCCGGATGAGTTCCAACTCTTCTTCAGACTTGACCATTCTGATGTCGTCAATGACATCGCGGATGTTGGTCAGCTTGGCTTCGGGCGCCACCTCTGGGAGCGAGGGTCCACGGTAGCCCCAACCGCCACCCCACCCCTCGCTATCGACTCCTAGGTGCTTGTCGGCCAGCCCTTTGTCTTGGAGCAACTCAGCCAGATAAAGCATGGGATGCTTCAGGCCGGGATATTCGCGATAGACTTTCATCTCCTTGATGTTTGGATTGCGAACCGGGATATTTTCCTCTTCCAAATGGGGGACTAGTAGGGCGATTTCACCCTCCAGCGGCACAACCAACACAACCGGTCGTTCCGTGGCCACGTGATGAAAACCGCTTAGATAGAACGTGCGGTTTGCGCCAAAAATGCAGAGGCCATCCAAGCCATGTTCGGCCATATGCTGGCGCATTCGCGCAATCCGGCGGTCGTATTCTTCTAGGCTGATACTGTTTTTCACGATAGTCGATTCCTTGCGTAAAATCGAAAAGTAATCAGAAATAGGGGGTGGTTCAGAATTAGGTTTACACTTTTGATACATAGACAAAAATCTATATGAGGTCATTTTCTGCCTGAGCATGGCTCAAATTAGAAAATATAAACATCTTTTCTCTTTGCAAAAATGTAAACCTAATTGTCCGCCTAAAATGAACCACCCCGAAGACAACCCGATCCAGATGAGCAGGCCCCTCGTGGAAGATCGCCGGCCCCCAGTTGTAATCTGGATTGCGTTCGAGGACAACTTCGGTTCCGGGTATCTCGCTCACAAACTTGAAGGGACCAGAACCAATGAGGTGCTCATTGAACGCATCGCCATACTCGTCAACAGCTGTCGGCGAAACCATCCCCATGAAGGGTGAAGCCAGTGCAAAGGGGAATAGAGCGTACGGTTCATCAAAATAGACGGTCACCGTAAAGTCATCAACCACCTCAGTTCGATTGTACGGGCCTAGCAATGGACCCGCATTCTTCGATCCCGTAGCTGGATCGACCATACGATCAAAGTTGAATTTTACAGCTTCTGCATTAAACGCAGTGCCGTCGTGAAAAGTGACATCGTCACGCAGCGTTAAGGTCCACCACGTGATGTCTTCGGACGGCTCCCAAGATGTAGCCAGCCCAGAGACATAATTGGCATCGCCGTCCAGATAGATCAAGCGGTCAAAAATATTGCGGAAAACATAGGCCGCCTGGGTAAAGGCACTGACGTTTGGGTCAAATGTGTCATAATCCACGTTACGGATCCCAATGACCAGTTCTCCACCGCCCGTCGCATCATCTGCCGCAGCCGTGTCGGCAGAGGCATCTGTTTGTGATTGGGGTGTTCCGACGGCACAGGCTGTCACCATTGTCATCAATAGAGCCAAAAGTGCAACCAGTAATAGAGGTTTTCTGAGTGACATTGTATCTTCTCCTTGTGTGTAACTTGAGATCTAGTATCTAATCAATTTCTTGCATAGTTGGCGAGGAGCCGCTGAACGTGACAGGATGAATGAGATGATTGAAATGAACAACCCATTCATTTTGTCATCTTAGTCATCTCACGCATCTTAATCATCCTCTCCTTTTGGTTCTGACTTGGAAGCGAAGCGGCCTTGTCCACTTTAGGACGTCCCAGAAAATTAAGGTTCAGCAAGACAGATATCGAATTACCTCTCACGAATCCTCGGACCCAACGCATCGCGCAGCGCATCACCGACGATATTGATGGCGATGACAACCAGCGCAATCGCAAGCCCAGGAAAAGTCGAGAGCCAGATTGCATCGCGCAAGGTATGGCGTCCACGGCTCACCATGGCGCCCCATTCTGGCGTTGGCGGCTGGGCACCCAAGCCGATAAAGCTGAGCGATGCGGCACCGAAAATAGCGGCACCCACCTGTAATGTACCAAGCACGATGACAGGTGCCATGATGTTCGGTAGGATATGCCGGAGCATGACCTGCAGGTTTCGCCCACCAATGGCAACGGCGGATAGGGTATAATCAGATTCCTTGACCGAAAGGGTCGAACTGTGAACGACTCGTGTAAATCTGGGAATGGCACTGATCCCAACGGCAATCATGACATTGTCTAAGCTAGGCCCCAATGTCGCTACAATCACCACCGCCAGCAAAACACCGGGAAAGGCAAGCAGTAGATCCATCAAGCGCAGAATCAGGAAACTGAGTAGACCGCCATAAAAACCACTAATGATCCCAAGGACAGTGCCCGCCATGGTTGAGATCCCCGATGAGATCAGACTGACTCGCAATGAGATTCTGGCCCCCCATATCACCCGGCTAAAAACATCGCACCCCGTATTATCTGTACCAAACCAATGGTCACGCGAAGGCGGCTGAAGCGTGTTGGATGCATTGATCTCGATTGGATCATAAGGGGCCACCTGGGGGGCAAAGATGGCACATAGAATGACCATCCCCAAAAAAAGAAGACCAACGACAGCGGCCCGATTGCGCAAAAGCTGTTGCAGGATCTGCCAGGATAGACGACGCGCGCGGACTGGAATATTGTTTGTTTGAACCGTGCGAGTTAAAGAAATCGAACTATCCATAAATCGTATGGCTCGTCTAAGTGCTTATCCGAAAAGTTCTGTGACGATCTGATCGGACTCACAACCACTTTTCGGATAGATTCTAAGCAAAATGTGCATGCCGATGTTTTCGGCGGAGGCAAACTTCCGCATTTCACATTTTCGTCTGATGAGCGAATTGTATTCATTCAACGATGAGCCAGCGTAACAGCTTCCTCTCGCTCACTTTCCGCCGAGCGGTAAATCGCCAAACATATTTCTAACGCACGCAAACCATCTTCTCCCGTGACCATCGGTTCGCGGTCGTGCAAAATGGCGTCGGCAAATTCCTGTGCCTGACGAGCAAAGTTATAGTATGGCCCCTGTTCTTCCGACAACGAAGCTGTCTCCTGATGCAAGCTCTCCGAGTTGGTGCTCAATTCTGCCCATTGACGTGTCCGTGCCCGCACCATGCCCGTCGTTCCGTAAATTTCCGTTTCCCAACGCGCTGGTTGGGCACGATAGTAGGGTGCGTTGGCGATTAGGCTGGCCACAGTCCCATTGGCAAATGTAAGCATGGCCACAACCCCATTCTCTACGTCACTCTCGACACCGGAGTCAGCTTGATAGGAACGTGTTTGGGCCGTGACCGCCGTCACTTCGCTATTCATCAACCAGCGTATCCGGTCAACGGCATGGATGGCGCTGTACATCAGCACCCCACCGCCAGCCGCTTCTCGGTGATAGACCCAACTGGGCAAGTGATCCCCACGCTGACCATTCATGGTTTCGCGCACGGTTTGGGGTACGCCCACCATTCCCGTGTCCAGCCACTGTTTGAGCAGCTGCACCTCTTCACGATAGCGATGCACGAAGCTGATGGTGATCTTCACATTGGCGGCCTGACACACATCGAGAATCCGTTGCCCGTCGGTCAGCGTTGTGGCGATGGGCTTTTCCATCAGTAGATGAATGCCTCGCTCTGCTGCGGCTTCGGCAGGTGCCACATGCATGTTGTGGGGCAGGCTCACCACTAAGATGTCGAGGCCGCGGTCGACCATCGTACGCCAGTCGGTATGGGCTTCTGCATCAAACCGCGCAGCGAGTGCATTGACCCGCTCGGGCACGAGATCTGCAATGGCTGTAACCTCTGTTTTCTCTGTTTGGGCAAAACCAAACGCGTGGCGTTCACCTGCTTGTCCTGCACCAATGATACCGACTCTTAGCGTCATTTCATCACTCTATCCTCATTTTTGGATCCAGCGCGGCCCGTAACCCATCACCCAGCAAATTGGCCGCCATAACGGCACTCAAAATCGCCAATCCGGGAAAGGTTGAAATCCACCAAGCCTTCCCTAGCACTTCGCGTCCGACCGCTGTCATCAACCCCCATTCGGCAGTTGGCGGCTGTGCGCCCAATCCTAAAAAGCTCAGGCCCGATCCCACCAGAATGGCGTTGCCCACCTGCAGCGTCGAAAGTACAATGAGTGGCGCACTGACATTGGGCAGAATGTGTTGGAAGATCAGACGCCGAGCACGCCCACCGATGACCCGAGCCGATTCTACATAGGGCAGTTCTCGTACAGCCAACACGCTTCCCCTGGTCAGTCGGGCATATTGGGGAATCGTCGAAAAACCAACAGCTAGCATCACATTTTGGATGCTGGGCCCCAGCGTTGCAATGATGATCAACGCCAACAGCAACCCCGGAAAGGCCAGAAACGCATCCATCAAGCGCATGATGATCGTGTCGGTCCAGCCGCCGTAGAAACCAGCCGCCAACCCCAATAACGTGCCGCTAATCGAGCCGATCAGAACGCTGATAATGCCTAGCATCAATGAAATGCGCGAGCCAAAAATCACGCGGGTGAGGACATCACGTCCGAGACGATCGGTGCCAAACCAATGCTCTCCAGACGGTGCTTGCCGAGCATCGGCAACTGTTTCGATCGGATCATATGGAGCAACCTGGTCAGCGAAGATCGCAATCAGAATCCATCCGACCAGTACCATCAGCCCGAAAAGCGCCCCTTGATTTCGGGCAAAGAGGCGCAACCGCCAGCGAGTTTGCGCAGACAAAAGTCCAGGAGAGCGATTTATTTGTTTGTCAAGGGTCAGGTCGGCCGCTGTCAAAAGAACCTCGATTTATTCATATGGAAAAATCTGGATAGAAATCGACTGGACCGAAGAAGGCATCGCTACTGAGCTAGTTGCAGCTGGTGTTCCCAAAGAAGACATTGTTCTCGCCTTTCACCACCCTAGTATGCGACAGTATACCGAATTTGCCGTAGCGTAAGTGATCCCATAGCGTCTCTTCCCATTGAAAAGAGCTTTAATCAAATTGAATGCGTGGATCCAGCCACGCATAGGAGACATCGACCAGCAGGTTAACGAGTACGTAAATCACGGCCAAAAATAAGACAATACCCTGCACCAATGGGTAATCCTTCCACAAAATCGCGCTGACAATCAGTCTGCCCAATCCCGGTCGGCTGAAGACTGTCTCTGTGACCACGGCACCAGCCAACATCCCACCAAACTGAATCCCAAACATGGTGACCACGGGAATGAATGCATTCTTGAGTGCATGACGGCTCACGGTCAATCGTTCAGGCAGCCCTTTGGCTCGGGCCGTTCGCACGTAATCCTCATTCATCGTCTCAATCAGGCTGGATCGAGTCAGGCGGCTAATAATGCCTGCCGAGACAAACCCCAGCGTGACGCTCGGCAGCACTAATGCCTTCAACCCGCTTCCACCAGCTGGCGGAAACCAGCGCAGCTGAAAGGAAAAGATCAGAATTAACAAGAGCCCCAGCCAAAAGAGCGGCATGGAAACACCAATGTACGCCAAAAACATGCTCAAGGTATCAATCCAACTATTCTGCCTGAGCGCGGCGACGATTCCTGTAGAAAGACCAATCAGCACGGCAAAAAACATCCCACCAAGACTGAGTTGAATCGTTGCCCAGAAGCGTTCGCCGATTAATTCTGTCACCGGCGAACGCAATCGAATCGACTCACCCAAGTCTCCCTGCATGGCCCGCGAGATAAAGCGCCAATACTGGATATAGAGCGGATCGTTGAGTCCCATCTGTTGGCGCAACTCTTCCAACCGCTCGGGCGTCACCGAACCACTTTCCGCACCTGCCAGCATCAACTGCGCGGGATCGCCAGGCAGCGCGTGCATGATCATAAAGACGATCAACGAGATGAGGAAGAGAACTGGTATGAGTTGAACCAGGCGGTTGCCGACGTAGTGTAGCATGTTTTTTAGGGCAAAGTTGCAAGGTTGACGAGTTGCAAGTGAGTGGACTATGGTTCTTCACATGCAACCCTGCCATCTTGCAACTTTGCAAGCCTTCTACTCTTCGATATACGTGTTATGGATGAAGAAATAGTTTCCTTCTGAGGCCAGTTGGAAGTCCTTCACCTTGGAACTCATTGCATAGAAGACTGGCTGACTTAGCGTCGGCAGCATGACAGCATTCTCCAAAATGATCTGCTGTGCCTGTTCAGCAAGCGCGCAACGCTCTGCATTGTCAGAGACCGAACGCAATTGACCAACAAGCGAATCCAACTCTTCATTGACAAAGCCCGTCCAGGCCCAACCACCTGGCTCGTCCCAGCGTGAATTCCAGATCATATCCAAAATCATGGGGTCGGGTGATCGCTGTCGTTCGTAGATGATGTCAAAGTCACGAGCATTTACACGCTCCAATTGCACCGGGCCAGGAACCTTTTCAACCTGCAGCTCAATGCCGAGCTGTCGCCACTGGGCCTGTACGGCCTCACCGATCTCTTCATGATGTAACACACTCCAGCGCAACGAAAGCGGTGTGCCGTCCTCAACCCCTTCGACGCCGGCG
>JAHBNG010000058.1 GCA_019217005.1 Chloroflexi bacterium TSY
TTTTGTCACATTCTCACCTCATCTCTTTCTTTTACCAGAAAGTAAAGGAATGAGTAGATGTTTGAATACAGCATGATTGGTGAGGTAAATGGTTTACCGTTAACGATGTGCGCGATATGATCAGGATATTGCGGAGCCATCCTGAATGGCTTGAAGAAGTACGACAGGTGATCTTGAAAAAGAGCTATTAGAACTGCCTGATTTGGTTCGAAAATAGCAGAATCTCAAGATCGCTTGGCAGAATCTCAAGATCGCACGGATCGGCAAATTGCAAGATTGATAGCAGCTCAAGAACGAATGGATAGCGATATTAAGGAACTGAAGTACGATGTAAGTGTTCTCAAAGAGGATATGCGCGGAGTCAAAGAGGATGTAAGTGTCCTCAAAGAGGATATGCACGGAGTCAAAAATGAACTTTCATCTTTGCGAGGCTCGGCTCTAGAAACCCGATATACACGCAATGCACACGGTTACTTTAGTCGCTGGTTACGTAAAATTCGGGTTGTCCTTCCGCTCAATTCGTACAGCTCCTTTGAAGATCTATTAGAAGAAAAGCCTCTCGAAGAGATACGAGACGTCCTGCTTCTGGATCTCATTGTTCGTGGTCGTGCACCGCAACTGCCAGAGCATTCCGAAGTTTATTTGGCAGTGGAAGTTTCTGCTGTAATTGATCGAACTGATGTTGACCGCGCAAGGAAACGAGCGGGCTTAATGCGCAAAGCCGATCTATTTACATTGCCGGTTGTTGCTGGTGAAAATTTACGGAAGGTGCATCTGTCGATGGAAAGTACTCCAGTTCTCGTCCTTCAAAATGGGAAAACTGGGGTTGGGATGAAACGTTGGCAACCTTTGAGTAATAATGTTTTGTGAGAGTGTGTCCCAAAGTGTGTAAATGCAGCCGATTCTCTGACTGAGAGGCATGAGACTGTGTAGACGGCCTGACAGGTTTTAGCGAGGCCATTGAAGCCGTTTTCCCAAACCCTGGTTCAACGCTGTGTGATTCAAAATCCGCCATAGCTTGCGCTATGTGACTTGGTCTGACCGCAAAGAATTTAGTCGAGACCTCAAGTCCATTTACCAAGCTCCGACTCGCTCTCAGGCCGAACTCAACTTGGCTCAGTTCGCTGAAAAATGGCAGGCCAAATATCCTGCTGCTGTTCGTTCCTGGCAGAAAAACTGGCCTGAACTTTCCACTTTTTTCGACTATCCAGCTCAGATTCGACGGCTCATTTACACCACCAATCCCATTGAAAGCTACAATCGCCAATTACGCAAAGTCACTAAGAACAAATCCGTTTTTCCAACTCCCAAATCCGTGCGCAAGCTTCTCTTTTTGGCCCATCGTACTATCTCCAAAAAGTGGACCATGCCCCTTCCCAACTGGGCTCCTATCCGCAACCAGCTTGCCATTCGCTTTGAGGGTCGCTTCCCTCTCTAGTACAGCCACTGCTGGGGAAAAGGGGACAACTCTACACTGCAGAGTTGCCCCTTTTCCCAGCTGCTACGACGGCCGTCTCGTGCGATCCCGACTCGCCGTTGCTACTTTCTCTCGTTTCTTCCATTTCTTTTTAGGGATCGCTTTTATTTGTTCTTTCGTTTACACAGCATTTGACAGATCCAGAGGCATCCATTTACACACTATGTGAGACACACTATGTTTTGGGCTTGTTTTCTTATTCTTCTTCCAGAATCCTCTTTAAATTTGCATAATCTCCTTTAATCGACCGTCGTACTATCCAATTAAGCAGTCCAAAGAGCTTGAAGAAACCACCGGCTTCCCTTCGATTAAGGCATGTACCTGAGTCGCCTCACCTGATGGTTCGACAGCGCGTGTAAATTCAATTGAAATGAGCTAGCAGTTGTTTTTCCTTTGATCATGCGCCCGGGTTCATAAGCAACGATTTCGAAATTTGATTCGATGCGACGACCAAGAAAGCTAGCAATTTGTGTATAGGTTGACCAACTCCCAAAGGGCCATCTGATGTGATGATTGCTTCCTTCATACCTCCCTGCCATATCGGATTCTTTTCTGGATTGCTCAGATAGGCAAAGACTTTGTCAGCCGGCCGATTGATGGTAATGTTAATATTCACGTGTCATTGTAATGGCTCCTTTTGTCCATTTTGTTCAAGATAATGTCCAAGTTGCGTTAGGATGCCTCTCCAACCATCTGTTTGCCATCCCGTGCTTTCCTTATCTGGCAACTGTGTCTGTGTTAAAATTAGCTCAGTTCCCCTTCATGTTCCAGGAGCTCGACCTGCACAAGGTGTCTTGATCACGGGTACCAAGCGAGCGCCATGTGAAGACGAGCTTCTCTGGCGATACTATCTCGATAAACGCCTGTATGCACCACATTGCCCATAGCCAGCCGCATGTCAACCCGAAACAGACCACCAATCCGTAAATCCAGTTTTACGTAGATCACAGCATCCTGCGGGCCTGGACACATCCACTGCTTCACAAATTCTGGAGTAGTCCAAGCTTCGAATACTTCTTGACGCGTCGCACGTAATATTTTCTCAGTTGCAATATTGATTGACCGTCAGAGTCAGTCTGTTCCAATTTTATATCCAGTAAAAAGCTTTCAGCTAATCAGCCGTCAGCTAGGTCGAAGCGACCACTTCGTGTTTGGTTACAGATGCGTAGCATCCACAGCCAGAATCTGGTTCCATCTATTGGCTGATTTTATACTTTCCTTTACGGGTGGTTCAAAATTAGGTTTACACTTTGATATATAAAAAATCTATATGAGACCGTTTTCTCTGAGAATCGGCGAAATCAGAGAATATAAACGTTCTTTCTGTTTCTAAAAGTAAACCTCATCTATCCAGCTAAAATGAACCACCCTCCTTTACTACGAGAAATTAAGCCGATCTCTTTGCGCTAACTTAGCCAACAGACTGACTGGCGCGAAGAATCGTTGCTATCTAATCGAATTCATCATATTCAACCATATGGTTGAATATGATCCGAATTGGGACTGGTTGTCAAGTCTCGGGATAAATCACGCTTAACTGGTGAGCTTGAGGTTAAAAGTTTTGCATGTATAATAACAGTATGACCTTATTTTTGCGCAACGGGAAGGGAATTCTATTCGTTGACGCAATAAGAGCCTGATTCTATTCGATCAAATTCGTCAAAATGCCGAAAAAAGGATAGCCTCAAAGAAATTCATTAGAGATACCCGATCCAAGGAGGCATTCATGGCAATAGAATTCGGACTAACGAACGAGATCAGCAATACTCAGTATGCACCATTAGCTGCGTTGCTGGCACACTACCATCAAGAGAAAGTGCTAACTGCGTTGAAGAAGATCGAAATACCGGTCAAAACGTATGAATATACACCAGCAAGTAAGTTGGAACAGGTGCTGGTTAGCATATTATGTGGTTGCGCAACGCTGACTGAGTTCAATACAAAGGTCAGACCAGAAAGACTCCTTGCGAAATTTATGGGATGGAGCAGCTTAGTGAGCAATCAAATATGTCTCGTACATTAGACGCCCTAACTCTAATGAATATCGGTAGAGTGCGGTCAGCGAAATCTGCAAGCCTCTAAGCCAAATACACAACCACGATTGGCGAGGGTTCTTGTGGTTAGACTTTGACCTATCCGGATTACCATGCGGCAAAAAGGCACAGAAAAGTCAAAAAGGCTATTTTAGCGGCAAAAAAAACGCAACGGGACGCCAATTGGTCCGTGTAAGTTCGGTTAAATACCATGAAACGGTTTGGTCAGACCTCTATCCAGGGAGTCAGCATACAGCTCCATCGTTTCAGCCAGCCGTGCTTGCCACGGAAAGTTCATTAGAGTTAGACGAGAAAAAACGCGAGCGAGTCGTCTGGCGCACCGATGGCGGTGCAGGTAGTGAAGAAAATATTCGGTGGCTGCTCAACCGCAACTATCAATTTATGATGAAGGGCAACTCCAACCGTCGTGCCCATCTGTGGGCGCAACAGGTGACTCGATGGGATCCTTGCGGTGACGTCTTTCTGGCTGAAATTCCATCCCTATCAAGTTTAATCGCCCTGTACGCATTTTTCTCAAAAAAAGAGTGAAAACGAGCAAATTTGGGGTGGTTCATTTTAGGCGGACAATTAGGTTTACATTTTTGCAAAGAGAAAAGATGTTTATATTTTCTACTTTGAGCCATGCTCAGGCAGAAAATGACCTCATATAGATTTTTATCTATGTATCAAAAGTGTAAACCTAATTCTGAACCACCCCCAAATTTGTGTCAGTTACTACATTTCGACCATCAAATTGCCATCCAAGCGTCACTTCATTTCATATTATGACAATCGAGGTGCGGCTGAAATCGAACAATTCCGTAATGATAAAATGGGGTTACACTTAGCTTCTCGTCGCAAGACCCTATTTCTAGCTCAAAAATCTCTTATCCTTTTGGCTGATTTGGCGCATAATTTGATAGGCCATTTCCATCAGCAAGCTCTCGTGGATACTAGATTTGAACCTTTCCGGCAGAAACGAATTGTTCGAGATCTATTACAAACTCGATAGTTGTATTTTGAGCAGGTGCCGGATTTGACAAAGTCAAAATTAAGCAGAGCAGGCCTGCTGTTTGGCGAAAAGGGTAGCGAAGACCTCTGCAATCTCCTGTCCGTCATTCAAGGCATGATGTGCAGTCAAGATGAGATCTTGAATTAGTGACTGAGCTTGCTGCCGAGTAGCCTCACCAAGGGATTTGCTGGGCGAGAATTGAGTTTTAGCCAATGATGGTCCCAAACAATCAAGGTGCAAGAGAGAATAAGCCACGAAGACCAGAGACCAATGTTTTTGAAAGGCGTGGGCAGTTCGCATGCAATATTCATCAAGGCCAAGCAGTTGTTTACCATCCTGATAAACCGTCTCGATAGGCCAACGAAGCAGGTAAATCGAGAGAATGCGTTTGGCATTACAATCAGTGCGATTGGTCACTAAAACGGCCTAATTGCCTTGCAATTCAGGATTATCAAAACTAATCACGATGCGTACCTTGCCGATAGAAGGGATACGCACAGTCATGGTAAAGGTATAGTAAGTACGACCATCAATGGTGACAGGTTTGTAGGCATTCTGGGGGATGTAGGGGACCAACTCTTTGACTTTAATATGTGGCCCCTCGAAAGTTATCGGCTGACCGTCTTCATCTCGCAAACGAAAGCTATTTGTCTCCAGATTGCGATTGCACTTCAAGATGCTGATCCAATCTTTATTCAGACGATCGAGTACAGCTAGAAGATCTGGAGCGAGATACCAACCATCGAAGAGAGCCCAACCAAAGATAAGGGTTCGTTCAACAGCTTTTTTCAACCAGTTCACTGGCAATGGTTATCTTGGTCTTAAACGCTTCGTCTAGCCCTCGAAAGGCGGGGTCAGTTAATAGGTGGCTATCCACTCGTTTATGAAAAGCGGTTCGTTCTTTCTTTTTTCTTGGGAATCTCAGTCACTGGGAAATGGTTTTCCACAAATGCTTCCCAGTCGGTAAACTCTTCGTACCGTCGGTAGATACTTGCATCGACCGGAAAACGAACAGCGCCACTGACATAGTGACTTGTGACTAAGTTATGAGCCAGTGGATGCTGACCATTGCTATGATTGTAGTGTGTATCGATATACTCGAACAGACTTCCCACGTGTTCACATAGTGTATCGTCAATCGCTAATACCGATTCTGACTCTGAACGTTGGTATTGTGCTGTCTCTGACTTCATGTAACCTATACGCTCATCATTGAGTTTTTCGGCTCGCCAAGGAGCTTCACTCAAATACCGTGATATATTCGTCTTATCTGCACTATCTAGAATGCAGCGGGCAATATTTGCCATGCTTTTGTTGTCCAAGACCATCAGACCCGTCAGATAGTTTTCAAAGTGGCGAAACTGTTTACGATTGGCAAATACTGAACGAAAGGTTTCGCTATGCTCCCTGACCAGTGGCGCTACATTCACTATCGGCAATTGCATCTTGATGGCTCCTTTTTCGCACTTTTTTCTTGATGCAATCTATTGAGATGACTTTTGTCTCTTTTGTCAAATTTGGAAAATATTCATTTCACAACTATCGAGTTACAAATACCTGGTTTTCTCTCTTTTCAGAACGGCTCACTTTCACGGATTGACCTGCTAAGTTCACATCCTTATTCTCGTGACCTTCTGATTTGCTTGAAATCCTATCTAGAGGCCGATTAGAAACCCCCTCTAGTTGCATGAACGAATAGAATCACGCTCTCGTTGCGCAAAAATAAGGTATGAATGTTCCATTGTTGCAGACCAAGTTGTATATTCCTGCCGTTCATGCACCGCTTGTCAAGCGCTCGCGACTTGTCGAGCGCTTAAATGCAATTGTGCAATATCAGTTAGGGTTACTCTCTGCTCCTGCTGGCTTTGGGAAAACGACTCTCGTTGCACAATGGATCCATTCTGGACAACAATCGAATGAGTTCTTTCGGTTCGCTTGGCTCTCTGTCGACAAAGGTGACAATGAGCCGGTTAGATTCCTGACTTACTTGTCGGCAGCTCTGCATGAGGCCAACAACCAAATTGATCTGGTCGGACAAGCTCTCTCTCATTCTCAAGAATCATCCGACTTGATGCTTTCCATCACGTTGTTGATTAACCAATTGGCCGCCCTGCCGCTCGATCAATCTATCTGTCTCATCCTAGACGATTATCATAACATCACAGAGCGAGTCGTCCATGATGCACTCAATTATCTAGTCGAACATTGTCCTCCTCAACTTCGGATCATTTTGACAACGCGCGTCGATCCGCCACTTCCTTTGCCACGTCTACGTTTACAAAATCAGTTGTTAGAAATACGAGCCAATGATCTGCGTTTTACATTAGATGAATCGACCAGTTTCTTGCAACAGATGACGGGTGAAGATATTGCGAGCGAACAATTACGCGCACTGGATAAACGGACCGAAGGATGGATTGCCAGCTTGCAGGCTGCGGCACTAACTCTCCAAAATCAGAAAGATGTTCAACACTTTATCAGTACATTTAGTGCCAGCAATCGCTTTGTCTTTGACTATCTGATTACCGAAGTACTTGCGCAGCAGTCAGAACGTTTGCGTCTGTTCTTAACGATAACGGCACTGTTTGAACGTTTTTGTGCACCGCTCTGTGATGCACTGCTTGAAGAGGTCCAGCCGAATATATCGGGTGATTTTGCGGAAGCGCTCAATAGCCAAGAAATCTTACTACAACTCGAGCAGGCAAATCTTTTCCTTGTTCCGCTGGATCAGGATCGTATTTGGTATCGCTATCACCATTTGTTTGCGGAACTCCTGCAGCATCAACTCCAGCAGCATACTCCGCTCGATGTCATTCACGCGCTTCATCTTCGCGCCAGTCGTTGGTTTGCCAATCAGGGAATGACGGATGAGGCAATTGAGCACGCAATCCTGGCCCAAGATTTCGATCATGTGGCGGGATTGCTTTCTCCGTTGGCGTTTCGACTCTTGTGGGCACAAGGGGCTGTTGCCAAACTACGGCATTGGTTGAGCGTGATTCCAGATCAAACGTTGCAACAGGTTCCAAATCTAGCTCTCGCTGGTGCATATGCCTCTCAGATGGCAGCGGATGTTGAGGGTCTCGATTATTATCTTCACCTGCTTGCGTCGGCGCCCAATTTACCGCCTGAGGTTGAGTGGGGTATGTCAGTTATTCAAGTAGATCTCCATCTTGTTCGACAAGACAGGCTCGAAGCGAGAAAGTTGTTTGATGCCACGTCTGCCCAAGTATCAGCAGACTATCCCGATCTGCTGATGCAACTCAAATATCAGATGGCGGGTTTTCACCTGCGGGGCGGCAACGTTTCTCAAGCACAAAGTCTCCTAACAGATGTTGTCAATCTGGCCCAGAGTCTGGGCTCTGTCTACCACGCTGTGGCGGCCACAGTAACACTCGCAAATATGGCCTATGAACAAGGCGATCTACATTCTGCATTTCGACTGTGCAATCAAGCGCGAACATTTGGGACAGAAGCGCCCGATCATGAAATGCCTGCCGCTGGTTGGGGACATCTGGGCTTGGGTGCCATTATGTATGAATGGAACAAAATTCCCGAGGCAGTTGCTCATTATGAAAAAGGCGTACGGCTTGCCGAACAGGCTGGCGTGGGCCAGATGCTTTGGGCTGGATATCGAGAACAGGTGCAACTATACCAAAGACTTGGAGATGTTGAGACTGTGGATCGCTTGATGCAGAAACTCCATTCCATGGTGCGACGTACTGCGCATGTCGATGCACAAGTTGAGCCATTTTATCGAGAGTTGGAAGCGAACATTGCTCTACAGCGGGACAATCTTGAGATCACTGAGCGATGGATTCATGAGAACCAACTTCAGCTCACAGACAGACCCGATGCATTGGATTTTCGCTACTGGATCTATCTTCGCTATGTGATCCAAAGAGGTAATAAGACGCAGCAGGACCGCGTGCTTGATGACGCTCCCCAGTATCCAGATGCCATCGCGCTTGCTCATTACTTTATCGGCATGGCTGATGAGGCTGCAAGGATGTTCATTGCAATACGACATCGCATTCTCCTGGCATTACTCTTACAACTGGATGACCAAAAAAATGCCGCGTTGAATGCGCTAAAAGAAGCGATTATGTTGGCACAATCAGGTGGATATATTCGCACATTCGTTGATTTCGGTCTACCGATGTTAATTCTGTTGCAAGAACTGCTGAAGAAGAACTTTCAGGTTGGGTATGTTCAGATCTTGCTGCAAGCGTTTGAAGTCGACATCTCAATTGCTGCTCAGGAAGCGAGTATACCAGAAGCCGAGTTCAATCACCCCTCTCGATTTAGCAGCGCACCAATCACAGACAAAGGAAGTCTGATAGAGCCACTGACCGATCGGGAACTTGAAGTATTGCAGCTTGTTTGTGATGGATTACGCAATCAAGAGATTGCTAACCAACTTGTGGTCAGCATTGGCACGACAAAACGACATCTAGCCAATATCTATGGAAAGCTCGGGGTAAATAGCCGCACGCAGGCAATCGTCCGCACCCGTGAATTGAATCTGCTCTAATCTCCAAAGCAATACCCTGTCTACACATTCGAATACACCCACAGATCAACCCCAATCTACATCCTTTAGTCGAAGATAGATCGTTTTGTCCACTCTATACTTCAGTCAACTGCTTAAGAACCTATTCGAAAGGTAGTTGAGAGTTCGACTTGCTATATGAGGGGATGAATATGACAACATCAAACAACACCGGCAACGTTTCAGAATTGAAGAAAAGATTAGAGAATGCAGATCCGTCTGTTCGGTTTAATGCGGGGGTAGATTTGGTCAGACTTGGAGAGACGGCTGGTATTCCGGCTATCATTGAGGCATTTGAACACGAAAGCGTCTTTGTTCGTCTCTTTCATGCTGCCAAAGCGCTGATTGAGATGGGTGAGCCAGCAGTGCCGATTCTGAACGAGACGCTTCAGTCAGAGAATAAACTCAGGCGTGTGGATGCGGCGTTTGCTTTGTATCACATTGATCAAGAGCGACTGGATGAACTGCTCCCAATCGTGCTTGCCATCCTGGATGAGACCGATCCCACATCGGTGACTGCAACTTTGTCCTCTGGACCACTGATTGATATTCTGCGTTTTCTAGGCGCTGTCGGTCCGGCTGCACACAAAGCCGTTCCAAATCTGCTGCGGGTGTTGCATGCCCAAATTTCCCTGGACGATCCAGATGCCTGGATGCAGGATGTACGGACTTGTGTTGCCGCTGTGCTTGCCCAAATTGCTGAACCAGATGATGAGATCATAGACACTCTGTGCAGCGCTATGTATAGTGAGAGTGAATCGTTGCGTTGGGGTGCAGCACGAGCATTTGGCGACAATCTAAATTTTGCCACACCACAAGCAATTGAGGAGCTAATAGCTGTTATTCGGAATGAAGATGAAGTGGAAACCGTTCGTGTGGAAGCTGCTTATTCATTGGCGACGATCAGTGAACCAGAAACCGAGACGTTGCCCGCTTTGCTAGATGCACTCAATAGCGACGAATGGTGGGTTCGTGTCTTTGCTGCTCGGCTTTTGGGTGAGATTAGTTCTCCACCCCCAACTGAACCATTGGAACCCAGCGAAGACTGGATGCAGCGCCTCTTTCATCCTGTTCGTGACGTGCGGCGGCTACCGGAATCACATGAGCTGTCGAAGCAAGTCATTCCGTTTTTGGTTGAGGCGCTATCAGATGGTGATTATAACGTACGGCGCAATGCTATTTTTGCCCTCGCTAATATTGGACATCAGACAGGGGATGCACTTCCCTATTTGACGAAAACTTTGCAAGTAGATGATCTCGGTCCAATTGCGGCTGAGGCATGTGCAAAAATCGGTCATTTGGCAATACCATTTTTGACTCATGCGTTAAATGGCGAGAGTTTTGTCGGTCGACGCCATGCCGCCTATGCTTTGGGCTTGATCGATCTACCAGAAGCACAAGAAGCATTAAGTGAATGTAAGAACCTATCGGACGATGAACCGTTAACACCTGCACCACACCATTTCTACATCCAAAAGGATGTTCTGTTTGATGAGACAAAATTGCACATATTCGAAGAGTTGTATCATCAAACTTTGGCGCGTGGGCGAGGAAGCGAGGTTGACTATCAGTTGCTCTATCCCAAACACGAATTTCTGCGCTATCTTGTGCAATATCAAGGGCTTTTTATGCATGGTTCAAAAACGACAGATATTGATATCTTGAGACCATTTCGCTATGGGGTCGATGGCGCTGATCATGGCAATGTAAACGGTGTCTACGCAGATCAGGGATATATGCGCCCCATCTATTTTGCCACGATTCATGGGGGACGCTGCTTCGGGCAAATCAATGGCTTTTTTGAGCTGACTGAGGATGGGCAAGTATCGTTGGAGGGCGATCAGGGCTTTGAACGGCGCTACTACAAGCTCTGTATGGGGGTCAACGGTCTGCGGCGTAACCCGTGGAATCATGGCATGGTCTATGCCTTGCCTCCCGATACCTTCGAGTTTTGGAATGAGTGGACCAGTCGTGTACCGGTTCCACCCGTCATGAAGCTCGCCGTCACGCCAGAAGATCTCCCATTATTAAACCAAGTATGGGGAATAGATTCTCATATGCCGGGCGATAACTGGGTACGGCCAGACGAACCTTTCCCTTTCTTGAAAGATGTTCGATATGTGCCGATTCATCCAAGTGGCCGACCGCCGTGGCTGGAAGGTAGGTAGATCGCGATGCAGTATCAGATATGGATAGAGGGTGAACTGGGACCTGAATGGAGTGGTTGGTTTAACGGATGGACCATCACTCCATCTGCAACGGGTCAGACAATATTGAGCGGTATGATCGAAGATCAAGCTGCACTGTACGGTCTGATCATGCGGCTAAACGATTTAGGATTGTCGCTGATTGCCGTGGCTCGTCATGATTATGAGATTCAACCATACTTGGGAGAACGGTAGGAGACTACGGGTGTGTCCTATTTTCGAGGCATTGGTCGAATACGGATCACGTACCCCTGGCAGACCCCAAACTGCAGCACGCAACCGGAGAGTATACTGAGCAAGGCCATAGATGAGAAAAATTAGCCCAGTTTTACCCGAGTAGGTCATTCTCATCTATGAGCGCTTGCGGTATATACAGACAATGCGCGATGCGTTGTCTTATGATATGATTGTTCCTCTTAGAAAATCCTTTGAATCATTCGCTACCGTTTGAGGGGATCAAAGATTATGCAACTCACCCAAAACCAGATCGATTTTTTCCAGCATGAAGGATATTTGACGCCACCGTCCATTACAACAGAGGAAGAGTTGAAGCAGATTCGTGCCATCTATGATCACCTTTTTGCCGAGCGTGCTGGACGGGAGGAGGGCAATCAATTTGACCTGGCTGGTGCTGATGAAGAAGGCACGCGAGCAACGTTGCCCCAGATTCTGAACCCACCTCGCTATGCGCCCGAATTGAATGAATTTCTCTTCAAAAAGAATGCCAAGAGCATCGCTGATCAACTTCTTGGTGATGAATCGACAGGAGGCGATCACGCCATCCTGAAGCCCGCCCATTATGGTTCGGAAACGCCCTGGCATCAAGATGAAGCGTATTGGAATCCCGATTTCAACTATCGTTCGCTTAGCATCTGGATGCCGCTTCAAGATGCAACAATCGAAAGTGGCTGTATGCAGTTTGTGCCGCGGAGCCACAAACAAGGCGTTCTCAACCATCATCCGATTAACAATGATCCACGAGTTCATGGTTTGGAAGTTGATCATTTCGACGAAAGTCAGATTGTTTCCTGTCCGATTCCAGCAGGTGGCGTAACGATTCATCATTGTCGCACATTGCACTATGCCGGTCCTAACTCCACAGGTGAGCCTCGACGAGCTTATATTCAGGTCTTCGGTCTGCCCACCAGCAAGCGGGAAGAGACACGCAATTTCTACTGGCAACGCATGCAACGTACGGCTCGCGCTGAACGTTCGAAGGCTTCGATGAACTCAACTGGCGCAACAATGCAATAAGGCTTTTCCAACAATTGAAATCCCTAATTTGATATGGAAAAGCTCAAGCCATTCCAGAGAAATCGACTTGGCAAATTAGGGATTTATTTCTCTGGAATGGCCTAAGAATGTGAAACATCATGCAAGATCACGAACTCTGCTTTTTGACGGCCACAGAACTCGCCCAACGGATACGTGCCAAAGAAATCTCGGTCCGTGAAGTGTTGGATGCCCATTTGGCCCAAATTGAACAAGTGAACCCTCACGTCAATGCAGTTGTAACGCTTGTCGCTGAACAGGCAATCGACGCAGCCAATGCCGCGGATGAAGTGCTCAGCCGAGGAACGCCAACAGGTCCACTCTTTGGTCTTCCGATTGCTCACAAAGATTTGGTAGACACAAAGGGGATTCGGACGACCAAAGGCTCCCCTATCTTTCAAGATCACGTCCCGGAGCAAGATTGCTTACTTGTGGAACGATTAAAGGGTGCTGGCGCGATTACGATTGGCAAAACCAATACACCCGAGTTTGGTGCTGGTTCGCAGACGTTTAACCCCGTCTTTGGCGCGACGCGCAATCCCTATGATCTTTCTAAGACTTGTGGCGGAAGTAGCGGTGGGGCTGCCGTTGCCTTGGCTTGCGGCATGATACCCA
Source organism: Chloroflexi bacterium TSY (assembly GCA_019217005.1). The sequence goes on from JAHBNG010000058.1 coordinate 13,166, forward strand.
TTGCCGATGGCAGTGACACAGGCGGCTCTCTACGCAACCCTGCTAGTTTCTGTAATGTCGTCGGGTTACGTGTCTCGCCAGGGCGTGTTCCTGCGTGGCCGCGTCAAGCTGGCTGGTTTCCCATCTCGGTCCAAGGACCGATGGCGCGCACTGCGGCAGACGTTGCACTTGTGTTGAGTGCCATTGCCGGCCCTGATCCATGTTCGCCCATTGCGATCACCGAATCTGGCAATCGTTTTGCTCAGATCTTGGCGCGCGACTTTTCAGGGGTCAAAATTGCCTGGAGCCGCGACTTGGGAGGGCTACCAGTTGACGAACGAGTAACAGCAGCCATTGACGCGCAGCAGCATGTCTTCACGGAGCTTGGCTGTCTGGTTGAAGAAGCCGAACCCGATTTCCGTGATGCGGACGAAGCATTCAAGGTTTGGCGGGCTTGGAGTTTTAGCATTGATTATGGAGAACTATTGAAGACGCACCGCGATCAGATCAAGCAAAGTATCATCTGGAATACAGAGGCGGGCCTGGCCTTAACTGGACCACAGATTGCTGAAGCCGAAGTCAAGCGAACTGCACTCTATCACCGGGTTCGTGAGTTTATGGAAACATATGAGTTTCTCATTTTACCAGTGGCTCAGGTGCCCCCGTTTGACATCGATCAAGAGTACGTCACCGAGATCAACGGCATTCAGATGGAAACCTATATTGATTGGATGAAATCGTGTTACTATATTTCGGCCATCGGGCTGCCAGCCATTTCTGTTCCCTGTGGCTTCACAGCCGAGGGTTTGCCGATCGGTGTTCAGATTGTGGGACGGCACCAAGACGATTTTGGTGTGTTGCAATTGGCCCATGCCTTTGAGCAAGCAACTGGTTTCTGGAGGATGCGGCCTGGAATGATGGAGAGTTGAGTTAAAGCAGGCCAATCCGGTTTTTGATGGTGGCTGTCCAGTAAGTGATAGACAGTCAACGAATACAAGATTCTTAGGCTATCACCAGCGTCTATACAAATCGCATCACTGAACCCCCAGCTACGACCCAATTTTAAAGGATCTCCAGATTAACGGGATTGACTGGATTTGTCTCTTCTCATGCTGTAAATCCTGTTCATCTGTGGATAATAAATATATTTTGTGGAATTGCCTTACTCCACAAATAGCCCTCCTTGTACAGCCGCCAACCGCGCTTCTTCGAGCGCTAATAACATCATGTCAATATTGACTTCACTGCGTTCAATTCCACGCAAAAAATTGGTTAGCCCTGCACCCAATGCAAATTGGATTGTCTCAGGGCTCCCCCAGAAATAGGGCATATCAACGACATCAGCCTTTAGGACAATATCCGATCGCTGGCGTAGCTTGTTACTAAACTCCTCAGAATTTACGTTGACGGGCGCAAAGGCCGCACTATCTGTTAGGGGTGGATGCATGAGTATCTGTGCGTCAGGCGTGCTGATATATGTAAGAAACTCGATGGCTTCCAAAGGATGCTCGCTCTTGGCAGGAATCATATAGCCCAAGGAAAGCACGACTTCGCCCACGGGGAGGGATGGATCTATAATAGGAAAGCTGAAGAAGCCCGGCTGGGCTTGCCAGGGTTCTGGTAACTCGCCAAGAGCAAATGGATCTGCTAAAACCATTGCCGCTCTCTGGCCTGTCAACATGTTCTTCTCATCAGAAATGATGTCTGACATGCTCTCTAGCCCATCCATCTCAGAGGGGCGTTCAACAAAGAATTCGTTCTCGAAGAGCCATCGCCAAGTTTCGAATACTTCAATCACCCGGCTATCCTGGTAGCTTTCTCGTCCGCGCATCAAATTTCGGTGAAAATCAGGACCGTTGATGCGTAGATTTAAATAGTCGAACCAGAGGGCTACCAAAGTTGGATCATCACCAGCAATGGCAAAAGGAACCACACCATTGGCACGTAACGTATCAGCAAGCAAAAGAAACTCATCCCAATATTGAGGAGGTTCCAGCCCATACTGTTCAAAAATTTTCTGATTGTAATAGATGCCACTCCAACTGAAGCCAGTCGGGACGAAGTATTGCTTTCCGTTAACTTCGCTCAGCGCACGCAGAGAGGGCGGATAGCGATCAAGAAGACCTGCCTGCGACCAGATGTCGGTTACATCCAATAACTGCCCTTGCCTGATTGACCAAAGCAGCATGTGAGTCGGCCCAATGAGCATCACATCGGGGGTGGGTGAGTTGTTCAGATATTGAGTGGGTAGATTCTCATACCGTTTGCGCTCAATCTTGATATGAGGTGCTGTAGCCTCAAATTGCTCAATGAGGGCGTCTTCTGCATACAGTGAACTATCGAGACTAAAGTAGGTTAAAGAGACAGGCGTTACTTCTGGTGGAGGGGGTTCTCCACGCGAGCCACAGCCTGTCAGAATCAAGAGCGTAATCGTGAGGAACAGTGTGCAATGTGCATTAGACCCCGTGAGCAAACAAAATGACGCGCGCTTCTCCGCTTGGCGACTGGCAATCAAGCTCATCGAAAGTAAGCTCCTTTTTCGAGCGCTTTCAGCCGATCTTCCTCAAGTTTGGCCAAGAGATCATTGATATCGACTGGTTCTCTCGTGGCATTGCGCAAGAAGCGACCTATCGCCTGGGTCATCGAGATCCGGACATCGGTCGGTGCCGCCCATACGTAACGTTGAGTAACGTCCTCTGCGCGTTCTAACAGCATAAGCCCCTGTTGGGCTTCGATTGAGAGCAGATCAAAGTCAACTTTGTCGGTGGCTGGAACAAAGGTCGCATTAGAGCCCTGAAACTGCGCAAATGTGGCCGCTGTTTCTGGCTGAAGCATGTGCGCAATGAAAGTCATTGCCTCAAGTCGATTGGGAGCGTTTGCAGGTACAAGATAGCCGATGGCACCCACGACTTCACCCAGGGGAATATCTGAATTGAACACAGGAAACCGAAAAAAGGTTAATTCGCTGGCAAAGATGTCGGGCAAGTCTGTAATCGAGGTTGAGGGCAGTAGTGCCATTGCGGCTTTCTCGCGGGTCAAAGGATCGTCCTTGTCGCCACGAATGAGAGCAAGCAAGCTATCGAGATCACCATCGATGCCAATATCGGTTGTAAAATATCCCTTGTCAATCAGCGTTTGCCAGGTTTCAAAGACTGTAAAGAGGCGTTCATCTGTAAATGTGATTTCGCCCTGAATCAGTTGGCGATGGAATACGGGACCATTGAGACGAATATCCAAATAATCAAACCAGAGTGAGGCCAACCATTCATCGCTCCAAGGCATCACAAAAGGGATAACGCCGTTGGCCAGTAGAGTATCAGCGACGACAATCAATTCATCCCAGCTTTGTGGTGGCTCAATCCCCAACTCGTTGAAAACTTCACGATTGTAATAGAGTGCGTTCCAGCTGTAGCCAGCAGATAGGAAGTACTGCCGTCCACCTCGCATTGTCAATTCCTGAATAGCCCCTTGATAGCCTTCGGCTGCTTCCGTCTGTTCCATCACATCTGATAGATCGGCCAGCAGACCCTCATCCAGACCAATAAAGAGCCAGCTTCCCATGGGAATCGCCATAATATCGGGTGGCTCTTCATCTCGGAGGTAGGCCTGTGGCCAAGAATTGAGCGGTGCAGCCTTGATATCGAGAGTCGGTTGTGCTTCTTCAAATTGACGCAACAGCTCTTTCTCCACCTGGTCATTGTTGCCAAAGCTGATGTACCGCAGTTCTGTTTTCGATTCTGTGGATGAAACAACGGGCTCCTCATCATCAGAACCCCAGCAGGCAGTGAGGAGGAGCGCCAGCAGCGTCAGTACAAGTATAGGCTGCCAAAAAGGTTTTGTCCCGTCTTTGCTCTGAAAGACATGATTCAAATCGTTTCTGGATGGGTATGTGGATCTAGAAGAAGCGATATGTACCTTTGTGGAAACTATCTTCACCCCATTGTTCATGATTCGTTTGCCTCACGCGTGTCCTCTATTCGAAAACACCTTGCTCTAACGCTTTCAGCCTTGCCTCCTCTAGCTTGTCTAGCATTCCATCAATGTCAATGCCATCTTCTGGTTTAGAAACTTCTCTTAATACTACTGTGCAGCAATATATTGTGAAACACAAAGGAAATTCGTTATATTTCTGGGCATATTGCTAACAAAACGCAAACAGAATGCAAAGGAAAAATGAGATAGACTGAAGAGCCAATAAAATGAAGCAGTCTTCGATGAAAGGAAATCAAGATGAAACTTGCTCAAGCAGTCAATCAATATGACTACAGCCAACTGGAAAGCCCGCCGCTGCTGGAACTGACAGAAGAGCAACTGGCGGCACTGGCCGACCAACTCCAGGAGTATCATGCCATATATAGTCCATACTTCAGCCATGTGGCTCAGAGAGAGCATGCGTACCACTACATGCGAGGCTTGTTAGACCCCGAAATCAAACGCAAATCGGCCGAGAACATCGCGCTGGCGACAGTAGGAGAATCGGGTGTACGCCCCCTGCAAAGCTTTGTGGGTCAGAGCCGCTGGAGCGGTGAAGCGATGCTGGCGGAACATACTCGACAGACAGGTGAGTTGTTGGGAGACGCAAATGGCGTCTTACTCCTGGATGGGAGCGACATTCCCAAGCAAGGAGAAGAGTCAGTGGGCGTCAAGCGGCAGCGGTGTGGCGAACTGGGCAAGATCGCCAACTGTCAAGCCGGAGTCTTCCTGGGATATAATAGCTCTCATGGCTATACCTTACTGAACTGTCGGTTGTATATCCCCCAAGAATGGTTTAGTGATGAGTATGCAGAGAAGCGGTACAAAACCGGTCTTCCCACTGACCTGACCTTCCAAACAAAAAATGAATTGGCTTGGTCCATGATTGAGCAGACGCACGCCCTGGGTGCGTTGCCCATCCGCTGGATCACTATGGATGAAGCCTTTGGCAAAGATACTCATCTGCTTGACTGCATTGATGGCCAAACCGCTTACAGCTACTTTGCTGAAGTGCCCAAAGAGACTCGTGTCTGGACCTCCAGCCCCCAGACCTATCTGCCCGCATCATCTGGATGCGGGCGCAAAGCTCAAGCTCCGCGTCCGGCCTGGTGAACCTACGCCTCTCACCGTTGCTCAACTCGCTGACACCTTCCAGGAGCATGAGTGGCAACAGCATGTTCTCAAAGAGGGCTCCAAGGGCTTCATCGTTGCTTCCATTGCTTGTCGCCGCATTGTCTCTGTCCGCAATGGCTCCCGGTTCTGCTCTCTGGCTCATCGTCCGCCGCAATCCCGATTGCTCTCTGCAATACTTTCTCTCCAATGCACCCCTTGAGACTTCCTTGGATGACTTCGCCACTGTTTCTGCTTTGCGTTGGCCCATTGAAACCATTTTTGAACAAGCCAAGCAGTTTCTCGGACTCAACGAATATGAAACTCGCAGTTGGCTCGGTTGGCATCATCATATGACCTTAGTCATTTTGGCCTTTGGTTTCTTGGCTCGTTCTCAGTTTTTCCTCAAATATGATGCCCCCGCTCTCACTTTGCCACAGGTTGTTGAACTTCTCCATGCCGTTCTGCCTAAACCTGTCTTGACACTCGCTGAGACTATCGAGCGCCTTCGCTACAAGCAACGTCGTCTTGCTTCCGCTAAACGCTCGCATTATCTTGTGCAAAAATCGAACATTATCGAGCCTTTACTTGATGCACAGTAGTATTAAGAACTTGCTCAATGCCGAATCCATTTTGCTGCGCATTTCGGGCGGACTTGCCCAGAAGTAGGGGAGCGCCACGCCCTCCGCTCCATCGATGATTCGCGCACCCTTTTGTATATTTTCGGCTAAATTATCGATATCTGTGTTCAGGTGGGCTGGAACGAACGGTGTTTCTGTTCCACCTTCCTGTGAAACACCCGTTGCAACAAGATCTTGTACTTCTGGAGAGAGGATGTAGGTAAAATATTCAAGCGCCTCCAACCGATTCGGTGCATTGGCTGCGACCACCATTCCCCCAACACCAACGAGTTCGCTCGCGGGTATAGTCGGGTCAATCGTGGGAAAGCGAAAGAAGCCCAATTCATCCAGAAAGACCTTCGGAAAATCGTCAAAGAGTGTTGGACCAGAGAGCGCCATGGCCGTCTTTTCCCGTGTGAGTGGTGTTTCGCGGTCGCCCCGAATTGTTGCCGCAATACTGCTCATGCCGCTGTTGATATAGGCACCGGTGGGGACATAGCTTTGGTCAAACAGAAATTGCCAGGTGACAAAGACATTGCGCACCCGTTCGTCCAAAAAAGAGACTTCCCCATTGATCAACTGCCAATGAAAGTCGGCTCCATTTAGACGCAGATTCAAATAATCGAACCAGTGAGAGGCCGCCCATTCGCTCCCCATGGGAATCGCAAAGGGTCGCTCTCCGGCCAGCAGTAGTGTTTCGGCGATCTCCATGAGTTCATCCCACGTCTCTGGTTCCGAGAAGCCAAATTGTGCAAAGACTTCGCGGTTGTAATAGATACCAAACCACGCGTAGCCTGTTGGCAAAAAATATTGTTTGCCTTCGCGTTCAGTCAGACGATGCAATTCCTCGGGGTAGGTTTCGCGGATAGTGCTCTGCTCCCAAATGTCGCTAATATCCGCCACAAGACCATCGTCGATCACCGAGAACAGCCAATCCCCCGACCCAATGTCGAGAATATCGGGCGGCTTTTCCTGCTCCAGATAGACACGGGGCCAGTTGCTCCAAGCTTCGGTTTTGATCTTAATATAGGGGTGCTGTTCCTCGAATAGACGATAGATTCCCTTGGCAATTTGGGACGTGACATCGTCCGCAACAATCCGCAACTCGATTTGCGACTCGGGCGCAACGGAAACCTCACCCTCATTCGACGAACCCCAACAGGCCGTCAAGAGGAACGCTGCAACAACAAACATTGATATGAGTTGAGAAATTGACCCAACGCCCCAATGTTTAACGCACGACCGATCTAAAATACGATAGAGTATATTCATGCGGGGGCTCCTAAAACCAACATGGTTTGGGCTATTGGCGTCACGCAACATTCTGAGCCGATGGCAATCTCTATTCGCTCGTGACGCGAAACAAACAGTTCTTTTGTTTTACTATAATTCGCTCAATCCGCTCCAGAATCAATGTCTAAGTCTTTTCCAACAATAAAAGTCCCGAATTTGGGGGTGGTTCATTTTAGCTGGATAGATAGGTTTACACTTTTAGAAACAGAAAGAACGTTTATATTCTCTGATTTCGCCGGTTCTCAGAGAGAAAACGGTCTCATATAGATTTTTGTCTATATATCAAAAGTGTAAACCTAAATAGTGACATTTGTCACCCTAATTGACAATTTCAAGGGTTTGTAGAGGGTTCGCACCTCAAATTTGTCATGTTGTAACCTTTTTGACGCTAACAGACCCTCAGAGGTGTTCTAAGGACTCGCTTGTATAGGGTTTGAACACCCAAAATCAGGGACCAAGGTGACAAATGTCACCATACGTATTTTGAACCACCCCGAGAAAAGATGTTTATATTTTCTACTTTGAGCCATGCTCAGGCAGAAAATGACCTCATATAGATTTTTATCTATGTATCAAAAGTGTAAACCTAATTCTGAACCACCCCCGAATTTGATCTGGAAAAGCTCAAGCCATTCCAGAGAAATCAACTCGGCAAATCAGGAGCATATTTCTCTGGAATGGCCTAAATCAGCGGCCTAGCCACATGACCATCGAGCGCGTGACCAAATCAGCCGCATCCTGCTGTACAAAGTGACCAGCATTCGGGATGGTCACCAAGGTCAGATCTTGCTCAAGCCAATTCCACGTATCGTTGAGCATCCCCGGCAAGAGGGCCCAATCATCCAGCCCGTGAATCATCAGCACTGGGCAGTGGACCGGGGTGACAGGCGTATCGCTCTCTTTATATGGCTCGTATGGATAATTCGCCTTGTAATAGTTGAGCATGGCTTCAAAATCGGAACGTTCAAATGCCTCAACATATCTGGCACGGGCCGCATCGTCAGTTACCCATTCAGCCAGCTGTTCCGCAGACAGTTTTGTATGTGCATCTTTCTGCTGAAAATTGCGGGCATATTGGCTGTTGCGCTGCTGCTCCGGATTGTTGGCTAGTTCGCGATTGAAGCCGCGTGGATGAGGCAGGTTACAAACAACGAGACGCTCCACCATCTCTGGCTGATACATGGCAAGTATCCACGAAATCATGCCTCCCCAATCGTGCCCCACAATAATGGCTTGCTCTTGTCCTAGGTCTTGGATGACGGCTGCAATATCTCCTGCCAACAGGCGCATCGTATAGTTTTCGACACCGGTCGGTTTATCGCTCAGGTTGTAGCCGCGCAGATCCACGGCTACAACCTGGAATTGTTTTGCTAAAACTGCCATTTGCCGACGCCATGTATACCAAAAGTCTGGGAATCCATGGATCATCACCAAAAGCGGGCCTTGACCCATCGTAACATAGTGGATCTTGACACCTTCATGGGTGGCGTATCCATGTTCGACTTGTTCGTATAGATCGTTGTCCATAGCGTTCAATTCCTAACTAGGAATCCTCATATAGAGGAATCCGTACAAATGAGTCAAGTTTTGTGGCTGGTGGATGGTTGATAGTGGATAATTACATATGTCACCATCGACTATCAACCATCCACCATGACCAGGCTACCTGTCGGTTTGAGGCGCTTTCACCCCGTAATGCCGCATGAGAGGATGTGGCTCCCGCAGCTTTGTCAACCTAGCTCCGAGCCATCCCGAGCAGTTGGCGCCTAAACATGGACAGGCTCCCGTTCAAAGACGCGATCATATGCTTCTAGTGCAACGCCTCCCAGTCGCTCGGCCATTTTGCGGAAAGCGATTCGGCGAGCGTCCCAAGCTTGCGACCGCTCAACTTGCTCTAGCAGATCACAGAGATGTAATCGAACCAGATCGTCGTATTCGTCCTTTGTCAGAATCATCTCCTCGCCCGTCTCGCGATGAATTATCGTATAGGGTCCTTCTGTCTGATCAAGCTGGGCATCCAAAGAGGCACGGTCCATAAAGCAGTTGACGAAACAGATCTTCTCCGCATAGTCGCCAATCAGGCTGCGCAATTCAGATTGCCGTTCCAATGGTAATGTAAAACCCTGAAATTGCTGCGTACCATAAATTGAATGGAAGAGACCCGTCCGACTAAACCCCTCGTCACAACCCCACGCTTTGAGATCATTATAGACCCCAATTGCGTGTGCAAGATAGGTTTTCTCCGTATGAGCGATATCCGCCGCGCCTAAAGAAATAATATAGTTTGTTAGATCTTTAAATGTTGGTTCCATTTCGACTTTCACCTTTCAACTGACTTAATTTTAGACTGCTTCAGCAATGAGTGGTTCGTCCGTGTTTTCGGTGTCCGCCATAACGGTTTGAGCCATTTGCGTCTGCATTTCATAGATCGACCCAACACGCTCTGGATTGGGCAGGGGAACCCGGAATGGTATGGCGGTCATACGTGGTTCCTTGGTTGGTTCACCGCGTAAGAAATTGGCGGTAAAACTGCTCCAATCTTTAACACCTATGAGAGGCCAAGCGTCAAAAGCACAGAACTGGAAGAGAAGGAGTCGACGGGGACGACTGGACGTATTTGGTGCAGAGGCATGCAGCGTACGCACATGGTGGATCGAAATACCCCCTGCCTCCAACTCAATCGGTACGGCTTTATCTGCATTGGGAACATCCTCGGTTACACCACCAACAAAATACCCATCTTCATGATGATGGCTGTAAATCTTGCCTTTGTGCGAACCAGGAATGACGAGGAGCGGCCCATTTTCAAGCTTCATATCATCCAGTGCAATCCCGACAGCTAGCAAATCATCATTCGTATGGGGATAGAATGCCCAATCCTGATGCCATTCTACGGCACTTCCATAACCGGCGGACTTCATGTTGAGTTTATTGCCGTTTGTGTGGATGCCCGAACCAATCAACTGCTCCACAATATCGAGTAACTTCTCGTGCCGGATTGCACGAGCATAGACCTCATGCTGAACAATCGGATCTTTGAGCCGTCTCAGTCTTGGCTCCTCCGGAGAATGGCCTGGTTCTAAATCAAAGACATCTGTGTGATCTGTCACCGAGCGTGAAAGTTCCACAAATCCATCGGTGATGCGGCGCAATTCATCCATCTCAGGCTCTGAATAGACACCGTTGATGCCAAGATAACCATTTTCATGATAAAAATCGACCTGTTGTTGTGTAAGCATCCTGTGTTCCTCCTGGTAGAGTAAAGGGTAATTCGTAAAATAAAGTTAAGATAGTTGCTCGTAAACAATAGAGAGTAAGAGCCGGACGCCATAGGCTCTATTTAATAGACGTCTTTGACACAGCCCACAAAGCATCCGAATTCGCCTATCTGCAAGGTACAGTCTATCTGTTCAAACCCATGTTTTTGCAAGAGATCGAAATGGTGTTCCCGACTGAGGCGTCCTGGCCTTTGAGGATCCTCTTGTCCAGATGGTACGACAAAATCAACGTTTAAGAGGATCCCACCCGTGGTTAACAACACACGGCACTGTTTGTAAATCTGCGAGATGCAATCAGCGTTGCCAACATCATGGAGAGATTGCATCGTGACAATTGCACCAAAGGGTTGACCGTTCGAGAGAGCCCCCAACTGTTTAGGCCAGTCATCATTGCGCAAATCGGCCAAGACAAATTGCGCCCGTCCAGCATGTTTCTGAATACGATCTTCCGTGAAGTCGAGAAAGGGTTGGTTAAAATCGATTCCTGTATAGTGTACTTGAGGAAGATTGTCCAGTAAATGTGCTGCCAAAACCCCTGGACCGACACAAAGCTCTAAAACTGATACTACGTTGCATTCTAACGCAGAGTTATCTGTTTTCTCCGCAGTCGTGATCGGGACGTTCGTTTTCACATATCCGTCAACGTGGGATGCAATATGAGCGATGATCTCAGCGCGCTGTGGATAGCTGTTGCGAAGTCGTTCTTCGTATGCACTAATTGTGTCGGGTGAGTTGTATTGTGAGAATGCCATGTTTGTTTGTAGGACACACATACTGAATTCATGTACAATAGGTCTCGTTCGATTTTCCAGCTATTATAACATAGGTATTATATCCATTGTGCATTCAGGATTAAAGCATTGAGTTATGCAATTAACAACTCGTTCTCTGATTCTCCTCCTATTCACTATGCTACCGATTGGGGCAAGCAGCATCATTTCTGCATTCCTATGGATGGCAGTAGCTTGGTTGATTCTGATTCTATTCCTTTTTGCTGTCGATTTGTACATCACCCCTGGTGTTGCATCATGGGGAGTAACCCGCCATCATGATGATCGGCTGTCTCTGGCCGCCCAAAATCGTATCGACCTGCACGTTCACCTCCGTCGCAGCTCTCGCCCCCTTCTTATCTGGATCCGCGATGTAACACCGGAGTCGTTTGGAATTGCCGAGGAAGAACGGATTTTGCATGGAACTGTCACGCCGGGCCAGCCTCAGACCTTTACTTACTACTTACGTCCGCCGAGGCGCGGGGACTATGAATTTGGGGATCTCTATTTGCGATGGGAATCCGTTTTGGGGCTGTTGCGGCGTCAGGGTCGATTTGATGCAGTTGAGTCTGTCAAGGTTTATCCCAATTTGGTGGATGTCAAGAAATACGATCTGCTGGTCCGCAAAAATCGGCTCTGGGATTTGGGTTTGCGAAACGCCAAGATCTTTGGCAGCGGTACAGAGTTTGAACGATTGCGAGACTACTTGCCGGATGACGAGTTTCGCCGGATCAATTGGAAAGCCACTGCGCGGCGCGGCAAACCGATTAGCGTTGAGTATGAAACTGAGCGCAGCCAAAACATCATGACAGTGCTCGATACTGGACGCATGATGCGTAGCCCTGTGGGAGATGTGGCCAAGATCGACTACGCGATTAACGCTGTCTTGCTGCTTGCTTATGTTGCCGCACAGAAAGGTGACAAAGTCGGATTGCTTTCATTTGCGGACAACGTAGAAACGTGGCTGGCCCCGCGTGGTGGCAAGGGACAGTTTCACCGTATGTTGGAGGTGCTCTATCGCATGCAAAGCCAAAGCGTGGAGCCCGACTACAATCAAGCCTTTGGCTATTTGGCCGCTCGACAGAGCAAACGCAGTCTCGTGCTCGTCTTCACAGATTTGACGGGAAGCATTAGTACTGAAACATTGGTGGCTCAAATGATGCGTCTCCAGAAGCGGCACTTGGCCTTGCTTGTTACCTTACGTGACCCGACGGTGCAAAATATGGCAACACAAGCAATATCGGACAGCGCATCTCTCTACCAACGCACTGTTGCTGAACAATTATTGGATGAACGTTCATTGACGCTTGATCGGCTACAACGACGTGGTGTCCTGACCTTAGATGTGGCAGCCAACGAGTTAAGCATGGCAGTCATCAATCGCTATTTGGAGTTGAAGGCACGAACGATGATTTAGGTCACTCTAAAAAATAGCTGGCTCATGAATTTAACGTATTCCGTTATAGAATCACGAATCACGTCGCTCTGTTGGTATCTTCACCTTCGCATCAATAAACTGTTTGTGCGTCAAATTAAGGTTGTAGGCAATGTTGTAGATCTCTTCGCTCTCTTGATGGGTGACTTTCCCGTCAGCATCCGCCACGGCAAAGAGCAAATCCAGAAGCTGAGCACCTGTTTCTGGGGTGATGTTTGTGACGATTTCGCGTGTCAACTGTAAGAAATCCATATCTGGACTGACCTCAGAGACGGCTACTTGCGCGACGAAAAGTGCCTCGTGGTGACCAACGGACAGCTCTGATTGCAAGAGCTCAACCATTGTATCAAACTCGCTGTCGGTGACCTCTCGGTCGATGTGAGCAACGCGCGCCATGAGGCCTCCAATCGCAGCGAGACGGCGTAGCTTGTCGTCTGGGATCAATAACTCAAACTCTCCGAGATCCAGCCGTCGTTGAATGCCGTAGTAGACTTTGTTGCGGACAAAGTCATCAAAATGCCGATCGCGATTGGGGGCTTGACCAAGCTCTTCTGTACGTCGTTCAATTGGTGATGTGATCAGGCGCGCCAGTTGGCCAAAGATGCTTACATTGACATTGTCTAGCGCCGCCCGGATTTCGTCAGAAACGGCCTGCTCCTCGGCTGTAATGACACCGTCGGCATGGATCAGCTCATTGAGAGCATTGAGGGCTAATTTCTTCTCACGGGGCGTATTTAACGCCTCTTGCAATTCGGTGATTAGCTGGGCCCGTTCTTCAGGACCAATCGGCGATTCCATGTACATTTCCAACATGGCCCACTCTTTGGCACTGAGACGCCGATTGCCGCCCTCACGATAGGATTCGGGCAGCTTGAACAACAAATCCTTCAGGCTATTGCTCTCTTCATTCGTCAGGGCATGGTCGGCCCATGCTGCCGCAATAATGACTTTTGCAAGAGATAAAATCAGATTTCGATTTGCCATAAGTTACTCGTGAATATAAAGATTCTTTACTCGCTATTGCACCGGCTGACGTTTTGACAAGCAATTTTCCCATTAACCACCGTCAATGTCAACCGCTGGATGCAGTTGGCATAGGGCAATCGCGAACTTTGCGGGCAAGGTCTCAAGCAAGTCTAGATGGCCATGTCCACGGGACGAGCAATCCCGGATTGGACCAAGAATTCTCTCTTGAGTGGATCATTGAGTGGTCCAATCCGGGATTGCGTGTGGCTCTTTCACCCCATCACACCGCTTTTTTAAGGTTCGCGATTGCCCTATGCCAACTGCTAGGGCAATCGCGTACTTTGCCGCCCAGTGTTTCAACGCTGGTCTAATAAGCGTAAATCCGCTCAAGCGGGATGAAATGGAGTGCGCTCAAGCGTACTTTGGTTGCTAGCTAGACGCCGGTTTCAACCGGTGGCAGTCGGCGATTCATGCCACTTGAATGAGGTGCAGTACTTGTCGCTTGTCCCGCCAGAGACGGGACCTACATTGATCGGCATTTCGATCACAGCGCACTATGACCAGAGCCAGATGGCACTTTTCGTAACGTCTTTGGCGTTTGTATCCATCGGCTCATTATCCAGCTTCAGATTGACTTCAAGTTTCAATATTGCACACAACCGCTGTTCAAGCTCAAAAAATGTAATCAGATCTGGCAACTCACGGAAGCGCAGGAGCAAGTCGATCGTATCGGATTGCCGTGATTCTTTCGTTCTCATTGCGAGCGCCTTGACATCATATTGGTTCTCCATCCACTCTCTTTGTTGGTGCAACTGTGTCCTTATCTTTTTGCTGTCATGTGTCTCGATTTGCCGTGATGGTGCGATGCCAACTTCCACTTGTTTGTTCTTCTCTGCTACAAAGTCACCGTTCGATTCGGCTCGGACATAATAAGTTCCGCGCCCCTTGCCATGCTTTTCCAACAGGCCACGTTCAACCAATGCAGTCAATCGGCGAGTGGCCGTTGCTTTGCTGACGTGGTTTGCATCCATAAGCGTCTTGGGGGTGATGCGCTTCTGCTGCTCAGCCAGATCGAGGATCGATTGTTCATCGTCATCTACTTGGGGCGGTTGATCAGGTTCAGCGGTAACAACTGTCGGTCGCTGGATGTCCTCGACTTCTATGTCAGCCAATAGAGGTGTTTCATTTTTTAACGTGATGAATGCTGCTGCCCAGTCATCAAAATCATGTTTTTGACAAATTGCGTAGCCTGTCTGCCAATGATAACCGGCCTTGGCTTTTTGATCGCATTTAACATAAGCTTCAGATAGGTTATAGTGCGCCGTAAGCCCAATGCGTGGCAAACCAATCTTCTCACAAATCATCAGACTGGCTTGATAATTTGCAATTGCTTCGTTGTAATTTTGGTCAAAGAAATATACGGCTCCGATATTCTTCAGCGCGATGGCCGTAAGTTCTTGATTGTTCAATTTGGTGTATGTTGCCATTGCTTCGCGATATGCCGCGATAGCCGATTTAAATTCTCCCATTGCACGATAGATCAATCCAAGATTGCCCAGCGATTTGGCAACCCGAATCAGATCACCAGACTCTTCTCGCAGGGCAAGCGCGTTTTGGGCATACTGAATTGCCTGATCGTACTGCTCTTGTTGACGATAAACACTCGCTAAGGCATCATATACATCGGCGTGGACAGCTCTCGAGCCGACCGGAAAGAATTTAATCGCTTTTTGAAGATCTTCTTCGGCTTTTGACCAGTCAGTGCGAATGATATGAACCCAACTTCTATCTTTAAGCATTTCGATCAATTCAGGATCATCGTTTGCAAATCGCTCTTCTGCTTTTTGATAATAGGACAAAGCGTGTAACTGATTGTAGTTCTCATAGAGCTTACCCATACGTCGATAGATCTTTGCTTGCTGATCCTGATCGATGCTTGATTTTAGGGCATTTCTGCAGGCAGCAAGAGCATCTTCTCGTGCCCCGCTATGTCGATATACATCGCTCAATACTATTTGAAGTTGGCTCCAAAGGGCAGCTGGAATATCTTTTGCCGAGAACATACAAAGAGATGCACATAACTCTGGAATCTGAAGCTCTGAAATCAGCTCTTCTGCCTCTGCCAATAAGATATGTGCCGCCTGTTCAAATTGCTCGCCACAATACCAATGCTTTGCAGCATGAAGTGGTTCGTGACGAGACGCATAGTATCTGGCAATAATCCGGTGTACACGCTTACGTTTGTCTCGGTCTACCTTGTTATAGATATTTGTGCGCAGTACTGGGGAGAGCCACAAACTTTGTGCTGAATCGTCGGTGAGCAAGTATCGGTCTGTGATAAGCGCTTCGAGAACAGATTTCGGATTCTGCACGTTCTCTTCAACGGCAATCCCGATTAGATGCTGTCGTAAGAAGATGTCGTCGAAAATTGATGCAATCTCAAGAATTTGTTGTGCTGCGGATTGATTTTTGAGTGGCTTTAGGACCTCAGCGATCGCAATGCGCTGTAGGTCTTCACTAGCAGCGCCGTCTATCAGTTGCTGCCGCAATCTTTGGGTAACATCTCGGATTGCACGCGTTCGTTCGTCGAAGAATGTATCAGTGTTCGGAATACCGGTTAAAGCAATGAGCGTTTCTGTGTACCGTCCACCTTCCACAAAGTCATCTGGATGCAGTGGTTCTAAATAACGGTGACGCAGAATGTTATAGCGCCACCAAAGCGGCTCGCTCCAAGTTGGATCGTCGAAGGGTCGGTATGTGCCAAGTGGGTATTGTACTGAACCGGGCGCAATTTGGGCCACCGCCCAATGTAAAAGCTGACGCAAGCCGCGTCCTCGCTCTTCGACTGTAGGCGAAACATTGTCCCTGACGAGTGTAGGCGTGATCAAGTCTGAGTCAGCCAATGGCGAACGGGACAACGCAAGCGTGTTTTGGTAACTCTTGAAAGCTGCATTGACCAGTTGTGTAAATGATGTATCGGAGATCACACCAAGTGATTGTCCTGGAAGCGTATGGGTTGCATGAGAAAGTTTGGTCATCTTTATATTGAGTCGATTTGAGCCGATTACATTTTCTAATGGCCAGTAATTGTGCTTAAACCCTTGTATAGTATTGATGTCACCTGATTATAGACTATAGTCTGTAGTCTATAATCAAGATTTGGCCACAAAAAGACATTGTTTCAGCCAATGAACTGGGCGGTATCCCAAATTATGCATAAATTCGCTTTTGCTCTGAGAGACTAAGAACCTATCCGAAAAGTGGTTGTGAGTCCGACCAGCTTCTCGAGCGAGAATAGATCGCCACAGAACTTTTCGGATAAGCACTAAGTAACTTTTGCACAATCTGTGGCATACCACCATAAACTGAAGAGGCACAGTAGTCATATAGTTTCCCATAAGAATTTTGTACCACGCCTCTCAGAGCAAAGACGGGGCAAAACTTTTCTGGGTAAGTATAGCCAGTAAAAAGGGAAAGAAATCATGTATATTAGACCTGATTGTGTCATTCAAGATGCATCTGAAAACCAAAAGAACAAACCGATCAACATGATGAAACCTGAATCATATCTTCTAAAATCTTTCAAACGTAGAAGACGGGTGTTTGTTGCATTTTCTTTCACCGTCATCAAACTTACTATTCTACTTGCTCTTATCCAAGGAACCAATTCCTTTTCCATGCCGGGTTGGGCCGCTGAATCAGAACGAGAACTTGGGTCGGCCATTGCCCTTGCCTCTTCATTCTCTACTTCCTCTGCCTCACCGCTCGACTGCGCAAACGTTACTGAAATTCCACAGCTCGAATGTGAAGCTCTGGCCAAATTATATCATCAGACATCTGGTCCAGAGTGGATGAACAATACCAACTGGCTCGTACGAAACGTAACTGTCTCAATCTGCGATTGGTATGGAGTCACCTGTGGAGATGGTCATGTGACTGAGTTGCTCCTATCAGCAAATGGATTAAAGGGCAAGCTCCCACTAGAGATCGGACGCCTGGCCAATCTGAAAACTTTGCATTTAGAGAACAATCTTCTGAACGGTAAATTGCCTCGATCAATCTGTCAGTTAGAAGCGACAGTCGTTGATGCAAACTTTGCCTACAATGGGCTCTATTCTCGACACTCGAGAGTCAAAGAATGCATGGCAAAGCTCGATCCTAACTGGAGCGATACACAAACGACTCCGCCAAGGAATCTCGCTATTACAAATATTACTGCCGAGTCAGTTACTCTGACTTGGGATCCGATTCCTTATATTGATGATAGTGGTGGCTATGAGATCGGCCTGGCGGATCAGTTTGGTGGTCCCTATACTCTTCATGGGCAGACCTCAAGTAAGAAAGTCTCTACTTATGTCGTTGATGATCTAAAGCCCGGTCAAACTTATTATATTGGAATTCGAACATTCACAAATGCCCATGATGATCAACCAAATGATGTGATCAGTCCAGGCGTCGATCTTGCGGCTACGACAGATGCACAGGGTGAGAAAGTCCTCCTCATCACTTATTTCGCTGCCGACAATAATCTGTCTTCCTACATCAAACGGATTGTTGACCGCTTCCGACTGGGAACAACCCTCAATCCCAATGTAGTGGTCGTCATGTTGGCCGATGCATGGGGTGACAACAATACCCAAGTGGTGACAATTGAGAAGGGCTCTGTTCAATCACCCGACATGTCCAAAGAACCCTGGTGGGCCAACGAGCTAGACACAGCGGATCCTGAGGTGCTTGCTGCATTCCTCAACTTTGCTCGGTCAAATTATAGAGCTGATCGAACCGTGGTCTCCTTAATCGGGCATGGGCTTGCATTGGCGCCGGATCTGGAATGGTCCGAGATAAGTGCTTCCGCATCTGTTGGTTCGCCCGTTGCCTCCTCAAAGGCTGGCGATTTACCGGCCTTACCCATTGAGAGCGACTTTACACCTGGCGATCTAACAGACCACAGCTTTATGAGCACTGTCGGCATGGGGGCTGCGCTGCTCAAGGCAACTGATAATGGCAAGCAACCATTTGACGTTATCTTCTTTGATCAATGCTTTCAGGGTAACTTAGACACTTTATATGAAATCCATCAAGCAGCCGATGTCTTTATTGCCTCACCAACCTATGGCTGGTTGGTAGCTGCTTATGGCAAATATGTAGTTCAATTGACGCCAAGTCTTTCGTCTGAAGAGATGGCCCAAAATATCATCGACAGCTACCAAGGGACGTTAAATCAGCCTGGAACGCAGAATGATCAGCACCCCAACTCAATTTTCTGGGTGCGTGGTCAAGATATCCCGAAAATTGCCAACGCCGTTAGCACATTGGGCGATAAGTTGACTGCTGCCATGAACGGAGGCAGAAAAAACCAAATCCTCCAAGCTGCACTTGATGGGCAGTTTGTTGACACAACCCGCTGTGGCAAGCAGAATTTTGAGCTAAATCCACCGGATGAATTGGTTGGAGCTGGTTCTTTGGCGCGGAACTTGCAAGTCGCATTTTCACCAAACGACCCGTTTGGTGTCCACAATGCCGCGCAGGGGCTGCTCGATTCACTTGCGGGTATTGAAAGTCGTTCTTTAACAGGCAATCCACACGTTGCACCCGATGTAACCTGGAACTATACAGACACAATCACAATTCTCGCACCCATCCGACCCAATGTGCCGCCCCAACTGGCGTGGCGCCATACGGTCTACCGGGCAGATGTTCCATTTCAGGTAAATTGGACGGTCGATCCTTCACAAAAGGTCTCCGTCACCTCGAGCTTTGCCTTTGTTCGGGACCATCAGTGGGATGAGTTCCTCGCCGGTTGGTACGATGATTTGACGCCGACCGTCGGTGAATGGTGCCACTACATGCCGCCCAAACGTGTGATCATTGAGGACGTTGAGCCGCTTTCTCTAACGGTTGAAATTGTTGACAAGATCATCCCCAACCCTGCTGGATCAGAGCCTGTTAAGCACATCAATACGGGTGGGCAAACCGCTCTGCAACTGGAGTGGACCGAAACAGATGATGAAGACACGACAGGATACTCCATCTATTCAGAAGGGCCTTTAGATTTAAGTTGGTCCCTTTTGGCAACTGTCCCGCCGACTCAAACAACTTTGGCCTTGAACAACCTTCATGTGGGGGGCTATCGATTTGCTGTGCTTGCGGAAGATATCAATGAATTATTTGTTGCTCAGTCTAATCAGGTCCAGATAGAAATTCCCAACGTGATTGGAGAAGGCGAGCCACGTATTTATCTGCCTGCTCTATTGCGCTAATATTCAGTTGGATAGAATCAACCTTCCCGAAAGGGGCAAGAATCGTCGCTCACCTGAGACGATGTCTGACCTCGTTTGGGAAGGTGTATCTTTTTTATGATTGCCAGATTGAAGCAACGAAAGATAACCCGATGTCTGCTGATCACTGTTTGGAACTACTTCGTCGCGCAATTCAAGATCAAAATGATTTGGCTTGGGATGCATGTATACAGCTTTTTCATCCGTTCGTCATGCGCAAAATATACGAGATTGCTCCTGATTGTCCCCCACAAGAGGCTGCCCATATTGCTTACCAAACACTTGGATCTTTTTATCGAGAGGTGGGTACTTCTGCGCAACAAAACCGAATACTCAACTCTTTTGATACGGTCATTCATCGATTGCAGCGAGAGATAGAGCAGAATATCGCAGATCGTTCTTGACTAATATTCAGAACAACCCTTTCTGAAATTAGCCATTGTCCTGTCTCTCAGGTTAAAATATAGAATACATCTGCCAATCGTATACAAATCGAAGCCACTTATCCAATTATCGTCATGACCTGTAGGCTTTCGGCTGATGAGTGAAACTGATAGTTGTAAAGAGAGGTTTTATGAAACAGCGTAAGATGTTCTTCGTCCGTCTGCCCTGAAAAAAAGGGCAGCAAGAGAAGAGAGAGAGGGGTTAAAGGCCGCGTTGAATAAGAAGCGGGTCCAAGTTGACCCGCCAGAGTGGGTGGCGTCGTTGCCTGTGCCCAACGCAAATCAGTTGTAGTGAGCACCGTACTTAGGCGGTCGGTGGGGGTGGTTCAAAATTAGGTTTACAAATGCCGGTGGCTCATCACTCACGGCAAGTATTTTGTATACCGGACCTGCTAGCCGTCGACCTCTCTCTTCTCGAATCACCTCAGACAGTGACGACCTTTTCAACGTTGTATCTTTCCTCATGTTCTTATATAGAGTACCGCGCCATGCCTCCAAAGAAAAATGTCAAACCCAAGAAAAGTAGATTCCGCAGTTGTATAAACATTGTGTTGGGCTTAGTCGGACTGATGGTAGTCTACAGTGTTATTGATAATCTGGTTGGTGAGCCAGACGATACATCGTCAACGAGTATCGACACAGAACTTGCCGCTAGCTTGGATACTGCTAACAATCCTGCGCCCACCAATACACTTTCTCCGACAGACACACAAGCCCCCACCAGTACACCGACTGCCCTATCAGAATCGGTAGATAGTCTATCAATACCTACATCACCTACATCATTGCCTACTAACACATTAGCACCCCCGCCAACGCCTGCACAGAATCCCCTAGGCCAGCCAGCACAAGTGACCAACATTGTGGATGGTGACACGATAGATGTTGTGATCAACGGAACAACTTATCGCGTCCGCTATATCCTGATCGATACACCAGAACGAGGCGACAACTACTTCAATGAAGCGACAGAGGCAAATCGCCAATTAGTGGGTGGCAAGATCGTGTATTTGCAAAAGGACGTAAGCGAGACTGATCGTTTTGGTCGGCTGCTTCGCTATATCTACCTTGATGACGGCACGTTTGTCAACGCTGAGATGGTACGCCGCGGGCTGGCTGTGCTGTCCACATATCCACCCGATGTGAGCAAGGAAGCCGAGATTCGCGCAGCACAGCAACAGGCGGTTGCGGCAGAGGTAAGGATATGGTCACAACCCGTTGGCCCTGTGGCAAACCGAAACTCCAACCTACGTGGTGGTCCTGGGACGAACTATGCGATTGTTGGCAGCGCACAAGGTAGTCAAGCCCTGAATGTCGTCGCTCGTAACACAGCAGGTGATTGGTATCAATTGGATAACGGTGCATGGATTGCTGCCTTCCTCGTTGACAATGCGCCAGATTCTTTGCCTATTATTATAGAGCCACCTACGCTACAGCCGACACCACCACCACCAACAACAGCAACTCTGTTACCTGCACCAGTGCAACAGAGCAGAGGCAATTGCGATCCATCCTATCCTACCGTATGCATTCCCCCTTCGCCACCAGATTTGGATTGCGGTGAAATTCCATATCGTCGGTTCCAAGTGATAGGCTCTGATCCACATCGATTTGATGGTGATAATGATGGAATTGGGTGTGAGCGATGATAAGAGCAAAACATATAGCCCAACCCAGGTAGGTTGGCTTTTCTTTCTACGTAGAATAGTTTTGAAGCTCAGATCGACATCTAGGCATCCTTCTATATCTCTTGCCGTCCACATCCTGAGTGGGAAATTGATCCAATAAAGATTTGAATATATCGTATACAGGCGTAGATACGGGTCGTGGATGACGATAAGCATAGTATGCTGACGCGAGTAGGAGAAAGTTTGTGGGGATTCGTCAGGCGCGAGGACATGTGGCTCATGGGCCGCTGGAAAAACGAGCACCTAAAAGCCAGATGCTTCTCAGTATGACAGGCAAGGAACGCTACATGAGTAATATTCTAGTTGAACGTCTCTGGTGCACTCTCAAGGACTATCCAACTGTCCCTGCTCTATATTCTGACCTGGGAACTTAACCTCTATGATCATCTACGTCTTCACCAGAGTCCTAGCTATCGCACTCCTGTAGAACTCTATTTGGGGCACAACACTTTTTTCCTGTTGCCTAATTTTCTCTGACGACAGAACCATTTTATCAAGACGGCAGATTTTCTTCTCTTTTTAATTCTATAAAAAATTTCGACCTGTGCAGTTAAACTTCTTTGGCAAAATGCTTCTGCTTTGAGGAACACTTTGACAGAAAAAAGAGCAAGGTTAATCACGCTTTATGTCTGCTTGTAACATGTTGAGATTCCTTTTCTATTAGGATGTAATGCTACTTTATCACCCTGGTTATATTGTTCTTATGTCTACTTCCATATGCCTTATTTATATCTATCTCTGGTCTTGACATTGGGGCCAACTATAAACTATTATGAAAAATGGTGAGTATTAAGGTTGAGTATCTTGCGTTCGAAGTCAGTGTTTGGTGAGTTCGCCGAGATTTCAAAAATGATATTGTTGGCTACAACAGCTTTCAATTGATACATAGGAGATTAATGCAAGTGAAATCTTACAATCGTGTTGTATCGAGTGATCCATTACAACAGTCAATCCCTAGCGAAAGCGTTTCGCCGTTCGCATCCACTGAATTACCACAAGATATCGTACGGCCTGAATTAGTTAGCGAAGATATTCAGCATCTTATCGAATCTAATGGCTTCGATGCCTACGTAAGACTAGCGCATCCAACACCAGACAAATCCAATAAATTTTTTAGGTGGATAGCGGAATTAGCTATAAAAGTAACTGCAGTAACATTTGTTGGTTGGCCTTTTGCAATTGCATTAATCGGGATGGACATAATTGTATTTGGAAAACGAAATCTGTTCCAATTTGGATTATCTGCTCTAGGAGCTTCTACAGTGGAAAGTGTGCTTACGGATGTAGTTATAGGTAGCACCAACGATCTCCTAATCCAGGGAGAATACGATGTACTGGCAATTCCCACATCTCAAGAAGTTGCATATTCTGATCCGACAGAGCTTTGTGGCTTGATGAGAGGTGAGCTGAACGGTGTTGATACAGAACCTTATACTTACGAGCCTATGGCAGAGAATGAGATGCCGCTGTTGGACGAATTTGCTAATAATTTCATATCAGGCATTGCCACTGATTCTGTCGAGAATGTGGTAAATTCGGTTCAGAGCACCAAGCATAATTCACGGCAAGCTGACGAAAAAGAAAAATGGACAGCAGCACAGCGGCATATGACACAAGGGATGAGATGAGTAGCTTATTCGTCGATGTAATACGTGTAAATTTTTTTATCGACCTTTCAACGCATAAGGTGCTATGAGGTATAGCGACCGTCCTTGACATTACTTCATAGGTTTTATCTGATACCTAAATTTTGCGCATTACACTGAGGAGTTATTCTCTACTGGTACGGTCAAATCAACTCAATGTAATCAGTTAATTGAAGCAGTCGAACACGTCATTTAAGTCACAAATTTAAGAGAAACTTTTCGAACAAATGTGCGCCTCAGTATAATTCGTAAAATTTAGGTGATTATTAGGGTAGGGTAGGCAGCCGACGAGGTTGCCTCGATGGGCACTTTTTCGACTGCCTCCCTCCGAACCGGACGTGCGGTCGAGTAAGAGGCCAGCGAGCAGCCCGTGGAATACACGTCGCTTCTCCAACCCCTCCTCGCCAAACCACGCATGAGCGATTTCCGTCTCACGTGGCTTTCCAGTGGTCAATGTTGCCTAGCGGCAATTGATAATCAGTGCCAGTATGGCGATTCGCATCACGCGTACCTCATGGCTACTGATTATCTGACCACCTGTTCGACTTCCCCCACCCTTCCCCTTTACTGGCTCACGCGTTCAGGGGTTATCGGGCCAACGGCACACATTACAGTCCGTCTGTGTCGTCTTCATTACAAAGGCGCATTTGGGTACTATTCGAACTCCGTCATCTTGGGCCTCTCGGCCTGTAGACGATCCCATGTTCCACTACTGAGAAACGTTTCTAGAGCGACTTAGGTCTCCCATTCATGCCCTTGAATGCGTTCACGACGCATCGTCCATCCGTCAGGGTGTATCATAGACGAAAGTGAATCTATGACTACGGATGGCATCGGTGTACAGGCGTGCTACCGACGAGTGTGCGGTTCCACCACTGGACATTGGGATTCAAGCAATGGCAGCCTTGACCTTATCACTCAGGCGTTGCGGGGCTGCCTAGCATACACGCCTTCTGCCGTCCCCCGCTTTACAAACATGCTCTTGTCCCCTCGCCCTTTCGGGTCTAGGTAAGTCGTTCACCTCGGCGTCTTTTACCCTGAACGCCGACTACCTTCAGTAGCAATTCTCTCAGTGCGTGACATGGCGCACCCTTTGAGCGCATCCGGCTCTCTAGAACTCAAGCGTAAATATTGGGAGTGGGTTTACCGGCATGGATGTTGACATGACATGTTCTGCAGACGACGATTGTCTTGCGATGCAGAGCAATCATGCGTTTGACCCATTCAGGTTTCTCTTTCCGACCACGCCAGCGATGTTTGAGATTGGCCAGCTTGCGGACATGATGAACCTCGCAGTTGTCTTGAGAGCCGCACAACTGACAGAGATTGGCCTGTAATCTCTCGATGAGGTCAGTGCGTGAACTCAAAGGTACGTTTTGTCGCCCGATATCGTCGTCGAGAGTTTCGTTTCCTGGTTTGATGACAGTGAGTGGAATCGCACCCCAGTAGATAGAGCGAGTTCCTTTCTCGGTAGGCACTTCTACTTGAAGAGTCTTGTAGGTAATGCCATCGACCATTTGTGTTTCCTTGTATCGACGATAGATATCAGTCACGCTGGTCTTGAACTTGTGTGCCAGTGTCTTGACTAGGGCAACTTCCATGATGTATTTGAGTTTTGCCAGTTGTCTGCGATCTGCCGCATACTTATAGTACTCGGCCAAGCCTCGGAATCGCTGTTGGTAAACATCGATGATCTGCGCATCTGAGTAGCAGAGCAGACCTGCTTCGTGAATCGGTTTACCCTTTCGTTGATACCGTTTGGCTATCTCATCGATGCGTCCATAAGGAATGCCAAGACGGATGCCGCCATTGATGCTGCGTTGTTTGGTTTGTATGTCTGAGCGAGCGGAGATTTTATGGTTCTCATGATAGACGCTGATATCGTATCCCAGGAATCGGGCCTGTTCTGTTCGAGCGTGTGTTTTTGACAAAAAGAAGCGTGAGTAATGAGTGTTTTCTCATCGTTCATTTTCAGGTGTAGGTGATTCCACAGAAAGCGGTCGAGTGCCGCTTTGATGGCAATCGCTTCTGATTTGGGACCGATGAAACCCAGTAGAAAGTGGGATCGACCGCC
Source organism: Chloroflexi bacterium TSY (assembly GCA_019217005.1). Next base: position 38,718 of record JAHBNG010000058.1, read on the forward strand.
GGCGCACAGAGCAACCTGTGTTTCCAACGGTCTTCCCCCAAACCCGCCGTGCCGGTTTCCGTAGCAGCGGGCTTTCCCCTGACAAGTAGCCGTGTCTACTTGCCCCTCATCGTTGAGGAATCCTATGCTACCGAAGAAACTGCTTCAAGCTTTTCCAGGACGGCCGCCAGATTATCGCCGTCGTACTTGCCGTTGTGAATGTCCCGATGGCATGGCTTGCAGACGGGAATCTGTTTCCGGTTGATAGCCGCCAGATAGAAGGTGAATCCCCGAATTGGCTGATTCCGTTTGCGAATATGGCGGACGTGGTGCATCTCTATCTGGTGTGGGCTGTTGCAAATGGCACAGTTGTCGAGTAACCGCGACTGGGTTTTGCGCGGCCACCAAAGTGGATAGGCATCAGTGAGGGAGCGCGATGGTTGGGCGGTCTTCACTTGCTTCAGCGGTTGGTTGAAGAAGTGGGTCTTGCGCCCATTGGGTTTGGTGAAGGTGATGTCCTTCCCATACTTGCGGAAGACTTTACTCACCGATGAGCGTTCTTTGTGCGCAATTGTCTTGGCGAGCGAGTATTGGAGGATATATCGCGCATGGTTGAGACGCCCCACGTTCTCGGCAAGCTGGTAGTAGTTGTACCATCCCCGCATGACCGCATTGAAGTGTTCGATGATATGGTCAATTGGTTGGTTGGTGAACCCTGCCATGCTTGTCGGTTGCCCATTCACCATGTATTTCTGCAACTTTACCGATATCTCTTGGAGTGGGACGAGGAGCGCGATGTTCCTTGTCCCCGTTGCGACTGTCTGCATGACGTTGTGTGGTGACCCTTTCGCTTGCAGATTTCGCCGACGTAACCGTGATGATGCAGACTTGAAATCATAGCCCAGGAAGCGAGCTTTCTCGGTGGCCAGATGGATGATTTGCGTCTTTTCTTCGTTGAGCTGGAGTTTCAGCTCTTCTTGCAAGAAATTCGCCACTTCTGTCTTGACTTGCTCGGCCAGTCTCTTCTGCCCGATAACGCCCATCACGACATCATCGGCATATCTGAGAAATTTGACTCTGGTATAGCCAGCGTCCTGATAGTCCGCTGCTGGTGTTGCCAGGATACGATGATTCATTTCTGCCAGTTCGGGTTGGAGTCGTGCTCTTGTCTCCGGCTCAATCTCGCCTTGTTCTAATATACGTTTCCGTTGTTGCATCAAGCTGACTTTGTGCCAGTTCTGTTTGCGATACTTGCCTTGGCTGTATTGTTCACAGATGCGGGCTAGTTTCCAGTCCAACTTGTCCAGATAGACGTTGGTTAGAATCGGCGAAAGCACCGAGCCTTGGGGTGTCCCACTGTACGACTGATGGTAGACCCAGCTTTCAAGATATCCAGCCTTCAGGAATCGGCGAATCAGGTTAATGAACCGGTCATCTTGGATTCTTTCTCGCAGGATATCCAACAGACAGTGGTGGTTGATTTGCTCGAAACATTCTGCGATGTCGATTTTGAGTACCCATTTGGTTCCCACCCAGTTATGCTTGAGGCTTCTGAGGGCTGTATGACAACTCCGCTCCGGGCGGAAGCCATGACTGTTCTCGTGGAAGCTCGGCTCATAGATAGCCTCCAGGATGAGCCGAACGCATTCTTGTACTATCTTATCCCGTGGGCCGGGCACCCCCAGCGGGCGCATCCCGTTTTCTTTGGGAATGTAGGTGCGTTTCACGGGCTTCGGCTGGTACTGTTCGTGACGCAACAGCACTATCTGTTCGTGGATTGCTTCGATGCTGAATCCATCCAGGGTTTCGCCATCCGTCCCCGGCGTCATGTTGCCTGGCTTACTCTTGATTCGTTCATAGGCCAGTATGTGGAGGGATGGGTTATACAACAACCGATAGAGATTGCGGTTTACTGCCTCTGGATTCGCTTGGTTCTTTTGTCGTATGATATCCAGGACTTCACGGGCTTCTACCATCTGTATGATACCCTTCCGTTTGAATATCAGGGATTAGCTATGCCCCTTCCCCATGCCTCGCCCATTACGGCGAGACGTTGAGTACTATGAGCATTCCGTTGACCGCCATTTGCAGAGCAACCATTGCAGGTCCTCCCACTGACACACATTCACGGTTATGCGTCAGGTTGGTTGGGTCAATCCCGTAGTTCGATACGAGAGGTCTTCGCTGGACTTAGGCAGACCGTTCACTCCGTTGAATCTGCTCGTTGCAGATCGCCCACCGTTCAGAGAGTTATCAGGTCGACGACTTTAACCTGGTAAGAACGGTGGCTGGGGTTCCAATCCACTTTCCCCAGTGTTTTCGCAGGCACCGCTCGGAACTGGTCTTCAAGTAGTTTCACCTTTGCCGTATCCAGCCTAGCTCGGCCCGCAGTCGTTGACTGTGGATTGTCAAACTTGGGCCTTTTCCACCATGCTACACTCCCCAGGCTGTTACCAGCTCTGGATAAGGTAGATGCTTTACAACACTTCTCTCTAGTGTTCACCCCCTTTGAGGCATCCTCTCATATCGCTTATCTACGGCGCACGGCATCGCAATAGCGCACGTATTTGAGTCTGCGGAAATCCGGGTCTTGTGTATCGAGCGAGGGAAGTTGGCGGCGTTGTTGTTCGAGCTGTTTGGTTAGTTGCTGGTTTCCCTCTTGGCGGGTGCGCTTGATACGATAACTGAGGCGTTGATATGCTCGGTTTGGACCTCGGTGTTTGCCGCGTGAGTATCGTGGAACGAGTTCCTCTTCAACGAAAGTATCCAGTTCATGGAGATAGATATTGGAAAGAACAGGACTGGCGATGCCACCTTGGGGAACGCCGCTATAGGTACGGTGATAGCGCCAGTCTTCCAAGTATCCAGCCTGAAGGCTCATGCGAATTAGATTCAAGAAGCGGCCATCATGGATATCTTGTGCGAGAATTTCAACAAGGCGTGAACTCTCGATATTATCGAAGCAGCCGTGTATGTCGCCTTCGATGAACCATGTAGTTCCCTTGAATCTTTGATGAATATCGCTCAAGGCTGTGTGGCAGCCCCGTTCAAGCCGAAATCCATGCGAACTACAACGAAATCGAGGTTCGTAGTAGGCTTCTAGGAGCAGACGGATTACCTCTTGAACCAGTTTTTCCGAGAAGTTGGGCATACTGAGTGGTCTGAATCCACCATTTGCCTTGGGTATCTGTGTTCGTCGTGACGGTCGAAATCGAAAGCGTTCGTATCGTAACTCTTCTATGATGCGTTGGATGCGTCCGATATTCATCCCGTCGGCTGTATCCCTGCTCTCTGTTCCTGGCGTAAGAGAACCTTTGTTGCGACCCACTTTATCATAGGCCGTCAGGAACAGGTCTTCACTGTAGAGACAACGATAGATTCGCGTCAATGGCGTACGCTTTTCTCCCATCTTACGCACTGCTTGTAGAATCTGTTCGGCTTTTTGCATTGCGCATACCTTTCAGTTTCATCAAACTTGAGTTCCTACCCCCCTTTGCCCTGCGAACGGCTTTCCCGTTCTCCGTGGTGGAGCGTGACTTCCACGACTCATATGGGGGTTCCGTTACCATAGGGTTCGCACCCCGTAGGCAATCCCGCAGTACGGGCATGAGTGACGTATCTAGAATGATTTAGGATGTCTTTTCGTGGCTTGATAGGTCTCACTGACCATTGTTCCTGAGAGGAAGGGTTCACTAACTTGCCACTTGACTTCAAGCAGTTTAGCCTTATCCATGTCATCCAGGTCTTGGGACTCTCACTCTGCTAAACGGCTTCGCAGTTCGTCCCTTTTCCGACATGCTATTGTCCCTTAAGGGTTTCCCCATCCAGTGAGTCGGATGACCTCCTAGGTGTTCCTTCAACCTAAGATGCGTAACGCATAATTACTCGTGCCGCCATGCGGCGCACTATGCCATACTATCTAGTTCGAGCGAAACCGAAACAGGATCACATTAAGGAACTCAAAAGCTCACTGGAGCAAAATGCATTTATCGACATGCGCCCGTTTGGTCGGTCGATAACAAAGGGTTTGATCGGTTTGCGTGTTGAGAGTGAAGATACCGTCGTGTGGGAAGAGGAAGATCATTACTCACCACCATTGGCTATGGAGCACGCGGCAGTGCTAGATAAGTACTTTGATGATATTACCGTGGAACATGTTCAAGAAGGAGGAGGATGGGAACAGATTCAGTCATTGCCAAGGCTATTTCCTGAGTTAGCAGAATCTGTTGGCTAGCTTTGGAAGCCTCCCTCTTAAGCATCGTCCACCGGTACACCATTCGGATGCGGAATCTTACCGTTATAGACCTTCGCCCAAAACCCGCGTGGCGGTGTCGAAATACCCAGCTTCTTACATCGCTTTTTAATGGCTACATCTGACTTTCCAAACTCTTCACTTAACTGCAATATGGATTTAGTCCAGACGAGCCGCTGAAGTTCTTCGGCAGAAAGGGCCTGCCAATCATCACTTCTCGGATGCTGTTGTCGCCGAAGAGCTTCTTCTTGTTCCTGCCGCGTACGTAACTCCTCAAACTCTTTTCTTAATTCTTCCGACTTGCGATGTTCTTCGGCGTACTCTGCACTTAGTTCGGCTTCGATGGCAGGATCGTGCTCAGGCACAAACTCGATAGCTACTGGCGCGAAATTGGTCAGTACTGTGGTATGTTCATCAGCCAAGTAATAGATAACGTCTTCCAGGCTATTCAATTCGCAAGTGTAGTCTTCATTCAGTTCTGGGAGTACTTGAGTGCAAGAGTTATGCCAGCCTGCATAGTAATCGTTGCCTTGCCATGCCTTGTATGCCCAGATCTCCAATACCTGAACGCAAGAGATGGACGGCCAAGTGTCTCTAGGATATCGGTAGCGACTGCTTCTAAGTCGTGTGAAAAGCGAGGCAGCTATGAGGACAGCAGCGACCTTTTCTAGATCGTCATGAACTGACCAGAGATAATTTAAGGTGTCAATCTCACCTTTTCGGGTATGCTCATACCAGTGGAGAGGGCCTTGAGTGCCTGGGAAGTTATCCAGATATCGTTGGATTTCTTTCTGTTTGGCATAGTGGGTAGGTTTGCGGGGCCACCATGAGAATGTTGTTGGTCTGTCCTGTAGCATGGCAGGATCGTGAACCGGTACACACGTGAAGAGTGGTTCAAGTGAGATGGTCTGGTTACTGATCCGCTTCTGCCACAGTGCGAAGACAGTTTGCCAGTTGTGACTGTGGATGAATTTGTCTACTTTTTCTTGCCGTTGAGTAGCTAGCGGAATGTTCACTCGGTAGATCATCGCTTCCCTTCTATGCTACTGACGATTCGTTCTATATCCTCATCAGTCATATTAGCGAAGTGATCCATCAGCATTCTATGGATAAAGATGTAGCCACCGCCGACTTTTTGGAGGAGGATGCGGTCATGGCAATAGTCGAGGAATCGGGAATAGTTCCAAGGTGTGAACCCTTTCCGCCAGAGAGCCAGACGAAGTATAACGTGTTTTGTCAGATTATCGCCCCCACCAAGTAGACTCCCAAGCAGCCAGCCAAACAAGCTACTCAAATATCCAATGCCCAGCCCAACCTCAAGTCCGCTGCTCCCCCCGCCAATAAGCCCAAAACCTATCCCCAAAATAACCGCAGCACTTGAACCTATTGCAAATGTGGATTTTATCGATAACCTGATCCCCTGATTCGGTACATGTGTAATATTCGATTTGAGCACACTAACTGTGGAAGATTGTTCAAAGAGCAATCCAAAGACTATCCCACCAATCAGCCCAATTATTACACCGAATATAAGCCCGAATGTCAGCCCAATGAAAAGTCCGGATAGCCCGAATAGTCCAAGAATAAGCCCCCCAAGCACCGAAGCGGTCAGCCCTACTCTCAGTCCAAACCTTAACCCGAACGACAGATTTTTTCTTAGTCTCAGTAGATCCAAATTTGGCGTTTTTGGCGATTTTCAGTCGAGATTGCAGGGATTTTGGAGTCATTTATTCAGATTTCGGTTACAGAAAACAACCTATTTCATATCTGAAAATCGCCCAAATCTAACGCAAAAACTAGATATCGACCGGCAAATTTGTATTTATGTCAACTGTTTAGCCAGAATTCTCTCTCAAAACCTGAAATTTGGATCTACTGAGTCTAGTCCAAGACCAGTTTGACCATCGAGACAGGTGGATTTCGCTAAATGCACCAAGTAGCGCTCCACTTAAACCGACCACTAACAAATAGTATTGTCCACCCATTAGTCCTCCGAACAATCCCCAAAAAAGTAGAGCATAGGCGACACTTTTAACCTTACTCCAAATTTCACCTGGCTGCTCAAACGTTTGAATTTTTAAGTGTTTCCCACTAAGTCTGTCAACCAGTGACCAAATTAAGCCAACTATTAAGCCGACAATTAGTCCGACCGCTACACCCATCATACTGCTGCCCTCATCAATTGCACCGTAATATGCTCCAAGAGTGACTGAACTGGCTAATCCATGAATCAGTCCAGCAGAGATGCCAAAAGCTGGCCCCCTTAACAAAAAAACTGCGGACATACGTTTTTTCGCATGATTTGAGTGAAGCCAGGTTGGCTGCATTTGTTCAATAAGAAATATTGTCTGTCGATATTGCACAAGACGACCTGCCAACCATTGAAGCCAGCTCAATGTTCGAGCCGGGTTATAGCCGTGGACGTCTTCACGTCGGCCAAACATGCGCCCGATGTAGGTGTCAAACAAGTGTTGACGACGTTTCTGGGATGAATCATCGACTGCTACTTCAATAATCGGTAATCCCTGATAGGCAAGGCACATGATATTGAGCATTAGCGGAGATTCGGCGAGTTGTTGAAGATCTGTGTCTTGTCGAATAGTTGTGCGCACTATTTCTAGTTCTGACTCACCATTAGCCAAGTAATCGTCGATCTGTTGCGGAGTGAGTGATTGCACTTGCACTGCCCCTTACAGATGCAGTTGGGTCGCCAAGTCCGTATACTCTACTGCTCGACAACAGACAACTAAGGGCACTAGGTGTTCTTGCCGAAACATATTGATAACCGTCACGCAGTCATCACGATATTCGTGCTGCACTTCATCAAGGCCATCCAGTAAAAGTAGCAACTCGTCGTTTTCTATCCACGCTTCAGCTAACTTATTTGGAATGTTATATTTGGTTCGTAGTTCGTCAACTAACCATTCTGCCAAGGGTTCTCTACGTTGAGACCAAGTGGACAGATTAAATAATACAGGGGTTGGGAGAGTCAAATCGGCTTCGGCACGTATCAGCAGTTCTCTTGCTAATTCAAGCAGTAAGGTCGTCTTGCCGCTACCCGGTTCACCCAAGATGAGCAGTAGTTGGTTCATCTGATCGAAGACGTCGGCAATATTGATACCGAAGGGCACCGCATTGTCCGGTTGACTAGGCTGTTGCAGGATTAAATCCCACGGACGATTATCAACAGCATCGGAACGGTACTCCATGTTGAGGTGGATCAATATCCCGTTATAGAGTGAGAATTTAAGTACCCCATCTACCCAGAAGCTAAAAACCATTTTGCGAAGAGCTTCATGGTTCCTTTGGTTGCGCGCATCACTTGGGTCCAGACGTGTAATATTGACATCCCGACCTGCAATGATCGTGTCCTTGATGTCGCCATGCACATCTCCAATGTTGACATAGTATGTAGTCTCTGGGGCAGATTTCTTTTCCCTACTCACTTAACACCTCTAACAGTGCTATTCCCATAATATCATAATCTTTACTTTCTGGTAAAAGAAAAGAGATGAGGTGAGAAATGTGACAAAAAGCGGTTAGCGTTTCATCCTAAAGGTAGCGAAACCAAAAAGGAGGAAGGAATGCTAACCGCGCCAGAAATAACTATAGCAGTACTGATGAATGTATTGCAAGTAACGCCGGTGGGAACAAACGTAAATGTAATGCGTCTGATGTGGGCGATGATGAATGGGTCGTTTCTGAAAAGTCGAGGAGCAATCCATAGTGGATTGAGTGAAAGCGGGTTTGAAGATGAGGAGCTCCGGCGAAGCTGGTGGAGCTTTCGATATGGATCATGGGATATTGCAAGCCTGCTCTCATCGTGGCAAGAAGAAGTGGAGTGGAAAGGGGAATGGGAGGCAAAAAAGTTAGAAGGATACCGGGGTGGTTCAAAATTAGGTTTACACTTTTGATATATAGACAAAAATCTATATGAGACCGTTTTCTCTCTGAGAACCGGCGAAATCAGAGAATATAAACGTTCTTTCTGTTTCTAAAAGTGTAAACCTATCTATCCAGCTAAAATGAACCACCCCGGATACCGAGTGAAAAGCATAGATATCACAGGGTTCTGGCGACCGAAGCTGCAAGGGAAAGTGAACCGACTCTATAACTCAACGGCTCGTCGGGCATTGCCCGCGCTCATCTTTGGAGTGATGATAAGCTCGGGGGAGATAGGCGGGAAACGAGTGCCACTGCTCAAGGCAATCATGAGATGCGAGGTAGGCACAAAGGAAAGTGAGTTTCGGAAAAAGCTGCTGAAAGAGACGAAGAAATCACTGGAGTCAGACGAAGTGGCGGTGGTCGATGCCGGGTTTACAATCAGAGAAATGCTAGAAAGCGACGTCGACCGATTTGTCCTTCGGGAAGCGATTAACTGCACAGCGCGCCGCAATGAGTTACCCGAACGTAAGGAAAAGGCAGACCACCCAAATATGGTGATATTGTGCGTCCGCTCTCTCGATGCTATAGGGAAAGCGACTCGAGGCCACAACTCCAGACTCGTTTGGTCAATTTGTCTATAGTGGTCGCCTGATTCGCTATCAAGCATGGCACAATCTCGTCCCCAGGACAACCAAGGTGGATACAGCCAACCGCACCTATTCGATTTACGTCTTTCAGATCCTGCTTATCACACACCTTTGGTTCTGGCGACCGTCATGGCTTTACAAGCTGAAACCATTTATCTTTTCTATCTGGAGCGCTGGCCTGTTGAACATCCCCCCTTGGCTTCCAAGCAGATGATTGGCTTACATCGTCAATTTGTTCATGCCGATGAGGCTTGCTTCCGCTTACCTGAACTGGGGCTGCTTGCTGGCAATCTTCTTTCCCATTTAGCCGCTTCTCTTCCTCCCATACCGACTGGCTACTGGGATCGAGAGCCTCAAGCCACTCCCGGCAGGCTGCGCCGCGTTCTCTCGAGTGCTCTTTTTCCAACTCCCGACCAACTCGACCCTGACTTTCGGAAAAAGGCCTCGGTTTCACACCATTTACCTAAAGGCGTTCTCGCTCATCGCCGCCTCAATGCCGCTGCTTAAACTAGCCGAGCACTATTTTTACATTTTATCCCGTTTTTTCAGGGTGGATTCTTTTTTCCGCCCCTTTCGGTTTGCCCTTTGTCACTCAAGCCTTTACCAGAAAGTAAAGAGAATCTATTCTTCAATTGATTACTGTTCATCCCGTTTAAATTCTCTTGGGATGATATTTCGTTGAGCTTGATCAACCTTATTGCTTTTATCGGTATAGGTTATGTTGGCCTTTCGCCCAATAGCTACCCTCGCCTCATCTGTTATTCTACCAACACTTATCTTGTCACCTCCAATATCATCACCCTGGACCGGCTTGTCACCCTTGACGAAATCTCCCTCTGCGTTGACAGAACTTTTGATATTCGTCTGGTTCACGTCTCGGCCTGATATGGTGGAGTTATGGATTCCGCCATCGACGTTGCCTATGTTGACAGAGCTATTGCCATCTCCCGATGGTTGGGGAGGAAGTTGTGAGGTGCTGCGAAGGTTGTCGAAAGTGGTCGTAGACTTTCTCCGTCGCAACCAAGTCCATAGCCCAATAACGATAGCTACTCCAAAGCCGCTAAGACCAATCTGTAAGATAGCATTGTCTGAGATTATGTTGTTTACCCATTCGAGCATACAAGGTCTCCGTAAGTGCTATAATGCTGTTTGTTACTGATTCTCAATATCTGCAACGATGCGTTCAATATCCCCATCGGTCATATTGGCAAAGTGTTCCATAAGCATCCTGTGAATGAAGATGTAGCCACCGCCGACTTTGCGAAGCACGAGGCGATTATGGCAGTAATTAAGGAAGCGTGCATAATTCCAAGGTATGTAAGAATTTCTGTAACAAATTAACCGAAGTGTTACATGTTGGATAGAAGCTGCTCCCCCTAATGACAATCCAACCAAAAGGCTACCAAGCGGCCACCCAAGCAATCCGACCATGAAGCTTATTGTTGTGCCGGTATTGAGATAAAGCACAAGACCTGTATTTATACTTATACCGATTCCGGCAAATAATCCTCCTAAGATAAACATAACTGTGAAGTTCTTTACTGATCGCCGGATGCCTTGATTTGGAACTTGTGTACTTTCCAATTCTGAGCTAGTCAATCCGGTGAATATTAGTGTTGTTGCGAAAAAAGTGAGCGCGCTTATCAGCCCTCCAAATAATGCAATCACCTTGATATTCTCTTCAAACACGCCTATTGACAAAAGTGGTAATTGATCTACTCGCTTCGGTAGTTCATATATTAATATGTAAGTAAAATATCCTATGCTCAGACTTCCTACGACTAAAAGTATTGTCTCACTAATTTTCAATTTACTTTGAGATTTTGCAATCGTATCCGACGAAACATCTTCATTAATCTTGCCTAACTTGGAGATAAGACGCTTATAGATTCTGAAATCCAAATCACTGAATATGGATTGAATAATACCTTTTCGTATTGTTCCAAATGACCATCTTAAAGAATCGATAGATTGGATGTTTCTACTATTGATCCCAATAATTAACATAACGATCATGCTGACGATCAATCCAAAAATTAACCCCGTGAATAAATCAATACTTGTTCCCACGATCACCCCGACAGCCAAATAAATTACGAAGCCTATGACTGAATTACTAACCCAGTAATATAATTGACGCTGAGAACCAAATTGAAGCCAAGTTGGCTGTATCTGTTCGATATGAAAGACAGATTGATTACGTTTTAAGAGTTGTTTTGCCAACCATCGAAGCCACTCACTTAGATTTTTATCTGAATAGAGGTCAGGTATATCCCGATGAGTAAGAGCATGCTTAATATAAGCATCAAACAAATTTCGATATGGCTCTTGTAGTTTCATGGCGGCGGCAAATAATTCTGACGCATCTGAATTAAAATAGGTAAATGATATAATTCCAAGCATAAACGGTGATTTTGCTAACTCATAAAACTTTGGGTGTTGCTGGATAGTTGTATATATGACTGAAAAATCTTCGCTCGAATGATTCAGATACTCGTCAATCTGCTCAGAAGTAAGCGGTCTGAGCAGCACGGCACCTTGCAGACGTAACTGCACCGATAGATGCTCGTATTCTACATCTCGGCTGCAAACAGCCATCGGAACCCAATATTTTTGACGAAAGCGGTTTATTGCGTCCACACAGTTATTCTGGTATTCCTCTTGCCCTTCATCGAGTCCATCTAAAAGTAGTATCAGCTCGCCGTCCTCGAACCACTTTTTTGATATCTTGTTTGGAACGTTGTACCTTGTTTTGAATTCGTTAATCAGCCATTTCTCAAGGGGTTGTCGCCGCTCCGTCCACGACGATAGATTGAAGACCACAGGCGTGGGATGTAATGGCTCTAATTCGGCCCGTTTGAGCAAAGCCTCTGCCAACTCCAACAACATAGTAGTTTTACCGCTCCCTGGTTCCCCCAGAATAAGCAGCAAATGGTTCATCTCATCAAAAACATCCATGATAGAAGTATTATGCAAAAGCATTTGACTCATGTTTCCAGGCTGCGGCAGAATCAAGTCCCAAGGTTGGTTATCTACGGCATCGGGACGCGCTTCCATGTTCAATCTAATCAGGACTTCATTGTATAGTGAAGACTTGAGAACACCATCAACCCAAAAACTGCGCACCATATTGCGAAGGGCAGCGTGGTTCCGTAGGTTACGTGCATCAGACTGGTCAAGTCGCTGAATAATCACTTGTTCAGCAACGATCTTGTCTCCATGAATCTCATCACCATGAACGATTTTATTGCCACCTACGAAATCCCCCCGAACTTGAACGTCAGGCGCGCCAATAGAAGCAGTGTCTTTGTTTTTGTTAACATTGCTGGCTTCGTCGTCTATGTTTGTTTCGGTATGGCTGTCATCTAAGGAATTATCTTCTAGGTTCATATTGGTCGAAGATGCACAGAAGGAATGTAATAATCATATAGTCGTTGTTATGCGCCGATTTCTTTCAGGGCTTCTACTCCATTACGACTCATCATCCATACCCGACTCCCCAATTGCAAGCAGGCTCCGTCTAATGGCTTTTGCTTTGTCACTTAGCGGCTCATCCATAAGCCCGGCCAACCGCGTCTGTTCCCCAAGCTCAATCACAAGTCCCGCCACACAATGAAATCCAGGAACCTCCTAGGAATTTTACTCTCATCTAGCTGCTTCCAACTTTGACGATATCCATGGTAATCGAGTAGTTACAATTGTTCCAGGCGCCCATCAATGTATGTCAAGACATCATTGCCCGACTTAGCGACGGTCTTGAGGCGCAGAAGTTCAGAGACACGTGCTTCTTGGACAGATAGTTTTGAGGATTCGGATGTTATGAACCTAACGTTGCGGAACGAAGTTTTCGCAGTTGTAGGCTTATCGTAAGTTGCAAGTAGTATCTCCTCAATCACCTCGTTAGTCAAGTCTGATCGATATTCCATTATCTCCTTGACAGCTTATCGCCATAATACCACTTCAAAATCGACGGTTGACAAACCTATCTATCTACCGTAAACTGTAATCAATTTAGCATCTGCCGTACCCAAATCAAAAGAGAGCGGCGGCTACTGCTCTCAACCTACTGCCGACTCACTAAGTCATTCAACAGCAGGTGTCTGACAGATATTATATTACGATTTCAAGCTTTGCACCCCCGGCAGACTACTGCGTTGGCAGTGGCTTGCCGGGGTTTTGTGTTGGGGTAAAAGGTATGATAATCATAAACTTGTGCCGGAATTCCATGAATTATCGATTACCAATATTCCAGTTGCCGAAATTTCGGTTAATTTATCAAGGCTGTTACCTCTCAAAAAGTCGTAGCACCTTGTCATCTCAAAAAGTCGACCACTCGCTACGACTTTTTGAGACTATGCTTGGATACGACTTGGTGAGAGTCGTCAAGGCGTAGTTCTATGGATAACTGAAAGTGGAGATAAAGAACACATGAGCATGTCAAAGAGAATTATCCAAATTATAATTGTTAGTACATTGATAGTAGTCCAAGTCGATTCATATGCACCGGTTTTAGCTGCACCAGAGGCTCAAGGTGCATCAGCGCTAGGTCGCATCATGTTAAGAGCATTTGGAAAAGCTAGTTCAATTGCTACCAGTCAAACTAATACCGCAGCCGGATTAGCCTTATTGGCAAAGGAAAATGTAAGTACAGATGATCTTCGAAAATGGCGACAAGAGTATCCCGAGGAGTTCCGTCAACTGAAAATGAGCGAAACTGAATGGGAATCTTTGCTTGAAAAAGATAGGGCATTTCTAATTCCTCAATCATTACAGCCTTCTCAACAGTCACGAAGATTTACCGCTGACTGTGCTACTGCTTCTGATATGAGGAGTTGTATATCGGCCCTAGCAACCAGGCGAATTGCCCTCATCCCTGTGACCATAGAAGGCAATGAAGAGTCGATACAAAATCAGGCAGCAAGTTCAGGACAAGAACCAAGTTTAACTAACGAAATTAATGCGGAAGAATGTCTACCGAATTCAGTAAATATAAGTAATGTTATGGGCGACATTCATGAAAGTCTCATCGCTAGCCGAGATATTATCATTAACTCGATAGTTGTATTTTGAGCAGGTGCCAGATTTGACAAAGTCAAATTAAGCAGAGCAGACCTGCCGTTTGGCGAAAAGGGTAGCGAAGACCTCCGCAATCTCCTGTCCGTCATTCAAGGCATCATGAGCCGTCAAGATGAGATCTTGAATCAGTGACTGAGTTTGCTGCCGGGTAGCCTCACCAAGGGATTTGCTGGGCGAGAATTGAGTTTTAGCCAATGATGGTCCCAAACAATCAAGGTGCAAGAGAGAATAAGCCACGAAGACCAGAGACCAATGTTTTTGAAAGGCGTGGGCAGTTCGCATGCAATATTCATCAAGACCAAGCAGTTGTTTACCATCCTGATAAACCGTCTCGATAGGCCAACGAAGCAGGTAAATCGAGAGAATGCGTTTGGCATTACAGTCGGTGCGATTGGTCACTAAAACGGCATAATTGTCTTGCAATTCAGGATTATCAAAACTAATCACGATGCGTACCTTGCCGATAGAAGGGATACGCACAGTCATGGTAAAGGTGTAGTAAGTACGACCATCAATGGTGACAGGCTTGTAGGCATTCTGGGGGATGTAGGGGACCAACTCTTTGACTTTAATATGTGGCCCCTCGAAAGTTATCGGCTGACCATCTTCATCCCGCAAACGAAAGCTATTTGTCTCCAGATTGCGATTGCACTTCAAGATGCTGATCCAATCTTTATTCAGACGATCGAGTACAGCTAGAAAATCTGGAGCGAGATACCAACCATCGAAGAGAGCCCAACCAAAGATAAGGGTTCGTTCAACAGCTTTTTCAACCAGTTCACTGGCAATGGTTATCTTGGTCTTAAACGCTTCGTCTCGCTCTCGAAAGGCGGGGTCAGTTAATAGGTGGCTATCCACTCGTTTATGAAAAGCGGTTCGTTCTTTCTTTTTTCTTGGGAATCTCGGTCACTGGGAAATGTTTTTTCCACAAATGCTTCCCAGTCGGTAAACTCTTCGTACCGTCGGTAGATACTTGCATCGACCGGAAAACGGATAGCGCCACTGACATAGTGACTTGTGACTAAGTTATGAGCCAGTGGATGCTGACCATTGCTATGATTGTAGTGGGTGTCGATATACTCGAACAGACTTCCCACATGTTCACATAGTGTATCGTCAATCGCTAATACCGATTCTGACTCTGAACGTTGGTATTGTGCTGTCTCTGACTATACGCTCATCATTGAGTTTTCGGCTCGCCAAGGAGCTTCACTCAGATACCGTGATACATTCGTCTTATCTGCACTATCTAGAATGCAACGGGCAATATTTGCCATGCTTTGTTGTCCAAGACCATCAGACCCGTCAGATAGTTTTCAAAGTGGCGAAACTGTTTACGATTGGCAAATACTGAACGAAAGGTTTCGCTATGCTCCTTGACCAGTGGCGCTACATTTACTATCGGCAATTGCATCTTGATGGCTCCTTTTCTGCACTTTTTTCTTGATGCAATCTATTGAGATGACTTTTGTCTCTTTTGTCAAAATTGGAAAACCTTCATTTCACAACTATCGAGTCATTAATATAAAAATGGCCGATGTTTTCTTGGAACTACATAGGGGTGGTTCAGAATTAGGTTTACACTTTTGATACATAGACAAAAATCTATATGAGGTCATTTTCTGCCTGAGCATGGCTCAAATTAGAAAATATAAACATCTTTTCTCTTTGCAAAAATGTAAACCTAATTGTCCGCCTAAAATGAACCACCCCACTACATAAACGAGAAACTCCTCAAGCCAAACGGGAAATCCTTCTAATGTATTTAGAAAACATTCGCGCTGATCGTTCTCGTACCCTGCAAGATCGGAACCTTGCGGCTAAGTGGTATAAGAAGTATGCGGCACTCTCTCTAGAGGAAATCGAAGCTCTTTTTGATCCCTGTAAAGGTAACGAAAAGAAGTATCGCAATCTTAAACGAGCACTTGGATGGTTCCTTTTAGGTGGAGCTGCTGGAGCCACAGCAGTAATATTATGGGAGTAGCCTGAGAAATTTGTAGAGCCTACTAAATGATGAGTGAGACCATTGCACTACCTTACTAACCGTAAGACCGTGTTGTGAATGCTGGCTGGTAAGGATTTCCAGCTCGTATTGACACAAGTTGAATGTGGTTCTACATTATCCAAGAAAGCTAGAGGAGCCAGTCGAGGATGACTGACTCCAAAGTAGACCATATTGTCATTCCTTGTCGCTATACGGCTTCAATGACGACATCTGGCACAGCGCTGAATTCATCCTCATCTTGCTCATCCTCTAACAATTTCGGATCCACAAGCAACCCCCGACTCCGAGCATGATCTAAATACATTTCCACGGCACGGTGCAACTTAGAAGAGATCTTTTCTCCTGTTAATTCTGACAATACCTTGAGTTGTTCAAGTTGTTCGTCTGAGTAGTAAGTTGTTACCTTTTTCACGAAATTTTCTCCTTTTATGCTTCTTCAATAGTTACTTCTGGCACACCGTCATCTTCACGATCAACACACAGGTTCGGATTGATTAGCAATCCACGACTGCGAGCATGATCCACATACCTATCTACCGCGTGGCGCAATAGTTCAGCGACTTTCATGCCAGTAACTTCGGATGGAGCTTTGAGATCCGCCATCTGTTGGTCTGAATGGTAGCTGTTGACTTTTTTCATAGAATCCTTTCATATGCTTGATATACATGATGGAATCAGTCATACATGTCTAATTATGCGCATGATATACCCCAATACGCCCCTAAATATGCGCATAATACAAATTTACGTTCCTGTGAAACTACAGTTACTCAAACATCCCCAATTCACATGGATAAGTACAATTTGACAGGTAACTCCTTTCAATCGGCGGGGCAAAGGGATTGACAAATCTCTGAAATAGATGTATATTAGAGATATTTGAATATATTTCTAAAACTGACTTAAGAGTGAGATAATATGTTGCATGTACCGCAGATAGAACCAATTACGAATTTGAAAAAAGATCACTTGACTATCTTCAGGAAGCTAAAAAATGGTCCGGTCTTTCTTGCACAGCGCAGTTCCCCAGCGGCGGTATTGGTATCGCTCGACCAGTGGGAATCGGTCAATAACGAAATTGATGATCTGAAAGATATCATTGCTGTGTTAAAGAACAGACTGGCAGTCGCGTCTGGCGAAGATGAGGTGGAACGAGTTACAGCCGAAGACCTAGCAGAGTTGATTGGTGATGCGGTACCAGCTTGAATGGCCGAAGCACATCCGACGACTTCTGCGGAGCCTACCAACGAGACTTCGCAGAGAGATCGTTGAGGTCATTCAAGATCTGTGCGAAGATCCAAGACCAGTCGATAGTGAACCTCTCTTCCGTGAACTCACAGGTCTATACAGAATCCGAGTTGATGGATGGCGCGTGATATACTCAATTGACGAAGAAGATAAGGTAGTAAAAATAGAGACGGTGAGACCAAGAGACGAAAATACGTATCTCAACTTGCCCTAACTGTAACAACTGAATAGGTGGCAACGCTGTGAGCGGTGCTGGTAACACCACCCACAGCTAACCATAACTCCGCTGACGAGCCTGGACAGCACACAGCGGGGCATGGCTGGGTATATGATAGCATATGCCCAGCCAACCTTGCATACACCTATTTGATTGAGATCGACTGAGATGTACAGATTTTGCCTGTGTATTCAGTTTGATTTCATGACTATGCAATGCCCTTCAGCGGATCGAACGATTCATGCTGGAGGGCATTTTTGTTTCCTCCAGCCAAGACATGACAGGAGGTCATATGCAAACACATTACACTGACATTCATAAAACAGCCAACAGAGCGCAAGTCTTCAGTCAGGTTCCACTAGGCGAGTTGACTGATAGATTTCGGCAAGTTGGCAACGAACGATCTGAACTAAGGCAGACCGACACAATCATTGACATTGAGACTGCTGATTTGCTGTTGGTGGAAGAGATCGGCTTTGTGATGGATCTGGAAACAGGCGAATGCACACGTGAGGTGTCCGATGAGTAGCATTATTGCCACAACCTTTGAACAAATGCGATTCCATTTATGGCTTATCCGGCGCATCGTACATCGGCACGTTACATTCTGGACGAAAGCTACTCCACGTCAGCAACCGCTGGGAAAGGATACGCCATGTATACAGTAGATGTAAAGGTCAAAGGCAACGCACCTCTACTCCAACACCGCTTCCCTCTGCCTGATTTCGATACGCTTGGTGAAGGTGGACACAAGCAGAGTGGAGCTATCGACTACACTCAGGAATGGAAGGAATATCTGTATGTCACCAAGGATGATGAAATCTATCAGCCAGCAGTTCACTTTGAACAGTCAATGATACGAGCGGCGGTGAACTTCAAGATTCAGGGGAAGCGAGGGAAGACATACAAGGATTTGTTTTCGTCTTCAGTATTCGTTATCCCCGAATACATTCTGCATGGCATCAAACGCCCTGACTCCTTGACTTTAGACGCTGACGAGCGCCTTTATATCGATATGCGACCTGTCATCGTTAATCGCGCTCGTATCGTTCGTCTACGACCTGCCTTTTCTCCAGGCTGGGAACTGGAATTCAAGATCGAAGTCATTGACGAACAGATACCGGCTAGTATGGTTCAGGACGTACTTGTAACTGCTGGCAAAACTGTGGGTATCGGTGACCATCGTCCGAGATTCGGTCGCTTTCAAGTGGTTCGATTCGAGGTTTCCGAGTAGGGATGAGGAAGAAATGGATTAGAAGTTAATTTTGAGGTAAGGCGGTGGTCAGGACGGATGAGGAGTGCTATGGCGAGGTACTGCTTGGTCTAGTCACCTCTAGTGTGTCATGGCTAGGTCTGGTGAGGTGAGGTATGGTTTGTCGTTGCACGGTTTCAGTGGAATGGAAAGGTAAGGATATGGTGCTGACGTTTGAGTATCGGAACGAGATATTCCCGTGGTATTCAAGAATGCCTATTGACAAGTGGCGAATCTTGCGCCAGTTCATCTATGAACGAGACGAGGGCCGATGTCGCTATTGTGATGAACCTGTTGAGCTTCACGAGTGCCATATCCACCATGTTTACGAACTGGGTAAAGGTGGAACGAATCACCCCACCAACTTGAAAACGGTCTGCGTGGATTGCCACAAAGATCGGCATCCATACATGAAAACGAAAGCGGAAGCATTAGGATTAGACGATTGTACGGAATAGTTAGTGATGGAGTTCAGAGTACTCGTTAGCACACTGATTGCCTTAATTGCAGGTGGGGTGGTGCTACATATGTGCCATCTGCCAACGCTGGAAAAAGCTATACTAATTCTCGGCGTAGACGCAATCATCTTAGGCTGCTTAATGATAGTTCGTGGACAAAATCGAGCGACTATTGCGAAGAATCGAAGTGAGAAACCGAACATGAACAGATATTTTCTACAGTGCCAAATGAGCCTGAATCGATTGCTCCAACAAGAGGAAGTACTTTGCGTCCTTGTCAGCACCCAGCGTGGCCCCATCGTGAATACTTTCCTACTTCGGCTAAAGAGTCCAACGCCACGTAACTTGAAAAAAGTACTCAACTTGGGACCGTCACTCGCACAAATGCTTCGCGTTGAATCTGTCCGTGTCTTTGATACTGCGCAAGGAATCACCATCGAAATTCCGTCTCAGAAGCCCATGACGCCAAACGGGATTGCTTTGGCCAGATACTGTAAAGACTTGAACGTAGCGGTTGGGGCTGACACTTTCGGGAAGCCAGTATCAGTGAGTTTAGAAGATCACGGTGCATTGTTCTGGGTCGGTCCTAGTCGTCGCGGCAAGACGCAATCAATGAAATCCACCTTATATAGCTTGGTGCGCTCGAACGCCGGATATATCAAGTTTGTCATCTTCGCACCCAAGTTCAAGGATTGGCAAGCATTCGAGAATGTTATTGGATGTCTGGGCATCGTCCGCAGACCTGATGAGGTTGAGACGGCGTTCGACTGGATTATTGCACAGATGAATGACAGCCATGGTGAAGAGAGAACAGTCGTCGTGGTCGATGATCTGATCAATCTACTCAATATGGCTCCCAAGATCAACGACCACTTAGCACAGTTGGCGAGCATGGGTGCAGGTCTTGGTTTCCACCTACTTGCAGGGAGCCAGGGAGCTGGTTCGAAGCAGTCTAGTGGTGGTACTGAAGTGGAGAATAACATCACTGCTAGAGTCCTCTACAAACCCGCTAGCAGCGCCACAGGGAGTCGGAGCGCCGGTACTGGTGGGTCTTGACCTCAAGCAACTTTCATCGGTCAAGGGAGACGCTCTGCTGCTTGTAGACGGCCACCCAACACGCATCGCAACGGCCTGGATCAATGACTGGGATATCGTGAAATTGCCAGTGGGTGATAGGGGTGTTGCGCCGTGGTGTTGTGAGGATGTTGTGCAGCCACCATCACAACACGTTACAACACCCTTCGCAACACCTACAACACCCACAACAGGGTGTTGTACCAGAGAGAAATAATGCCCTCGATGCGCAATTAATGGGTGACGTGGTACAACCGCAACAGGGTGTTGTACAACAGTCACCGACGTTCCCCATCCCCCGTCGCGCGTTGACCGATGAGGAAGCATCTGTCGTCGCACAACTGCGAGCCAATGGTATGTCATGGAAGAAGCTGAGCTTCACTGTCTACGGTCACAAAGACGGCAAGACAGATGATTGGATCAAAGAAGCCGTGCATAGAGGACAAGCAAATGGTCATCTACGCATCCTGGCTGAATCTCAGCAGGTGCAGGCGTTGTCGGATGCCGAGTCAACTGATTGGATCGATAGGGTCAGCACATTAGGAGGGGGTGATTTTACAAATGGCACGGCATAAAGAAGATTCCACTATGAAGAACGTGATCGCCATGCTCATCGCTGCACCCATCCTGACTATGTTTGGTGGCGTCGGCGTGCTGGCATTCAGGATCGCAGGCACATGGAGCGAGGGCAATACAAATACATTGGTCGGTGGTCTGGTGGCAGGTTGCACGGGCGGTGGCATCGTTATCAGCCTGATTTTGGCTGTTTTCGTTGCACTGGTCTTCTATTCTCGATGGAGTCAAGAGCGCAACTGGCAACCACGACCCGCGCGGCGATACAAAGCCTTACCGTCAAATTCGCCCCCAATGATAACAGGTCCCAGTCAGCCCCAAGGAGGGATCGTGTCGGGCGGGTTAGGTGCGTATGAGGATCTAGACGGTGAACTATTCAGCGGAAATGTAATTGATGGAGAATGGAGTTGAAACTATGCTTACACAGATTAACGTAATTCGCAATTGGATCTATAGAGTTGCTACCACAAGACAGCACGATATCGAGCTTCTGGCCACAGCGATGATTCTGATGGGACTAACGATGCTACTTCTGACGTTCGGTCCACTCCTCGTATCGTGTGAACCATAAGGTAATAAGCAATGATGACGAAGAACGGTAGAGCGCACTAGAGAGCCTAGGAAACTTGCTAGTGCGCCCCATCGGTCGAAACAACCATTTCAACCACAAGGAGTATACCATGAAAGATCTACGCTCAGCCCTTCTCGGATGTTTGGGGATAATCTTCAGCGGCAGTGTGGCACTCGGATTGTTAGTCGCACTGATCATGATGCTGTTCACCAGTTGCACACAGAGTTTGTCTCAGTGGCGACAGTCCGCATATCACGTCACAATCGCACAAGAGCAGACGAATCAGGTGCAGATCCAGACTGATGGTCAGGTGCAGATTCATAATCGTTGGGCAGAAGCCTTTGAGCATGACAGCGACAATCAATTGAGTGCAGTCAAGCATATCGTCTGGTCAAGTTACTTGAAAACAACGACATGGCAGTGGCTGATTCTTGGGTTGCCTGCCGTATTCTTCCTCGTCGCACTGATGCAGTATTGCAGGGAGGTACGACGATGATGGTAGGAGCAATCGGTCAGCACGACGAACGAAGCATCATTCAAAAGGGCATCAGTTGGGTACTGCTTGCCCTTATTTTGATGTTTGCCATTACCAGCATGGGCAATGTGGCGCACTTCGTCAGCAAGTATCATAAAGGATGGACTGGCTGGACGCTCGGTGCATGTTTTGGGGTGACGCTGTTTGTCAGCGCCTACATTGCATCAACGGCAATCAGTGAACAGACACGAAAACGAGCGCTCGCGGTTGCTATTGTTTTCGGTTTAGCATCCGCTACGTTCCAAATGTCACTCTATATGGATGGTGGTGCGCAGTGGTACACTGCAATCTTGCTTTCCTTCGTGCCTATCGTAGCAGGTGAGGTGGGGCTTGCTTTGGTTGAAAGCAGTTATAGTAAGGACCATGAACAGGAGGTTGAAGAGAAGCATTCCAACCTGTTGACAATGGATCTGGAGCGTGTGACAGAACAGTTGGATGCCGTGACAAAGGAACGCAATGACCTACAGACAGAACTCGAAAATGTCACGGCTGAGTTGGACAAAACGCTGGCACATTTGGCCGAAGCGAATGGACAAATTGAGGCAATGTCACGACAAAACGCGGTGACAAACGGTAAATATGTCCAGACAAATGACAGTGACAACAGCGATGGCAGTGTGTCTACCAGAGAGAAAAAGCGGTTGTCCAAGAAAGAGCGTCAGAATTTGGTATTGGACGAACTATCACAGATTGTCAACCCTGATGACATTGACCATGACAAGCTGGCAGAGAAGTTTGGGACGAGTGGCCGGACAATACGGCGGGATATTGATGAACTAGTTAGTGGCAAGAAGGTGTCGTTGAATGGCATTGTCAAAGTTCTTTCAAGCTCATAGCTGGTAAGTTTAGCAGATTGCATAATAACGCCCAGAAGACTGGCTATATTCTCGTTATGACGTGCGCATCAGGTCTAATAATAACAATCTAAAGTGGCTGATCAGGATCTCATGTGGTTGACAGGGAAAAACGTTCTTTGCCATGGAGATCGAGCCAAATACGTTGAAAAAGAGAAGAGACATTGCGAATGCCATAGCATCGATGAGTGATGACCTTAATCTTGTTATTGAGACCTTCAACAAAACCACTGTTGATGCGTTGGTCAAAATAGTTGACAATGGATTGCCAGTGGTTGCGCAGGGTTTTGATAAAGCCATCAAAGTTATCAAGGGAGGAACGTTCAACTTTGCGAATCCAAGCCTCAAGGCGATGTTCAGCTTGGGCAACAGAGAGTTCCTGGTTGAAGATGGCGGTCAATTCTTCTCGAAAGGTATAGGCCTGATGAAGGGCTGGTGAATGAGCAAACAAACGTCTAAGCTCCTGCCGCTCTTCAGGATTGAGAGCCGAGTGATTTTTGCGTAAGATCCAGAGCATTCCTTTGCAATCTTGGTCATAAGTTTCAGGAGGCAGTTCTTTTTTCAAGCGTCTGAGTTCCTTTTTTCGGAGGTCGTCAAAGTCATCTCGATAGTTCTGAGCAACATGAAATCGGTCAACAACAGGAGATGCATTCACATCATCATTCTCATTGATAAATTCATCAATCGCATTGATATAGCCCTCCCACATGTCGGTGGTGCAATAGTTGATGGTGGGGCGTAGTCTCTCAGGAATCTCTTCTAGGAATGCCTTAACCGTCTTTTTTTTCGATCAGGGAGAACTCCAAGAATCCGTACCTTGCCCTTGGGTTGACGAGCTGTAATGATCGCACTAAATTTCTTGCGCCCCTTACTTCTGGAGATTTCGTCAATCCCCAACGTACCGATTTCGTCGATTTCATCCCAGTTGATTTTGGGCTCTATCAGACGGTTCAATGCGCCTACGACTGCATCGTACCCAACTTCTTCTTTGAGGCTTACATCTTCGATTGTACTGTTGATTAGTTGCATGACCAGGTATTCATCATACGCTTGTGTATGAGGACTTCTTTGTTCATACCAACTCACAATTTGAGTCGTTGTTGGGTCACAATGACACGACAAACATTGACCCCGTTTGGGCCGTATCAAGATGTAGGTCTCAAGCCCAAAAACTGGGAGATGGCGCAAGCTAATTTCTTGACCATGGCCAAATGTACACGCAATCTCAACTCCGCATACACCACATGCTGTTGTTTTTTGGGTGCTTTCTACCCGAATCAATAAATGATTTTCAGACGTGATTTCGGGGTGGTTCATTTTAGGCGGACAATTAGGTTTACATTTTTGCAAAGAGAAAAGATGTTTATATTTTCTACTTTGAGCCATGCTCAGGCAGAAAATGACCTCATATAGATTTTTATCTATGTATCAAAAGTGTAAACCTAATTCTGAACCACCCCGTGATTTCGCTGCTTAACACTTCCACTTCTGGGATATCTAGCGGTACCGTTATTGATGAAGTCATTCTCGATGTCACCTTTTTCAATCGCTTCGTTTCGGATAACATCTTATTTTATATCATTTTATTTTCGACCGGTACCTCATGATCCGACTGACACAAGATATTTAGCTCGCACTATCCATTCATGGCCGGCTTGTCAACCACATGAGATCCAATTGATCCTCTAAAGTTTACAACCTAGTGCATCGTCTACGCTAAAAATTTGGATCTTTCCCGCTGCGGAAACCGAATTTTAAGTCTCAGTAGATCCAAATTTCAGGTTTTGAGAGAGAATTCTGGCTAAACAGTTGACATAAATACAAATTTGCCGGTCGATATCTAGTTTTTGCGTTAGATTTGGGCGATTTTCAGATATGAAATAGGTTGTTTTCTGTAACCAAAATCTGAATAAATGACTCCAAAATCCCTGCAATCTCGACTGAAAATAGCCAAAAACGCCAAATTTGGATCTACTGAGTCTGGATGAAGCACTAAGTACAAACAAAAGAATTTTTATGGATGACTAACTGAGCTCATGACAGAAATGCAGTTGATTACCCTCCATAACTCTTTTGACTGTACTTAGGGAACAAAAACTCAGAAGAGGACGTTACAGATTCATATCGAGGGCGTTCATTAACGTATCAATAATTTCCATATCTGTGTTCAATGTATAGTCAGTCAGATCTTGAGCTTCGAATCGGGAAACAGGTTTCTATCATCTGTTAATCAAATCAAGGAGACTTAATATGAAGACTATTACAATTGTAGTTTGTAACTTGATACTTGTTCTTGCATTCTCCTCACCCAGCTATGCCCAAGGGCAATCATATTTTGAAATTAAGAGTCATGGTATGTGCTTAGATGTACACACTGATGGAAGGGGTAGTTTGAGAACCAACAGTACCCCAGTGCAGATTTGGTCGTGTAATGGACAAACTCAACAAAAATGGCGTTTTGACGGAAATCGCCTGAGGAATAGAGCTGGCTTGTGTCTTGATGTAAGAAGGTCTGAAGCAAGAACAAATCATGGCTACGTTCAAGTTTGGGGATGTCACAATGAGCCTAATCAACAATGGAGTTATGAGAACGGGCGACTAAGGAATGGACACGGTTTTTGTCTTGATATACACAGACCTCATGCTGACGCAAGGCGGAATGGTGGAATAGTTCAAATTTATCAATGCCATATGTCAGCCAATCAACAGTGGCATTTCAAAAGTGTTCATTTGGGAAAACTCCCGTCCTGTCATAACTAGTCCGTTAATACTTTTACTAATATAGCTCTAAACAAGATTACATGCACAGGTAGCGCCCCCGACCCTTGTCAAAGCACAATGTCAAAAACTAGCTAATCAGTGCCTTACCATTGTAGCAATCGTGAATAATGAACAACATATCTGGATTGCTCTTGGCTAGCATTTGCTGGAAGGAGGCAATAGTAAAGTATGTTCTAGTTCGATTCGATTAGACAAAGAGGTTTGATTTTTGCACTGAATCAAAAGTTCATTTGCTGCCATATACTTAGCCAGTCTTAAAGCTTGTTCCTCATCGAAATCATCGTATTCGGGATGTCGGTTAGTTAATAAGATATAAGCTAGGTAGCTGGCTAGGTTAAAAGTAAGCTCGAACTCGGAAGTTCCACATCCATCAATATCGGTGGCACGATCAATAGCAAGAGCTAAGCTGCTGGCGATAGCATTCGCACGTTCGAGAGTAGATAAGTTACCTAAATTATAGCCGTCATAATCATATTTACGAAAATTTGCCGTTTTTCCAGCTAAGTCATTTGCAAGTTCAAACGCATGTTCAAGGTTGAGATTATCCCTATCGGAAAAGATATGCTTAAGCTTGATAGCTAGACACTTAGGCTAAACCAAAAAAGGGGTGGTTCAAAATTAGGTTTACACTTTTGATATATAGACAAAAATCTATATGAGACCGTTTTCTCTCTGAGAACCGGCGAAATCAGAGAATATAAACGTTCTTTCTGTTTCTAAAAGTGTAAACCTATCTATCCAGCTAAAATGAACCACCCCCCAAAAAAATAAATAATTATACGCGAACGAGAGAATGGAGAGGGGGAATAAGGACAAACCATTTTTCTAAACCAGGTAAACGTTGGAAGCGTTGTTCCAAACGGTCCATCTCTTTCTGAGTGAGTTTGACGCCGGTCTCATAAAGAGTGGAATTCAGGTGAACGAAGGGTTGTAGTTGGTTAAAGCGAAAAGAACAGGCAAAATTGAGAACGGTCTCAAGAGAATCGAGAAGAGAACCGTTCCAGTGTTTTTCAAGATGGCCCCAAACCCGTTCGATGGGGTTGTATTTACTGTGATAAGGAGGGTAGCAGGCGAGCTGAATAGAGAGACGATAGTGCTCAACAAACTGAGTGAGACGATACATAAACTGAGTCCGACGGGTATGATTTTCGGGACCATTGTCCTGATTGATCACGAGGGTCTTGACGTGAGGAAAGTGTTCACGTACGCTTTCCCAAAAATCAATCAGGCAGTCGACAATACAGTCACTCGTCACTTTCGACTGAGTCAAGTAAAGAAAGAGTTCCTTGGTTGAAGGGAGGTAAATGCCAAAAGGAGTGACTTTCTCGGTCTTCTTATCTTGAAAGTCATGATCGAGCGCTTTGACAACCACTCGACTTATCCCTTCTCTCGAGAAACGGTCAAGTAAAATCGTCGCTTTGGCATCCCAAGAGAGGCGCAGAACCGTCTCGTCTGCATCCGCTTCTTGATTGATCTGATGAATTCTATCAAAGATCGCATCGGTCTCTGGGATCTTTTTCACTGGTTGACTTTTTTTGACCCGGTTTGAGCCATAGCCTAACTCATTGAGCTTCAAGCGGATGGCCTCTTCGCCAGGCAATTCCTCATCTGTGTATCCTTTCTGCTCGATGAGCTGGGTACGCATTTCGGCGGCGGTTAGTCGAGTGTACAATTGGGGGGGTCGAAAGGTGGGATCGGTCTGGCTGAATTGATCGGCGATTTCAACCATATCGGCCAGTAAAGTGGGGATATGGTCTTCGGCTTTTGCGACCACGTCGGTGGCTTTGGTCGACATAACAGAAGCCGCCTTCTAGTTCTTCCAGGGCTTTGGCTATCGTCGCCCGATTCCAGCCCAACTCTCGTTCTGCTTTCGTCGGACTCCCTTCGCATATCGTTTTGACCGTTTGGGCCATGAAGTGCCTTCTTTCGTATCCACTTAACATGGCCTTCGTCTCTTTCAAGACTTCAACCATTTCTGGCGAGATTGTCATTTTTGCTCCTTTTGGAGAGCTAGTTTAACACCTTCTCGCGTATATTTTATTTTTTGGATTGGCCTTAGCATAGTTTACGTCTAATAATAGGTTACTACATAGTTCATATGAATGGGTGTCTATAATTTGTCCAAGATAAACGACCAAGTTGGCAATAATATGCTCAACTAAATATAGAAACAATCGATGTGCACGATCAATTACCTGCCTCGACAAAGTCACCTTACGAGTAACATCTTTGTTAATCAAGACTAACAGACCAATTAAAACGTCGGGACCATCAAGCAACTGATCAATGGACTGTCTAAATAGTTTGATGAATTCATATGGATCATTTAGCATGGAAGCAGACAACAAAATAACTTCTTTCCACCGGGCATCATCAAGGTAATTGTGTATCAGATTTTCAAGTGTATTATCATCTATTTCATCTACAAAATACTTCGCAGTGTAGTATTCCTGAAATGCTAGGTGTGCAAAAGAATAAACTCCTGTGGATCTTTCGACAAAAATACCATGTTGCTCCACAATCGCATCTAAAACTTGCTTCCCTTCTATCTCAATTTGTTGATTGTCTCCAAGGCATTTACTAAGCGACTTTTCAATTTGCTCTTCTAGCCAGCCCTCAGTAAAAAAATAGTTCTCTTTTTCAAACGCTTTAGCGGCTATATAAGCGAACATTCTTTGTTTACGCTTACGTGATAGATTTTGATACAACGTTGGGGGTGGTTCAAAATTAGGTTTACACTTTTGATATATAGACAAAAATCTATATGAGACCGTTTTCTCTCTGAGAACCGGCGAAATCAGAGAATATAAACGTTCTTTCTGTTTCTAAAAGTGTAAACCTATCTATCCAGCTAAAATGAACCACCCCCAACGTTGAACGTTGTATATTGCGCGAAGCATCCCACTTATTCAGTAATGCGTCCAAAGCAGTACCATAAAGTGTTGAGCACTGGCTAGGAAACTTCATATTGTCCTCAATAAATAAACACAACGTGCTCAGCATCAAAGGCACCGAAGCTGTTTCTTTTAACCGAGAATTTTCTGGCTTGTTGAATTCTTCAAAAAATGCATCACATTTTTTTCTGTCATCTGCAAACCACTTGGTTACAAATGTACTGATCTGCACATCAGTAAAATCGGCAATCTCAACATCTCGAAAGTTAGGGAATTGATATTCGCTAGCACCAACGCGACAGGTAATAAAGCATAAAGTCTTGGGATAAGTCGTACAGAAGTTGCTAAGCAATCTAGTCAGTTTTGAGCGTTGGTTATTTTCTTGATTCACCTCATCCAATCCATCATACAGTACAATCGCTTTGCCTTCTTCGAGGATGTATTCAACAAAAGATTGGGCATTTTGAAATCCACGAGTGCTAAATTGGTCAATGATAAATGACACTAAATCTGCGTGATTTGACATTGCCCACTCTTGCAGTGTTACAAAAGATAGGGATCTTATCAAGATTTCCAATAACAGCTTGTATAACGATGTAGCGAAGAAAAACAGTTTTCCCAGCCCCTGGCTTACCCAATATGAAGAGATTGTTCCCTTCACGTACTAATTCAAGCCCATCCATCCATTTCAGATTGGCGGTCTGAATAATGGAAAAGGCAGGCTGCTCTTTTAATGAATTAATACTATTGCGGTGCTGAGAAGTGGGCTTACTCAGAAAATACAAGTCTGTATAAATTTCTAACAAGCTCACGGACTCAGATTTACCCAATATGCGCAATGAAGCAAGATTGTGGTGTAAACTTGAAAAGTAGTATTTGAGATCTTCGCTCCAATTGTCGAACGCAGGCGCAACATCCACCCTCGTCAAATTGTTTTCGGCTAGAGATGTATAGACAATAGTTGCCGGATCTATTCGTTCGGCAATCAACTGAGGTACATTTTGCTCTGGTAAATTCATAAGTTCGAGATTCAAACAACCAAGTTCAAACGCTGTCTTGAGACTACGCCCAAACCCAAGCCCCCTATAGAATGCTGAAGCAAATATTCCCGCAGCCTTGTCGGTGATATTATCAGACATTCCAATGACACAATCAATATGCTCAGCAATCGCAGCTCCTTGTTCCTCGGAGTAACCTGTATTGAGCACTACACAGCCGATGTTGTCCTTTAGAATTCGAAACAGGTTACTTAGAGCATCAGCAGGCACTGCTTTAGATTCGCCGTTGATATCCTGCAAGATAATTTCGCTAGCATTACTGCCGTGGCTGCTGAAATGGACAATGTCCGGTCGATGACGAAGTAACAGTTCCTGCAAATCACTAATACGCACCGCCCAATGTTGGCGGATATCGAATCGATCACGAAACTCAGCCTGACGCAAAGCAGCATCGATAGAACGCGTTTCTTCATCTAAGCGTAATCTATTTGTATCTGTCGGATTTGCAGCAAGGAAAAGAATTTTAATCATTTTTGGTTATTGGTATCATGCAGTCTCATACATTACTGGAGGATTGGTTGGGAAATGCGGGATTACCATTTTAGACCAGTATTCTACTTTATATTTGTTCGGATGAACTCAGAAGGTTAGCAAAGCAAGACACTATCGGAATCATAATCACAGTTGAGATATAAATCTCACCAGAGGCTAGGTATAATGACGATAGCCACGTAAAATAGTATATCGAGTAGGGACAACTACTGTTCTCGACTCCAATATATAATCCCCGGCAAACCACTGCACATGCAACAGTTTGCCGGGGATGCAAAATCTCAATTTCTGTAGTATAATCTCCACGACACCTGCTGCTGGATGATTTGGCTATCAGCAGTGGGTCAAGAGCGGTTACAGCCGCTCTTTTTTTATGATAATGAATACTGCATTACGAAGAGTTTAATACTGCCATCAGTATATGTCAACCCCTCTCTTGATAGAGCGATTACTTAAGCCTCTGGTTTGACGTTGAATCTCACCTGCAATAATTATCGGTAAGCATCGCGAGCATGACATCCTGCTCACAAAGGGGTTCAACCGCTAGGTCCCAATTGCTACAGCCCCACAAAACATCTGTGCTATAATGGTCACACTATGTCCAAACGAGCCATACTCTATGCCCGCGTAAGCAAAGACGACCGAGCTAAAGAAGGGCGCAACCTCGAAGGCCAATTAAAGATGTGCCGAGACTACGCGCGCGAAAAAGGCTGGCGAGTTGTCGCCGAACTGGCCGAGGATGATCGAGGTGCACGTAGCGACAAACTCGACTTACCCAAACTGAACCAGATCCGAGAAATGGCTCAGGCGGGTGCTTTCGATGTCCTGGTTGTCCGTGAACTAGACCGGCTCGCGCGTAACTTGGCAAAACAGCTATTCGTGGAATATGAACTCGAGCGTACTGGAGTTGAAGTCGCCTATGTTCTTGAAGAGTATGACGATACCCCAGAAGGCAACTTTCAGAAGAATCTCAAGGCAACGGCTGCTGAATATGAACGTTTGAAGATCAAGGAGCGTATGGTTCGTGGCCAAAAATTGGCCGTCCTTGGAGGAAGTGTACTGGTTTATGGAATGCCTCCATATGGTTATAAAGTGGTTCAAAAGAACAACAAATATATGCTGGAACCAGATGAAGACGAAGCGCCAGTTGTTCGAATGATTTTCCGCTGGTACGCTGGCCTTGATGGTGAGCAGTTATCAACTGCGGAGATAGCGAAACGACTTACTGAAATGGAAATACCACCCAGCTTGTCTTCGGGTAAACGAAAACATGACTCTACAAAGGCTATCATCAATAAAGGTGTATGGAATCCGAGCTCCGTTCATAAAATTCTAAAAAATGAAGTTTATATCGGGATCTGGACATACCGAAAGTATCACAAAGTGGATGGAATAGCTGTTCCATCTTCAAGTGAAGAACAGATAACTGTAAAAGTTCCTGCTTTGATCGATGAGGAGACTTGGCAATCCGTGCAGTCATTATTGCAAAAAAAGGGGGCCTCAAAAAGAAAGCATCAGTATTTGCTCAGTCGGCGCGTAAAGTGTGGAGTATGTAAAGCCAGAATGAGCGGCTGGAGCACTACCCGAGGGGGTACAACTT
Source organism: Chloroflexi bacterium TSY (assembly GCA_019217005.1). The sequence goes on from JAHBNG010000058.1 coordinate 70,169, forward strand.
ATATATACTACATATGTACCCAGAGAAAGTCCGTCCCCGAGCATCCATATAAATGTAATCTGCCTAGTTTTAGATGCGATACAGTTGATACAGCGATCTGGGAATGGATTACCTCCCTTTTGACGGAACCGACTGTACTTAGAGCTTATCTTAATGAACAGCAAAGCATTGCGAAAAACGAGAGTATCCCTTTGTATAATGAGCTCAAGCGGGTTGAGCATCAGGTCTCGCAGAAACATATACAACAAGAGAAGTTACTCGATCTGTATCTCAACGGTGCCATTTCGAAGGATAACTGGTTAAGGAGAAATATCAGTATTAAATCTGATATCGAGACACTTCAACAAGAAGAGAATATTTTGCGCAAACAAATCTCTGAAGAAACTTTGGCCGATACACAGATTCAAAGTATGACAGCATTTGCACAAGACGTGGCTAAAGGCATTCGTGCAGCAGAACAAGACTTTACTGCTAAGAGACGTATTATTGAATTGCTCGATGTAAGTGTTACTGTGAGTCTAAAAGATGACAAGCAGAAAGCTCTTGTTGTTTCTACTATCTTTGGCAAGAAAGAACTGTTGATCTGACCTGAATGTTTGGAGACTAACCTATGACTAAGCGAGCTGTATTATATGCGCGCGTCAGCGGCGACGATCGCGCGAAAGAAGGTCGAAATTTGGGTGGCCAACTTGAAATGTGTCGCCAGTATGCCATCGAGCGTGGTTGGAATATCATTGCTGAATTATACGAGGACGATAGAGGCGCAAAGAGTGATGAGTTGGATCTGGAAAAACTCAGTCAAATCCGCGAAATGGCAAGAGCAGGTGCTTTTGATGTACTTGTAGTTCGCGAACTGGATCGGCTCGCGCGCAGCCTGGCGAAACAACTATTCGTTGAATATGATCTTCAGAAGGCAGGTGTTCAGGTAGAATACGTACTCGGTGAATACCCCGATACGCCTGAAGGCATTTTCCTGAAAAATGTCAAAGCATCTGTGGTGGAATATGAAAGGTTGAAGATTGTAGAGCGCACAGCACGCGGACGCGAAATAGCTGTAAGTTCTGGAAGTGTATTAGTTTACGGCAAACCGCCTTATGGCTATAAAGTGATCCAGGAAGGTGGCAGATACCAGCTAGAACCTGATGAAGAAGAGGCCAAAGTAGTCCGCATGATATTTCGCTGGTATACCGAGGGTGATGTTGGTGGAATCCCTCTTAGCATTAGAGCGATTGCCAGGAAGCTTACCAGAATGGGAGTTCCGACATATGCTGATAAGCGCCAAGAGGTAATAGGGAATAAGAGTACGATTCGTGGCAGATGGAGCGCTGCTTCTGTGCATCATATTCTCAAAAATGAAGTTTACGTTGGAATTTGGAGATTCGGTAAGCACTCTAGGCAAGATGGAAAGCACACAAAAACAACGAAAGAAGAGCAGATTCCCGTTGAGGTACCTGCGTTAATCACGAGAGAGACCTGGAATCTTGTCCAGGAAAAACTAGAATCCAATAAACAGGATTCTCGACGCAACCGGAAATATGATTATCTTTTAAGCGGTAGAGTGACATGTGGCATGTGCGGAGCTAAGATGAGCGCCAGTAATCGAACGAGAGGACAAAACAGATATTTCTATTATACCTGTAATGCAAGAACCACTCCTGATAGCTATCCGCACACATGCAAAGCACCGTATTATCGAGGCGATCATCTAGATGAGGCTGTATGGCAATGGGTAAAATCCCTCCTACTGAATCCTGATGTGATGGCTGAGGGCTTGCGAGCGCAGCAAGAGGCCAGCCAGTCTGAAAATATTTCCGCGTCAGAGCGATTGACCTACACTGAAGAACTCCTTCAGAAAAATCTTGAACAGCAGGAAAAGTTATTGGATCTATATCTCGACGGAAATATCCCCAAAGAAACCTGGAGCGACCGCCAGCAGCGCCTGGCAAGTACCATCAAGGAACTCGAAGGAGAGGTAGGCCAGATAAAGGCACGCATAGAGGCACAGTTTTATACTGATGAACAAATACAGGCTGTTCATGAGCTTGCCAAATCTGTGAGTAAAAATCTCGAACTTGCCGATGAAAACTTTGAGGTTAGGCGGCGGATCATCGAACTCTTAGATGTGCAAGTCGAATTGTGGGTTGACGATGATGGACAGAAGAGGGCAAAAGTTAGTTGCATCCTAGGTGAGAATTTGTTGTCGGTTGTGCCCAACAGCACGAGTGGTGCGAGATCGTGAATTTGAGTGCCGCCGTCGTCAATCTCAAAGGCTGGATATTGGCTGATTTAGATCAGGATCGGCATGTAATTGCCAGCGATTTATTGATTCAGCCTGGCGCCTATTTGGTCTTTGCCAAAAATGGTGATGTCGCAACAAATGGTGGTGTGTTGGCCGATTATGTCTATACGGGTCTGAGTCTGGCAAACGGCACAGATGAGCTCTTACTTCTTGCTCCCGACAATCGAGAAGTTGATCGCGTCGTTTGGGGCGATGAAGTCGGGCTCGCAATGCCAGATGGAGCGAGCCTGGAACGAACCACTTTGGTTCAGCCTGGAACGTGGGCTTCTGCGAATACCATTTGGTCTGGTTCTGCAGGAGATCAAGGCTCCCCTGGGGCAGCATATGAATCATCGCCACCGTCACCTACATCAGCTCCCTCTGTCAGTGCATCACCGTCGCCTCCCTTGACGACGGTGGTGCCGACTTTGCTCCCCACAGCAGTCTCCCCAACGCCAACACGACCAACGACTTGGATGCCCTCAACGGTTCCGGGGTTGTTGCAGATCGAAGAGATTGCCTTTCGGGGCAGCGATCTAGAATTTGTGGCTCTCGTGAATGTCAGTTCAGAAACCATCTCTGGCGCTGGCTACGTCATTGGGGATGCGCAACAACCGGGAAATGGTGAAGGAATGTATGAACTACCTCAGGCTATGAATCTGAATCCTGGAGCGATTTTCGTGATTGCGCGCAATGGTTTAGCCTTTCGGCAGTATTGGGGACGCCCAGCTCATGCTGAGTTTGAGGAGACGGATCCGGATATATCCGTGCTGAATCGACGTCGTGATCTGGCAACCGGCAAGTGGGCATTAAAGGATGGCGGTGACGAAGTGTTATTGCTGAATCCCGATGGTGCCTTGGCAGATGCCGTTGCGTACGGCGAAGGCAACTACACAGAACTTGGACTGCGCGGTGAATTGCAGCCACCCAGTGATTTCTCTCTTCATCGTGTTCCCGGATCGTTTTTTCCGCTGGAACGCGATGTACGTCATCGATTCCTGGCGGCTCCAGCAGCACCTTTTTCGACGATCACTTTACCCGAACCAGTATCCAATGCAAAACCAAGATTGGATGAGGGCACGACTGCTTTTTGGGGGGCGCTCGGAGCATATAGTAATTTTACCTCTGGCCATACCGCACCTCCTCACTTTCTTGCCTACACGGCAGCAGCCCAAGGGCTCGATTTTCTGGCTGCCGCTGATCCGCCCACTGCTGAAAATTGGTCAACCGCATCGGGCGAGGTTCCGCCGCTGTTGTGGTTGCCGGCCTGGACATGGAGTCATACGGAGGCTGGTTCAACCGAACGAGCGATCGTTTATGGTCAGGCAGGTGGCTCGATTGTCAATCGAAGTAGTCTACTAGATTTCCTGCATCAGTGCTCTGCAATCGCCCAATGGCAGAGCGGCAATCCGCCCAATGCTGCGGGCTTGATTGCCACAAACGCAGACAGCGTCTACGCACCCTCCAGTCTCTTACAGCTTTTTCAGGACTGGTATTTTGCACAGAAACCACTACTGCCAGCAGGTAATGGTCACCCGGAACTAACTGGATACATCAACTTGGCGCCGCGTTTCACGGGTCTGGCTGTAGCAGAGGAGAGCATTGCGGGCGTGCGCCGGGCCTTGGCAGCGCACCGCGGCTGGGTCACGAGTAGCCCTCACATTTGGTTAACCCTGCGGGGGCAAGTTCAGTCTGAAACTCTCTCTGCATCGACGAACAATGGTCCGTTCTGGATGGGTGAACAGATTGGACCGAGCAACGCGCTTCAACTTTTTATCCAGTATGGCGATCTATCAGGCGAACCTGCTGGATTAGCAATCTGGCAAGATGATCACCCGATTCGCCAGCTCGATCTGCCGCCCACAGATGGACGCTGGAGTGTTGAGGTACCTGCTGTTCCTGGAAGTTTCCTTTATGCAGTTGCTACACAGCTTGACGGCGATTTTGCGGTGACTGCACCGATTCATGTCTTACCAGGCGGGACAGGTAGGGTGATCATTAATGAGGTCGTTCCACGACCTAGTGGTGATTACAATGGTGATGGCGTCATCAATACGGATGATGAACTAATCGAGCTTTATAATCCTGGCAATCAGCCAGTTTCATTGGCTCAGTATCAGCTGGGTGACGCCCAAGGGGAAACTGCACCGAGTAGGCGCTTTACCTTTGGGCCGGGTCGGTTTATTGGTGGAGGAGAGTTGCTCTTGTTGTGGCGGTCGGAAACACGTGTCAGCCTCAATGATGATGCAGATGAGGTTATTTTGCGCGATCCAACGGGTATGATTGTCGATAAGATTGGTTGGTCGCAACGAATGGCGGGAGGTGTCTCCTTAAGTCGGTTGCCCGACGGTCAAGAATGGCGTGCAGATGCGTTGGTGACGCCAGGGCGTTCCAATCGAGTCGATGAAATTGCATCAGATGCACCCCGTAACCCGACTCAGGGTACAGGAACGAAAACAGATGACTCGGATTCCCATGATGTCGAACCTGAACCAGGAATTGGTCAGGCATCTGGACCACCTGGTTCGCTGGCAGAGGCTAAGCGCCGTGGTTTGGAGCAGTGGGTAGAGTTTCAGGCAGTGGTAGTTGTTCCCCCAGGTTTGTTCAATGCAAGTATCTATGTGGCAGAGCCAGCGCCACTATCTACGTATCCATTGGCCGGTTTAGGAATTCAGGTTTATCTATTTGGGGGTGCTTTTCCGTCTCTACAAGAAGGGGATCGGGTGCTCATTCGAGGGGTGCTCGATTCATTTCGTGGTGAGATGGAAACGATCTTACGTAGTCCAGAACAGATTTGGCGAATGGGTCCTGGTATACCACTAACTCCATTGCCGATTCAAGCGATAGAGGTCGGCGAATCGCATGAAGGACGGCTTGTTACGTTTCGTGGACTGGTTGACGGGTGGAGTCGGGATAGCATCTATTTTCTGGATCCAGAAAACCCCGATAGTCAATCAGTGCGAGTGACGGTTCGCAGCAGTCTGAAATGGCAGCGTCCCTATGTGAATCGGGGGGAAGAGTGGCGAATTACAGGCATTGTGAGTCAATTTGCCAAAGAGGCTCCGTGGAATGGAGGATATCGAGTATTAGTGCGATACGAGAGTGACTTGGAGCGTATTTCTGACTGAGTAAACGATATTTACTCTGAGGATTTCTTATGGTTTTCCGACAGTTCCCTCAGACAAAGCAAAACCATGTTTTCATAAAGAGCTCAGTTTAATCGTTAATAGAATTCAATGCAGAAGGGGATCGACTGAAGCGAGTCGGTCTCTTTTTATACGAAAATCATTCGAAAACCAGACACCCATCATACGGAACCGAATGCCCTTGCCATGTCGTTTACTGATAACGAAGGATTCAACGAGTACGGAACGATCAATAGAAGACAAACACACATATGTTTTAGTTGTTGTAAGGAGAATGTCAGGAATTTGAAACACTACCGAGTTGATAACTGGTGTATGATCTAAATTATAGTATATTTATAGCAATTTGGGCATAGAAAAAGCATCGATATAAGGTATCGATATAAGGTATATAATAAATATGCGTTATGAGTGACGAATGTCTCTAGTAAGGAATAGGACGAGAGACATTGGTCTTATGCTATTTGTAGAGAATGGTTTTTAGGAAATCGCGAATTCTTAACCGTTCCAAGTGCATCAGATAGACTGAAATCAACAAAACATTGGATGATACATAGAGGATTCAGTAAGTTTATCAAGATCGGATATATCTTAAAACGAGCATCAGTGACGTCTCGAATCGGATAAAAGATATTGCATCAGTCAGAAGTTTATCTCAAATCGTCCTATTCGCTTGTAGGGGGTTTTAGTTTTTCGGATCGGCCTAAGATGAAAGTGTTTCTGTAGTCAATACTGTTGTTGTGATAAAGACATGGATTTCTTGTCGTTCTTTCAGAAAACATAGAATCATGTTTTTATACAGAACTCAGTCTAATGGACAAGAACGATTGGGACATAATTAAGTAGTAACTTATCATAAGAATCAGACAATCCTATGATATACTGATGTCTCAGATAGATTCCTGGTAGGTTCTGACAGAAATAACGATACTGCGGTTTTCATACAGAGCTTCGTGTAAACGAAATTGGTTCAAGTACCAACTTGACTAAGAACCTATCCGAAAAGTGGTTGTGAATTCGACCAGCTTCTCGAGTACGAATGGTTCGTCACAGAACTTTTCGGATAAGTACTAAGTTGCCCGAAGATCATCTATCGTAGTATTTGTACTTAGTTATACCAGGTACTTAATAACTCAACAGAAACAAAATTAGGCTAGCTTCTGAAAATCGATGCTTAAAATTCGCCGGAGAGCGGTTGCAGGCCAACAACCGACAACGCAGACTCAAGAGAATACTGCGTCACCGCGAGCTGAACAGCAGTCAGCTCCAGAATTTTTGCATCGCTTACAAATCGGTGATGAAGAAGCCTGGAGTCAATTGACGACGGAATGGAGTCCACGATTATATCGATACTTACGCGGAAACTTACCTTCACCCGAGGATGTCGAGGATGTGTTAAGCGAAACGATGATTGCAACCGTCCAGGCAATTAAACGGTTTGATGGAAAGGTGGCAATCTCCACATTTATCTATTCTATCGCAAATCGTAAGGTCGCCGACTTTTGGCGGCGACGCAAAGATGTACATGATCTTCCAGAGACTGTGACGACAAGCGGGCCAGATAGCGCTAGTTTAGAATTCCGAGAGGCATTAGCCCAAGTGCCAGAGGAAGCGCGACAGGCTCTTTTACTTAGATATCATATGGGTATGAGTGTCAGTGAAGTGGCAGAAGCAGTAGGACGCTCATATAAAGCGACCGAATCTCTCCTGAGCCGTGGTCGCAAACATTTACAACAAGCGTTAGCGAACGCAAACGCATTATAAATATAAAGATGTCTCAACGATTCAACGATCAGGAGCTAGAAGCTCTTTTCCATAAAAACCTGCCGCAAGACCCGATTCCGGTGGCTCTATCGAACCGGATCAAGCAAGAGGTCTTAGCAGAAGTGAATGCAACCCTACGAGAGTCAGCCCAAACTCGTGGAGCGTATTCATCTGCGCGCGATGGGAATTGGCTCAATCGAATCTTTGGTGGCCTACCAAAGATTCAAATTGGTCCATCAATGGTTATGGCTGGTACGATGGCGGTTGCCATTTTATTAATCGTTGTGAATATTCCCTCGATCGTATCCATGCTTAATTTGGATGCGCCGACACCCGTTTCAGGTGATGTTGTTCATCCAGATAGTAGCCCTACACCAACATTAACGATGCAGGTGGCAATTTCCGTTACTAATACAGTGGCAACGACAATTGCACCAACGGAATCACCGACTCACACCAAGATAGCAACGGAATCACCAACGGCAACCCCCTCACCAACAACAACGGAAACTCCAACAGCAACGTTAACAGAGTCAAAAAAGGCTGAGGATACAGACAGTACAGATGGCGATGCATCGATTCAAACAGGTCGGGTTCAGACTGACAATTCGCCGCTCAATCCAACAAGTCCGACTTCAACGCCAACGGTTCAAGCGACGCCAACAAGAACAGCGACGCAGCCTCAGTAGATCCAAATTTCAGGTTTTGAGAGAGAATTCTGGCTAAACAGTTGACATAAATACAAATTTGCCGGTCGATATCTAGTTTTTGCGTTAGATTTGGGCGATTTTCAGATATGAAATAGGTTGTTTTCTGTAACCGAAATCTGAATAAATGACTCCAAAATCCCTGCAATCTCGACTGAAAATAGCCAAAAACGCCAAATTTGGATCTACTGAGCCTGTTCTCTCGCCACAACAAATGACATCCGTTCCAGCAATCATACAGACAGTACCTGCTTTGACAGCGGTCGTTCAGAAAACCAGTGGGCCGGTTGCACTTGTCCGACAAACTCCAACTGCAACACAGTCAAAGGAACCGGCGACGCCAACGAACACGCCGTCGCCATTCAATACAGCAACCGCAACGTTGAGGGCAACCAGAACACCGCTTCCAACAGAATCGTTTACGCCGACAAGGACACCGACAGCCAACGGCAACGCCGACTCCGATGCCAACAAACACACCATTGCCGTCTGCGACACCAAGCGCTGGTTTTGGTTCTGTAGCACAGGGCGCAACGCCGGCCATTATGTCAGTCTCAGAATCAACGTCGACTCCGACAAAGGTAACGGAGACCGTGACAAAGACGGTGCCTGAGTCAACAGAATCGGCGACGCACACACCATCCAATACACCCTCAAAGACTCCAGTGCCGTCAGATACGCCATCACGGACAAGAACGGCAACGTCAGAATCGACGCACACACCATCCAATACGGCGACGGAGGAAGCGACAAATACACCAACACCTAAACCAACGGACTCTGCAACGCCACAGTCTACTGACACATCCGCACCAACGGCGACGGCGACACGTTTTGAGTTGGTGAATAAACCACCAGTTCTCTTCGAAGATGTTGTGACAACGAAGGAAGATCAGTCGATACACATTAACGTTTTGGCAAATGATGAGGATCCAGACCAAGATGAATTGACAGTTGTATGGACCGGTGGTGCATCCAACGGTACTGCTGAGCTTGATGGTCAATCTATTTTATATGAGCCCAATGCCGATTATCATGGTGGAGATACATTTGAATATACCGTAACTGATGGCGAACATACGGTTTCCTCGAAAGCACGTGTGACGATCCAATCAGTGAATGATGCACCACACGCAGTTTCTGATTCAGTCGAATTGCGCGAGGATACGACTCTGGAAATCGATGTTCTGGCCAATGATAGTGACATTGAGAACGATTCATTAAAGATCTTATCGGTGTCACTATCATTGGCCAGAACATGGTATTGCCCCAATTCAGAATAACAAGTTCATCTATCGGCCTAATTTGAACTATCATGGTCCAGATAAATTTGAATATGCTGTGTTAGATGGAGAATCTCAAACCCGTGCAACGGTTGAAATTCTCGTAATATCTGTGAATGATTCTCCTATCATTTTGCCGGATAACGCCGCGACTGATGAGGATAAACCAATTCGGATAAAGGTATTGGAAAACGATACTGACATTGACGGTGATCGGCTTACACTATTGGGAGTCGGTGATCCTGAAAATGGTTCTGCAACACTTACAGAAGACAAAACGGCTATTCTCTATACGCCCAACGCAAACTATCATGGGTCCGAGACATTCACGTACATTGCGGCTGATACAGAATTGGCAGATCAGGCAACTGTCACAGTGAGTGTACGGCCAGTCAATGATGGACCACAGGCTGTTGATGATACTGCGTCAACTGATGAAGACGTCACTGTGTCGATCTCAGTTCTGGCAAATGATACTGATATTGATGGAGATAAGATAACGGTTGACAGCGCAGGCTCCGCAACAGGTGGTAGAGTAACAATCGACGGAGATGTCCTGATCTATACGCCGAATGATAATTTCTTTGGAACCGATCAGTTTACTTACACCATCACGGATGGAGCGCTCAAGCATGAAGCCAATGTAATTGTCAGTGTGGGAGCAATCAATGACAGACCGAATGCCGTGAACGATACTACATCTATGTTGGAAGATGATTCAATCGTCATTCCAGTTTTGAAAAACGATACGGATACGGAAAACGACACTCTGACCGTGATCAGCGTGGAGGATGCCCAAAATGGGACCGTTAAGATTGTAGATGGAGGGATTCGTTACAGGCCCAATGCAGATTTCAACGGGCGTGATGAATTTAAATATAAGATTTCTGATGGGATATCGAACGATACTGCAAAAGTCGTTGTCGATGTCACCTCTGTCGACGATGCACCAGTGGTCATTGAAGACCAAGCTGAAGCTGCGGAAGACCATCCCGTCATCATTGGTGTTCTCAACAATGATCGCGATCCCGATGGCGGAGTGTTAACGGTTATTGAAGTGACTCAGGGCCAACACGGCACGGTTACAAAGGCAGATGACAATACGATCACGTACACACCACGCAACAATTTCAACGGGCAAGATCAGTTTAGTTACGTTGTTACGAATGGAAAGCTAACATCTCGCGCCGACGTACGGGTTAAGGTGAACTCTGTCAATGATTTACCGCTCGCGAATCCAGATGAAGAAAGCACCCTTGAAGATACGCCCATTGTCATCAATGTTCTCGGGAACGATCGTGACGTTGACAATGATCCCTTGAGAATAGAATCGGTTCGCCAACCAACTCGCGGCACTGTTCGGATTGTGGAGAATGGACTTCGATTTATCCCAGAGCAAAACTATAATGGTAGAGAGGTCTTTGATTATACGATTACCGATGGACAAGGAACAAGCCAGGCACAAGTGACTGTCAACGTAACAGCTGTCAATGATCCACCAACAGCCGTTAATGATGAAGTGTCAACCGCTGAAGATACGTCTGTCACGGTCAAGGTCCTTGATAACGATGTCGATGTCGATCATGGGTTAAAGATCACAGAGGTGACAACACCACAAAACGGTCTCGTCGAAGTCATTGGGAATGTGATTCAGTATACACCGAAGTCAGATTTCTATGGGTCTGAGATCTTCACCTACAAGATACAGGAACATGAAGGACAAGAGACATCAGCGGCGCAAGTGACGGTCAATGTAACAGCTGTCAACGACGCGCCTGTTGCACGCGATGACAGTGGCACCGTGAACATGAATGATTCAACTCCAACTGAATCTGTCTCGATTAACATCCTTACAAATGACAGCGATATCGATTCACCCGAGTTAACTGTATCCATCATTGCTCCACCAGCCAATGGGCAGACAGTGATTAGTAATACACAGATTATCTACACGCCGAATCCTGGATATTTCACACCGACAAATGGACAACCAGAAGTGATCGGGTATCGCATCTCCGACGGTGCATCAACTGCCGAAGCAAAGGTAAATGTGACTGTTGTCAATCGGGCACCGACGGCAAATAACGATTCTGCAACAACGTCAGAGAATGCTAGCGTTACCATCAATCTGATTGCGAATGATACAGACCCAGATGGCATACCGCCATTGATTGTGCAAATTGGCCGTACACCGCACGGTACAGTCTCGCACAATGATACTTCTGTAACGTACACGCCGGCTACTGACTTTACGGGAACAGCAGTGTTTACTTATACGATATCGGATCGTCTGAATCAAGCCACTGCATCTGTTTCAATTATCGTTACGCCTGTTAATAAACCGCCGGATGCCCGCGATGATAGCGCAACGACCAATCAGGGGCAAGGAATATCAATTGCGCCGTTAGTGAATGACTCGGATGCTGATGGGGATACACTTCGTCTGGAGGTAGTGAATAATCCCGCCAATGGCAGCGTGGAAATGAGTGGAGAGATCATAACATATAAGCCGAATCCCGGTTTTAGCGGAGTCGATAGTTTCTCATATGTAATATCCGATAGCTCTATTACCAGTACAGCGACGATTAACGTAACCGTTATCCCTGCAACGGCCACGCCAACGGCCACATTGACAGCCACGCCTTTACCAACAGCTACGCCAACGGCCACATTGACAGCTACGCCTTTACCAACAGACACGCCAACGGCTACATTGACAGCTACGCCTTTGCCAACAGCAACACAGACATTGACACCTATTCCAACGGGGACACCGACAGCCACGCGGATTCCGACCAACAAACAAGTAGCAACACCAACGGAGACAGCTACGTCAACACCAACGGAGACGCCGACAGCAACACCAACAGAGACAGCTACATCAATTCCAACGGAGACGCCGACAGCAACACCAACAGAGACAGCTACGTCAACACCAACGGAGACGTCGACAGCAACACCAACAGAGACAGCCACGCCGATTCCAACCAACGCACAAGTACCAACACCAACGAATGCATCTTCGTAGTAAGTTTAGGCTTTTCCAACAATAAAAATCGCTAATTTGATATGGAAAAGCTCAAGCCATTCCAGAGAAATCGACTTGGCAAATTAGGGATTTATGGTTCTTCCGGAATAGAGGGGGCGTAACTTCCCGGACACGCTTAGTCAGTAAGAGAGATACCAAATAGGCGCGTTGAAAAGAGTCGGAAAAAATCAACAATTCCGACTTTATGTAAACTTGGGTATTGAGCTGGTAGCAAGTAGACATAAGAGAGAAATCAAAGGCAATCAAGAAAAAAACAGTAGCAGCAAAAGTCGGGTACAAATTTTTCATGCAAACAGAGGGCTGCTCTAGGATTTCACCCCTTATGGTCATTTTTTGTACCCGACTTTTGCCGTAGCTGAAAAAAAAGAAAGCAGAAAAACTAAGCTTGTGGTCGACGACGGATAGTTCGTTGACGAATGTGGAAAGATTCGTCATAGGTGGTTCGGTCTTGCCACATTTTCCAAAGAATGGCCAGCCAGCGGTTGGCTAAAGCCCGATGAGAGCGACTGACCGAGTGGCCCTTTTTGACGAGCTTGTGTAAAGTAAGCCGAAGCCCAGCGAGATTGCTGGCGCGAAGAACGAGCCAGTTGCTGAGAAAAGTAACGAAACTCTTTATCACAAGAGCGGCGAAAGTGGACCAAGTGGACTTTGCCACTTTGGTTGGTAACGGGAGCCGTGCCAGCTAAAGTCTGGACCATGCTGGAATGGGGGAAGCGGCGGCGATCTTCGCCAAATTTGACCAGCAAAGAGGGAGCCAAGAGCTCTCCTGCGCCCGGCAGGGAAGCAAAAATGGGGTGATCCTCGTGTTGCAGAAAAAAGAGAGTTCAACTGTTGGAGTGTTGCTTGCTTGGAGTTGAGGGTATGGAGCAAGAGTCGGGCAAGTTGCTGGGCTTGAACTTGACAAGCTTGGGCAACACCCGGAGCTGAACGGGGATGTTGTGTGGTCAAGGCATCAAAACAGGTGAGCCATTTGGAGGGCTGATTATGTTTATGTTGCTTGAGAAAGACCTGAAATTCATCATAGGTTGCTTTTTCTGCTGCTTGCGGCGACGGATAAGCCAGAATCAGATGAGCTGCAATGGGCGATGGCCAACTAAAGACATTGAGCAAAGCGGGATGGTATCTGAGCAAACAACTACGCAAGCGATTGGAGACAGCAACCGTTTCTTTGCGCCAAAACTCGGTCATGCTCACCACGATGCGCATTTGCTGGAGTAATTCACTCCCTGGATGCCAAGGATAGAATCGGTGAACATCTGTTCTGACCAGTTCAGCTATCGTATATGCATCACTTTCATCAGTGCGAGCACCGCTCTGATTGTACCTCGCCCGACTTGCTTTGACCACGTTCGGTGGGAGGACATATAGATTTGTATACCCAGCATCCCATAAGTAGTCAATTATCAGATTATGTGCTGTCTCTAATCCGATTCGACATTTTTCATGGCCGATATCCATCGTTTCTCGCCACTTTTCTAGTTGCTTAAAGCCATCCACACTATGTTCTATTGTCATGTAGTTAATTCGACGACCGTTTTCATCCGTTATCATTACATCATGTTTTGTTTCACTCCAGTCTATTCCTATGAA
>JAHBNG010000064.1 GCA_019217005.1 Chloroflexi bacterium TSY
AAAATACAACTATCGAGTAAAGACTCTTGCTAATTGTTAATTGCTGATGCCGAATTTTTAATGAGTGTGCTTGGAACCTTGTTCGTTGTATTGAGAATAGAGGCACTTGCAGTGCAGCACCCATGTAGCTGATTTTATACAATATCGACTTTTTTCTGATCAATACATCTGTTTTGGATAGGTATTCAGTCGACAGTATCCATCATGAAAGGGCACGATCACATGGATTTACTTGATGAGCTAAGGGTCCGGCGGGTCATTAATGCCAGCGGACGGATGACCAACCTGGGAGTCAATACCCTGAACGATTCGGTGCTGGAGGCAATGGCTTTGGCTGGTAGAAATTACGTCGATATTGACCAGTTGCAACGTGCCGTTGGTCGCGAAGTAGCGAGTCTGATCGGTGCCGAGGATGCCATGATCACGACTGGCGCTGCGGCTGGCGTCGCACTGATGGTGGCTGCGTGCATTGCTGGAAATGACCTCACTCGAATTCAAGCGCTCCCCGATCCCAACGATAGACCCAATGACGTGCTGATCCAGGCAGGTCACCAAATCAGTTTCGGCGCGCAGATCACCCAACTCATCCGACTTGCTGGGGGACAACCACAACCAGTTGGGTCAGTCAGCAGCGTGAGCGAAGCACATCTTACCGGCGCAATTGGCCCCAATGTCGCGGCATTCCTCTTCGTCCAATCACATCACGCTGTTCAGAAGGGAATGCTCTCTCTGTCGCACTGTATCCAACTCTGCCAAGAGCATGGGGTTCCAGTGTTGGTGGATGCGGCGGCAGAAGAGGATTTGATACATTTTGTAACAAGTGGGGTGGATCTAGTCACTTTTAGTGGAGGCAAAGCAATTGGCGGTCCGACCTCGGGAATTGTCGCTGGCCAACCAGATCTCGTTGAAGCGTGCCGCGCCCAGAATGCCGGCATTGGTCGCCCAATGAAAGTGGGCAAAGAAGCGTTGCTGGGTCTATGGACAGCCGTGATGGATTACATGCAGCGGAATGTCCAGGTCGAACAAAAGCGCAACGCAGCGATTGTCGATGAGCTTCTGATCGGTTTTGGTCATTTTGCCAAGACGCAACGGCTTCGTGACGAGGCGGGTCGGGGGATCGAGCGAGCAGCCATTGTATTGGATCCAAAAGAGGCGGCCGAACTCGTCGCGTTTCTACGTAATGGGACACCACCGATCTATCCTCGAGGACATCTGCTAAACTTGGGCATTGTCGCTTTTGATCCGCGCCCGCTCGCAGAGCAAGACGTCGAGCGCATCGTCGCTCGCGTACGCGATTACTTTGATTCTGGGAGACAAATTTATGGAACTCTATGATGTCATGCGCACGGCCTTTGCCGCGCGCGAATTTACCGGCGATCCCCTACCAGACGAGACGCTGTTCCGAATTCTGGATAACGCTCGCTTTGCTCCAAGCGGTGGCAATCGACAAGGCGCACGGGTGATTGTTCTTCGCGAGCGCCAAACCCGAGAAACATTGGCCGAATTGACGATACCCGCAGCCAAACGTTATATCGCCCAGGTGAAGGTCGGTGAGAATCCGTGGAACAGCATTGAACCGCCATCTGTAGATGTCGAAACAATCGCGGCGACCGAAGTGTCACCCCATTTTACGGCTCCCTTGCTTCAGGCCGCGGTCGTCCTCGTGGTCTGCGTTGATCTCAAGGTCGTTGCCTCTATGGATCAGAATTTGCCGCGCGTCGGCGTCATCAGTGGTGCGTCCATCTATCCCTTGGTCTGGAATATCTTGTTAGCCGCCCGGAATGAAGGATTTGGCGGTACGCTTACGACCGTGGCTGTTGCGGAGGAACCCAGAGTGCAAGAACTCTTGGGGATCCCCTCCCATGTTGCTGTCAGCGCCGTGCTACCACTGGGTAAACCAGTCAAACAGCTGACAAAACTCAAGCGTAAACCAGTCCCCTCTTTTGTCACGTTCGAGCATTGGTCAGGGGAAGCGATGGGGCATGAAAGAGACTGAGGCTAAGAAAATAATGTCAGAATTTATCTATCCTCAGTTACAGGGTCTGAAGGCGGCTTATGATCGCGATGGGTATGTGATCATACGTCGAGTGCTGGATCGTGACCTGGTTGGAGAGGCCAATCAGCACATCGATTGGCTGATCAAAAAGCATCCTGATTTACGTCCGGAATTGCTGGGATACTCGCTCGTGCCAGACGATCCTTTCTGGATCCGCCTGGTAAGCGATAAACGTCTTCTGGATGTGGCAGAGCAGGTGGTTGGCCCAAATATCGCCCTCTTTGCCGCGGACTATATTGCCAAGCCACCCAGGGAAGGGCGCAAGATCGCGTGGCATCAAGACGGGAACTACTGGCCATTGGAGCCAATGACTGTGGTCACGATGTGGGTTGCTTATACGGCATCTACCCCCGAAAACGGCTGCGTTCGCATCATCCCAGGCACTCAGCATATGACCTTGCAAGAAAGGAGATCGGGTCCAAATGATCCGCCAGATGTCCTTCTAACCGGTATGGATCAAAGCCTGGCCAGCGAAAGCGAAGCCGTCGATATTGTTTTAGAACCAGGCGATGTATCGATCCATCATCCTCATATCATTCACGGCTCCAATGCCAATACCAGCGAAAACTGGCGTCGTGGAGGAACGTATCAGTATATTCCCACAACCACGCGAATTCTGGATGAGCAGTGGCCTACTTTTCTGTTTCGTGGTCAGGCAGAGAAAGGCATCAACTCTTATCGGGCTTTTCCCAAATATAAATTGGAAGAGCATTTCCCCTTTCGTGGTTGCGAAGATTGGCAATGATCGGTTATCATTTGTTTGATACTCCCTGAAGTGCTTATCCGAAAAGTTTGGGAGTGTGTCCCAAAGCGTGTAAACGCAGTCGATTCTCTGACTGAGCGAGGTTCATCTACACACTTCGTGGTATACACTCAAAAGCTCTGTGACGATGCATTCTCATTCGAGAAGCTAATCCGATTCACAACCACTTTTCGGATAGGTTCTAAGTTGGTTGGAGCGTTAGCGAGTCATCTAGCCCAAAGCCACATTTCCCTCAGACAATCGAAAAATTCAATTTTTTGTACACATTCAATCCGAAGGAGGAAGACTGTGAAATCTCTACAAAAAGATGCTGGTCATCTAAGCCGACGACAGTTTCTGACTCTCACTGCCGGAATCGCCGCGACGGCGGCTCTGACAGCATGTGTTGCACCTGCCCCAAGCAGCGGTGGTGAGGCCCCCGCTGGAGAAGTAACTGAGTTTAGTTTTGCCTGGTGGACAGGTGGCGAAGGTGCCAATCGGCTTTTCGAGGAATCGATCGATCACTTTGAGGAACAACACCCGGAATACTCGGTCAATCGCATTTCGACGCCTTGGGGAGAGTTTGGTACCAAGATTCTCACCATGTATGGCAGCGGCAATGCACCTGATGCTCACGGTGTGCCGTGGGGCACTGTTTGGTCCTGGGCTAATAAAGGTGTTTTGCTGGACCTCACACCTTTCGTGGAAGGTGACGATACCATCGATTGGGAAGGCATGTGGCCGGCTGTGACCGGTGGGTGCTATTTCCCGGCTGACAAGATTGTGGCGCTGCCGCGCGAATCATTTGGTCTGCGACTGCATGTCTATAACAAGACGATCTTTGAAGAAGCTGGCGTTGAAACACCCGATAACGATGTTGCAGCCGATAATTGGACTTGGGATACCTGGCGTGCCAAGGCCGCAGAACTCACCCAGTTTGATGACAATGATCGGCGCGTGATCATGGGGGCCAATGCTGATGCCAGCTACTGGAATCTTCAGGTGGTGATGCCGTCATACGGTGTCGCAATGTTTAATGATGATTTGACTCATTTCAATCTTGATGATGAGAGAGTTGTGGGCTGGCTGTCGATGCTGCCCGAGATGTTGAATGAGGATCGTTCCTTGGGCAAGCCAGATGAGACCAAAGAATTCGATTGGGGGTCGAGCGGCAAACAGGCCATCAGTCAGACTGCAACGTGGTCCATCCCCAACATGCGTGAGACTTGGGCCGAAATTGATTGGGACTTTGTACCTCCTCCCAAAGGTGACTGTTGTCATTCCAACTTCGTCGGTTGCGATTATCACGTTGTCAATGGCAGTGACTATGCCAACTGGGACGCCGGTTGGGAATTGCTCAAGTTTATCAATAGCCCAGAAGAGGATCTATGGTGGGCACTGAGCTTCTTTGGCGCGCCCTTCCGCAAGAGTAACGTGGAAGCCTGGTCCTCCCAGCTCAATGACATTCTGCCTCGAAACGGTTGGCAGTACATGTTGGACATGACGGAGAACGCCACCCCTTGGACAGCTATCCCCTTCCAAGATGAACTCAACACGATTCACTCAAATGAGATCGGTCAGGCCGTGTCGGGCGAACGATCTGTTGAAGAGGTGGTTGCAAGTATTACGAGTAAGGTAGATGAGATGATTGCGGAGTTTGAATAGTTGGTTGGTTGGTTAGTTGGTTAGTTGGTAAGGGGGGCTTGTGGGTTATCAGGATATTGAAGATTCGCGGATGTATCAGAGGGCTGAGCGAGTTGCTGATACTGTATGGGCTATAGTTATGGAGTGGAATGAGTTTGCGAGGGATACGGTGGGTAGGCAGTTGGTTCGGGCGGTTGATTCTGTCGGAGCCAATATTGCGGAGGGAGCAGGACGTTTTCATATTAAAGATGTCATTCGCTTCTGCTATTACTCACGTGGTTCACTTCGAGAGACTCGCTATTGGTTAAAGCGAGTGCTGAAACGACAATTGATTTCCGATGAAACTTTTACGAAATTGATGAACGAACTTGCCACTCTCGGAAAAGAATTAAACGCTTACATTCGATCCCAACGCAATCGAACGATCAAAGAAACCACTCCCGAATACACAACATCATCCGACAACGAACAAACTAACTCGTGAACCAACAAACTATCCAACCAACTAACCAATAAAAAAATGAGCCGGATGGCTAGACGTGAGGAGTTAACAGGTTGGCTCATGGCTGCGCCCTGGTTAATCGGGTTTCTTCTCTGGATTGCTGGGCCCTTTGGGGCGGCCGCCTATCTCTCTTTTACTGACTACGACATTCTCAGCTCAGCCAATTACATCGGGCTGGATAACTTTCGCGAGATGCTCTTTGAGGATGAGTTATTCTGGATCTCCATGCGCGTGACCACGGTCTATGCTGGGGTCTCAATCCCCTTGCAGATTATTCTCGGGCTATTTCTCGCGATCCTGCTCAATACGCGTATTCGGGGATTGGCCTGGTTTCGAACGCTCTATTATTTGCCTGCAGTTCTGTCGGGTGTGGCGGTCTCCTTTTTGTGGATCTGGGTTTTCTCTGCCGATTGGGGGGTTCTGAACTACGCGTTGTCTCTCATCGGAATTAAAGGACCAAGTTGGCTGACAAGCGAAGATTGGGCTTTATCCGCTCTGATCCTCATGAGCCTATGGGGCGTGGGCGCGGGGCTGGTCATCTATCTGGCCGGGCTACAGGGTGTTCCGACCGAGCTTTATGAAGCCGCCGACATCGATGGGGCTGGGCGCTGGCGTCAATTTAGGAATATCACCTTGCCCATGATTTCCCCCGTAATTTTATTCCAGCTGATCATGGGTATTATTGGGGCGCTGCAAACCTTTACGCAGGGCTATGTCATGACCCAAGGCGGGCCAAATAATGCAACGCTGTTCTTTCTGCTTTATCTCTGGCGCAATGCCTTCAAATTTTTGAATATGGGGTACGCTAGCGCCTTGGCATGGGCGATCTTCGCCTATATCTTGATACTGACCCTACTTGTCCTGCGTTCTTCCGAGGCTTGGGTCTTTTATACGGGTGAAATTAAAGGGCGACGATAGAGAGAATCACGACTTCTGAGTTCGAGTTTATGACTAGTTATACAATCCGCCGCTCGTTATTTGGCGTCAATTTTGCCAAAGTGATTGAAAAAGGTTTTGTCTATCTCATCTTGTTGAGTGGCGGAATTCTAATACTTGTGCCCCTGTGGTGGATGATTAGCACTTCGTTCAAGCATCCGTCGGAAGTTTTCGCCTTTCCTCCAACCTTACTGCCGGAAAAAATCTTGTGGCAAAACTACGTAGATATTTTCGCAAAGGCTCCATTTGGTCTCTACTTTCTCAATACCTCCTACGTTGTCTTTATGGATCTAGTTGGAACCCTCATTTCGTCAAGCATGGTTGGGTTTGCCTTTGCACGTCTACGTTGGCGAGGGCGCGACATCTTTTTCGTCTTAACATTGGCCACAATGATGTTGCCTAGTGCTGTTACCCTGATTCCCCGTTATTTGATCTTCAAAGAGCTACGATGGCTCGATACCTTTTTGCCGCTCTGGGTACCGTCTTTCTTTGGTTTTCCTTTTTTCATTTTTCTGATGCGGCAATTCTATACAACGATTCCCTACGAGCTAGACGACGCAGCTCGAATTGATGGCTGTAGTGATTTCGCAGTCTGGTGGCGCATCAATCTGCCCTTGACTGTACCCGCACTGGCTGCCTGTGCCATCTTTACATTCAATGCAACTTGGAATGATTTCTTGGGGCCCTTGATCTATCTCAGCTCTCAAGATAAATTGACCCTGGCGCTAGGGTTGCTGGCTTTCCGAGGTCCCCATGTAACGGATTGGCACTACTTGATGGCCAGCTCGGTGATTGCGATGCTGCCGGTTGTGATGCTCTTCTTCTTCGCCCAGAAATATTTCATTCAGGAGATTACGTTTATGGGGGTGAAGGGGTAAGATGAGAAGATGGCAGGATGATTGAGGAGAAGAGTGATGTATCTGGAAGGCGAAATGGATTTCTTTTTGGAGAATGGTTATCTTCATGCTCGTGGGGTTCTCAATCAAGATGAGTTGAACTACTATCGCGCTGAATTTGATCGGGTGTGGGAGGCCGAAAAGCCCAAGGTGAACCAGCATCGTCTGCTCAAATATCAATCCTTTATTGACCTGATTGAACACCCCAATATCCTCAAACGCCAGCAAGCCATCTTTGGGGCACAGACACAGCTTCTCCAGTATGATCTGCTACGGCAAGGGCCACATAGCGAGGTACCAGCGCGCAGTTGGCACCGCGACTTCATCTTCCCTGGCGACCGCCCGCTCTCTATCAATACGATCCTCTACCTGGATGAGATGACCGAGGAACGCGGCCCAACACGCATGGTCCCAGGCACCCATCGCGGCGAAACTTATCCACCCGATGAATCGCGTTATGACCCATTGCCCGGCGAGGTGGCCGCTTACTCTGCAGCTGGTGACGCCGTCTTTATCAACGGAGCGATCTGGCATACGGGCGGTTGTAACAAGACAGAAGGCCTGCGCCGCGGTATTTTTCTCTATTTTGGCTATTGGTGGATGAAACGCTATGAGTCAGAAACCAAGCTTCCGTGGCAAGCATCGCAAAATGCTAGCGAGCAGCGTTTGCGGTTGCTTGGCATCAAGATGCCCGATCGGGACATTCATCAGTATGATCCGACAATGAAGTAGACAAGCAACGTGAGTCAATATCCCCAGGTCTCAAAGTAAGTTAAGTATAGTCGAATAAGGAGCAATATGAATCAGGCAGACCGTGACTTCTTTGCACAATATGGTTATTTGAATCTAGGTCAAGTTCTTGACGCCGCAGATCTCAAATACTTTCACGATCTCTTTGACGCAGACCGCGAAAAATTTCCTTACTTCTGGCGTCCCTATGATCACCACCAACAGGCCAACTATGACGCCCTGATTACCACGCCCAAATTTGATGAACTCATCCGGCATCCCAAAATTTTACCAACTGTAGAAGCACTGATGGGAGGACCGGTCTGCTTTGGGGAGATCGGGTTACGCTGGATGGGACCCTATGATGGGGAATTTCATCAGGGTTGGCACCGGGACAAGCCACACTGGCCTGAGCACCCCTTACGCATGGATTATATTCAGTTGATGGTCTATTTTACCGACGTGGATGAGAGTACCCACTGTATTTCCTTCTCGCCCGAATCGATTGACCAGGGGATCCTGAAAGATAACCAAGCCCAACTGGCTAGAGGTGGTGTCCACGATCTTCATGGTCCGGCGGGAACTTGTGCCTTGTTTAATGTGTCGGTGTTGCACACGGCCACCACGCGACCAACAAAAGTGATCCGTAAAACGGCCCAGATCTACTACGGACATCGAGAGCACGCCCCCCTGGCCAACGACTCTGGCATCCCGGCCACGTTCTGGCGCGATCACCCGGATGAAGAGACGCGGGGCTTCTATGGCGTGTTGAACGAGCGTACTCGAACCTATATGGCTGCATTTGGGTAAAAAAAGCTTTCAGCTATTAGCCGTCAGCCATCAGCTACAATCTGGCCTTGTTTCGTGACTGATTTTTATACTTTCGTATACTATACTCGATAGTTGTGAAATGAATATTTTCCAAATTTGACAAAAGAGACAAAAGTCATCTCAATAGATTGCATCAAGAAAAAAGTGCGAAAAAGGAGCCATCAAGATGCAATTGCCGATAGTGAATGTAGCGCCACTGGTCAGGGAGCATAGCGAAACCTTTCGTTCAGTATTTGCCAATCGTAAACAGTTTCGCCACTTTGAAAACTATCTGACGGGTCTGATGGTCTTGGACAACAAAAGCATGGCAAATATTGCCCGCTGCATTCTAGATAGTGCAGATAAGACGAATATATCACGGTATTTGAGTGAAGCTCCTTGGCGAGCCGAAAAACTCAATGATGAGCGTATAGGTTACATGAAGTCAGAGACAGCACAATACCAACGTTCAGAGTCAGAATCGGTATTAGCGATTGACGATACACTATGTGAACACGTGGGAAGTCTGTTCGAGTATATCGACACCCACTACAATCATAGCAATGGTCAGCATCCACTGGCTCATAACTTAGTCACAAGTCACTATGTCAGTGGCGCTGTTCGTTTTCCGGTCGATGCAAGTATCTACCGACGGTACGAAGAGTTTACCGACTGGGAAGCATTTGTGGAAAACCATTTCCCAGTGACTGAGATTCCCAAGAAAAAAGAAAGAACGAACCGCTTTTCATAAACGAGTGGATAGCCACCTATTAACTGACCCCGCCTTTCGAGGGCTAGACGAAGCGTTTAAGACCAAGATAACCATTGCCAGTGAACTGGTTGAAAAAAAGCTGTTGAACGAACCCTTATCTTTGGTTGGGCTCTCTTCGATGGTTGGTATCTCGCTCCAGATCTTCTAGCTGTACTCGATCGTCTGAATAAAGATTGGATCAGCATCTTGAAGTGCAATCGCAATCTGGAGACAAATAGCTTTCGTTTGCGAGATGAAGACGGTCAGCCGATAACTTTCGAGGGGCCACATATTAAAGTCAAAGAGTTGGTCCCCTACATCCCCCAGAATGCCTACAAACCTGTCACCATTGATGGTCGTACTTACGGGGTGGTTCATTTTAGGCGGACAATTAGGTTTACATTTTTTGCAAAGAGAAAAGATGTTTATATTTTCTACTTTGAGCCATGCTCAGGCAGAAAATGACCTCATATAGATTTTTATCTATGTATCAAAAGTGTAAACCTAATTCTGAACCACCCCGTACTTACTATACCTTTACCATGACTGTGCGTATCCCTTCTATCGGCAAGGTACGCATCGTGATTAGTTTTGATAATCCTGAATTGCAAGGCAATTAGGCCGTTTTAGTGACCAATCGCACTGATTGTAATGCCAAACGCATTCTCTCGATTTACCTGCTTCGTTGGCCTATCGAGACGGTTTATCAGGATGGTAAACAACTGCTTGGCCTTGATGAATATTGCATGCGAACTGCCCACGCCTTTCAAAAACATTGGTCTCTGGTCTTCGTGGCTTATTCTCTCTTGCACCTTGATTGTTTGGGACCATCATTGGCTAAAACTCAATTCTCGCCCAGCAAATCCCTTGGTGAGGCTACTCGGCAGCAAGCTCAGTCACTAATTCAAGATCTCATCTTGACTGCACATCATGCCTTGAATGACGGACAGGAGATTGCAGAGGTCTTCGCTACCCTTTTCGCCAAACAGCAGGCCTGCTCTGCTTAATTTTGACTTTGTCAAATCCGGCACCTGCTCAAAATACAACTATCGAGTACTATAGCCTTTCAGGAAAAGATTTTCTTGTCGTTGATGGCATTTCAGCCGGTCAGCCAGAGAACTGACGAGCTGACCGGCTGAAATGCTGACAAGCTACTGTTTCGCGTGGAAAAACATTATCTGAACATCTATATAAAAAATGAAAATCACAGACATTCGCGTCGATACAGATGAAGGACTCATCGGTTATTCCGAGTCCTTTCGTGTTCCACCTGGCGTGGCTATGGCAGTGATGCATGGCAGCGATTCCTTTCTGGGACGCTTCCTCATTGGCGAAGAACTCACCCACCCCGAACGTCTCTGGCAGAAGCTCTACGACAGCATTATGCACTATAATCGGCGGGGCTGGGCGCTGATGTGTCTGGGTGCTTTGGATATTGCGGTTTGGGATCTTTACGGCAAAAAATTGAATCAGCCAGTCTACGAACTGCTGGGCGGTGCACAGCGCGGCTACTTTCAGACACCCGAGTCGAATCCCGTCATTGAGGTCGTGCCCTATTGCACTATCGTATCAGATCAGTGGGACAGCGAGGCAATGGTGGAAAGCCAGGTTGAGCGAGCCTTGATCCTCAAAGAAAAGGGCTACCGGGCATTCAAGGTCGAACCGATGATGTCTTCTGTCAAGAACATTCTTGAGTTGGCGACTCGTGCCAGAGATGCTCTGGGGCCCGACTTGATGCTGGCCGTGGATGTTGGCTATCGCTTTAACGATGTACAGGTCTGCAAACGCATCTGCCGAGTTCTGGAAGAGCTGGATGTCTACTTTTTTGAAACGCCGTTTCCCGTAGATAGCTTCGACCCCTATGCCCGTTTGGCAGAGAGCACCAGCATTCCCCTTGCGATGGGCGAGCATGCTGTCAGCCGGTGGGAGCTGCAACATATGATCGATTATGGAAAAGTCCATGTTGTACAGCCATACATGAATACCTGCGGCGGGATCACGGAAGCCAAGCGCATCGTCGAGATCGCCCAAAGTCGAGGTGCTCTGGTGATTCCCGGTAATTGGTCAACGCAGATTCTGGGGGCGGCCACGGTGCATCTTGCTCTTTATTCAACCATTACGCCCTATATAGAATTTGCACCAGCTGAAGTGTTTGATTCGCCGTTGCGTCAGAAAATTCAGGATCTGGGGCATCCGGTCGTAAATGGTGCCATTCAAACCCCTAGCCGTCCCGGTATCGGCATTGAGCTGCACCAAGACCTAATTGATCAATACAGACTTCATTCACCTATACTTGGTTCAGCGTGAGATCAGGGGTTTTAGGGGACTCAGTCGATCCAAAATGTGTCTTTTATCCGCGGAGGCAGCATTCTCTATTACACGCAGTAGACATAATCCTGCATTTCTCAGTCAAAACAGACTCGAGCGGGCCAAATGGTCCGAGATTCTCTACTGCGTCTTTTTTCGCCATTTGAACGCTCTACCTCTGAGAAATCCTACTGCGTGTAATCTCTAATGCGGCTCTACTCGACCGTGACCGGCGTAAGAGAACGCCTATTCCGCAGAAATTTGGATCTACTGGGACTAGGGATTGGGGATTTGTTTCTCTGGTTCCCAGTCCTGGATCTCCAATCCCAGAATGAACGAATCTTTCCTGAAGAATAACCCGTAGGAGATTTGCCATGTTACGTGTCGCGAAACCCGAAGGCTTCGGCAATGTCATCCTTGAAGAAGCACCCATCCCTCAATGTGGTCCACGCGATGTGTTGGTCAAAAGCCATGTCAGCTTGATCAGCCGTGGCTCGGAGATTTTGCGGCGCTATATGCACGAGGAGGCCATCGATCCAGCCATTATGGGCTACTCAGTCGCTGGGGTTGTGGAAGCGGTGGGGGAGGAAGCCGCCACGCGTTTCCAACCGGGGGATCGGGTTGCCGCAGTTGCTCCTCACGCACAGTATGTGATTCAAGATATCGACGCAATGGATGGCACGCGCGTCTGGCCGATCCCTGATGAACTCTCATTTGAGCAAGCCACCTTTCTGCCCTTGGCGACCGGCGGCGTCATGTGGGCGCAGACACCCGGCATTCGGCCGGGTGATACGGTCGTCGTCCTCGGGCAAGGGCTAGTGGGCAATCTGGTCATGCAGGCGGCACGGCAGCATCTGTTGGCGCAGCTTGTGACAGTGGATACGATAGAGGCGCGCTGCAATCTATCAAAGCAGCTCGGTGCGGACGCGGCCATTAACGCAACAGAATCGGATCCCGTGGTAGCCGTGCGTGAACTGACGAACGGCACTGGAGCCGATGTGGTGATCGATTGCGTTGGCGGTAAACCAGGGCTGACCTCATTTGCCCAAGCCCAAGAGATGGTCCGCGATGGCGGTACCCTGCATCTCATCGGTCTTTATCATGGCGAGCCTCTGCCGTTAGACGCAAGCAAGATTCAGCGTCGACGGCTAATAGGAGGCTATTATGAAACCGAGGCCCGTTCCGTCATGCTGCCGCGGACTATCGAGTTAATACAAGCCGGACGCATACGCATAGAACCCCTGATCAGCCACCGCTTTCCCTTCACCCAGGCCAAAGATGCATATGATCTACTCTATGAACGGTTGGGCGAAGCGATGGGTGTACTGCTAGTTTGGACTGGATAATCAGTAGATATCAACCTAACATTCAAAGGAGAACAGACAATGAGCCAATACCATCCGCTAAATCGTCGAGACATGTTAAAAGCCCTCGGTCTACTGGGGGCAAGCACGATGGCTGCAGCTTGTGGGCCGACAGGAGCACCGGTCCCGAGCGCCACGACTGCTCCCGCCCAGGAGCAAGACAGTGCTGAGACAGGTGATAAAAAGTATAGCGGTGTGACCTTACGCATGTTGACCCAGGCGGGCGTCGCCTATGAACCTGCCTTTGTGGCTTGGGCAGATGAATTTACTGCACAGACGGGCGCACAAGTCGAGTTTGAGTTTGCACCATGGGAAACGCTCATGCCCAAAGTGCAGGCCGATCTGGCATCCGGCTCACCTCAGTTCGATCTCTTCTGCAACGATATCGAATTCCAGTATACCATCTGGCCCGAACTCGAACCGATTAACGACTTTATCGACGGCACAGGCTACGACATGGAGGGCTTTTTTGCACCTATCTACAACTATGGTGAGGGAATTGCCGGACAAGCAGGCGTGCGCTATGGTCTGCCCGTGATTACGGGCGTCTCGGTTCTCTTCTATCGCACGGATCTGATCGACAGCTTCCCAACGACCTGGGCCGACTATGAAGCAATGTTGGCCGCCAATACCAATGGTGATACACACGGTCTCTCCTTTGCAGGTGTGACAGCACAACTAGTCAAGCTCTTCCTGGCCCGCTACTGGTCACAAGGCGATCCGTTGATGACACCAGATTGGCAGCCACTCATCAACGGCGAAAAGGGCGTCAAGGCGCTGACTATGCTCAAGGATCACATGACCAACTATGCGCCCCCGGGCATCCTCGCCTGGGACAACCCAGAAGCGGCCAATGCTTTCTTGGCCGGCGACGTGGCGGTTATGGAAGGCTGGGGAGCCTTTATTCTGCCCTCGCTCAACGATCCGGATAAGTCCAACGTGGTCGACAATTGGTCGATTGCGCCCTATCCAGAAAATGGCACGGGAAACGTGGTGCAACACAACGTAGTCATGCTTAAGACCTCGCAGAACAAAGAGGCCGCCTTTGACCTGATGGCTCACCTCTCCAATCCTGCCAACGCCAAAGCAGGTGCTCTCGACTTTGGCATGGACCCCGCACGTAAAACCGTCTACACAGATGATGATGTTGTTGCCGCTCGTCCCTACATGCCCAAGTATGCGACTGTGTTAGAAGCAGGCAAACCCTTCACGCCTGGCGTTCCCCAATGGCTCGAAATGTTTATCTCAGTGGGGGAAGGGGCATCCAAAGCGCTTTCAGAGCAAGCCACACCCCAGGAAGCATTGGATGAAATTGCGGCCAAGTGGGTTGAATTGATCGAGCAGAATCCTCTTGACTTTGAGTATGCGGGATAACTAAGGATTCTCTGTGAACGATCAGGTCGTTGTCCAGAATCACAGCCGCGAACGTTGGGTTTCGGCCCTTTTTCTCGCGCCTGCCATTACCTTTCTGCTTTTGACGTCAGTCTATCCCCTGCTTTACAGTTTGCGGTTGAGCTTCTTTTCGTGGAACATGACGGTACCCAACTCCCAGCCCGTCTTTATTGGATTGCGCAATTACACGCGCCTGTTGGATGATGCCAACTTTCTTTCCAGCGTACGCATCACGCTCATCTTCGTTGCTGTGTCGGTCAGCATCGAGTTCCTGTTGGGTATGGCACTGGCACTGTTGGCTACGTCGCGAGTGCGGGCAATTGGGTTGATCCGCACGGTGTTGCTTGTTCCATTGATGATGACGCCAGTGGTGGTAGGTGTGCTTTGGCGCACCCTTTACCACTCGACCTACGGAGCCATCAACTTTTTCATTGGTCTGTTTGGTATTCCGCCCCAAACCTGGATTGGCGATCCCAGGCAGGCTCTGGCCGCAGTCATTACTGTGGAAATCTGGCAGCAGTTGCCCATTGTGGTTTTCATTCTGGCTGCGGGTATTCAGTCGCTACCGGTGGATCTATACAAGGCGGCGCGCGTCGATGGTGCATCGACCTGGCAGATTTTTCGCGAGATCACCCTGCCCTTGCTGCGCCCGGTGATTATTGTCGTGCTGCTGCTGCGAATCATGGACGCCTTTCGCGTCTTTGATATCATCTGGACCCTGACCTTTGGTGGCCCAGGCCGCACGACCGAACTACTCTCAATACTCATCTACAAAAGTGGGTTGCAGTTCTTCCAGATCGGTCAAGCAAGCGCAATGTCCTGGCTTTTTTTGATTACGATCTTTCTGATCTCGATCTTCTTTATTCGAGAGCTGCAAAGAAGGAATCAATAGGTGTCGTTCCCCGAAGCGTCGGATTATCCTGCACTCGCTCATAGATGAGAATAAATTCGCCTGTTTTTCCCGACTGAATGTGGTCAAATTTATCCTCATCTATGGCAGTGCAGAGTATACGCTCGACAACACACGAATTGGACAGTCGTCAATGCAGAGTACACCCAATTATCGAGCACGGCGTGCAGTCGAGAACTTCATCCTCTATCTGACCACGGCGATTGTCCTGGTCGTGGTCGCTTTTCCCGCATATTGGCTGGTGACCACGGCCTTCAAATATGAGATCGACACCATTGTCAGCCCGCCCATTATTCTTCCTCTGCGGGGGACGTTGGCGAATTTCCGGCTGGTGCTGAATGCGCCTGATATCAGTCGCTTCTTTGTCAACAGCGTTGGTGTGGCGCTGACGAGTACCGGGGTGGCCATCCTCTTTGGATCGCTCGCAGCCTATGCTCTTGCCAAAAGCTATCTTTCCTTTGCCTTTCGCCAGACGGCCATGATCTGGATTCTCATTACCCGCATCTACCCGCCTGTGACCACGGCCATTCCCTACTTTGTCATCATTCGTAGCCTGGGCATTTCGGACACCCACCTGGCCCTCATCATCACCCACGTCACCTATGCATTGCCGTTTGTCATTTGGCTCATGCTCGGCTTCTTCCAGGATTTGCCTGCGGAGATCGAGAAAGCGGCTATTGTAGATGGCTGTTCGCTCTGGCAACGCTTTGGCCAAGTCGTGCTCCCCTTGACCCTGCCTGGTATTGCCGTTACGGCCATCTTCACCTTTATCTACTCCTGGAACGAGTTTCTCTACGCCTCCATGCTCACTTCTGTTAACGCCAAAACGCTACCCGTGGTCATTTCCGGCTACATGTCGGACAAGTTCCTGCGTTGGGGCGAAATGTCGGCCCTGGCATCCATGATGATACTGCCTGTGATGATCTTTGCGGCCTTTACGCAACGATATTTGGTCCGTGGTTTGACCTTTGGTGCTGTAAAGGAATAGTTATTTTTGGGTAACTGTTAGCCGAAGACTGATTGTACGACTGAGCTTAGTCCCCGTAACTCTACACAGTTACGTCTGTGGTATAATTGCCGTAATTCAAATGTGCATGTTAGGGAGGTTATGATGACCACACAACCCCAAACCACTTTAGATTCTCCATCCAATGGCGTGGTAAAAGAGTGGCAGTTACCCGGAGACACATCCGTGGTCCGTATTTTGGAAACCGAATTGGGCCCAATGATCAGCAACAGTCGAGTGTCTATCTATGATGTAATGGAAGCATACGATGAAGGTTTTCCAAGCTGGGAAATCAACAAAATCTACAATCTATCACCACATCAAGTCAAGGTGGCTCTCGCCTATATTGAAGAGCATCGGCCTCAGCTAGAATCGGAGTTAGAGGAAATCCTCATTCACAAAGCGGAACGTGAGCGTTATTATCGGGAGTTGGAAGCCGAAATAAGAAAGAAACGCCCTGTAGAGATGACGCCACGACGTGCAGCGCTGCATAAACTGATTGAAGAGAGTCGGCAGCGGTGGGGCCTCGACGATGCAGATCATTCTCAGTGATCATAATTGTGAAGGACAAGCCCAAGCGATATTTGACGATTTGCGTTATCAGGGGGAGTGGCTGGACTTGGTTCCCATGGAACTGAAATGGTTTGATGACGTAGGGTTGTTGTCTACAGCAGATGACAAGGTTGTTTGGGAATTTTGTCAAGAAATGGGCTATCTTCTATTAACAGGCAATCGCAGCACAAAAGCCGATGCCAAATCGCTTGAATATCAGATCCGCGATCTTGCGACGCCAAACTGTCTATCCGTATTGACAATTGGCAACTTGAAACGTGTCTTGCCTGATATCAATTATCGACGGCGTTGCGCCATCCGTTTGGCAACAATCGTTGATGAATTACACCTCTGCCGAGGCGTCATTCGTCTTTTTCTCCCCTAAAAGCTTGGAACCCTACTTATGGCCCAAATTCAATACAAACATATCAGCAAACGGTTCGGGTCCGTCACAGCAGTGCAGGGGTTCAACCTAACTGTAGAAGATCGGGAATTTGTGACTCTGGTCGGTCCCAGCGGCTGTGGCAAATCGACCACCCTGAACATTACGGCTGGGTTAGAAGACCCCAGTGGTGGTGAACTTTATATTGATGAGCGGTTGGTCAACGCAGTGCCACCGGGCGAGCGAGACATAGCCATGGTCTTCCAAAGCTATGCCCTCTATCCCCACAAGACGGTGCGTGAAAACATCGGCTTTGGTCTCAAGGTGCGCAAGATGGCCAAAACCGAGATCGAGCAACGCGTGCAAGAGGCATCAGAACTGCTGGGGATCGCAAACCTACTCGACCGCAAGCCACGCGAACTGAGCGGCGGCCAGCGTCAACGAGTTGCCCTGGGGCGCGCCATTACCCGCAATCCCAAGGTCTTTCTATTGGACGAGCCGCTGAGCAATCTGGACGCCAAGCTGCGCATC
Organism: Chloroflexi bacterium TSY; assembly: GCA_019217005.1. The sequence continues at coordinate 17,511 of JAHBNG010000064.1, forward strand.
CAGATGCGGGCAGAACTCAAGCTACTCTTCGACCGCATTCACGGGACCGTCATCTACGTCACCCATGACCAGGCTGAGGCTATGACGTTGAGCGATCGGGTCGTCGTGATGAATCATGGCGTCGTTCAACAAGTGGGATCACCGCTGGATGTGTATAACCTGCCCAACAACAAGTTTGTGGCCGGTTTTTTGGGGAGTCCAGCCATGAATTTCTTGACGTGTCATGTGCAACCGGATGACGCCCAATTAAAGATTATGCTGGATGGCCTCACTTGGTCCATATCGTTGGAGACGACGACAGAACAATCGACGCCATCGCGTCTCCTTGCGAATCGCAAACGGCTAAATGGTTCATTGACTTTGGGCATCCGCCCCGAAGATCTGACGCTAGCACCTGCCACTGGGGATCCTTCTGCTCATGTGCCTAATGGCGCTCGCTGCCGCATCATGCTCGTTGAACACATGGGCGCAAATAATCTTTTCTACGTGGATCTGCAAGATCAACGGCTCATCGTAACCACCGATGCCGATTTCTATTTGGCACCAGGGACTCAGGCCATTGTCCGTCTGAATCCCGCCAAATTACACTTCTTTGATCCAGATAATGGGCACAACGTCGTACAATGAGCGCATAATCACAGACCATTTACATACTTTGGGCCACAATCCCGGCATATTGGTACATTTTGATCTGACTTGACATCTAGTATCTGCCTAAACTACAATGAGTCCGAGCACACAACCCACCCACCAAAGGAGGATCTATGTTTCGACAGAAGTATCCGTTCATTGCTCTGTGTTTGATTGTAGGATTGATTTTGGCCGCTTGTGCACCCCAGGCTTCTTCCCCAACTGCTGGCGATTCCGGCGGTGAGGCTGCGGTTGCCGAGGGTTCATCCAACGATGCAATCCTCAATTTTGCCTATTCCCAGAAGCCGCGCAACCTCAATCCCCTGGATTCGGTGCAGGGCGTGCAGTCGCAGCTCTTTCGCATGATCTATAATCGGCTGCTTCAGTATGACATTGGCTTTTTTGGTAGTCCCAGTAGATCCAAATTTCAGGTTTTGAGAGAGAATTCTGGCTAAACAGTTGACATAAATACAAATTTGCCGGTCGATATCTAGTTTTTGCGTTAGATTTGGGCGATTTTCAGATATGAAATAGGTTGTTTTCTGTAACCGAAATCTGAATAAATGACTCCAAAATCCCTGCAATCTCGACTGAAAATCGCCAAAAACGCCAAATTTGGATCTACTGAGTCCACCACAACCATCCCTGGCCGAAAGCTTTGAGGTTTCAGAGGATGGTTTGACCTTTACCTTCAACCTGCGCAAGGATATAGTCTGGCACGATGGTGAACCGTTCACCGCCGATGATGTGGCATTTACCTTTACCGCTGCTGTCCACCCCGACAATCCCACCTTTTGGGGACCATCACTCAGCACGCTCAAAGGGCTGGAAGCTTTTACCACAGGCGATGCTGACAGTATCGATGGGCTCAATGTCATCGACGATCACACCATTGAAATCACGTTGGAATCGCCCAGCATGTCTATTCTCGACACCTTATCCTTTGTGGGCATTCTACCCGAACACATATTGGGTGATGTTCCCATGACGGAATTTGCTGCCAACGAATTCTTTAGCAAGAGCCCCATTGGCACAGGTCCCTTTCAGGTGACGGAAGTGGCCGAAGATCAGTTCATCCGCCTGGCGCGTCACGATGATTACTTCCTGGGGACGCCCAAATTGGCTGGCATCAACTTCTTCTTCCCAGACCGAACCACGGTCGCTGCGGGCTTTGAATCAGGCGAGATTGATCTCTCAAGCAGCCTGCCCGCCGAAGATGTGGAGCGCTTCCTGGATAACCCCGACTACAAAGTGGTCTTCCAACCCAGTAGCGTTTTCTGCAACGTAACGGCTAATGTCGAGCGCGTTCCCAAGAAGGTGCGTCACGCCATTCAGTTTGCCATCGACCGCGAGACCATCACCAGTGAGCTGTTTCTAGACCAACAGCTCTCTAAGCCTCAGTAGATCCAAATTTGGCGTTTTTGGCTATTTTCAGTCGAGATTGCAGGGATTTTGGAGTCATTTATTCAGATTTCGGTTACAGAAAACAACCTATTTCATATCTGAAAATCGCCCAAATCTAGGGGTGGTTCAGAATTAGGTTTACACTTTTGATACATAGATAAAAATCTATATGAGGTCATTTTCTGCCTGAGCATGGCTCAAAGTAGAAAATATAAACATCTTTTCTCTTTGCAAAAATGTAAACCTAATTGTCCGCCTAAAATGAACCACCCCCAAATCTAACGCAAAAACTAGATATCGACCGGCAAATTTGTATTTATGTCAACTGTTTAGCCAGAATTCTCTCTCAAAACCTGAAATTTGGATCTACTGAGCCTTTCTATCACCATCTGGGTCAGGAATTTTTGCAGCCCAACCCCCACGAGAAAGAGATCAACTTTGATCCAGACAAGTCACGAGCTTTGATTCAAGAAGCAGTCGATGCAGGCGAATGGAATCCCGACCATGTGTTGGACTACATCTTCAGCGGTGAAGAACCGTCGGAAGAGATTCTCTTTATTCAACAATACCTGAAGGATATTGGTCTAAACAGCGCACTGCGCGGCGTGGGAGACCGTGCGGCCTTCAATCAGACCTATCTACAAGAACATGATTTTGACATTGTCTCCGGCTGCAACGCCTATGGACCTGAGCCCGATTCGGTCAACATCTACTACAAATGCGGCTATGGCGCACCAGAAGGTGGCTACAATGCGAGCCTATTCTGCAACGACCGTGCCGATGAACTGCTCGCTGCCGGGCGCGCCGAAACCGACTTCGACAAGCGCATCGAGATCTACCAAGAACTGCAAGGCATTCTAGACGACGAGGCCGCCATCATCCCCTTACGCCTGGGAGTCACCAGTTGGGTGATGATAAACCGCTTGGATGCCACTCCCCAATACTATGGTCATCTGACCAACTACGATGCGATTGAGACATGGGTTTTGGAGACCGAGTAAGATGATAAGATGACTAGATGATTGAGATGAGCAGGTGGTAGAAGTCTCATCCTATCATCTTATTCATCCCATCATCTTATTCATCTTATCCCCTCAATCTTTGCTCGATACGTGACGTATGACCAAATATATCCTACGCCGCCTCATCATGGCGATTCCCATTCTCCTGGGCATCACCATTATCGACTTTGCCTTGATTAATCTTGCGCCAGGTGATCCAATCGATGCGATGATTGACCCAACTGCTGCAGTCAATGTGGCGGCGCAGGAAGCGCTGCGTGAAAAGATGGGTTTGAATCAACCGTTGCCTGTACGCTACGGTATTTGGCTGCGTGAGATGGCAACTGGGAATATGGGCTACTCTTATGTGAAGAATGTGCCGGTAGCCGAGCGAATACGCGATCGGCTCGGCGCAACGCTCCTCTTAACGTCAAGCGCACTGCTCATCTCGGTGCTCATTGGGATTCCACTGGGGATTCTGTCGGCCCTCAAGCAATATTCGTGGCTCGACTATCTTCTTACCTTCTTTGCCTTTGCCGGGATTTCGGTGCCGAATTTCTTTCTGGCATTGGGTGGTATCTATATTTTCTCACTCAAATTAGGCGTTCTGCCACCCTTTGGTATGGTCAGCCTCCGAACAGACTTGCCGCGGGTGATTGACATACTCTATCACTTGATTCTCCCCGCCACCGTCTTGGGGCTGGCCAGCGTCGGTTCGCTGATGCGCTTCGCCCGCACCAGTCTGCTGGAAGTGGTGGGGATGGATTACATTACCACGGCACGCGCCAAGGGTTTACGGGAAAAGGCCATCGTATCGGGTCATGCTCTACGCAACGCACTGATTCCACTCATTACTATCCTGGGATTGCGCATTCCCGGACTCTTTGGCGGTTCTGTCATCATTGAATCCGTCTTTAGCTGGCCGGGCATTGGTCAATTAGCCATCGAATCGATCACGGACCGTGACTATCCACAGATTATGGGGTTGCTGCTCATTTCAGCGGTCTTGATTCTGCTAGCAAACCTGTTCACCGACATCCTTTATGCCTATGCCGATCCACGCATCCGCTATGAAGAAAGCTAACCTGCTAGAAAACGAATCCGCCAATGAGCGACCACACGGTATGAAATCTCGCTTTTGGTCGCGCTTTCGAAAACACAAACTAGCCGTCATCGGTGCCCTCTTTCTGTTGGTACTGGTTGTGATCGCCGTCTTTGCACCCATCCTGTCGGCTCATGACGCATATGAGTTAGACCCGCGCGCCACCAAGAATCCCCCAAGTGCCGAACATATTCTGGGCACCGACACGGCTGGCCGCGACCTATGGACACGGCTCGCCTTTGCCGGGCGCGTCTCTCTATCGGTGGGGCTGGTATCGGTCTCTATCTATATTGTCATTGGTACGCTGCTGGGCGCAATGGCGGCCTACTATGGCGGTTGGGTTGATTCGATCATTATGCGCTTTACCGACACGGTAATGAGCTTCCCTGGTTTGATCATCATCATCACGGTGGTCTCCTTTATTGGTCCCAGCATCTACAACGTGATGTTGGCAATTGGTCTGTTGGGCTGGCCAGGGACCTGCCGTTTGGTGCGTGGTCAAGTGCTGAGTCTGCGCGAGATCGAGTTTATCGAAGCCGCTCACAGCATCGGTCTGCCTGCACAGCGGGTGCTGTGGCGTCACATCCTGCCCAACGTCGTCCCTTATCTGATCGTCGTAGCTACCCTGGGTATGGCGACCGCCATCCTGACCGAGGCTGGACTCAGCTTCCTCGGACTGGGTGTGCAGCCACCGACACCAAGCTGGGGCAACATGCTGCACAGTGCCCAAAAGCTCTCCTTGCTGGAAAAATATCCTCATCTCTGGTTGCCCCCCGGTCTGATGATTGCAGTGACTGTACTGAGCATCAATTTTGTGGGTGACGCGTTGCGTGATGCATTGGATCCGCGGTTGACATTATAAGATTATCGTGAGCATTTTAGGCCAATCCAAAGCTTAAATGATCTACAGATGGACGGGATTGATACGAAACCACTTCAAAGCACTGGCCAGCGCGTATCACGCTAAATGGATTGTAATCGAGTGTGTATGTTCAAAGGAAATAAACAATATCAGGTTTTTAACCATCTGGTTGGATGGTTATTGCAAAGCCTATATTTGATGATGATAGCTAAATAGGTTTGCGGCTTGCTAGATTGGCGATTTCTATACTAGTACTCTACAATGCTTGCCATGGAGATTGTGTATTCCGTCAATGACGTTCCTATACGGCTGACTGACGAGCGATGGCTACATATTGTTAGCAATAAGCCATATATGTATGCTTATGAAGAGACGATTCTAGCGACAATCGAGCAACCAATGGCCGTGATAAGAGGATATGCAGGAGCTTTGGTTTGCAATTCAAGCACTTGGTCGAAATCGTTATCTCCACGTGGTTTACAAAGAAGTGAATCATGATGACGGATTTGTTGTGACAGCGTATGTTTCCCCAAAGTACAACAGGAGTCAAGTGATATGGCCGCGCAGATCCTAGAGCAACCGAGTTTCACGTATTTATTGCGAGCACTGGCGAACTTCATCAGACTGCCAGCAACGAAAATGTGGTTGGATTATGATAACGACGCAGACGTATTGTATGTGCATTTTGAAGAGAAGCCCTCATCAACACACAGCGAGATGACGAACGAGGGCGTCATCCTGGATTACCGAGATGACAAATTGGTTGGCCTGACGATTCTAGATGCCTCCCAACGAGAATCGTCAGAACCTGAAGCATAGTATTGTAAACATCGTTGCATCTACGCGACGTATAAAGTGAGTCCAAAGATGACCTTCAACGGATTAGGCCGTAATCTCTTTACTTCTGTCAAAGCATCAATGTCACCATCGAACATGGTCACAACAACAACCGCGCCGACGACCTGTCCAGCACGGCATACTGGTATCAACTCGAACCCCACAAATCGTATCCGCCCGTGACCGAACGGTTGCCGCGCTCAGAAAGTACTCCTCAATCATGAATCAACAACCCAATATTCTCTTCATTATCTCCGACCAGATGACCGCTGCGCTAACCGGTGTTTACGGCCATCCCGTTGTGCAGACCCCCCACTTGAATCGACTGGCTGAAAAAGGCGTTCGTTTTGATGCCGCCTACACGCCCTTCCCGCTCTGTTCACCAGGGCGCGCCTGCCTGATGACGGGGCGCCATGCGTCAGCCATCGGTGCGTGGGACAATGGTGCGCTCCATCGTGCCGACCAGCCAACCTTTGCCCACTATCTGGCCAATGCTGGTTATGATACGGTTCTTTCTGGCAAGATGCACTTTGTGGGGCCGGAACAGCTGCATGGCTTTCGCCATCGCCTGAATACGGACATCTACTCGTCAGACTTTGATTGGGTGCGCCCGGAGTGGATTCGCATCAAGGAGATGCAGGGTCGCGACTGCGAGGAGGTGATGAGCGAGCGCCCTCGCTACAACGCTGCGGGCTACACGGGCGATGGTGTACAGATCAACGTCTGGCACAACGCGCTGAGTTATGATGAGGAGACTCATTTTCGGGCATTGGAGTATCTGCGTACCCGCAGCAGATGGCCGGACGATAGTCCGTTTCTGCTCTGTGCCTCCTACCATCATCCCCATGAACCGTTTTGGCCACCACAAGAGTATTGGGATTTATACGAAGATGCAGAGATCGATCTACCCGACTTTCCCGATAACCTGAACGATACCTATTCCATGCTTGATCGCAATCTGAACGCTTATCACGGCACCCGGCGGCACAATCTGCGCGATCCAGATGGACTCTACCGGTTGCGGCGCGCCTACTATGGCTTGGTCACCTACATAGATCGCAAAGTGGGTGAACTGCTGGATGCGCTAGAAGCCAATGGGTTGGCCGAGAACACGGTCGTTGTCTTTACCAGCGATCATGGTGATATGCTCTGCGAAAAGGAGATGGTGCAGAAGCGCTGTTTTTACGAATGGTCGTGTCGCGTGCCGCTCATCGTGCGTTTTCCCGACGGGTGGCAGGCCGGGACAACTTACACTGCGCCTGTTTCTCTGCTAGATTTGCCGCCGACTTTTTGCGAATTGGCGGGTACCAGCGACATGTTGCCTCACGACGGCACAAGTCTATTGCCTCAATTGAACCAACCAATCAGCGACCGCATCGTCTACGCTCAAGCCCACGAGGCCGTTGGGATGCCTTGCATCATGGCGCGTCAGGGGCAATACAAATACAACTACATTCACGGTTATGAACCCCAGCTTTTCGATTTGAGTGCCGATCCAGGGGAATGGTACAATCTGGCCAATGATCCAGCACACAAAGCTACGTCCGAAGCACTACGCAACCAAATCCTGACCGACTTCGATCCAGACACGATGGCGCAGGAGAATCTGGCCAGCCTCTATCGACGACGATTGATCCGAGATACGATGAAACAACAGAATCGAACGTGGGCACATTATCCAGAGTTTGATGCACGGCGTGGGGCGATGGAGCAATATTTGCCGTGAACATTTGCTCAGATGCATTCGCCATCTGATTTTTCAGGGGTACGTTCTAAAGTGTGTAAATGCAGCCGATTCTCTGACTGAGCAGCGTTCATTTACACACTTTGTGATATTTACTCCATTTTTTTTGCGGAGAATGGTGAGAAGTGCTGGTTGAGTGAAAGCCGAGAACCATCATGACAAACTCTAAATTAGACAGACTTTCAGATGCGATCGATCAATATTGGTCTAACCCGCTAAGCGAGAAAGCAGAGCCTTATGTTGGCAGGTTCTTCAGTTGCACACGCGCTGGCAACAAGATCACGGGCAAGGTAAAAGGCAATCATGGAACCTATGTGGTGTCCATTCAATTGGAAGAGGGATGGATCGAATCTGTCTGTAGCTGCTACATTGGCAAACGGGGCAATTGTCATCACTCTGAGGCACTCGCTGTAACTTTCAAATGTGAGCCAGATCAGTTTACCCTTGTTGCGCCGCAAACGGTCGAGTCAGTCGGTCAAGTGAAGTCCTTAACCGATTTGAAGACGCACCTCGCCCAGATCACTCTTGATGACTTAACAAAGCAATTGCGAGCCAAAGGCATCACCCAAAAAGCACTGGCGGACAGTATGGGGATGAATCCTCAGCATATCACGGCGGTGAAATCAAGCGAGCGGCGCAACCGCTACTTCACCGAGTTGGGTGCCATCAAATTGGCTTGCATGTGGGTGCTAGAACATATTGACGAGTAGGGTAGTTTATCCTGAGCAGGACCATAAATTTACAATAAATTTGCCGTCTGTGCCTGACCAAACCTTTTCGAATTCAGTAACTGTTCACGTTATCCCTGAAGATGACAGTCACTTCGCACAAAGCGAGCCGAATTGTTACTTACCTGCCCATTTGAACGTGAAGTGACTGTCACCTCTTCGTTCGGTGCAGCAAGGTGAACTGTTATCGAATTTATTTTAAATGAATCAGCTTGTGCGGAATATAAGGAGCGAGCGATGATCGACCATAGCCTCAAAACGCAACTACGCGTCCTGCTAGACAAACAACCCTGCTACCGAGTCAGCATTCTACCCACGCCCCTGGTCGAACTCCCCCGCTTCAGTGCCGAACTGGGTGGACCGCGCATTTTTATGAAGCGAGACGACATGACGGGACTCGCATACGGCGGCAACAAGGCGCGCAAGCTCGATTATTTTGTGGGCGAAGCAGTGGCGCAGGGCTGCGATGTCTTTATCGGAGGAGGTGGTGCGGCACAGTCCAACCATGCGCTCATGTGTGCTGCCGCGGCGCGCAAAGCAGGCATGAAGCCGGTCATCTTTGCCCGTGCTGGCTCCCATCATTACGAGCTTCAGGGTGACTATCTTCTCACCAAGATGCTGGTCGATGGCGGCGTCTATCTCTACGGCTATCACAATCAAGATGGCAAGGAACGTCGCTACCGTCCCGAATTGGTCGATCTCATGAATCAGGTGGCTGATGAACTACGAGATAAGGGCTTCAACCCCTACGTACTGCCTGGATCCGGACAACCATCGGGCACGCTTGGCTATGTTGAGTGTGCGCTGGAACTGACCGACCAGTGCGAGGCAAGGGGCATCGAACCAAGCTGGATCTTTCTCACCTCTTCTGGCGGTGGACAGGCGGGGCTGCTGGTGGGTGCTAAGTTCTTGCAGCAGAACCACACGGTGGTTGGCTGTGCGCCTGCACCTTATGGAAGTGATGCCGAGCGCTCGACCACAGTGGCAGACCTGGCCAATCGTACCGCTCAATTATTGGGCGCTAATGTTGGGATCGACCCTAGCGAAGTCACGAACCTGAGCTATGGTGGCGAGGCATATGGCGTTCCCAGCCAGACTGGATTGGAGGCGCTTCATCTGTTGGCGCGCACCGAGGGCATCTTCTTGGACCCAGTTTACACATCCAAGGGTGTGTCGGGGTTGATCGATCAGATTCGGCAAGGCACGATTGGTCCCGACGATACTGTAATCTATATTCACACAGGTGGGCTACCCATCAACTTTGCCTACAGCAAGGAATTGGCTGAAGCTTTTGATCTGAGTTTGTCCTCCGATCATCTCTTGACGTTGGGGTGAGGCCACCCCAAATGGAAAAGTACCGTAAGGGAAACGTCATATCCTCTGAGATTTAACTCATCGGTAAAATGACAGGCACATATATGGCTGCCACCCTGATCCTTAAAGACAGGAGACGGTGGAGAGACATACTTCGTTTTAAAGATGTCATTAGGCATATTCCATGACAGGCATGGTTGTGTACCGATCAGGCTTGGCTTGCCTTTGGTGAATGGCTTTGAAACGTTCTTCAACTTTCAACAATGCGTCGCCGTGGTAATAGACTATACCCCTCTTAGCGTTAACTCACTCGCAAAGTGACAGGCAGCCATATGCCCGTCACCCTGATCCTCCAACAGAGGTGCCTCGCTTTGACAAATATCCTGGGCATAGACACATCTAGGATGGAAGTAGCACCCGGTGGGGGGATGTATCGGACTGGCTACCTCGCCTTTCAGGATGATCCGCTTCTTCTTCGCTTCGAGCTCGGCCTGGGGAGCCGCCGAAAGCAGCGCCTCCGTATAGGGGTGCTTGGGCTGCGAGAAGAGTGCCTTCTTGTCGGCCAGCTCGATCAGTTTCCCAACGTACAGTACTGCCACCCGGTCCGAGATGTGTTCGATCACGCTCAAGTCGTGCGAAATAAAGAGATAGGCGATCTGGAACTGCTCCTGGACGTCCATCAGCAGGTTGAGAATCTGGGCCTGGATCGATACGTCTAGCGCACTGACCGCTTCATCGCAGATAATAATTTCGGGCTGCACCAAGAGGGCTCGAGCAATGCCAACTCTCTGACGCTGCCCTCCCGAGAAAGCGTGGGGAAAACGCAGCAAATGCTCGATCTTGAGCCCCACCAAAGGCATGAGCTCCTTGACCCGGTCGATACGTTCTTGCTTGGTTGCGCCTCGATAGACCATCGGTTCGCTGATGATATCCAGAATCGTAAAGCGGGGATTCAGCGAATTGTAGGGGTCCTGGATGATCATATTCATCATGTTCCGCAGCACCATCAGCTCTTTCAATTTGGTGATCGGGCCACATCGAGCGCTTCGCCCTTGACGTTGATCTGGATCTGGCCTTCCGTCGGCTCAATGGCCTTGATTAGGCAGCGATCCAAGGTCGTCTTTCCGCACCCGGATTCCCCAACAATGCCCAATGTCTCTCCTTTGTAGAGAGAGAAACTAATATCATCAACAGCCTTAACAACACCCTTCGCTGAAGAGATTTCTCTCTTCTTAATGGGAAAGTATTTTTTCAGATTTGTGACCCGTAGCAGCTCATTTTTTTCCATCGCTACAACTCCCGATCAACACGACGACACTGAACATAATGCTCGTTTCCAAACGACAACTCCACCGGGTAACCCTCGCCACAAACCTCGGCATCAGCCTCAGTGCAGCGGTCGTAGAATACACATCTCTCGGGCAGGTCGATGGGGATCGGCACGGTTCCCTGAATCGCCGAGAGCCGCTTGAGGGTGCTGTTGCCCATCTTCGGGATCGACCGGATCAGATCCCGCGTGTAGGGATGCAGCGGATCGCGGAAAATATCGGTCATCCGACCTTTCTCAATGGTCCGTCCAAGATACATCACCGACAGGAAGTCGGCCACCTCTGTCAGAACCCCCAGATCGTGAGTGACATAGAGAATCGACATATGGAACTCCTCTTGAAGACTCTGGAGCAGCTCAATGATCTGGGCCTGGATGGTCACGTCCAGGGCGGTGGTCGGCTCATCGGCGATCAGCAGCACCGGGTTACAGGCGATGGCCTGGGCGATCATGATGCGCTGACACATGCCGCCCGAAAGTTGATGGGGGTACTCTTTCACGCGTTGTGCTGGCTCGGAAATACCTACCTTGTGTAACAGCTCTACAGTGTACTCGATGGCCTCCTTTTTCTTCATCCCCAAGTGGAGAATCAGATTTTCGCTGATCTGGTTCCCCACCGAGTGAACCGGAGAGAGGCTCGCCATCGGCTCCTGGAAGATCACCCCGATCTCGCCGCCTCTGATCTCTCGCATCTCCCTGGATCCAGGTTGAAGCTTGACGAGATCAACGACATCGCCGTTTTTGCGGCGAAAGAGGATCTCCCCAGCAACGATCCTGGCGTTTTTCGGGATTAGCTGAACGATGGAGAAAGAAGAGACCGATTTCCCGCAGCCGGACTCCCCGATCAGCCCCATAATCTGACCGCGATTGGGGGTGGTTCATTTTAGCTGGATAGATAGGTTTACACTTTTAGAAACAGAAAGAACGTTTATATTCTCTGATTTCGCCGGTTCTCAGAGAGAAAACGGTCTCATATAGATTTTTGTCTATATATCAAAAGTGTAAACCTAATTTTGAACCACCCCCGCGATTGATGTTGTAACTGACGCCATCGACAGCCTTGAGTAGGCCCTCATCTGTTTCGAAATAGGTCTTGAGATTTCTCACCGATAATGTTGTATCTGTATCCATTTCCATACTGATTATTCATTTACGCTCCGGGTCGTGAATAAGGATCGGCGACGTCCCGCAGCCCATCGCCGACAAAATTGAAGGCCAGCACGCTGATGACAACAAAGAGCGCGGGAATCAGCAAATAGGGTGCCGAGACGACGGTACGAAAGTTCTGCGCATCAAAGAGCAGAACACCCAGGCTGATCACGGGAGCCTGCAACCCCAGCCCCAGGAAGCTTAAACTGGTCTCGCCAAGGATCATCCGGGGGACAGCCAGAGTGAGGTGAATAATTAGGTAGCTCATAAACGAGGGCACCATATGACGGAAGATCATCTGTCGCTCGTTGGCGCCCGCTATCTTGGCATACATCACGAAGTCGCTCTCCTTGACCTCCAGTAGCTTCCCCCGTACAACGCGAGCCAGTCCGGTCCACCCTAAAATCGACAGGATGATCGTAATTCCCAGATAGATCCTCAACGACGACATTCCCCTGGGTAATGCCGCGGTCAGAGCCATCCAGAGCGGGATCGTCGGAATACTCATCAGGATTTCGATGATCCGTTGGGGCTGGTTCAGAAATAGGTTGACAAAGAAGAGAGTACGTTAACAAGAGAATAGGTTAGAGAAAGAGGCTCCTGTTCAGGCAAAATAAGGGTGTTCAGACCAAAATAGCCAAAAAGGAGCCTCTAAATGTCAGAGTATCGAACAGACCCCCTATCATTGTCAACCCGAATCGATCTTGCGTTGGAAATGCTCAACCCGAATCGAGAGTGGGGGAGAGTGAGCGAACTGTCAACGGCGTACAATGTGTCTCGAACGTGGCTCTATAAGTTGAGAGAGAGCGGTGAAGCGGCGCTGAAAGCGATCTTGTCGCCAGTGAGTCCAGGACCGCAGCCGAAAAGCCATGTGATCGAAGTGGATGAGACGTTCATCCGACGAACCATAACGGTGTTGCCGATGCTGCGAGGAAGCGTACGAGATATCCAAAGGGGGTTGGGGTTGCTGCTAGGTGTGGAGCGGTCGGTGGGATTCATCCAAGGGACGCTGGCGGAAGTTGGAGAACTGGCATCGGCGTACAATGAGAGCATGGTGCCGACGCTGCCGGTGTTGGGGGAAGCGGATGAAATTTTCTGTGGCGACCAACCGTGCCTGACGGTGGTGGACGGAGCATCGTTTGCGCTGTTGAATATCTCAGCAGCCGATGCCCGAGATGAAACAACATGGGGGTTGAAGTTTCTCGAATTGCTCGAGCGAGGCATCACCTTTGATGACTTGGTGACCGATGGGGCTTTGGGCATTCAGGCAGGAGCCAAGGCAGCGGGGATGAATGCGCCACACTCCTATGACCTCTTTCACCAAATGCAGAATGGCACCAAAATCACCCAACGTCTGGAGAGAGAAATGGACCAGGCCATGACCGACCGTGACGTAGCTTGGCAAGTGTTGGACGAGCAGACTGCTCCTGCACGTCGCCCTGGGCGACCACGCAAATGCACAGTGACTCTCGAGGTTGCCGACCAAACGGTGCTGACAGCAGTTGACTTGCACGAGAACTGGACATGGCTTCTCCGAACGGTCCGTCAGGCACTGGAGCCGATTTCACCGACCGGGCAGCTTGTCAACACAGATGCCGCGCAACAAACCATTCTGGCTGCCACCCAACTTATGATGGAGATGAACCGCGATGAAATTGCACACTTTGCCACCCAACTGCAGCAGAATCTACCTACATTGCTGGCTCCCCTCCGCCAGAACCTCTCACCTGAGTACGAAGCCTTCATCACACACCTCTGGACTTATCGCCATGACCATCAACTTCCCATTGAACAGCTTTTCCTCCCTCATTGCAGCCTATGGCTTTGCCTTCTGGCATGCACTGGATCGCTTCCATCGGGCTTCTTCTCTAGCTGAATCCTTTCATGCTTGGCTCAGGCCCTTTCTTGCAATCCATCGCTCTTTGCCCGATTGGTTGGCCGCTCTTTTACAGCTCTTTTGGAATCATCGCACCTTCTCACGTGGCAAACGCTCCGGTCACTCACCCTTAGAACTGGCTACCGATTCCTATGTCTCTTCTTTGGCTGACGCCCTTGATGCCATTCTTCAGCCTCAACAGCAACTGGCTCTTTAACCTATTCTCTTTTTAACGTGCCCATTTCAATTTTGTAAACCTAACTCATCCCTTGTTCTGAACCTGCCCATCCGTTGGATGATGTTATCCACTACGCCACCGTAGAAGGCAGAGACGGCCCCCAGCACCACGCCGATTACAAAGCTGAGCGCGACGCCGATCAGCCCGATGGTGAGGGAGATACGGAGCGCGTAGATGACGCGGGAAAGCATATCGCGACCCAAACTATCGGTTCCAAAGAGATAAAAGCGGACGATTTCCCCCTCAGAGTTGTCTCCAGAGGCGTTTCTGACCCCGAAAAAATGGCGGTCTGCTGGAATGATTCCCCAGAGCCTGTATGAGTCACCTTTGACAAAGAATCCAAGGTGGTGCTTTTGGTCTTCATCAATCTCATATGTTCTCGAGAGATTCTCCATATTAATCGTCGAAGTGGTGCCGTAGACAAAGGGCCAGGAGAGGTTTCCGTCCAGGTCCATGACCCGAACCAACTGAGTGGGATGGTAGAGTCTTTGGGTGTCTCGCTCGTAGGGGTCGAACAGTGCGAAGAACTCACAGAAGATCACATTGAGGTAAAGAATGCTCAATACAATCAGACCAATCAGCGCCAGCTTGTTCTTAAAGAACTTCTTACGCATTAGTTGCCACTGACTGGCGAAATAATAGCTTTCGGATTTGGTTGCTTCTTTGTGTTTGAATCGATTCAGGAAAACCCTCATTTGAGTCCTATGTACTTGAAATCTGGTTTTTAGGGCAAAAAACTTTTAAATCCTCGGAGTAAAATCGCTCAATGAGCTCTTTTCGTTTTGGCTTCAACAGATCAGGATATTCTGATCCTTGGATCGATGACGACAAGCAGTATATCCGATATGAAGGTTCCGACGACAACCAACAAACTCAGAATCATAACGATTCCGCCCGCCAGGTACATGTCTTCAGATTTCAGCGCCTCCAAGAGCATTGGGCCGGTGGTGGGGATATTCAACACGATTGACGTAAGAACCTCTCCGCCCACCACGACCGGCAGCATCCACCCGATGGTGCTGATAATCGGGTTCATGGCGATACGCAGGGGGTACTTTGTGATCGCTCTCACCTCAGAAAGCCCCTTGGAGCGCTCATTGACAACGTAGAGCTTTTCCAATTCATCCAGCAGAGATCCGCGCATCACGCGGATCAGCTCAGCCGCGCCGGCCAGCCCCACAATAATAATCGCGGGCGGCAAATGCTGCAGCATATTGAGTATCTTCTCCATGTGCCAGGGCTGATCGAGATACTGGGGAGAAACCAGGCCGCCGATGCTGGCCCCCGTGAGCTTGAAAAAGAAAAACATAATAAACAAAGCCAGCACAAAACTGGGAATCGCCAATCCAATGAATCCCAGTACGGTGAAGATGTAATCGCCAATGGAGTATTTTTTGATGGCTGAATAGATTCCGATCGGGACGCCGACAAGATAGGTGAAAAATAGCGCGGCAGTCGAGATCAATACCGTAAAGGGAACACGAGTCGCCAAGAGCTCAGTAACCGGTTTCTGGTAGGCGTAGGAGTTCCCTAGATCCCCGCGCAGCAGTCCAAAGAACCAATGAAAGAAGATTTCAACCTGCGACCCATCCATATTGTATTGAATCCGCAAACCTTGGATATCCTCAGGACTCATGATACCGCCTTGGGCTTCCAATACAGCCACCAATCGCGTGACGTAATCCCCAGGAGGCAACTGGATCACAACAAACACGATAATCGTGATGGCGAACAATGTCACACAGGCATAGAGAAAGCGACTGGCTAAAAACTTGAGCACAATTCCCTTCCTTCATCTTTCAAAAGAACGAGCAACAATTTTCCTCGTTGCATGGCCGACTGATACGGTTTCTTTCACACCAACAAGATTCGCTACACCTTGCATTGTAGCTGAATTGTGTTTTAATATACCACTGTATGTGATCGGTCAGGTGATTGCTTGTATCGTAGTGTGGATATTGGTTGTTGTCAAATGGACCCAGCGCCTGCAATAGCCTATAGTCACATTATTTAAACTTCGTACATCTTTACTTTCTGGTAAAAGAAAAGAGATGAGAAATGTGACAAAAAGCGGTTAGCAGTTCATCCTAAAGGTAGAGAACCCAAAAAGGAGGAAGGAATGCTAACCGCGCCAGAAATAACTATAGCAGTACTGATGAATGTATTGCAAGTAACGCCGATGGGAACAAACGTAAATGTAATGCGTCTGATGTGGGCAATGCTGAATGGGTCGTTTCTGAAAAGTCGAGGAGCAATCCATAGCGCATTGAAAGAAAGCGGGTTTGAAGATGAGGAGCTCCGGCGAAGCTGGTGGAGCTTTCGATATGGATCATGGGATATCACAAGTCTGCTGGGGTCGTGGCAAGAAGAAGTGGAGTGGAAAGGGAATGGGAGGCAAAAAAGTTAGAAGGGTACCGAGTGAAAAGCATAGATATCACAGGGTTCTGGCGACCGAAGCTGCAAGGGAAAGTGAACCGACTCTATAACTCAACGGCTCGTCGGGCATTGCCCGCTCATCTTTGGAGTGATGATAAGCTCGGGGGAGATAGGCGGGAAGCGAGTGCCACTGCTCAAGGCAATCATGAGATGCACGGTTGGAACAAAGGAAAGTGAGTTTCGGAAAAAGCTGCTGACAGAGACGAAGAAATCACTGGAGTCAGACGAAGTGGCGGTGGTCGATGCCGGGTTTACAATCAGAGAAATGCTAGAAAGCGGCATCGACCGATTTGTCCTGCGGGAAGCCATTAACTGCACAGTGCGCCGCAATGAGTTCCCCAAACGCAAAGAAAAAAGGCAGACCACCTGAATATGGTGATATTGTGCGTCCGCTCTCTCGCAGCTATAAGGGAAAGCGACTCGAGGCTACAACTCCGGACTCGTCTGGTCGCTTTCTCTATAGTGGTCGCCTGATTTGCTATCAAGCATGGCACAATCTCGTCCCCAGAACAACCAAGGTGGATACAGCCAACCGTACCTACTCGATTTACGTCATTCAGGATCCGGCCTACAACACACCTTTGGTTTTGGCGACCGTTATGACTTTGCAGCCTGAAACCATTTATCTTGTCTACCTGGAACGCTGGCCTGTTGAACCTCCCCCCCTTGGCTTCCAAGCAGATGATTGGCTTACATCGTCAATTTGTTCATGCCGATGAGGCTTGTTTCCGCTTACCTGAACTGGGGCTGCTTGCTGGCAATCTTCTTTCCCATTTAGCCGCTTCTCTTCCTCCCATACCGACTGGCTACTGGGATCGAGAGCCTCAATCCACTCCCGGCAGGCTGCGCCGTGTTCTCTCGAGTGCTCTTTTTCCAACTCCTGACCAACTCGACCCTGACTTTCGGAAAAAGGCCTCGGTTTCACACCATTTCCCTAAAGGCGTTCTCGCTCATCGCCGCCTCAATGCCGCTGCTTAAACTAGCCGAGCACTATTTTTACATTTTATCCCGTTTTTTCAGGGTGGATTCTTTTTTCCGCCCCTTTCGGTTTGCCCTTTGTCACTCAAGCCTTTACCAGAAAGTAAAGTACATCAGGGGAGATGAGAATGCCTTTTTATATCGCTGCATATGATACCGAAGCCATCTATCCTTGGTGGGAATTGGGCGAGCAACCTTACTCGGCCCAACTATACAAAGAAGCTGTTCGCTACGAGGGGCAACGCCTGCACGAATGCCTGGACGGCGTTCGTGCGGTGGCCAATGTGCATTTAGAGCACAAAGCTCCCGCGACCTTCTTTATTGTGGCCAAGCTGGTAGAAGCAGCGGGCGCTGAACTGCGGGCGATACTCGATCATTCGCTTTTTGATTTGCAATGCCATACGTTTACTCACGAGAATCTGCTTGAAATTGCTGGCGATGAAGCGGCTTTGCGGTATGAGTTAGTCGATGCCAAGCACCGAATCGAAGATGCTTTTGGTCGAGCGGTGATTGGCTTGACGACACCCGGTGCGTTTCCAAACGGCTTGGTCGGGCAGACGCGGTTGCTAGAAATTATGTGGGACGCCGGATACCGCTATGTTCGCAGCGTGGGCAAGGGACCCTTTGACACTCTTCCCGCCCCGTTAACCGAGCCATTTTGGTATAGTCAGGCGGGCTATCCAGATTTACTTGAACTTCCTCTCCATGCATGGCACGACAATGTTCTGACAGGGCAACCCTTTCCTGTTTACTGGCCACCGATCTTGCCTTGGGGATATCCAGCCAGACAGCCTCAGAACGCCCAAGAGATCTATGAAGCCTATGCGCCCGGGATCGACTACATTGCCGAACACAACCTGCTGACTTATACACCCTGTTTTCATCCCTGGTCGATCTACCGTGCCGATCAGCAAGCGAAACAGATCGATCTACTACTCACTCATGCCGAGACATCCGTTACCGTTGCCTCATGCATCCAGGTATATGAACAAGCCTTGAAAGAGCGATCGCTCGTCAGTGAGCAGGTAACCATCGCTTAAGCGTATCACATGCTAAACCTGTTGCTAACCCGACTCGCACAATCGATCCAGGTCTTATTTTTGTCCTCGATTATGGTGTTTGTCGTTATCCGCCTCACGCCGACCCCCCCCCACTATTCCAGTCTTCTACTGGCCTATTTTCCTTGCCATCAGCGACAGTGCCCACGACATCGTGATTAGCCCGACAAGTGACTATCATTATCATAGCGCTTGGGTTGAACAGTAAGACCCGCTAATTATCAGTAAATCACAACCGCTCAGGGGGTACACCCCATACGGCACAGGGCGTGCCTTCTCCACTCCGGTCTACTGATTATACTGAGCAATGCCATAGATGAGAATGCGTACCAGAGAGAATATAGGCAAAATCTTTCTCATCTATGAGCTATTGCGGTATATATTTTATAGTGCTCATAAAACACGTCAATCGGACAATGTAAACGAAGCGTCTTGAAAGGGAAACAGGACAAACAAACCTCTAAAGTCGTCTGTTGTTTCAGGCAATTCTGGAACGCTTCTGCCTTTGCTTCATCCAGCCGACCATTCCGTCTGAGAAATTGCCCCCACGTTGACCAGAAGCCCGGTTCAGCTTGTCCTGGTTGTGCAGTGACAAGAAAGCGAGTCGGGAATAGACGGCGGTAGGCTTCAATGTTGTAGAGCCATGAACCACCTATGACAGTTTCAGCTTCCGGATGAGTGGCTTTGATATGCTGGAACATGTCGGTCAGTTCTGCGATCCGAACACCCATCCGCTCTTTGCTGAATACTCCTTTGCCAGCTGTATCTCTGTGGATAAAATGAAGGCGGACTGCCGGGCGATCGTGATATGGGTAAGCATAGTAAAAACATCCCCAATAAACTCCGTTATTTTCTATATATCTGCCTGGGTCATAGTGTGTATGGTAGAAGTCATACGCCCAGCCCGTTTCCTCTTCCAGATCGTTACAGGAGACAAGGCCGTGCATAAACGCCTGCCAGAGTGGGTCCGAGGGGTTCGTACGAGGTACATATAACCCATAGATATTCCGAAGCTGGGTATGGTCGATGATGATTTCGTTGAACGGCTCTCCCGTGATCTCAGCAACTTTATACGCAAAGATCAACTGGATACGGAAAAAGGCTTTGTCGTAATCAAGCCGGGTCATGTGTATCATGTTTTATTCCCAACGCAATTGTCAAGCGATCAGCATGTCAAGTATTTCCTCCGACGTCGAGCCACCACCCGCCGCTTCTATGATAATATACTATATATAATTTTGGTAGTTCGCAGCTCTATCCAACAGGAAAAGTCGAAATTTCAATCCGCTCACGATCCCCTGGAGAAAATAGCGCCACCCGAAGAGAGATGTGAAGCAATTATGCAACAAGTGGCCTCACCCACATCTAGCGACCGATTCGCGCAATACCAATTCAAGTGGAAACGTCGGGACGGCGTGGGGTTGACCAGCCAGACGTTGCAAGATCGCCTTGGCCGCGGCTTCGCCCAGCTCGCTGGCAGGAAATCTCACGGTGGTTAAGGGCGGAATCATATATGCCGCACTATGTTGATCATCAAAGCCAATGAGCGAGACATCGTCGGGTACACGTAGCCCACGTCGAAATAGCGCCAGGCGTGCACCATGGGCCATCTGGTCATTGGCGGCGAAGATAGCACTAAAGGTGCGGCTTCGGCTGAGCAGCATCTCGACGGCCATGACGCCAGATTGCTCCAAAAAATTTCCCTCAATTACCAAGTCAGTGTGTGGCTCAAGCCCTGCGTCAACAAGCGCCTGTTGGTGGCCCTGCCGGCGCGCCTCAGCATCCTGATGGGCTTGAATACCTGTAATATGTGCGATATCTCGGTGGCCCATCTCAATCAAATATTGGGTCGCGCGATACGCACCCTGGAAGTCGTCAACAGCAAGGCACTGATCAGGCAATGACGACAATCTACGAGCAACCACAACTAACGGCATTTCTTGTGCAATTTGCTGCAAGCGCAATTCGGGCGTGCTACCGCCTAGCACAATCAGACCATCTATACGTCGACTCATCAGCAATTGTATGGCCTTCTCCTCCTGCGTTTCCTGCCAGCGTCCATCGGCAAAGAGCGGTGAGTAATTGCTCCCCTCCAACCCTTGCAAGACACCTCTGAGTATCGCATCATAGATTGGGCCACTCACATTTTGAGTGAGTACACCGACGGTCATGGATTGCCCGCGTGCCAAACCTTGGGCAAAGATATTGGGCTGATAATTCAATTCTGCAACGGCTGCTAAGACGGCATCTTTCTTAGACGTTGCCACCGGTGTATTGCCATTCAAGACGCGCGAGACAGTACTAATCGACACATTGGCCTTGTCGGCAATATCCTGAATGGTAGTCTTCTGGGTCTGTGACATCGTGCATCCTCGTTGTTTGATTTTTAACATGCATTATACCGCGAAAACGCTTTCAAAACAAGCATCAAATACCACCACCACAACTTGATACTCATTGTCATGCATCCAGCGTTGCCAATAACAAGGACTCTCACAAGGAAACTACAGAGTAGCGCTACTTTTCTCATAAGCTTTTTTTATCGTTCTAACGGATTCTGTGGTGACGGAAAAACTACAGCTGATTCGGGGAATGAATGGATTTTTCTGCTTCGCTGACCAGCAGGTTGCGCTGAATCGAGGTGAATTTGTTGATGAAATGATCAATCTGTTGCTTCCTAGAATCCGCTGTAGTTCTTGTGTATAGACAAATCACTGAATCCTGTAAACCGCTTTTTTATCAGTTCTCAACTAATAGATAGGGGTATTGACAACGCAATGTTGTTATGCTACAATGCGAAAACGCTTTCACAAAAATTCGGCCATCCTCCTAGTGAAGTCGAAAACCTTTTCATTCTCTACGAACTATTTACCTGTTTTCGTCCTAATTTGGATCGTAGACTGTTGTGCGCCTAACTGGGTAGACGCTGCAAGCAACTGTTGGCACCCCAAAGCCTTCCGTTTTGTGTACACCCCACCGTTTTTAGAGAGCGATTGAAAAGGTTCGATCAGTGCCGGTTGAGTAGCCAAAAACGCATCGCTTGTGCTGAGGTAACAGCTGAGCTTGCTGCACCGTACGGCGGTGGTCATCGTTCCGTCCAATCGTAGAACAAACTGCCAGTTTGTTCAGCATTACAGACGAGAAGACAGTGCCATTTGGACGAAACAATGACTAAGGCCCACCGTACGAGGTAGGTGACAGTTACTTTTCGCACACAGCGAGCCGGAATTGTTCTTGACCTGCCCATTTGAACGTGAAGTGACTGTCACCTTCGGGGATAACCTGAACAGTTACGTACTGAGTTTGTATCGAATGACATTTGCTGCAATAATTCATAACCTCTCAATGCAGGATGGTAGCATCGCGGTCAGGCAATGAGATTATCCTCTACGAGAATGGAGCTTCCGATGAATAGCAACAGCCGTGTATTTCTGTTTTTTGCCTTGATTGGCATGTTTTGGATCCTTTGGCTCACTCCATTGACGGGTCAGCAGGTGCGTGCATTATCGGTTTTACCGGCGGTCATCATCGACGATTTTGAAGACGGTGACGTATCCGATTGGGGATTTTTCGGCGGTAATGCGGCCGGCGGCGGAGGAGGTGTACTCGACGATCGACCGCTGGAAGGCGCCTATTACCTCAGCACCGGCTGGGGTGGTGAAGGCTCAAACAGTGTCTTCTATGGCGGCTTTTTCAAGAATTTTGTGGATACATTACAGATCGCCCCTCCAACCGATCCCTGGTTTAATGTATGGGTCCTCAATCAAAGTGATGCCACTGTTGACCAGTACACGCTTGAAATCACCATCCGCGAGGATCTGGATGGCAACGGGTGGACCGATGGTGCAGAAGACTCTTTCCGGCTAGACACGTCCTTCATCAACACATCCTTCGACGACCAATGGACATTGATTAGTGCACCGGTCAGCAGTTTCACCAATCTGTCGACTGGTGGTAACGGCACATTTGATGGCAATCTTGACGAGGTTGTGATTGTCGTTGCGGGCGTGCAAGGCGGTTCTGGCTCGACAGTTGAGATAGATTTTGACCAGCTTTCGTTCACGTCGGGCGGCCCACTGGTTCGCTCTGTAACGGTCTTTGACGATATGGAGCACGGTGACCCCTCCGGCAACGGCTGGTTCACCTTTGGTGGCGCTGTCGGTGGTGGTGGCATCAACGCCAATAATGTAGATTTGCCCCCCAGCGACGGGGGAGCATATTCATTGGAAACAGGTTGGGGTTCTGGTGGAACGCCTGGTTTTTACGGCGGATTTGGTCGCACCAATCTCACAGACTTGGCCGGTATCGCCTACTTCAACTTCTGGATCAATCCCGATGCAGGTCAGGATTACACACTGGAAATCAACCTCCAGGAAGACGACAATGGAGATGACGCCGCCGCGGGCAACGATGATGATGAATTCCAGTACAACTGCGTTGTCTCCCCCACAGGGCCTTGCGCCACCAGCGGCGGTGGTTGGCAGCAAATCTCCATTCCGCTGGCCGATTTCTTTGACGATAACTCCTTCTTGACTGGCGGCAACGGCGTGCTTGATGCCGTGCCTACTTCAGGGGGCGGCAACGGTCAGCTCATCAACGTTGTCATTGCCGTCATCGGCAACACCGGTTCCGATGTCAACTTTCGCACCGATTACTGGGCCTTTTCAACCGACTCGTTGGCAACGCCAATGCAGATTGTAGATGACTTCGAGAATGGTCTGCCCAGTGGCACGGATGGCGATGGCGTACCCATTGGCTTCTTTACTTTCAGCGACGGCAGCCCGGTTTCTATCGCCACGACCGACACACCACCAGACCCCGTCCCCGGCTCGACTGCTGGCAACAATGTCATGGCGCTTACCGGGAATGTTACCGCATTTGCAGGCTTCATCCACAACTTTGAAAACGCAGCCGTTGATACATGGATTACCCAAGACTGGAGTCGCTTCGAGGGCTTGAGCTTCTGGCTTTATGGTTACAATACGGGGACAACCCTCTTTGTTGACATCATCGACAATCGAAACCCTGGCTCGACAAGCGATGATGCGGAGCGCTTCAGCGTCACCTTGATCGATGACTTCTCTGGCTGGCAGTTCTTTGAGTTGCCATTCTCTCGCTTTTCCCGCAAGGAGATCGGGAATGGGGCACCCAACGATGGTTTCACGCTGACTCAGGTACATGGCTGGGCATTGGGTACCCTCGATACGCCTGGCACTGTTACTTATTACATCGACGATGCTTCTCTCTACGGCACAGCAGAAATTCCTGAGCTGGCGGTCACGTTCTCGGCTGGACGGTACGATATCGAAGAAGGCGCCACAGGCAACATAACCGTGAAGCTCAACCGATCCATGAATAGCGACGATCCAGCCCAGGTCTCCGTTGATTACTTTACCGAGCCAGGTGTCGCTACCCCCGACCGCGAGTATACGCCTACCTCCGGCACACTCATCTTCGTCAACGGCGGTCCATCCGAACTGAGTTTCGCGCTGGAGACATTCGATGATACCAAGTGGGAAGGGGACGAGCGCATCGTCTTGCGTCTCGCCAATCCTGTTGATGTTGCGACCGGTTTTGCCACGCAGTCCTCCGCGTTCATTGTCGAAAATGACCCCTACGACCCAGATTTGCTCGACGACTTCACACACGGTGCGTACTTGTGGGAGACCAGCGACGACCTGACATTGGAGACTGTCGAACTCGTGGCGGGTGACGAGGCCGCGATCCCAGGTCAGGATCCTTTCGAAACAGTGTTGCAGGCGACTTCTATTGGCGTCGCACCGAGGGTTGTCATTGAGCAAGCGCGCGCCGATGTGGCCGCGTTAATACCAACTGGAAACAAGGCTGCCGATAAGATGCTGCGCGATGCGCTTAAATTCCTTGATAAGGTTCTCGATTCCCACAACTGGCTGAACGGCTATTATTTGGATGCCAAAAAGGGTAAAAAGGTATTTGGTGATCTGCAGAAAGCGGTAGAAAAGCTGACAAAAGCCGCCAAGAAATCTCCCGCATCGGCACCGGCGATTGCGGCCATCATCAAAGATCTGGTCGACGCAAGCCGTGAACTGGTACGGAATGCAATAAAGAAGAGCGTCCCAACAGCCCCTACCTTTGGTCGTGACTTCGCCATCCAGGATGACTGGAGCCACGGTGAGGCACTCACATTCTGGTATTTCGGCAACAACAGTGGCCACGATATCACGGTGAATCTCAAAGACAATCGTGCCCCAGACCCAGGTCCCTCTGGCTGGAGCATGGTCTGGAGCGAAGAGTTCAATGAACCCGCTGGCACGCCCCCGAATCCCGAGTTCTGGACTTATGAGATCGGCGACGTAACGCCAGATGGCAAGAACGGTTGGGGAAACGATGAACTTCAGTACTACACCGATGATCTAGCCAACGCCGCCACAGACGGATTGGGCAATATGGTTCTGACCGTGCGCCAAGATGACGGCTCACGCAGCTGCTACTACGGTCCCTGTGAATATACCTCGGCGCGGCTCATTTCATGGCGCAAGGCAGAGTTTGCCTATGGCCGTATCGAGTCCCGCATCCTTGTGCCCCAGGGCGGTGGCATTTGGCCGGCTTTCTGGAGCCTGGGGACGGATATCGATTTAGTTAGCTGGCCACAGACGGGTGAAATCGACTTCATGGAGTTCGTTGGACGGTTGCCCAATGAAATCTTTGGCACCATCCATGGCCCAGGCTACTCTGGTGGCGCCAGCTTTGGCAACGTCTATGACTTTGGTGAGCCCGTATTCAACGACTACCACACCTTTGCAATCGAGTGGGAACCCGATCTGATCCGGTGGTATGTGGACGACATCCTCTATCATACTGCAACGCCAACCGATGTAGCCCCCAACGAGTGGGTTTTCAACGATCCTGTCTTCCTGCTGTTGAATGTAGCCATCGGTGGTAACTTTGGTGGTGCGGTCGATCCTAACATTTCGCTGCCCCAGTCGATGGCGGTTGACTACATCCGCGTCTATCAAGGTCCGGATACGGCCGAACGCTTCGAAGCCAACTTCACCGACAACTTCAGTGGTTGGCAAGAGGTCGTCCTGCCCTTCTTTGCATTCATGCGCAGTGATGAACAGCCAGAGGGTGCACCTAATGATGGCCTTGGCTTGAGCGAAGTGTGGGGGTATGGTTTTACGCTGCCCAACGGTGGTACGATACGTTTGGATCAGGTACGTGTTCAGCCAGTACCACCGCCCATGGCAGTGACAGTTACAACGCTGGCCGACAGCGGTGCGGGTTCGTTGCGAGAAGCGCTGGACATCATCGCCGTTGACGGTGTAATCACCTTTGCTCCAAGCTTGGCGGGTGGTACGATCTCCCTGACCTCGGGGCAGTTGTCAGTTGACAAGAGCCTTTCCGTCGACGGCAGCGGAGCACCTGGGTTGACCATAAGCGGCAACAACGTTTCGCGCGTCTTCCAGATCGCCGCCGGAATGACGGTGGACATGAGTGACCTTACGATTTCCGATGGTGTCGGCGCACCACAAGGCGGTGGCATCCTCAACTACGGCGTGCTGAACCTGGATACTGTAACCGTTACCAACAACACCGAATCGAGCGCTGGACCTGCCAATTTCGAGTTCGGCGGTGGTGGCATCTACAACGGAGATGGTGCAACGCTCAACCTGACCAATAGCACTGTGAGTCATAACGCCACGCTGAATCAGCCGGGCGGTGGCATCTATGGCTTCTTCAACAGCACCATCAATGTCACCAATAGCACGGTGAGCAACAATTTGTCTGCAGACGTGGCCGGTGGACTGCGGACGTTAGGCAATGCCAGCATCGTCAACAGCACTATCAGTGGCAATACTTCGACCACGTGGCACGGCGGCGCAATGTTTATGACGGATGGCACTGTTACCATCCTGAACAGCACCATTGTGGGCAACAATGCCCCTCCCGGTACGGCGGGAGGTCTGATGGTAGCCACTTTTGGTGCTCCTGTCGCTGTCACGGTGCAGAATACCATCGTGGCTAGCAACACCAACCTAAACTGCCAAATAGAAGGCGCTCCAAACGTGGCCATACTCGAATCGCTAGGCAACAATGTCTTCACCGACGGGTCATGCCCGTCGATTGGGGGTGACCAGAATGTAGTCGATGCGGGCGTTGATGTTTTAGCCCCCAATGGTGGCCCAACTTGGACGCACGCCTTGCTACCTGGCAGCCCAGCAATCGACGCTGGCGAAAACGCGGTTTGTCCTGCGACCGACCAACGAGGAGTTGCGCGGGACACAGCCTGTGATGTCGGTGCATTTGAAGCGACGTCTGCCACAACCGCCGCGGCAAGTACCACTATCGAGGAAAGCAATCTCGGCAACAACGTGGGCTCAACAGAAAAGGAATTGCGGATAGATTCAACGGCTATATTCTTGCCGATTATCCAACAGTAACAGATCAGATCACTGGCGTCGCGTTCTCTATCTGTTATTCAAGAGATATTATAGGGATTGAAATTAGGACACGGATGAACACAGATTTCACGGATTGATTCTGAGATGATCCGTGTTCATCCTAAAAATCCGTGTCCCATATTCTTAATCCTTATAATCTCTAATGCTGCTCGTGCCGGCGAACATCGAAGGGCTTACTTCATCCGCGGGGCGTATAAAGCGTTTTTCACCCTGAACCATGCGGCAGAAATGGGACAACATGCAACAACGTTCGGGCTTCATCTGCCAATTCAAGAAAGAAGCGGTTCAGTTCAGCACCGAGATCCATGAACTGATCAATTGGCAATCCAAATGCCTGTTCCAGCCAAGGGTATACATCTTGATTGAGTTTGAACGCGCTATAACCCAGCCCAAAAATCATGGCTGAGCTTGCCGTATACCCCAGGCGTACTTGGCGTGGGTCACCGTGCCAACCCGCCTCGCTTAGCCCTGTTAAATACCCCTCAAAGACAATCCGATCTAGGGTTCGAGCTTGGGCGACATCCACTTCCGAGAAGAATAAGGTTCCTTGAACCAAAGAGGCTAACTCTAGGCCGATGGCTCCCATTCCGACAAATGTCCAGTCAACGGCCACGGTTTCGTCATGTCCATCTTGCGTACGTCTCGCAAATAAATTTCGGCGAAAGGCGTCGCCATGAACAACGGTTTGGGGCAGGCGATAAAGGGCATCCAGGAGAGGACCACGTTCTTCCCAAAGCTGTAACATGCTATTTGCATCGTCCTTGTTGATAAACCACCGATGTGTTTGCGGTTCGCCTAGTGAAGCGCGAAGCTGATCGAATTTTCGCCCTGCTTGCTTGCCATGTACGAGATGCTGTAACCTGTCTCGGAGTAGCCATGGCCAACAGGGCAATTCCTGATTAGCCAAAAATGTACCGTTGAATTGTCCCAGGTGACGCGCAACCAACCCATAGTGTTCGAGAGGCCAATTGAGGCCGACGTCATCGACTAATTCCTCCAGCCATAGACCAACCACCTTCTCGAAAAATTCAGTTATGCCCAAAAAACGGGGTGCAGCCAGACTGCCCGGTAAATCAGCCAATTGTCCTGATTGATAGGCCAACACCTCACGTTTCCAATATCTAGGGTCAGCAGGATCATCGTCAGCAGTCGTTCCAACAACTTTTAGAATCAGTGACCATTCTATCGATTTGTCTTGATCACGCCCCTTACCGGCAAAGCGATAGACTCCAGACAAAACTTCGCCCACATCACCAGCACCACCATAGACACGGCGATACGTCCAATCCGCGATTTCAGTCGTCTCACGGTTGAGTGCGCGCCGTACAATGGGGGTCAATGTCGCTTTGTCGATTGCAGATAAATAGACATTGTCTGCTGGTGTTTCGCTTTGTTCTGCCATCTACCGCCTCCCGCTTTTTATTTATCGTACTCACTACCCGACATTTTCAGTGCTCGTGGGATTCTTCGCTAATCTGATCGGGTCAAGCGGATCGGCTCGGTCAGAGAATCGAGCTCAAACGAAGTCAATTGGCTCGAATACCCGCTCAAGAATGACATGGACGAACGTTTTGTCGGGTAATGAGACTTTCCTATACTAAAATAAATGAACTTCCCGCAATTGCGGGAAGTTCATTTTGTTTCAATTATTCATCAACATAGTAGGTCTCGGGATGCGCAGGCCAACTCCAGATATTCGAGTAGCCCCACATCCCTTGCTCCGGCACATTCTTGATCCGGTTGGAGACGATCACAGGGTGGGGCAGCATGGCAATCGTGCCGATGGTCCAGAGGTTCTCCGCTTGGAGCCTGAGGATTTCTTTGCCAATTCGGATGACCTCCTCCTCACTCGTTGCTGTCCTGAACTCTTCACTTAAGGCAATCAGGTCTTTGATCTCTTGCGGGGGTTCTTCCGCAAAACGGTTCTCGGGGTTGGCATACCAGAGGTTCCAGCCTGCGCTCCAAGTCGTGGGCCAACCGGCGCCGGCTTTCACCATGAACTGTTGCGCGATGGGACCATCCGAGAAGTCAGCCACGCTAAAGCCATGATTCAAGCCAAACTGAAGCTCGTTGTTCTTGTTGACGTTGCCCAAAAAGGCCCAGTCGCCAGTCTTCAACGTCATATCGAAGCCCAATTCCAACCAGTAGTCTCTCACGAGCTCAGCGATAGCCATCTTGGGCTGCTCGGCGTCTACAAACAACGTCTCCCAGGTAATCTTTTCCCCATTATCACCCCGAACCCGAAATTCACGATTTTCGTCCCACTCCAGACCGATCTCATCGAGCAGCGCATTGGCGGCATCCAGATCAAATTGAGCGTAGGAATCCGCAAACTCCTGTTCATAGAACTTGGAGTTGGGCAGCACCGTGTTCTGGCTGGGGACAGCCAGCCCAAAGGCGATCACTTCGTTGATCTCATCCCGGTTGATCGCTAAAGAGAGTGCTCGGCGGAAGCGGACATCTCGGAAGAGATCGCGTAGCCAATCATCGCCCACCATCGTTTGGTTCGGAGCCAGATAGGCCGCGGCAGAGAAAGGCGTTGGCCAGAGCATCACACTATAATCGCCCGCCTCTTCACCATCTTTCAGAGTCTCAGTAGATCCAAATTTGGCGTTTTTGGCTATTTTCAGTCGAGATTGCAGGGATTTTGGAGTCATTTATTCAGATTTCGGTTACAGAAAACAACCTATTTCATATCTGAAAATCGCCCAAATCTAACGCAAAAACTAGATATCGACCGGCAAATTTGTATTTATGTCAACTGTTTAGCCAGAATTCTCTCTCAAAACCTGAAATTTGGATCTACTGAGTCTGAAAGTCACGGATGTCGGTATAGAAGCCGGCCGAATCTAGATCACCTGAAAGCACCTGACCATTGATCATCTCGTAGGAGTTGAAGAACGAAACAACTACTTTGTCGATGTAGGGCAGTTGGTTTCCGGCCACATCGACCTTCCAATAGTAGGGGTTCTTCTCAAAGATGACAGTTGTATCGGTGAAGTCAGTCATCATAAAGGGCATCAATGTCGGCA
This sequence comes from Chloroflexi bacterium TSY, assembly GCA_019217005.1. The sequence goes on from JAHBNG010000064.1 coordinate 47,668, forward strand.
ACGTCTCGCCATTCCAGTTTCTCTGTAGCTGACTGGCCCAACCAAAATTTCCGCCAATATTGCCTTTGAAGAGGGCGACCCAATCCTCAACCTCTTGTTCGTCGATCAAAGCCTGCAACGCATCCGGGTCGGCATAATCCTTGTGGAATTTCTTCCCGTAGTGCTCAGGATAGGATGTAAAAGCAGAAGAGAAGTTGATCTCATAAAAAGCGGTCAGAAAATAGGGGTAAGAGGATCCAAAGTCAACCTCATACGTATACGCATCAATCGCAGTAAAGTTTGGTGCATCCCCACCCCGGGTCCATCTCCTATCGAGGGCGACAGTTAACTCTTCGTTCATAAAGACATCTTTGATCGCAAAATCGATGTCTTCGGTATTGAATTCTTCCCCATCGGACCATTTCATCCCTTGGCGAAGATGAAAGGTATAGACCGAAAAATCATCGTTGGCGGTAATATCCTTAAAGACATTGGGAATCACGGTTACGAAGTCTGAGTCGATACGCTGGGGAGCCTCATATCCTAAGAAAAACTGGGCATCGGCCATGTGGCTACGGCTATCACGACCTGCAATGACCGTTCCGCCATATTTGCCGATGTCTCGGTAAGGAGCCACTACTTGGGGGTTCTCAGGCAGTCTCTCTTGCACAGGAGGAAGCTCTCCCGCCTCCACCATTGCGGCGAATTTAGGATCCTCACTGAATTCAGTGATGGTGTAGCCAGCATCGGCTGCCGCCTGGAGCGTGTTGAATGTACGAATATCGTTCCACGCAAAGTTGAATTCACCAGAACTTTCGGCTTGCTGAACATCAGCTTCTGCTGCACCACTCGATTCAGCTTCAACCGGTGCCGGTGCCTCTGCCGGTGCTGATGTCCCACATGCACTCAGAATTAATCCAAGCAGCAACAGAAGAGATAGATATTTCGACAGCTTCATCATCAGGTTCTCCTTTCATTGAGAGGAATTTATAGGGAGGAAATGGATCAAACAAGATAATAAGCCAAAGAGAGAAAATGAGCTGTTGGCAGCGCAACACAGGTACAATTCCCCAAGTATTTCCGAGCTGAAAAGTATCGCAGCAATCTTCGGACGCAGGCGACGTTAGGGGAGATTCGCAACTTATAGACATCCAAACTGGGGTAATTGCTTACGTATTATATGGTAAGAATTACTCTACAGCAAAAGGGGTGCTTTTGCGACAGAAACTTGCTTTGAGTGCACGACAAGAACCGATTCGAAAAGTGGTTGTGTGAAATACCAGCGTGTCAATTCACCATAGCCTTTTTCGGCTTGCACAGCAGCCGTCTGTTGGATGAAAGCGTCCACCTCCTTCTCGCCCATCCGCTGTTGTCGATAGCGAACTGAAACGAGCTAGGCGTCCAAAGCGGCGTTGCCCTCTTGTTTGTTATAGAGCTTGTATTTCCCGATTACGTCGATTTCATGCGGGAAGCCTTCTTTGATCACGCCTTCCCGTCGTTCGATGGTTTCCATGCGTGGCAGCGTTGCTGGTTGTGCATGTCCAAAATAGGCAGCACCATCGACCGTACGGTTGTCGAAGTTGTTCAGAACGCCTGTCACAATGATTTCCGTGAAGTGACCCGTCTGGCGGTTGATTTGGCCCTGTTTGCAGGGTGTATTTCACGTTCGATGCTTTTCCGTTGCAACCAACCAATCTTGCCGCATGGATCGAATCTCTCCCCCAAAGTAAAATGCACGCTGAATCTATAGCGACTGCAAGGCGATTCTATCCAAATTCAACCGCACAGATCCGTGCCTGCTTTCTTTTCTGCATCCTGACTATAGGGTATAATGGGTTTGTTTCAGATACTGAGCGACTCCTCATCATTCTGTGATTCCGCTCAATTTACACCCATTAGAACCAAAAGGAAAAATTACTATGCAGCAACGGACGATTTTTGCACTTCTGTTGATCTTGTGCCTGGGCGTTTCCGCCTGTGCTGCACCCACGGCTGTACCTCAAGAAGCGGCTGGCCCCAAAGTGCTGGTCGTGGCCTCATCTCAAGAGCCGGAGAATCTCTTCATCATGTGGGGGTCCACCAGAACTGGCTCTGACGCCATGTCCTTTATGTGGCGCAGACCCATTGCCTTTAATGGGGACAACGAACCCTATGCGGCCCTGCTCGAATCACTGCCTAGCCAAGCTGACGGCACCTGGGTTGTTGATGAAGAGGCGGCGACGATGGAGGTGACCTATAAGTTCAAAGAGGGCCTGAAGTGGTCCGATGGCGAAGAGATCACGGCGGACGATCTGGCCTTTGCCTTTGAGATTCTTTCGGACCCAGACTCAGTAGATCCAAATTTCAGGTTTTGAGAGAGAATTCTGGCTAAACAGTTGACATAAATACAAATTTGCCGGTCGATATCTAGTTTTTGCGTTAGATTTGGGCGATTTTCAGATATGAAATAGGTTGTTTTCTGTAACCGAAATCTGAATAAATGACTCCAAAATCCCTGCAATCTCGACTGAAAATCGCCAAAAACGCCAAATTTGGATCTACTGAGACTATATCTACCACTCCGAGAGCTTCCCGGTGGAGAGCGTTGAGGTGGTCGATGACTACACGGCCATTCTCCACTACAACCAGATCAACCTCTTCCCCGACCAAGAGGTGCGCACCCACGTCATTCCCGAACACGTCTATCGTCCCCTCTGGGAAGAAGCCAAAGCCGCGGGCGGCAACGTCTGGGAGACCTTTGGCAACATGGAAGAAGTTTCCATTAATCCCGTGGTCAACGGCCCCTTCATGGTCAAGGAATGGGTGCCTGGCAGCCATATCCACATGGTGCGCAACGATAATTTCAATGTTGGACCGCAGCCTACCATTGAAGAGGTGATGTATCGCATCATCCCCGACCTAAACAGCCTGGCCGTCAACGTCGCCAGCGGACAGGTCCACCTGACCGACGGTTGGCTCTCGCTGGAGCAGGCCGCGGCCATGAATGATGCTCCCGATGTGGACCCGGTCTTTGTCCCTGCCCTCTGGCTGGAACACGCAACCATTCAAGTCAATCGCCCGCCGCTGGACGACAAGCGCGTGCGCCAGGCCATTCTGACCGCGATCGACCGCGAGGCAATCAACGATGCCCTCTTTAAGGGATAGCAGCCACCCGCCCACTCGTGGATCAATTCTGCGCATCCCGCGTATAATCCCGATGTGGCCCAGTATAACTATGATCCCGATCAGGCACTTGCCCTGTTGGCAGACGCAGGATACACGCCCAGTGGCGACGGTCCATTGGCGGACGCCGACGGGAACCTGCTGGAGATTCCCATCACGACCATCGCTGGCGACCGCACCCGTGAACAGGTTGCGGCATTGGTGCAGGCCCAATGGCAGGAGATCGGCATCACCACCGAAGTCAATCCGGTGTCGGCTCGCCTGCTCTTCTCGGAGGTTCTATACGGTCACGATACCTTTGAGGGCATTGCCATCTGGCGGTGGGTCTTCAATGCCAAGGTGGAACCGCGGGGCTTCTGGTATCCGGGCGAAGGGGCAGCCACGCTGGATCAACTCCATGCCGAGGGCAACTCGTGGGCCGAGAATGAACGCAACAAAGAGCTAATCGACCTGATCGACGCCGAACTGGATCAGGAGAGACGGTACGAACTCCTGCGCGAACAGCAGGCCATCTGGGCCGAGGAACTGCCCGTCCTACCCATCTACTGGCACGTGCGCGTGGCAACGGTCAACACGGCCCTGCAAGGCTATCAGCCCGCGGACCAAGCCATGGTTGGCTGGAACGTGGAGGAGTGGGACTTGCAATAGTGAACGTAGAGCGCAGAACGTGGAACGTAGGGTGGAAGAAAACTGTTCTACGTTCCACGTTCTGCGCTCTACGCTCTACGTTCTACTATGAATCGCTACATCCTGCGCCGCCTCCTCCAACTGATCCCAACGGTGCTGATCATCACTATAGCAGTCTTTTGGATGCTCAAGCTGGCACCAGGTGACCCACTGGATCTGCTCTTGGCGGGCAATCCAGATATGTCGCCGGAGCAGGTCGCGCATATGAAAAAGCTCTATGGCTTTGACCGACCCATCTATGAACAGTATGGGCGTTGGCTGCTGCAGATCGCACAGGGCAACCTGGGATTTTCGCGCATCTACCATCGACCCATTACGTCCATTCTGCCGGACCGACTTTGGAACACGCTCCTGCTGACTGGCTCCAGCCTGATCCTCAGTCTGCTGGTGGCGATTCCCGTGGGCATCTATACGGCACTCAGGCAATACTCTATTCTAGATTACCTTTTCTCTTTTCTGGCTTTTTTTGGGATTGCCATGCCCATCTTCTGGTTTGCCCTGATTCTGATTCTGATCTTTTCGCTGCGATTGGGGTGGCTGCCGCCGGGCGGTCATTATTCGCTGGAACATGAGGTGGGCTTCCTGACCGTCATCCGCTATATGATCATGCCGGTGATCGTACTCAGCCTTTTCAGCATGGCAAGCTGGATGCGCTACATGCGCTCGGGCATGTTGGAGGTGATCAATGAGGACTATGTGCGTACGGCGCGGGCCAAAGGGCTGGCCGAAAAGTGGGTAGCCGCGCGCCACGCGCTTAAAAATGCACTGATCCCGATGGTGACGCTGATTGCTCTGAGCATCCCCGGTCTAATCAGCGGTGCAGTGCTGACCGAGACCATCTTCTCGTGGCCCGGTATGGGGCGGCTGATCTACGACTCGCTCATCAACAATGACTTCAACATGGCCATGGCCGTCTTTCTGATCTTTGCACTGCTGGTGGCGCTCTTTAATTTAATCGCCGACCTGCTCTACGCGGTCATCGATCCCAGGGTGGTCTACGAGTGAGCGTGCAGACAATCCCGCCGTCGCCTGTCTCATTGGACGTTGCGGATCAGCGCACCCATCGCACTTATTGGCAGGATGTCTGGCTGCGGCTGCGACGTCACCGCATTGCGCTGGTTGCCCTCGCTGTCTTTGGGCTGATTATCCTATTCTCGTTGGTCGGTCCTCTTACTTCATCCGAATCCTTCTCCAAGACCAACCTACGCGACCGCTTGCTCGCCCCCTCCGCCGAGCACATCTTTGGCACAGACGAATTGGGGCGCGATATTGCGCTGCGCGTGATGATTGGTGGACAGGTCTCGCTGCTCGTCGGCTTTGCCGTTGCATTGATCAGTGTGCTCATCGGTGTTACAGCGGGGGCCATCTCGGGCTACTCTGGCGGCTTCATCGACAGCCTGCTCATGCGTTTTGCCGATATTATGCTGTCCATCCCCAGCTTGCCGTTGTTGCTGATCCTGTCCCGCTATGGCGGCGGCTCCGTGTTGAGCATCGTTCTCATCCTATCCGCCTTTAACTGGATGGGGCTGGCGCGCCTGGTCCGCGGCACCATCCTCTCGATTAAGCAGCGCGAATATGTGGAAGCCGCCCGCATGACTGGCGCACGCACTGGTCGCATTGTTCTACGTCATGTGCTGCCCGGTACGCTGGCTCCCGTCATCGTCAATGCCACGTTGACCCTCGGTTTCGCCATTATCGCCGAGTCAAGTTTGAGCTATTTGGGATTGGGTGTACAGCCACCGACGCCGACGTGGGGGCAGATGCTGATTGGCGCGCAACAGTATATGGAGTCGGCACCCTGGCTGGCGTTGATCCCGGGGCTGTTTCTGTTTGTGACGCTGTTATGTATTAACTTTTTGGGGGATGGGCTGCGTGATGCGTTGGATCCGAGGATGACGATACAGCAGTAAGCAGCGGTCACTCGCTACATACTTTACCCCTTTACCGCCCCCAGCGTTAGCCCGCGAATAAAATAACGTTGGAAGAAAATGAAAATCAACAGGGTGGGCAATGAGCCAATGAGAGAAGCAGCAGCCTGTCCACCCCAGTCAACGCTATATTGACCAGTCAAATTGACAATACCAACCATGATCGTGCGACTGCTCGCCTGCTGTGTCAGGATAAACGGCCACAAAAAATCATTCCAAATCCACGTAAACTGAAGGGTCGCCAAGACGGCAAGCGCGGGCAGAGTGAGTGGCAGCATAATGCGCCAGAAAATATGATATTCGTTGGCACCATCGAGCAAGGCTGCTTCACGCAGTGCATTGGGCACGGTCTGGAAGAAATTACGCATGACGAGCGTACAGATGGGAATCCCGAAAGCGCTGTGAACAATGATGACTGACCAGAGCGTATCGTACAGATGAATATCATTCATTAAGCGGAAGATCGGAATGAGCGCAATTTGAGGTGGCAGAAACATGCCCGCTACGATGAAGATAAAGAGCGCCATGTCCCCACGAAACGAATACTTGCCCAATGCATAACCCGCCAGTGTACCCAATGCAATCGAAAACGCAGATGCGGGAATGGTCAGCAGGACTGAGTTGCGTAGATAGAGACCCAGATTGCCGATTTCGGGATTCATGACCGACAGGAAGTTCTCTAGACTTGGTTGTGGGGGCAGAGTCCAGTAGCCACCCTGAGCCACATCAGATATCGACTTAAAGGATGTTACAACAACACCATAGATGGGCACCATAAAGAGAATGGCCAGGATTGTGAGAATCAGATAGAGCAGGCTACGCTTTATCACTTGCGTCCACTTAGTTGGTTTGGCTGCTGGGTTTGGTTGCGTCTTTGGGGTCACGGCACTAAGATCTTCATATAGCGAAATCTGTTCAAATGAGTCAAGTTTTGTTGATAGTGGATAGTCACGCACCATCAACTATCCACCGTCAACCAACCGTCTACAACTTGTCGGTTAGAGGCATAGCTTCGTTAGTCATAAATCTCATCCGCAGCAGCCGTCTGCCGAAAATAGAGGACAATCACAACCAGGGTCATGGTAAATAGAATCACCGCGATCGCGCTGCCGTACCCCATTTTGTACTTGCGGAATGATTCGCTGTACATAAAGACGGCCAGCGTGTCGGACTGGTTGAAGGGGCCGCCTTTGGTCGTGACCCAGATGATATCAAAGCTCTTGAGCGCGTTGATGGCCGTCAATGCCAGGACAACCACCGTGGCTGGGCGCAGCATGGGGATAATGACCTTGCGCAGCATTTGCCAGTAATTGGTCCCGTCTACCTGTGCTGCTTCAACCAACACAGTCGGCACCGAGGCCAACCCAGCCAGAAAGATGACCATGTTCAACCCGGTCTGTTGCCACGCCCAAGCAACAAAGATCGCCAAGAGTGCACTCTCTGGTTTTGCGAGCCACGCCATCGACCACGCCTCTAAGCCAATCCTGTTTAACACAATATTGACAATGCCCTGCTGCGGTTCATAAATCCAGGTCCAGATGATGCCAACAATGACGGGTGAAAGACAAATGGGGAGATAGAAGAAGGATTTATAGAGCGTGTTAACGCGGTAGGCTCCCTGCAAGGCCAGGGCGAAACTCAAGCCAGCGCAGGTGGGCACGATCATGGCCAGCGCTAGCCAAATTGCTGTGTTTCCAATCGCGTTTCGGAAGAGACGATCGCTCAACACCTTCTCAAAGTTCGCCAAACCGATGAAGTCATAATCCGCGCCAAAGCCAGACCAATCTGTAAAGGAATAGTAGAGCGAAGAGACGGTTGGTACGACCACAAAGGTCAGATAGACGGAAACTGGCAAAACGAGGAAGGTAGCTGGTACGATCCAAGAATGACGTCTGAGCATAAGGGTGGTTGAAAACTCTGATAAAGGACAGATGGCGGCAACTGGCTAACGAAGCATTGCCTTAAACTGGCGCGTCGTGGATAGTGGATAGTTTTGTACCATCCACTATCCACAAAACTTGCTCGGTTTGTCAGGAAGTTCGGTCACCAAATAATCACTGCCAACTACTGGACTGTCATGGAAATTATGAGAGATTAGAATTGAGCATTTGTCCCGTAGGGACGCCTGAGTTTAGAACCTATCCGAAAAGTGGTTGTGAGTCCAGCTAGCTTCTCGAGTAAGAATGCACCGTCACAGAACTTTTCGGATAAGCACTTAGACTCAAAAATGATAATTTCTTCTAAATCAATTGTCCCTACGGGACACAATGACCTAGGCATGAAGCTCACATACTCTCTCACATCTTGGATGACAGTGCTTCACTGTACCCCATGTTGTGAGAGAGTAGAGACGGCCAAATTGTAGGTCACATTTGCAATGTGACAAGTATCGTAAACCAGTCGGATCCAAGCATCTTGACTGGCAACTTGGACAATTGTCCGATTTGAAATCGGAACTACAGCTAAATTCTCAGAACACTACGCACAGTTTGCAATCTTACTCGAGTTCGGCAAAGGCAGCGGAGGCGTCTTCCTGAACTCGTTCCAGCATTGCCATGAAGTCATCTGGATCGTTCATGAACTCAGAAAATGCGTTTAACCCGACTTCGGCCACTGGCGGAGGGGTTGCCAGATCATAGTTGAAGGCAAAGACGGCGTCATTGGCAATTTCGCCAGCAATGGCCGCCGTGACCACATCATATTGACTCGTGTCAGCCTGCAAGCTGGGAGCCAGATTTCCTGCACCCAAGGCAAAACTGAGCTGAACGTCTGGATCCGTTAGATAGGTCACAAACGCTTTGGCCGCCTCTGGATTTGCCGCGTCGCGCGGAACCACAAAACCGTCAATGGGGCCAAGGGAGGCGTGTGGCACATCCTCGTCAATAATGGGAAAGGCGAAATAATCATAATCTTCCCCGGGAACTTTTTCCAGTCCATCTTTCAGGTGGCCGCTGATCCAAGTACCCATCAGGGTCATCCCCGCTTCACCATTGCCGACAAAGTTGGCGGCATCGTCCCAATTGTAGGCATTTGCGTCGGGATAGAAATATCCTGCATCGACCAGTTCCTTCCAGAGACCAAACGCACGCACAACCTCGTCATCGGTATAGGATGCTTCGCCATTCATCAACTTTGTGCGGTATTCATTGCCCGCTGTGCGCAACAGGATCATGTCAAACCAGAATTGTCCCGGCCAGCGGTCAATTGAGCCGAGAGCAAAAGCGGGAATGTCTGTGGCCTTAAAGGCTTCGGCAACCGCAACCAATTCATCCCATGTTTGGGGGACTTCCGCCCCAACCTGCTCAAAGAGCGCCTTATTGTAGAAGAAACCTACCCAGTGGAGCGTTAGGGGAACAAGATATTTTTCGCCATCATAGGTGGCTGCATTCTCAACCACCGCGGGCGGGAACATCTCATCCATGTTGTTGGCTTCCCAGATATCATCAATCGGTTGGAGCCGGTCCCCATCCACGACGAACTGTACACGCGCGCCAGCCCAATATGAGAAGACATCGGGTGGGTTGCCGCCAGCTAACTGTGCCAGAATCTGGGTCTTCATCTCTTCGTGATCGACCGGGCTTTCCACGCGGTTGACGTTGGGATACATTGCAATGAAGTCGTCAACAATTTGCTCGATGTATTCGCCGCCAAATCCACCAAAGTAATGTTCAACAACAAAATCGCCCGCGGGACCATCTGATTCTTGGGCAGCAGCCGGGACATCGTCACCACTTGTGGCAGCTTGTTGAGCAGGGACGCAGGCATTCGCAAGCGCCAGAATTAGCACAAGCACCAGACCAATCGCCAAACGTTTCGTATACGACATTTTATCTCCTCCTTGTGTTCTATGGTATACCACAAATCGCGTAAGGCCAATCCAAATTTTAAACGATCCACAGATTGACAGGATTGACTAGATTTTCCCTCTACTAATCCTGTTCATCCTGTCAATCTGTGGATTATTCTTTTTTTGGAACAGCCTAACAGTCACTTGACCCCGCAGACAAAAAGCGAATGGACAAGCAATTTGGGATACCGACTCTCGTTGTTTGGGGTGAAATGGATGAAATTGAGCGTATGTCATATTATCAAGCTCTCTCATTGTTGCGTATAATACCTTACAATTGCGTATTTCCCCGAATCCCAAACTACGGCACGTCGACAAAACAATCATGGATAAACTCAATGTTGGCATCATCGGTACCGGACGTATTTCGGATCTGCACGTGTTGGAATATCTGGGCAATGAGCGCTCAGAAATCGTCGCTGTCTGCGACAACAATCCGGAACTGGCCAAAGAACGTGGGCAGAAATGGGGCGTCTCGCAAGAGCGCATCTTCTCCAATTATCACGATCTGTTGGCCTTGCCAGACGTCAACCTCGTCGAGATTCTGCTCCCCCATCACCTGCATTATCAAGCCACCCTTGACGCTGTAGCGGCTGGCAAACATGCCTCTGTCCAGAAACCGATGGCATTCACAGTAGCAGAAACTGATGCCATGGTCGCCGCGGCACATGAAGCCCGCGTCACCCTGAAAGTCTTTGAAAACTTCATCTTCTATCCACCCGTGCAGCGCGCCAAGGCCCTGATCGAGCAGGGCGAAATTGGCGACCCGCTCTCCATACGCATCAAGAGCAATTCAGGCATCAGCCCAACCATGTGGGAGATACCAGCATCAGCTCAAGCCTGGCGCTTCAATCCAGCAGAGTGTGGTGGCGGCCCGCTGGTCTTTGATGATGGACATCATAAGTTTGCATTGGCCTGGCATTTCATGGGCATGGCCGAAGAAGTTCATGCCTGGATTGGTGAAACCGAGATTGCACCCAGCGAAGTACTCGACGCGCCAGCGATTGTGTCCTGGAGATTCCCCAACCATCGCGTTGGTTCATTGGAAGTCGTCCATTCACCCGAACTGCTGCTAGAGACCCAACACTACGCGCAGGATGATCGCGTTGAGATCACGGGCACCAAAGGCGTCATCTGGGTCACGCGTGGACATGGCAAAATGATGGATGTCCCGCCCGTGGTTTTGTACCGAGATGGAGAGACGCAAACCTTCGCCGATATGCCGGTGGGGTGGGAGTATAGCTTTATCAACTCAACTCGTCACGGGATTGATGCTTTCCTGAATGGCACGTCACCGATCCTTACGGGCGAGGAAGGGCGCGACGTCTTGCGCTTTACGCTGGCCGCGCAAGAATCGGCGCGTATTGGTGAGCCTGTCAGGTTGAGTTGAAGGGTTTACCTGCTTTCCATTTGCGAACAAGCTGGACTGGTTTCAACTGATATGGGAGTTCGGTCTGCTTCTATCGCCGTTTTCTGCTCATGTAGCCGTTATTCCAACCCAAACCCATCATGAAACAAAACATCATCACCACCAACATCGCCGTTTCATATACCCAATGTCCGCGCAAAGCTTTTCTCCTTCTTTCCGGCGTCAAAAGCGGACCACCCCACGAATATGTTCAGATTCTCGAGTCGAAAAAGCACGCAAGCCAGACGCAATATCTGGAAAAGCTGGCCCAGGAGAAACCCGACGTAGTCGCCTACCAGACCAACGACTTGAAGAGCAAACATCGGTTTCTCACCAATGCCTCGCTCATGACCGGCATGTTCAAGGCCGAGTGCGGTCTATTAACTAGGGTGGCGAGCCATTCAGCATTGGGCCATTACAGCTATGAACCAACCATCTTTATTGGTACCCACAAAGTCAGCAAAGAACAGAAGCTGACCCTCTTCTTCACAGCGCGCGTATTAGAAGAGCTTCAAACGAAACCACCCGCTACTGGATATATCATCGACGTGAGTGGCAAGTCTCACAAAGTAAAGTTGGAAGAGAGTGCTCAGAGTTTGCTCCATGTTTTGGATCCTCTGCAGGAGTGGCTGGCGGAGGATGCGCCAGAAGAACCACCCGTAATTCTGAACAAGCACTGCCCAATCTGCCAGTTTCGCGCGGCATGTCGAGCCAAAGCCGAGCAGGAGAACAATCTCAGTCTACTGGACAGGGTGACGCGCAAAATCATCCGCAAGTATGAGCGGAAGGGAATTTTTACTGTTACCCAGTTGTCCTACACATTCAAGCCGCGCAAGCGCAAGAAGCATGCCAAGAATCCACCACCCGTTACCCATAAGTTAGAGTTGCAGGCGCTGGCTATTCGCGAAAAGAAGATCTATTTACAGGAATTGCCCGAAATTACCCAACACCCGACGAAACTTTTCCTGGATATCGAAGGCATCCCTGACCAGAATGCTTACTATCTAATTGGCCTGCTGGTCTGCGAGGATGAGTCAAGCACACATCACTCGTTTTGGGCCGATACGCTGGCGGATGAGGCACGGATCTGGCAGCAGTTTGTGGATAAAGCTAACGAGTATTCAGACGCTCCGCTCTATCACTATGGCAACTATGAGGCCAAGGCAATTAAGAAGCTGGCGAAGCGTTACGAGACGGATGAAGAACAGTTACTCAAGAGGCTGGTCAACGTCAATGGCTATATTTATGGCAAGGTCTACTTTCCCGTCTACTCGAATCGGTTGAAGGAGATTGGGGAGTTTATTGGAGCGGCGTGGTCGGCACTTGATGCCTCTGGTCTACAATCGTTAGTCTGGTGGCATCAGTGGGAGAGAATCCGTAATATTGAATCCAAGGACTTACTTCTAACCTACAATCACGAGGATTGCTTGGCACTGAAGTTGTTGGTCGATGAGTTATCGAAGATGACATTCTCCGCAGAAATACTGTCTGAGGTCGACCTTTCCATTCAGCCCAATTGGCGTGCTACGGAAGTTGGTGAGGTTGTTCATAGCCAATTTGACGAAATACTCAAATTTGCTCATTCCAATTACGATAAAAAGAAAATCCGCTTTAGACAGAACCAGGAACATAAGGTCCAACAGAAAGTTCGCCAAAGACATAAACAAAGGCCACGCCCTACAAAAGTAATCCAAGTGCCGCAAAGTGAATTTTGCCCTAGATGTAAAACTGCACCACTCCTACCGGAAAAAAGGATATGTAAGAGGTTAATTGTTGACCTCATTTTGACAAAAAACGGAATCAGAAAGACTGTTACTGAGTATGTGGGAATCAAAACACGTTGCTCTAGATGTGAGAGTTGGCATATTCCGCTAGGCATCAGTAAATATAAACCTGCGCAATTGTATGGACATGGGGTCAAAGCTTGGATTGTCTACCATCGAATAGCTTTGTGTATTCCATATGAGCGGATTTCTGAAGCGATAGAGGAACAGTTTAATGAGGAAGTAGGTGCGACCGCTATTCGAGTCCTCACAAGGAGCTTGCGTCACTATTATGCAGAGACTGAGGAAATCATAACTCGGCAATTGTTGAAAAGTCCCTTTATTCATGTTGATGAGACACCAATCAGTATTCGGGGTGTTAATCAGTATGTGTGGGTATTCACAGATGGAAAATATGTGGTATTTAAATTGACAGCAACCAGAGAGCCGACGATTGTGTATGATCTTTTGGGTGAATATAATGGCATTCTGATTTCAGATTTTTATCCTGGTTATGATTCCGTACAGTACCGGCAGCAAAAATGTTGGGTTCATCTAATCCGAGAAATTAATGATGATCTTTGGTCGGCTCCCTTTGACGCTGAATTCGAAAAATTCGTTATAGAAGTAAGAAATCTAATCATCCCGATAATGGAAGCTGTGCAAAAGCATGGCCTAAAACGTCGAAACCTAAATAAATTCCAAAAGCCAGTTGATGAGTTTTATAAAAGGACGATTACTGATAGAAGTTATAGATCCGAATTACCCGTTAAATATCAAAATCGCTTTCTACGGCATCGTGATAGTTTATTCACTTTTCTTAAATGCGATGGGATACCTTGGCACAATAATACAGCCGAAACAGGTATTAGACATTTTGTTATCCAACAAAAAATATCAGGCACTTTTTTTGAGTTAGGTGCTCGTGATTATTTATTGCTACTCGGTATCCGTCAAACCTGCCGCTTCCAAAACAAATCTTTCTTCAAGTTCCTCTTCTCTGGCGAAACAGACCTCGACGAGTTCCAAAAGTCGAAGCGCTCTCGTAAATCGATTTCATGAACCACAGTTACCCGCCCAAATGGATCGTGAAGCATTTTTCAGAAAGCGGTGCTACGAGGATAGTTTGATATAATAGATTGCAGCCAAATGTCTTGGCAAAATAATATTGTAAAATTGTTTTTTATGCGTAAGAAATAGCCGCTTGTTTCTGCGTATTTTATCGAATACAATGTGTTTACGTGACCATGTTTATCGACATCCAAGATAGGCCCAAAGAGAATCAGTAGGCCGCAACGAAGCTGGAATTAAGAGAATTGACTCCAGACTACATGACTGTGGACTTCTGAGAATAGCTTCAGTAGGGAGAAAATGATATGGGAGAAAACGATATGGAAGAGAATTATAGAGACGATGTAAAATCTTTACTTTCTGGTAAAAGAAAAGAGATGAGAAATGTGACAAAAAGCGGTTAGCAGTTCATCCTAAAGGTAGAGAACCCAAAAAGGAGGAAGGAATGCTAACCGCGCCAGAAATAACTATAGCAGTACTGATGAATGTATTGCAAGTAACGCCGATGGGAACAAACGTAAATGTAATGCGTCTGATGTGGGCAATGCTGAATGGGTCGTTTCTGAAAAGTCGAGGAGCAATCCATAGCGCATTGAAAGAAAGCGGGTTTGAAGATGAGGAGCTCCGGCGAAGCTGGTGGAGCTTTCGATATGGATCATGGGATATCACAAGTCTGCTGGGGTCGTGGCAAGAAGAAGTGGAGTGGAAAGGGGAATGGGAGGCAAAAAAGTTAGAAGGGTACCGAGTGAAAAGCATAGATATCACAGGGTTCTGGCGACCGAAGCTGCAAGGGAAAGTGAACCGACTCTATAACTCAACGGCTCGTCGGGGCATTGCCCGCGCTCATCTTTGGAGTGATGATAAGCTCGGGGGAGATAGGCGGGAAGCGAGTGCCACTGCTCAAGGCAATCATGAGATGCACGGTTGGAACAAAGGAAAGTGAGTTTCGGAAAAAGCTGCTGAAAGAGACGAAGAAATCACTGGAGTCAGACGAAGTGGCGGTGGTCGATGCCGGGTTTACAATCAGAGAAATGCTAGAAAGCGGCATAGACCGATTTGTCCTGCGGGAAGCCATTAACTGCACAGTGCGCCGCAATGAGTTCCCCAAACGCAAAGAAAAAAGGCAGACCACCTGAATATGGTGATATTGTGCGTCCGCTCTCTCGCAGCTATAAGGGAAAGCGACTCGAGGCTACAACTCCGGACTCGTCTGGTCGCTTTCTCTATAGTGGTCGCCTGATTTGCTATCAAGCATGGCACAATCTCGTCCCCAGAACAACCAAGGTGGATACAGCCAACCGTACCTACTCGATTTACGTCATTCAGGATCCGGCCTACAACACACCTTTGGTTTTGGCGACCGTTATGACTTTGCAGCCTGAAACCATTTATCTTGTCTACCTGGAACGCTGGCCTGTTGAACATCCCCCCTTGGCTTCCAAGCAGATGATTGGCTTACATCGTCAATTTGTTCATGCCGATGAGGCTTGTTTCCGCTTACCTGAACTGGGGCTGCTGGCTGGCAATCTTCTTTCCCATTTAGCCGCTTCTCTTCCTCCCATACCGACTGGCTACTGGGATCGAGAGCCTCAATCCACTCCCGGCAGGCTGCGCCGTGTTCTCTCGAGTGCTCTTTTTCCAACTCCTGACCAACTCGACCCTGACTTTCGGAAAAAGGCCTCGGTTTCACACCATTTCCCTAAAGGCGTTCTCGCTCATCGCCGCCTCAATGCCGCTGCTTAAACTAGCCGAGCACTATTTTTACATTTTATCCCGTTTTTTCAGGGTGGATTCTTTTTTCCGCCCCTTTCGGTTTGCCCTTTGTCACTCAAGCCTTTACCAGAAAGTAAAGTAAAATTGATGATTCAGAAATTTTTAACAACATCAGGCGCGACGACACCAGCTTTACGTCAAGCGGTAATGGCACGAGCTGCTGCTCTCGTTGATGACGGACAAGAAAATGCAGAACCGGTACCCAAACATTGGCAAACTTATGTGAACAAAGTCGCCCTATATGCATATAGGGTAACCAATGAAGATGTGACACACCTAAAAGAAAATGGGTATTCAGAAGATGAGATATTCGAGGTAACAATCGCTGCTGCCATGGGGGCAGCTCGTTCGCGATTAGAGCGTGGATTGGCATTGTTGTATGGAGGTGAGTGATGCGTCTACAGATTACTACGGACAAAGGTAACAAGCTACGGCCGTTACAAAAGTTACAAGGGTCATTATTAAGGTTACTGAATGAACGCATTCCAGAGCCTTACATTGTCTGTTCGTACCGTCGTAAGCTATTTGGCAAACAATTTGCCGCCTGTTTTCAAGGCATTATGCGCCATCAGACTAGCTGGGAGGTTGGTGAAGTAGAGTTGATGGGAGCTTTTGTATCTAAGCAAAATGAATGTAATTACTGAACAATCGGTCACGCTGCGGTCGCAGCAAAAGCACTTGAGGAGCCCACAGTTCAAGCTGTGTTGGAGGATTGGCGTACTGCGCCTATTGATGAGAAACTTCGAACGACTCTGGCTTTTTTGGAGAAATTAGCGGTACCAAATGGCCAGGTTGACTTCACTGACATCGAAAAAATGCGTAATGCTGGTGTAACCGATCAAGCCATTGAGGAAGCCATTTACGTTTGTTTCCTGTTCAACATATGGGATCGCTTGGCTGATGCCTTCGATTTTGATCCGGGAACACCTGAATATATTGATAAAGCGACACACTATATGCTCAAATTCGGTTATGGTTGGGTTAGTTTACCTGGTTGAGAACTGTCAGTAGAAAATGATCGTGAATTTTAACCCAAACCCATCATGAAACAAACCATCACCACCAACATCGCAGTTTCATACACCCAATGTCCACGCAAAGCTTTTCTCCTCCTATCCAGTGCCGAATCGGGGCCACCCCATGAATATGTCCAGATTCTCGACGCCAAAAAAAGTGCGAATCAGACGCACTATCTGGATAAGCTGGCGCAAGAAAAGCCCGACGTAATCGCCTACGAGATGCATGGGTTGGAGAGTAAACATCGGTTTCTCACCAATGCCACGCTCAAGACCGACCTGTTCGAGGCCGAGTGTGGTCTGCTAACAAAGGTGGGGAGCCACTCCGCGTTGGGCCACTACAGCTATGAACCGACCGTCTTTGTGGGCACGCATAAAGTGAGCAAAGAGCAGAAGTTGGCCCTCTTCTTCACGGCCCACGTATTGGATCAGCTTCAGGACAAATCTCCCGTTACAGGCTATATCGTTGACGGCGCGAGAAAATCACACAAAGTCAAACTGGAAGAGAGGGCCCAAACGCTGCTCCATGTATTGGAACCCCTACAAGAATGGCTGGCTGAAGATGCACCGGAAGAACCCCCCGTAATTCTGAACAAACATTGTCCACTCTGCCCGTTTCGCGACGCCTGCCGAGCCAAAGCCGAGCAGGAGAACAACCTCAGTCTGCTGGACAAGGTGACGCCCAAGATCGTGCGCAAATTTGAGCGCAAGGGCATCTTTACCGTTACGCAGCTCTCTTATACTTTTAAGCCTCGCAAGCGCAAGAAGCGTGCCAAAAACCCACCGCCCGTGACCCACAAGCTGGAACTGCAGGCGCTGGCCATTCGCGAAGGCAAGATCTACATACAAGAGTTGCCCGAACTCACCAGGCAGCCTGTTGAACTCTTCCTCGATATCGAAGGCATCCCCGACCAGAATGTCTACTACTTGATTGGCCTGCTGGTCTGTGAGGGTGAGTCAAGCACGCACCACTCGTTTTGGGCCGACATGCTGGCAGATGAGGCACGGATCTGGCAGCAGTTTGTGGATAAAGCCAACGAGTATCCAGACGCCCCGATCTATCATTATGGCAACTATGAGGCCAAGGCAATCAAGAAGCTGGCGAAGCGCTACGATACGGATGAAGAACAGTTGCTCAAGCGGCTGGTCAACGTCAATGGCCTTATTTATGGCAAAGTCTATTTTCCTGTCTACTCGAATCGGTTGAAAGAGATTGGGGGGTTTATTGGGGCGAAGTGGTCGGAGCCGGATGCGTCGGGGTTGCAGAGTTTGATATGGCGATATTATTGGGAGGAGAATCGGGAGCCTCGGTACCGGAATATATTGGTGAAATATAATCAAGAAGATTGCCAAGTTCTAAAGCTGTTGATTGAAGAATTGACCAAAATAGAGATCGCAACAGATATACTCTCTGAGGCTGATTTTTCAAAACGGCAGAAGGAGCCCTCTAGTGAAACTAATGCCCAACTGCACAACCAATTGGAATCTATTCTAAAATTTGCGAACTTTAACTATGATGAACGAAAGATTAGCTTTGAAGAAACGACTAAAGGAGAAAATGTTGCGGAAACGAAAGTGGAAAACCGAATGGCAAATCAGAGATATGTTCGGATAGTACCAAAACCAAACAGAATAGTAGAGGTACGACAGCGTGGAAAATGCCCAAAGCATAATATCGCCCTGCAACCATCTGAACAATTGGCAGAGCATACCATTATCGACCTTGTATTTATGAAGAATGGGGTCCGAAGAACGGTTATCAGATATGTAGGTCCGAAGGGGTACTGTTCCAAATGTAGCAGACTTTACCGTCCACCAAGCATCGAGGACCTAGCCCAGCAAGTATTTGGACATAGTTTTCAATGTTGGCTTGTATATCAGAGATTGTATTTACGTTTGCCATACAGAATTATCACACAAATGGTAGAAGATCAATTTGGAGAGCGGCTTAGACAAGGTACGATTGTAAAAACTATTCGACGCATCGCTCAATATTACTCTATTACAAATCAAACTCTGTTAGAACTGATTCTGACAAGCCCTTTTGTCCATGTTGATGAAACAAAAATTAGCATTCAAGGTAGTGAGCAGTGGGTATGGGTGTTTACAGATGGTCGGCGTGTCCACTTTAGATTGACAGAAACGAGAGAAGCTGACATTGTACATGACGTTTTATCTGACTATAAAGGAATTCTTATTTCAGATTTCTATACGGGCTACGATAGTGTAAAGTGCGAACAACAGAAATGTTGGGTCCATCTTATCCGAGATCTCAATGATGATCTTTGGGATACGCCGTTTGACGCTGAATTTGAGCTATTTGTTCTACAGGTCAAAGGTTTGATCATACCCATCATGCAGGCCGTGCAGAAGTACGGTCTCAAAAAGCGTAATCTGAACAAATTCAACAAGCAGGTTAGACAGTTTTATAAAACAGCGGTTATTCATAGACACTATAGATCTGAATTGACTCAAAAATACCAGAACCGCTTTATCAAGTATCAGGAAAGTCTGTTCACATTTCTTGAGCATGATGGTGTTTCCTGGCACAATAATGCTGCGGAAAGAGCCTTACGGCATTTGGCCGTACAAAGAAAGATATCTGGCTCATTTGGCGAGGGCCTTATTCATGAGTATCTTCTTCTATTAGGTCTTATGCAGACATGTCGATTCCAAAATAAATCGTTTTTGAAATTTCTCTTGTCCCAACAGAAGGATATTGATAAATTTCGTGGGCCAAAGCCCATCAAGAACACGCGCCTTGTTGGAGATACATGATATCATTGGGCGTTTATCAAACCTGCCGCTTCCAAGGCAAATCATTCTTCAAGTTCCTCTTCTCAGGCGAAACAGACCTCGACGAGTTCCAAAAGTCGAAGCGCTCTCGTAAAGCTTAATTTTGATGTTTTTTGTAGTTGTTGCCAAATATTACAGCGGATTTGGATAGGAACGGATTTTTTTGCTGCATGCACGAAATTTTGCCTAATTAGCATCCGCTTTTGTCAACGAAAATACAATCAGATCCTATCTTAATCCGCTGAAGTAAGTCCAGCAATCCCTAATTACAGAATCCGTTAGAAGCAGCGAAAGTCGATTTCGTGTGGTCACAGTTAACCGACCTAGATGGGCTTAACGGCACTTTTCAGAAAGCAATGCTCAGAGAATGCTTTGACGAAATCGATTGCCACCAACCATCTTGGAAAAACGAGTCTCGGTCGATCCAAACTGTACCTTATGCCCGCGGAGAGAGCATTCTCTCATGCGGCTATACTCGAAAAACCGGCGTTAGAGATTACACGCAGTAGGATTTCTCAGAGGTAGAGCGTTCAAATGGCGAAAAAAGACGCAGTAGAGAATCTCGGACCATTTGGCACGCTCGAGTCTGTTTTGACTGAGAAGTGCAGGATTATGTCTACTGCGTGTAATAGAGAGCGCCTCCTCCGCGAGTATTTGAATCAACTGAGTCTACATCGACAAGGGCAAAAAACCAAAGAGCCTGGCCAACGCATTGTATCGTTCCAGATCACTAAAATAGATGCCCTCATCCTGCAGCCGCGTCGTAGCTGATTGGGTGAACCCTGACTTGCTGAAATACCAGCGGGTGATCTCATCATAGCCCTTCTCGGCTTGCACGGCAGCCGTCTGTTGGATGAAAGCATCAATCTCTTTTTCACCCATCCGCTCTTGTCGATAGCGAACGGAAACGAGCCAGGCGCCCAAAGCGGCGTTGCCCTCTTGTTTGTTGTAGAGCCTGTATTCCCCAATCACGTCGATTTCATGCGGGACGCCTTCTTTGATCACACCTTCCCGTCGTTCGATGGTTTCCATGCGTGGCAGCGTGACTGGTTGTGCATGGCCAAAATAGAGAACGCCATCGACCGTGCGGTTGTCGTAGTTATTCATAACGCCTGCCACAATGATTTCCGTGAAGTGACCCGTCTGGCGGTTAATTTGGCCCTGTTTGCGATTCAATTCGCGGCTCAGCACCGCAGCCGCGTCCGCACGAGGCAGATCATCCACATCTACGTAGTGGGCATATTTGAGATATTCTCGCAGCAGCGGATCCGACGGCCCAAAAAATGTAGAAATCGTGGCCTTGTCCAGGATATCGATTTGATAGAGCTTATCCAGCGATTCGCGCACTTGAAGCATATCCAAGTCAAATGCCTCGATGATGCGCTTGGGGTGGATATGATCATCGGGATAGTTGACAATCCAGAGCAAGATCTTGCGCGTCACATCGTCGCCATTCAGTTCGTGTACATACTTGCCATATTCACTTTCATAGTGGATCCATAACGCCCCTTCGCTCTCGGTCAGCTCAAACAAGACGATCTCGTCTAATCTGTCAACATCTGGGAGAGACTCAATTGCCGGGCAGTCACTATTCAAAATTGCTTCGATAGAATAAGGGTAGCCTTGCGTCCATTCCCAGATAGCCAGCGCCAATTCGCCCGTGATCTCAATCCCATTCACTTGACCGACGCGAAAGACCATATCAATGGCATGTTCTTTTGCGAGCGGACGCAAGCGTCGCAACTTAAAGCGCCCAGAAAGCATACCCCCCAAGGCGTCGCCTACCAGCATCGAGACGGATGAACCAGAAACAAGCATGGGCGCGTGGCGCGTCTCGGATGCGTGTTGGAAAGAGTCGGTTAGATTGCGCATCATTCCATTGTCAGGATTATAAACCCGCGTTAATACCTGGAATTCATCTACAATCATAGCTGTCGGCATGTCATGAGTCCATGCAATGCCCTTCGGAAAGTTGATGACCCACTGCATTTGACTATGGGCGGCAGTCCGTTGGTTCACTGGTTCTAAATCGTAACTTTTAAATAACTCTAACGCCAATTGATCTGCAACCTCGTTGGCAAACTCTCTTAATAGATCAAGCTTGGCTTTATTATGATGAAAATCTGGTCGCCGATAGCGAAAGGCCAGATAGCTACGCATATACCCAGCAAAGTATTCTTGGGCAAATTCGTAGGCTTCAATGGGCTCAGGACGATTCAAATACTGCACAAACGAAATATATACAGGCAGTATCCGATCCTGTTCATTGTAGAGCCGATTGAAGATCTTATGTAAAATCGCTGTCTTGCCCGTGCGACGTAGCCCAACCAATGCATAGCTATTGCGTCCCGGATGGGGAATACCGCTCGCCCATTTCCACAATAGATCCAAATCTCGTTTGCGGTTAACAAACCATTCCCCAGCCGGTTCTTCCAACGGACCGTCATAAGACCATCCCTGGTCGCCCATATCCTTGTCTCCTTACCATACAGACCAACTTCGAATCGTCTTAAAACCTATCCGAAAAGTGGTTGTGAGTCCGACCAGCTTCTCGAGCGAGAACGCATCGTCACAGAACTTTTCGGATAAGCACTTATTGTACACAAATTTGATGAATCTGACTATCACTGGTCAGATTCAATACTCAATGGTATAGTGTCAGTAGTCGACCATGAAATCACGATTTACGCTGGTTTTCATATAGCGCAAGACATAAAAGGAACAAAATGTGATCAACCAAAGTCCAACCCTACCCACTGTTCCCGCCAACATCGCCATCCTTTGGAGCGAACAGACGCGTCAGAAAAACGCAACCGAAGCCGTCCGTATGGGCGCAACCTATACCTTCACCGACGCCTGGGGCAATGCCAAGACGTGGCTCAAGGGTCAACATGCTTATCTGGCACCCAGCACTGTCTCGGCTGCACTCAATCGTTTCAATCTCAAGTATGATTTTGCCGGTGATGGCGAGTTGGCAGAGCGCCTCCAGCACGTGGATCTTCTCTTTCTACCCAGCGCCAGTCAAGTGACCGATGCAGATATCGCTGCCATTGAATCCTGGCTAAGCCAAGACGGCAAGTTCCTCTGCGTGACTGGTCCCACGAATCTGTCGGTTCAACTCCTGGGGTTGGAGAGCCTGGAACTCGTACAGCCCGACGGCTACACGGCCTGGCAATGGCGTGAAGAGAGTCCATTTGGCGACCGCAACAAATGGGAAGATTGGTACATCTCTAGCTTCAAAGGCTTCACGACCTGCCGCGTGACACCCACCGAGAACAGCACAGTTTTGGCTGAACAATTGGAGATCACTGGCGACCTGACTGCACCCGATACGACCACAGTCAATTCGCTTGGCGCAGGTATCGTCAAGACCGAGAAGACGCTCTTCATTGTCAACGCTCTCTTCGAATATTTGGGCGGTGTCTGGCAGGCTCACCTCAATAGCGAAGATGTGCGTCGCTGGTTCAATCCAGTCTGCTGGGCCGAGACGCTGCTCTATCAGCTACGCGGCGTGCTCTGGGATTGTGCCCAGGATCGTTTTTGGCAGACTCGCCTGCGTACCTTTGGCTCCTACGACGGTGCCATGAACATCCGCCACGACCCCGATGCCTCCTCCGACTATACCATGCTTAACTATCAGGGCAAGCATTTGATTCCGGCCACCTGGACGCTGCTGGACGAACATTTCTCGCCTGAAGCCACTACTGTCGAGCGAGATCAGGGTTGGGTGCAGGAGATCGCCAAATACGAATTTATCGAAGCGGGGCTGCACAATGATGCGATCCAAGAGTCGCCACCCAAATGGATGATGGGGTCGAATCTGGCTCATCACGTCATTGAGTCCGAGAAGAATCTGGGCATCCATCTCTATACGGGCGGCCGGCATGGTGGCTATAGCGTCTACCCAGAGATGATCGACGCCATGGATTATCTCTACCAGACGGTACCCCATTTCCTGGGATTGGGCACCTTCCATTTCCATCTGATGATCGAATATGGGGCGCGCACCCCCGGCCTGATCGCGGGCGGAAATAACGTCACTTGGGTGACCAAGACCTCTCCAACCATTGCGGGTCCAGGCTTCTGGTTTCCCTTCCGCGGGGTGGTTGCCACGACGGAGGAGTGCCGCCAACTGCGGGGTTGGGATATGACGCACGAGTATGACACTGGACCAGAATTGGTCGATGAGATCTACGAACGCTACAACAGCAAAGACAACGACCCGTCAACGGCCTTGCCCGACGGTGTCTATCAGTTTCAGTATCATCCCCTTTTTACGGTTGACCCTGACTACAACAATGGCCGCGGTACGTTTGACTGGATGTGTTACGCCATCCGCCGCGCCGAGCGACTGAATCTGTGGCAGGCCACGCAGAAGTCGATCTACGAACGGATGCAGGATGTGGAGGATATCCAATTTATGGTGGAAACCTCGGCCAAGATCGGCGCACCGGAAACATCCGGCCCCGATGCCCTGGGCGCTGGTGCGATGTCCGAAGAGAGTATGGTCGATACTGCTGGTTATACATCCGTACGCTGCGGTGAAAACTATCTCGCTCATATTGTACAGAATCGCTACTTCACATTACCGCCTATTGAACCAGAGCAGTCTCAGACCGTTCAGTTTGAACTTGGCGCAGCGTTGCATCCTTTTGTAGCTCAAGCCAATAGCAAGAGTCTACGCTTGATTGACGTTCAATTTTCACCTGAGGCTAACGAGTTGATCATTCATGTCAAAGTGATTCGTTATCAAGGGCTGGTGGTGCAGGGGTATGCGCCAGAGAGTACAGTTCAAGTCGAAATCGACGGCATCAAACGGCAAGATATTGAGACAAAAGATGGTCGGGTGGTTTTTTATCTGCTGGGACCAGAGAACCGCTTTGGAGATCAAGTCATTCGATTATCGTCCGGTTCATAAATGTTCAAAATTGAGCCCACTACAAAGAGGGTAAAACCACCATGAAGATACTGAAGGCATTGACGGTTTGATCAGAGAATCTTCAATCCCTTCAATGCCTTCATGGTGAAAATGGACTTTTTGCAGGAGAGTCATTTTAACCATCCGTCACCGCACAGAGTCGTGGTTTGTTGATGCGTTGACATGATTTTGCAGTGAGTGCTATACTTCTCACATATCGTTTTTCTCCCAGTCTAATTCTCTCATTCCTTGGAAATTCTGCAAGTTCTGACCTTTCTTTGGTTCTTGCTAAATAGGACAGCGGATTTGGATAGGAACAGATTTTTTGCTTCGTTAATGAGAATTCTTGCTCATGAGCGTCCATTTTACTGACAAGACAGAATCCGTTTCTATCTCCATCCGCTATAGTAAGCGCGGAGATGCTCAACCACAGAATCTGGCAGAACCACAAAATCTCGAAACAATCTATCTGTACATTGTTGTTATATCCATCCAAAGGAGAATGTCATGAGCGAGCAACGAACGGATCTATTGCAGAGTCGTAAAGTCAGTCGACGAAGTTTCTTACATCTTTCAGGAGTGACGCTCGGTGGGGCGCTTCTGGCTGCCTGTACGCCGGTGGCTGCACCAGCCACGTCGGGCGGCGGTGAGACAGCCGAGCAGATTACGCTACGCTTCCAGAATTGGTTCAATGAAAGCGATATGCACACCTGGCAGATCGGGCTGGATCGGTTTGCCGAGGAGCATCCCGAAGTCGAGATGAAGTTGGAGTTCGCCAGTTGGGGCGATACTGTCAGCACCATTATGGCTGGTGCAGCAGCGGGCAACCTGCCCGATATCTTCATGGCGAGCGATGAACACGTCCCGCCACCCGCATCGGTGGAGCTGGTTCTGGATTTGAACCCGTTTATCGAGCGCGAACCAGACGTCAATGTAGATGACTTTGCCGAAGGCGTTTCACGGGGATTCAACATCTGGGGTCATTGGTGGGGATTTGCCTATGATCAATCCACCTGGGGCATCTACTACAATAAGGGGTTGTTCGATGAGGCTGGGCTCGACTATCCACCCGGCGAGGGTGGCGACCAGTGGACGCTGGACGAGTTTGTTGAGGTGGCGAAGGCCTTGACCAAACCGGATGGTGAGCAGTGGGGTGTTTTGACCAATGGCAGCCAGTATCTCAACTCCGCTTTCATTTACAGCGCGGGTGGTCGTAATTTCGACGACGATGGCCGTGAATGCTTGATCAATTCACCCGAAGCGGCCGAAGGCTTGCAGTTCCTGGTCGATCTGGTCCACGTCCACAAAGTCGCACCAACTGCGGCCGAACTGGCTGGTGGCGGCATTGACTATTTTGCGTCCGGTCTGGCCGCGATGGAGTTTCAAGGGCAATGGTCGCTCCAGTCCAAAAACGCGGAGGTTGAGTTCGACTTCGACATTGGCTATCTACCCATCGGCAAAAATAAGGTCACTGTGACGGGTGGATCAGGGTTCTGCGCAGCGGCAAGCACAGCCAATCCAGATATCGCCTGGGCCTTCCTAAAAAGCTACACCAGTTCGGAAACCCTGGCCGATATGGTGGGTCGTCCGGGTCGCGGCATTCCCGCTCGCTGGAGTGCAACTCCTGCCTATCTGGAAGCAGGTGGGAAAGCCGAACATCCCAGCGCCTTCATCGAGCAGCTTGGGTGGGCCTTTAACGATCGCGCCACTCTGGCCAGTCCGGAATATGGTGATTCTTTCAGCCGCCATTATGGTGCCATCTATGAGACGGGGGAAGGTGACATTGCCGAGGCCATTGCCACCATTGCCGAAGAGACCAACGCTGCGCTGGAAGAAAAGTGGAAGACGGTAACGTTGGATATTTAAGTGCGGGGAACAGATCGAGTTGTTCCCAGAAACAGATTATGCGTGTATCATACGTATTGCGTGTTGCGTATTGCGTGAACCGGTCGAGTCCCTGGTTGTGCTGCGACTGACTTCTGGATTCATGATTACGCAATATCGAGTGCTATGGCAACCACAGCATCTACTACAGACTCCAGTTCAGCTGTCACAACAATATTAACGGAAAGGTCGCGCGTCTCTGGCCGCGTGACCTCTCTTTTGCTTCTTCTTCTGGCTATGCTGGTCAGTTTTCCCTTTTTTTGGATGATTCGCACCTCGTTTTTGCTGGAGACCGATGCGCCCAAGTTCCCGCCAATCTGGATTCCCAATTACTTTATTCTGGATAACTATGTTGGCGTGCTGACGGTGCAGCCGTTTGCGCGCTACATCTTCAATAGCCTGTTCATTGCCATTGTCGCCATCTTGGGCCAGTTGTTAACCGCATCTATGGGCGCTTATGCCTTTGCCCGTCTACGCTTTCCGGGACGGGACAAGCTCTTCCTACTCTATTTGGCCACGATGATGATCCCCAGTCAGGTAACGATTGTGCCGATGTATGTGCTGATCAGCGCTTTTGGGTGGGTGGATAACTATATGGGATTGATCGTGCCTGGTCTCTTCAGTGTTTTCATCACTTTTCTGCTGCGCCAGTTTTTTCTTTCCATCCCCATGGAACTGGAGGATGCGGCGTGCATGGATGGGGCAGGATATTTTCGCTCCTACGCAACTATCATCTTACCGCTCTCCAAGCCGGCCTTGGCGACTGCGGCGATCTTTGTCTTCATCGGCAGTTGGGGAAATTTTCTGTGGCCGCTCATAGTCATTCGCACTCGCGAACTGCGCACCGTGCCCATTGGATTGGCTGCTATCCAGCTTGAACAAGGACATACCAATATTCCCCAATTGATGGCGGGTTCGGTGTTGGCGATTGTGCCCATTATTGTGGTTTTCTTAATGTTGCAGCGCTACTACATCGAAGGGATTGCGCTGACAGGGCTAAAAGGGTGAAATTGAGAAATTTATGGCACAAGTACTAGCTTCTTCTCCCAAGCCACGTTCCAAGATGACCAACAGCCGACGTGAGGCCCTGGCCGCGCTCGCCTTCCTGACTCCCAATGTGCTGGCATTTCTGTTGCTCACTCTGGGACCAGCCATCTTCTCCATCGTCATGGGGTTCACCAACTGGACCGGCATCAGCCGCCCACGCTGGATCGGGTTGGACAACTATATCAAGTTGGTGCAGGACGACATCTTCCTGATCTCCTTACGGAACACTCTCGTCTATACGCTAGAGTTCACCCCCATTGTGATGGCCATCGCGCTGGGCATGGCGCTGCTCTTCAACCGCAAAGCCGCTGGGACATCGCTGGTGCGCCTGCTCTGCTTTTTGCCCATTGTGACCGACTTTGTCTCGGTTGCCTTTGTCTGGTCCTGGATCTATCACTTTCGCTTTGGGATTCTGAACTACTTTCTAGGGCTGATTGGCATTCCGGCGCAGGCCTGGCTGGGAGACGCCAAATGGGCTATGCTTGCCATTGTCATGCTCTCTATCTGGCGTTGGATGGGCTACTACGCCGTGATCATCCTGGCAGGGCTACAAGGCGTCCCGCGCGAGCTCTTCGAAGCAGCCACCATCGATGGTGCCAACCGCTGGCAGTTGTTCATTCGCATCACCGTGCCGCTCATCTCGGCCACGCTCTTCTTTGTTCTCGTCACGGCGATCATGTCAAGCCTAGCTGTCTTCGAGCAGATGTATATCCTGACCGAAGGTGGTCCTCAAGATTCGACCATCAGCATCGCCATGTTCCTCTACCAGCAGGGATTCCAGTTTTTTAAGATGGGCTATGCATCTGCCGTGGCTTGGATACTCTTTTTCCTCACCTTTGTTGTCACGGCGATTAACTGGGTTTTTCGCAAACGTTGGGTGTATGAGGGATAGCGAGGTTTCCAAAGGAGCAGAAGCTGACCCTCTTCTTTGCTGCGCACTAATTGGAGTAGCTTCAGAGCAAGCCGCTTACCACGAGTGATATCGCTGATAGAGCGGGAAATCACATTTGAGAAGTATGGTATAATAAAGGCAAAGAGGCGCAACGGAAACTTAACAAATCATCGGATGAATTAATGATAGAGATGCGGACAGATCGACCACTTGCAGACATGAAAGAGTGATATAGATGAATGAGCAACAAGGCCCCCTAGAAGAGTCCGCAAGTGAGTGGTTTGTCAACCGCAAAGAGGAGCTGGATCGCTACTGGAAGTGGGCAACCAGATTTCCCAATCGTATAAAAGGGAGCGAAGCACTGATCGGGTTGCGGCGCACAGGGAAGACGGCCATATTACACAAACTCTTTAATCGGCTTTTTTATGAGCAAAATCGCATGATGCCGATCTATATTTCATTTGCCCGCTATGTGAATCGCCCCGAGCCGATTGGTGCCTATGAATTTGCCAAAGAGTATTTTACTGGGTTTATTCGCAGCTACTTGGCGTTCCGTTATCGTCAACCAGATTTACTAAACAACAATATTCAGTATGAACAACTACGCGACTTCTCAGAAAAGATAAAGGATGAACTTGCATTAGAATGGTTTCGCGTCTACGAACTCGAGCTGTCTAGCACACAAAATACCCGTGCCCACAGTATAATGCAGTGGGTAATTAATTTCCCCAAAGGGTATGCCTGGAACCATGACATACCGATGGTCATCATCATAGATGAGTTTCAGGTGCTAACGAGCGTGTATAACCCTGATAGCAAGCGAATGCGCAACCTGACCGATTCATTTCAAGAAGCATCGGAAACAAAATGGGCCCCATTACTGGTCTCTGGCTCTTCAGTCTCAATGATGGTGGACGATGCATTAGGGGGAATGCTCTCTGGCCGATTTCACCCGCTCCATCTTGAGCCACTGAGCCAAGAACATGCGCTGGATATGATCGTCCGACTGGGGGGGTACAATGGCGTTGAAATGACTGAAGAATTCGCCTTAGAAATCTGGGAACTGACTGAGGGCTATCCCTATCCCATTGAGTGTATCATGAATAGTCGATCCGCTGCTGCTACGGCATTCCCGGATGGAGATGCATTAGAAGAAGTGTTGCTCTATGAACTGACCCAAACAAGGGGCGCATTGTGGTCTCACTATCACAAAGAATATGGCAAATACATCAGCCAAATTAACGGCGATCAGATTGCGCGCAAGGTGTTGCTCTGGATCATCAAGCACCCCAAACGGCGTATCTTTGCGGATGCAATTGCGGCTGACTTGAATCTGCAGGAACAGAAGGTGCG
The DNA here is from genome assembly GCA_019217005.1 of Chloroflexi bacterium TSY. The sequence continues at coordinate 77,192 of JAHBNG010000064.1, forward strand.
AGAATCTCTGGAACAGCTACAGGCGGCGGACATTATCCACTCAACCGGCTGGTATAGTTACGAAGAACCTGCCGACCCCATGCTACGACGCTACATTGAATACCAACACAAACGCGAAGTTGAACAGTTAGCCCCAGAGTTGGCGATAGAAGATCTGGTTGGCGAAGTACGCAGAATCCGTGGTGAAACGAGCCACAAAATAGGACAGATGGCCGAGAGCATTCTGGCCGGAGTCATGCGTAGTTTCGATGATCGTGATGTGGATGGGGAGACCTATTTTGGTCAACCAGGCACCATACGTCTCCCCAAAATGGCGACGATTGAACAGCGCACAGGCGTCATCAAGCAAGGCGAGATTAGCGAAATTGATGTGATCGGTGAACCCAAGCTTGTAAGGCTAAAAGGAACCGTTGCTGACGAGCCGATAGACCCAGATAGCGATAGTGTCTGGCTGGTTTCGGTGCGCTATCGACAGCAGAAGATGGGGGAACAAGCAGTAACACAATTTCTCAAGCACGCTGAGACCGTTCAAGCCGAGAAAGGATACACGACCGTCACGCGCTGGTACTTCAGCAAATCAGGCTTCACCGAAGAAGCGACTGCTTTGCTGCAAGCAGAGGGGGTTTACTTTAGCAATCTGGAACAGTTTAACACCCTGGCCAATCAATTTGACTTCTTGGGGCTGCCTTAATATTGGAGCATTCCAGGTTGGTAGTCAAGTTAAGGGCTTGGCAGCATGATCATGTTTTGTGCGCGGAATAGAATATGGTTCCTGCTGGTTGTTACGATCATTGGTACAGGATGCACACCCATCCAGCTAGCTGTGACAACCCAGGCAGTTCCACAACAAGTAAAAACAGTTCCACTGACTGCGTTATCCCCCTGCACTGGTACGTTTATCGCCCATAATCTGGACCATGTCACGACCATTGAAGGTGAGGTGGTGCGACTGTTCGAGAGCAACGGTGCCGGATTGGCCATCAACGATCTCGATCTTGATGGCGATCTGGATATCGTATTCGCAAACTTAGCCGGTCCGAACGCAATTTTTTGGAATCAAGTCGATCTGCGCTTCCGCAAAGAGGCATTCCCGCATGGCGATTCTCGTGGCGTTGCCATCATTGATGTGGATGGCGATGGCTGGCAGGATATTGTCTTCACGCGGCGGCTCACTGTGCCGACCTATTGGCGCAATATACTCGCTGACCAAAATAGCGCAGATGAATTTGGATTTGTAGAGCAACACTTGGCGGGTTTTGCCAAACCTGCATATACAATGGCCTGGGGGGATTTGGATCACGATGGGGATTTGGATGCGGTGACAGCCTCCTATGATTTGGCACTGAAGATGGTGCTGGGTGATAGTTTTCGTTTTGGCGAGGGAGCGGGCATCCGCTATTACGAGCAAGTGAATCGTGAATCCGACTCGGTTGCCTTTGCATCTCATTTCTTGGCTCGGCGTGCTGAATCACTGGCCCTGCTGTTGGCTGATCTAAACGACGACGGTTGGCAGGATATCTTGGTTGGCAACGATTTTATCCATCCCGATCAAATTTGGCTTTTCTCTCCGACCGGTTGGCAGGAGACCCAACTCTTTGCTGCCACGACACAAAACACCATGAGTTTTGCTCTCGGTGACATCGACAATAACGGCCTACTCGAACTTTTTGCCGCCGACATGAAGCCTTATCGCAATGACGACGCAACCTTGGCTGCTTGGCAACCTGTCATGGACAAAGTAGAGAGGTTGCCCAACGACCCCCAGACTGTTGCAAACATGTTACAGATGCGCAATGCCAGCGGGCACTTTATCAATCGGGCAGTGGAGATGGAACTATCGGCCACTGGCTGGAGTTGGTCGGCCAAGTTTGGTGACCTGGATAACGACGGTTTTTTGGATCTATATGTCGTCAACGGCATGGTGGCGTTGGATCTCTTCGATCATTTACCTGGCAATGAGTTAGTTGAAGAGAACCAAGCGTTGCGTAATCTTGGCGCCTCTCGGTTTACGCCAGCTCCTGCCTGGGGCCTCAACAGCACATTGAGTGGGCGCGGCATGAGTATGGCCGATCTCGATGCTGACGGCGATCTCGACATCGTCGTCAACAATTTGTTGAGGCCAGCACAGATCTTTGAAAACCAGGTCTGTGGCGGATCTGCATTGCTCGTCGACCTCTTTTGGCCCGATAGCAAAAACACCCGTGCTTTGGGGGCCAAGGTTGTGCTACAGACTAGTACAGAAAGGCATAAATGATTACATAG
>JAHBNG010000057.1 GCA_019217005.1 Chloroflexi bacterium TSY
CTGATCTGAAAAGAAAGCTGATCCTCAACCTGTTGAATGGCAAGATGCCCCCCATGCGGACTGAGCAACCCTTGAATGAGGTCACTATCAGGCAGGGCTTGGCTATAATTCGGCTCCCGGCTGCATAATCATGATTTGTGGCAGCGGCACATAGGTGGTGATGGGACGAGCCTGCAGGAGATAGAGCGTACCATCTGCATAGGCCCATTCGATGTCCATCGGTAAGTTGTAATGGGCTTCGACCTTGGTCACAAGTTCGGTTACGGCCTGGACCTGAGCATCGGTCAGCGACGCGGTGTTCGGGTCGTCCAGCGTTTTTTCGACGATGCCGCCATCGACTTTGCTGACGAGGACGGTATCTTTGCTTGCCAGTTGCTGCTCGATAATCTCGTTCGTGACCTTGTTGACGACAAAATTGTCCGGTGTGACCTGGCCAGACACAACCGACTCGCCCAGCCCAAAGTTGCTGTTGATGACGGCTTCATCGTAATCGTTGTTGTTGGGATTCAACGAGAAGGCCACCCCGCTCACGTCGGACGCGATTTGCTTCTGCACCACGACGGCCAGGCTCACGTCGTCGGGCGCAATTCCTTGCTTGAAGCGATAGGTGATGGCGCGCGCAGTCCACAGGCTGGCCCAGCACTCTTTGACGGCGTCTAGCAGCGCGTCCTTGACCTGTACGTTGAGGAAGGTTTCCTGCTGTCCGGCGAAACTCGCATCGGGAAGGTCTTCGGCGGTCGCGGAAGAGCGCACGGCCACCGCGCGTTCGCCCAACGCATCATTGGCGGTCATCACGGCTTCGACAATGTCTCCTGGCATATCCGTGCCCAAAAACAACTGCTTGATTTTCTCAGAGGCCGCTTCACTCGATTGTGGGTCATCAGCCGAAACTGTGTGCGCGAGGTCAATGATTTGCTGCGGCAAGCCGTTGGCCTGTACAAAGGCATCGTACGCTTCCGTGGTCAGGACGAAGCCCGGTGGGACGGGAAAGCCTGCCGTGGTCATTTCGCCCAGGTTAGCCCCCTTGCCGCCTGCCAGGGGGATATTGGTTTTGTTTAGTTGTGAAAATGGAATTGTATGTGCCATGTTTGACCTCTCCCTCTTCCTCTGTTAGTTAGTATCTGAATAAAGTATCCCCTAAGGAAAATAAGTATAGCATCTGACGAAATTGTCCCGCCAGAGACAACTGTAACGCGCAAGCTTGTCTTTGACAAGCTTGCGCCTTCTATTTATAATGCGCTCACTCATTGTAATTGTTTCCCCAACCGATTTACCCTCATCAGAAGCACATAATCTCCAAAGGAGGAGCACAATGGCAATTAAACGGACAATCTCCCGTATGGAATCAAATAAGAACCTCAGTCGGAGAGATTTTTTGCAACTTTCGGCCCTGGCTAGTGCCGGTGGACTCTTGGCTGCCTGTGCGCCAGCCCAATCTGGAGGCGGAACTGACACCGACGCAACCGAGTCGGATGCCATGTCCCCCGATTCCGAGGGGGTAGTCTTGAACTGGGCACAGGCTTCTTTCTGGGAGGAGAGATTCACCCCCGCAATCGAGCGCTTCAAAGAGAATCACCCCCAGGTGACGGAAGTCAACTTTGTATCAATGTCAGGTATGGATCACGAAGAGGTCTATGCCCAGATCCTGTCTCTGTTCGCAGCCGGTGATAGCATTGACATGATCGGTGTGAACGATGCGGGGCTTCGGGTCTTCTGGGGCAAAGAAATGGCCCATCCGCTCGATGAGTACGTGGAGAGGGACGCGTCGGAATTAACGGAATACTTTTCTGACGTCCACCCGATTTTGACTAAGAGCGCTCTGTTTAACGGCAGTATCTGGATGCTACCCTGGCGGTGGAACGGTGCCAACATGTTCCTTAATATGAACATGTTCGAAGAGGCTGGCATCGATTATCCGGCTGACGACTGGACCAAGGATGATTTCTACGAGATTGCCAAGACCCTGTCGCAGGGTGAGGGGGCTGACAAGACGTTTGGCTATAGCTTTGTCATCCGGACATGGGGTGGCTGGCTTTGTTGGAGCTTTGTCAACGCTGAAGAATGGGCTCCCAAGTATCTGGAAATAGAGAGGCAGCCGGGAGGCGAGTGGTTCTGGGATACGTTCTATGGGGATGATCCACAGGCTGAGGGTCGTGGCGGCGGTTTCCACTGGGGCAATCCCACAGCCAATTCCGCGGTCAACGTCGAGGCACTCGAATTCAATGTCCAGATGCACCGGGAGGGCATCACGCCCTCGGTCGACGTGGGCGATGACGCCCGCTGGCGGCTTTTGGGCCGGTGGTCTGGTTGGGGCCGGCATGGAGCCAGGCAGCTTCGACGTGGCGAACTTTCCCGCGTGGAATTCCCAGGCGCAATTGATTGGCACCGCGGGAGATATAATGGTCTCGTTAAGCGAAAACAAGGATGAGGCCTGGGGTCTGATCAAGGAGCTGTCCACCCTCGAGAATCACGCCCAGATCGCTGAAGGCAACATCACGACGGTGGTGCGGCGGTCATTCCACAACGCCGAGCAGTACGCCTCGACCGGCCCCGAGCACTGGAACGTATTCTACGACTGTCTGGATATACCCGGCACGTCACCTTACCCGTCGCCACCTGAGAACCAAGAATTGACGCCCATTTTCACAAAATACACAGGTTTAGCGATGTCGCTGGAAATGACGGCCCAGGAAGCCTGTGATGCGATGCAGACGGAGCTGGAGGAGCTCTGGGCCAGAACCAGAGCGGACGCGTAAGTCGGCCCGCAGCGTAGCACAGACGTGAACGCAGAAGAGAAAGGGGAGACCAGCTCTCCCCTTTCTCTTTTCTCTTGTGGAAGGCCAATCATTCTCTCCCCCAGAAGGCTTGAGAACCCAAAGTCGTCGTGAATGAGTCAATTTTTGTGGATAGTGGAAGTGGATAATGACGAACCATCCACCATCAACGAGCCGCCACTCGTCGGTCTGAGGTGCAACCTCGCTAGAGTCTGAACGAACGGTACCGCTTCGCTGAGTGGCAGTCTAGCGACGCACAAACTGAGGAAAGAGAGGTGATATATGGAAGCTGGTTCAGATGCGCGGGCGGATGGCGCTGTGGGCAGCCGTACCTATCGCCGGTCGGGACCCGTCGGCTGGCTGCGGGAGCCTACGCTGGCGGGAATGGCCCGGCGCAAGGCCCTCATGGGCTACCTGTTTCTATTTCCGACCATGGCGGGCATTCTGCTTTTCACGGCCGGACCGATTTTTGCATCGCTCGGGCTGAGCCTGTTCGAGTGGGACGCCGTCAGTCCAGCCGAGTTTGTTGGCTTGGATAACTTTAGGGAGCTCATAGACGACAAACGGGTTCCAACGGTCTTCTCCAACACGATCTGGTTCACCGTTATGGCCGTGAGTATGGAGATGGTGTTGGCGCTGTTACTGGCCCTGGCGGTTGAGGCAAAGATGCGTAAGGGGTTGCGACTCTTTTTCCGCTCAGCCTACTTCGCGCCGCTGCTCACGTCCGGCGCATCCATCTCGATTGTGCTGGCTTACATGTTTCACACGGATTTTGGCCCCATCAACTACTACTTGGGAGAGCTGGGGATTGCACCGGTCCGTTGGTTGAACTCGCAAAGGTGGGCGCTATTCACTGTGGCGTTGGCCTACGTCTGGCGGCATCTTGGATTTACGTTCATCGTGTTCACCGGCGGTATCAGAAGCATTCCTGTGGAAATCCTAGACGCAGCGGATGTTGACGGCGCTCGTGGATGGCGCCGTCTATGGTCGGTCATTCTGCCTATGCTCAGCCCACACATCCTGTTTGCGGCGGTGGTCAATGTGATTGCTGCGCTGCAGATCGTTGACCAACCCTTTGTGCTGACGCGCGGCGGCCCAGGCGACGCCTCCAGGAGCGTGGTCATGCTTATCTACGAAGCCGCATTCGCGGGCCTAAGAATCGGCTACGGCTCCGCCATTGTGCTCTTCCTGTTCGCCGCCATTCTCATCGTCACCGCGCTCCAGTTCGTGATCAGCAAGCGCTGGGTCTTTTATCAGTGAGCCGAGCCGGGGCATGAGCCTTACGCACTTGACCCGATTGGAGGAATTGGCTAATGAATACCAACGCTTATGCTGGACACCCACAGTACGGGCTGGCTGCGCGGTGGGCGGATTCGATTCGATATCGGCTGGGGGATTGGCTCAGGATCGGTCTACTTCTGATCTTCAGCATCATTATCCTGGCGCCGCTGGTGTGGATGTTCTCGACGTCGCTGCGACTGCCCATCGAGTCATTCAACTTACCGCCGAAGTGGATTCCCACCGATTTCCACTTGGATAACTACCGCTACATCTTTGTACCCATCGGAGCCAACTGGTCGTCCTTTGGTGAACTCCAAGGCGGCGATTTCACAAGGTTCATCCTGAACAGCACCACAGCAACGACAGCGATTGTGATTGGGCAGTTGGTGACCGCAACGCTGGCAGGTTACGCATTCGCGCACCTGGAGTTTCCGGGTAGGCAGGCGCTTTTTTGGCTTGTGATGGCGACGATGATGATCCCGCTCCAGGCAACGATCATCCCCGTCTTCGTATTGATGAGCAGGCTGGACCTCACCAACTCCCTGGCAGGGCTGATCATACCAGCCTGGGTGACAGCCTTTGGCACCTTCCTGCTGCGGCAGTACTTTCTCAGAATTCCCAAGGATTTCGAAGAGGCCGCCGTCGTCGACGGGGCCAATCCGTGGCAGGTCTTCTCAAGGGTATTCTTGCCCCTGGCAGTCCCAGGGCAAGCCATTCTCGCCGTGTTGGCCTTCAACACCCACTGGAACGAGTTCTTCCGGCCTATGGTTTTCCTGAGCAGAAGGGAATTATTCACGCTGCCCCTTGGCCTTGCCACACTGCAGAAGGAGTTTCAGACGACCAGCATCTCCGTGGCTTTGGCTGGTGTGACGATCTCTATGGTCCTGGTGTTGATTTTGTACATGCTGGCCCAGCGATATCTCATCGAGGGGATCACGATGGGCGGTCTGAAGGGCTAGTGGCCTGGGGGACTTTGCATGCCACGTGAACCATGATACGTCATTTACATAGGCGTTAATCACGAAATAGGTTTCAATACCGAAGAATGAAAATCAAGCCTCAGGTTCGTAGGAAGCGATTATAAAGGTAAACGAAATAAATCGGTAAACCGCGGAGGTCGCATTCTCTAATGCGACGCCACCGGCAGCGTAGGAGAACGCTGCCTCCGCGAGAATACCGAAATAATTTGTAAATGTTCATTATCGCTTCCTAATCGCTCAAGCGATTACTACTAGCCGCTATTTTTAAGGGAGTTTCGATGAATAAGAATACAGGGAAAGGCATGAAAATGTTCATCTTGTCATCTTGTCATCCCTTCACTATTTACAAGGGAGCCAAACCATGAACATCAACCCCCACAACATCACCCGTTTTGAAGACAAAATCGCCCTTATCACAGGCGGCGCGTCCGGCATTGGGCGAGCGGCGGCAAATCGGCTGGCAGGCGAAGGCGCGACTGTCATTATTGCGGATAATAATGCGACGATGGCGAATGAGGTAGTCGCCCAAATTACGGCAGCAGGCGGCAAGGCGGTCTTTATGGAAGTCGATTTGGCCGATGATGACGCCGTCAGCGCCGTAGGGCAAGCCGTTACGGAACAATATGGCGTGTTGCATATGCTGGTGAACAATGGGGCTGTGCGTCTCGTAGGACGAATCAAAACGGGCGACTGGCTGCCTAACTGGGACGTAGAAACGCGGATCGGTTTGAGGGGCTGGGTATTAATGACCCAAGTATTGCTGCCCTCGCTGAAAAAGGCAGGCGGGGCCATTGTCAATATCTCGTCCGAAGGCGGATTCTACGGGCGGCCAGGGCAGTGGGTTTACGATGCCATGAAGGCCGGGGTGGTTTCCGTCACGAAGACGATGGCGGCTGAGTTTGTCGATTACGGGATTCGGGTCAATGCGATTGCACCAGGCTGGGTGGTCACGGAGATGCACTTTGGCGTACACGAAAACCCTGCCGCGCGTAAGAAGGAGTTGGAGGAAACGTCCATCACCTCGTGCCTTATGAAGCGTCGCTGCGGCCCCGAAGAGATCGCGCACGTTATCGCCTTTCTGCTAAGCGAAGATGCCTCTTATATGACAGGCAACACGCTACATGTTGATGGGGGTCGCGTGGGCATGTCCACAGATATTATTCGCCTACCTGAGCACGATTGATTGAGAGATGTTGAGGGAACAATATCGTGAAAAACGCCAAAGAAAAACAGACGCAGCTCATTGACGATGGATTCTGCGTCTTTGAGCAGGTTCTGGATGAGGGCATGCTCACTCGGGTGAGCGCAGCCAGCGACCGTTTGTTGGAGGCCCAATCGGCTGAGCATTTCGAGCAACAGAAATCAACGGGCAGTTTGATCAGCGTGTGGGATGATCCCTTCTTCGCTGAGTTGGTGGCCTATCCGCCGACGCTGGAGACCCTGACGGCACTCGGGTATCCGCGGCCCCGCTGGTCGACGGGGCGCGTCATCAGCAAGCCGCCGGGGTCGCCGCCGCTCTTCTGGCATCAGGACTGGACTTTCTGGGACGACCCGGTGAGCTACACCGACGTACCGCAGAATCTTTTCTTGATGTACTACCTGGTCGATACCAACCCGCACAACGGCTGCCTGCGCGTTATCAAAGGCTCGCATCGCAAACGCCACCCGCTGCACGACGCGCTGCCTGAAGCCCATGCCGACACCCTCAGCCGGGCCACCAATCCGGACCACCCTGCCTACCAGCCAGTAGCGGAGGATATGGCCGTTCCGGTCACGGCTGGCGATCTGGTGATCGGCGATTCGCGGCTGTTGCACGGCGCGTACGGCAATCAGTCGGACCAATGGCGCACCTTGATTATTTTGTGGTATCATCCAGACTACGACGCGTCACCGGAAAGGATTCGGGCGTACCTGCCCCAGCGGGTCGAGGACGAAATGCGCGCTGCAGCGTGGCCTGCGCCGGCGCAGAAGCTCGTACAATCGCTGCTGCCGACCTATGATGGGGATGTGGAACCGCTAGCGTGGAATCGGACCCTAGGAGAGGGGTTGACGTAGAGTGTAGTGAAGACGGTTAAAACATTGTTAGCCGGCTTTAGCTAAGAGACGCTAATAGGCAGAATGAGAGGCGCGAGTGATGGAGTCGCTTGTTTCTGAGTCGATCCGATGGCAAGAAACCGCTGACAAACTTTTAGAACAATCTGGGTTGTTATCATTCCTGCGGGCGCGCGGAGAAGTATATTTCACTGGAAGCTACCGCTACGGCTTGATTATGAGCGCGGACATCGATCTCTACCTGCTACATCCTCAAGCCGGCAAAGCGCAGGCCTTGGCAATTCTGATGGCCCTCATCGAACAGGGCTATTGGAACGTCCATCTCTTCGGTGACTGGGTTAAATTTCGTGCCTCGGATATGCCGATCGGGTACTATGTTGGTCTTAAACGAGATTTCGCTGGTGCCCGATGGAAAGTGGATATATGGAACTTCCCACAGGTCGCTGCCTCCTCGCTCGAATACGATGCCTGGATTGAGCAGTCGCTCACGCCGGAAACCCGCGAGAGCATTCTAGCCATCAAGAAGGCAAATGTCCTGTACAAATGGGATATGCCTGGTCCAACCATCTACAATGCCGTGCTGACCGGCCAGGTTAAGACTGTCCAGGAATTCAAGCATCAGTTTGTTGAGTTCAGCACTCCAGCATTATAGCACTTCAGCCTGACAAGCTGACAAGCTCATTGACTTCGTCGTACCTGACAGTCTGCACGCCGCAACAGATCCGGTTGTAGTTTCAACCCTAAACCTGGCCCATCTGGCACGCGGATCATGCCATTTTCAACGGGCGGTAAATCAGTAACCAGATTACCATACCAACCGTAGTAAAAGGCGCGTACCATTTCTTGAATAAAACAGTTGGGCGCGTTTAAGGCCAGGTGTGTGGATGTCGCCAAAATCACCGGCCCTGTACAATCGTGGAACGCAACGGGGACATGCCAACTTTCGGCCATCGTCGCCACTTTGCGGGCTTCGGAGATGCCGCCACACCAGGAGAGATCGAGAATAATCAGACTCAGGGCTTCCATTTCCAGTAGATAACGGTAATCTGCCCGTCCGCCGCGGGTTTCGCCCACGCCGATGGGGGCTTTGGTCGCGCGGGCGACTTCTTCGAGACTATGGAGATGATCCATAAAGACAGGATCTTCCACCCAGAGCGGATCATATTGCTCTAAAGCCCCTGCAATCTTGATCGCCATCGGGCGGTTCCAAAGCGAATGCAGTTCAGCCATGACGTCCATCTTATCACCAACGGCTTGGCGAATTTTGGCAAAGGGGTCCAAGGCTTTATCCAAATCCGCGGGGAAATGTATTGCCCTTGTGAGGCTTCGGCAGCATAGTCAAAGGGCCAGATTTTCATACCGGTAATGCCCATTTCCAAGAGGCTGTGTGCTAGCTCATCGGCCCGATGCAAAAAAGCGTCCAAATCCTCATAGATACCGGCATCTTTATCAAAGCCAAAGTTCGCGGTCCCCTGTATCGGCTCGTATTGGATATAGCGATAGCCAGCACAGGTGTTGTAAACCCGAATCTCATCACGCACAGCACCGCCCAATAATTGATGGACGGGTTGATTGGTCGCTTGTCCCCACAGATCCCACAAAGCAATGTCGATGGCCGAGCGTCCCCGCATCTCCGCGCTGCTGCCCACAAACCCAACATACCCGACCAAATGGGCCTGATGTCGATCAATCAAAAGCGGATCTTGCCCCAACAGATAGGGGGCAATGGTATCGTGAATATGGGTCTCGGCGGCACCAGGGCCATAGAAGGTTTCGCCCAGGCCAATCAGCCCTTCATCGGTGTGAACATGTACCCAAAGTAGGTTGGGGAATTCTTCAACGCGGATCGTTTCAATCGCGGTAATTTTCATGATTATCCTTACCTGAATTTGCAAGTGAATAGATGTTTGAAGCCACTATAGTTCCTGTTTCTTTCCTGTTTCAAAGCGATACGCGCTCTCAAACCCAACAGATTGAATTCTGTTTCCCACAATAATAACCCCTGACCTCTCGGAAATCGCCAGTACATTATAGTGGGTAGTGTTGATATATTTCTGTATCAAAGTATCATCGCTGGGTTGGTAATGAACCCATATTGACGAGCCAAGAGCCAAATCTAAACAGTCGCGTCGTTCGAGACCAATATTGTTGGAATCTATGTGTTCAACGGTCCTAATATTTTTGCCAAGAACAACAGCACCTGCACTTCCTCCATATATGGGCATCCCTTCAGTCACATACCGTCGAAGAATCTGGTCGAAACCACTATCAATTAGCTCACCTAATAGCGAAAATGTATTTCCGCCACCAATATAGACAGAGTTAAATGTATCAAGTTCACTGGCTTCGTGCTCACTCAAATCAGTCCACATCTCAATATTTGAAATACCGACAGGTGCTAATGTGGAATAAACCCAATCATAACAATCCTCAATGGAAATCGGTCAGATGCTTCTGCAGTCTAGTACACTCACAGAACCCCTGCGCATTCAATTGCAGACGTACTATGATACATTAGAACAAAGATGGGTTAGTTGGACGCAGCAATGGTCGCCGCCAGCTTTTGAATTAGCTTGAGAACGCGTCCCTATCTAACCTTCTCGCATATGAATCGCTCAACAGCTATCCGCAACGTTCATTGGTTTTCGCTGTTGAAAGATGTAGTCTCAGTAGATCCAAATTTCAGGTTTTGAGAGAGAATTCTGGCTAAACAGTTGACATAAATACAAATTTGCCGGTCGATATCTAGTTTTTGCGTTAGATTTGGGCGATTTTCAGATATGAAATAGGTTGTTTTCTGTAACCGAAATCTGAATAAATGACTCCAAAATCCCTGCAATCTCGACTGAAAATCGCCAAAAACGCCAAATTTGGATCTACTGAGTCTAGTAAGTGCCAGCAGAGGTTCGTATCAGGTTTTCCAAGCTGTTTCTCAGAGGTAGTTAACGAATTGAACTGATGTGCTATTTACTGAAAGATGTACTAAGTGGCTGAACCGCATCAAAGAAATGCCACCCCTAAGTGATGTGGGTTCAGGGGCGGACAGGTTATGATATTCGGGTTAGCGTGAAGACCCGAAATGTACGCGTCGTTTTGCCCTTTTAGGTGGTGAAGACCGGGTTTCTTGCCGCCATATCGTCGAAAAGACGAGTACGCTCCGGTTCGGAAGCAAGCTTAGCCACAGCCTCAAATATTTCGGTACCCGTTTCTACGGTGACGTTTGGATGCGCCAGAAGACTACAATTCATTGGAAGAAGAGTTGGCTGCCATCTTCAGAACGGGTTAGAATTATGAAGTGCCTTAGCTCCGCATCTAGCCAATAATTAGTTTTTCTATCCAAAACATAAGGAAGGCTTCATGACACATAGCAGTGAAATTAAGAGAACCAACAAACTGAATATCCTTGTCTTCCTTACCGACGATCACGGGAGCTGGGCCAATGGCTGCTACGGCGACCGCAATGTAAATACACCGTCGATAGACTATCTAGCAGCAACAGGCGCACGCTTTGAAAATGCCTTTACGCCCTGTCCTGTATGTTCCCCAGCAAGAGCATCATTTTGGACTGGAAAGATTCCGTCTGCACACGGAATACATGACCATATTGGTGATTCTGAGCATCCTGGCATTACTGGACAGAAGACGTTAGCGCAATGCCTGAAAGAAGCTGGCTATTATACTGGACTCAGCGGAAAGTGGCATGGACATGCTTACGGCCAGAATCCACAACCAGGGTTCGATTTCTGGTTTAGCCAATGGTTTGGTACAAATGCAAAATTTGGTCCGCAGCCTTTTCGTCGAAACGGCGAACGTGAAGAGTATCACGGTCATCAATCTCCTCTTATTGCTGATTCAGCGATACAATTTCTTCATGAGCATAAACATTCAGATTCCTCTGCGCCATTCTTTCTATTTGTCGGATTCACTGACACACACTCACCATTCTCTACACTTCCTGAACGACTTGTGCAGAAGTATCGCAACACGTCACTGAATGCCATCGAGAATGAACCCTTCTCGTCCATTCATGGCGAGGATGTAACCGCATCGCCAAATGATGAGGCTGGCTGGCGAGAACAGCTTGCCCAATACTATGCGTCTGTCGAGTTAATTGATGAACAAGTCGGACGTGTTCTCGATGTACTTGAAGGCATGGGTGAACTCGATAACACGGTAGTAGTATACACCTCTGATCATGGGCACATGAACGGCCAACATGGATTACTGACGAAGGGTAACGCAACAATACCGCAGAATTTCCTGGAAGAATCGATTCGTGTTCCACTCGTAGTACGCCATCCCCATTCCACAACGCGTGGTCAGACGTTTAACTTTATGGTTGATCACACAGACTTGTACGCCACCTTAAGAGAGACTGTCGGTATGGAGCCAAGGCCAGAACTTCCAGGTGTGTCCTATCTTCCGTTCTTGAAATCGTCAGAAGAAAGTTCTGCAATCTCTTGGCGAAGTAACCAGTTTTGTGAGTATGGAAATGCCAGAATGATACGTACCGATGAGGGATTTAAGTTGATCCGTCGCTACCCAGGGCCAAACGGTCACTTTCAAGATGAATTCTACAATCTCCAAATCGACCCGCAGGAGCGCCAGAACTCTATCGCTGATCCTGAATATGCTTCGTTGGTCAACCAGTTGGACGGTGAAATGGATTCGTTCTTCAACACATTCGAAAGCAGCGATTGCTCAGGGAGAAATATAGCAAGGCTGAGATCATGGAATGTTATTGAGCCGTGGCGCAGAGAATGGAACGGAGACTTGGATCATATTTTGGTTGGTTGACGAGAGAAAACATGTTTGTTTGTAATCGTTCACAGGTTGTGCACAGACGAGTTAACGGGAATCAAAGCAGGAGGTTTGGAATGAGAGTTTGCGGTCTGACAAACCTCAACTAAATAGTCGAGGACATTCCGTTGTTGAAGTTTCAAGGATGCAACAACAGTCATAAGGCGTTCGACGAAGTGACTCCCACATTTGCTCTGAGTGCCAAAAGAAGACTTGCGCCAAAGTACAGCAGGACGGATTTGTTGCTCAGCGAAATTGTTGGTTGGAACAACACCATCATGGTCGATAAAAGCCCAAAGAGCCTCTTCACGTTTGAGAATATCTCGGCAAGTGCCAGCCGTTTTCTTATGGCTGCCCTCAGCACCAAGCCGGAGAAGTTGACTGACTTTGGTGCGAAGAGGTTGGCACAGGCGTTGAAGTTCGGTGCGCGTAATCTGGCCCTTCAGGAAAGAATGCCAAAAGGTAAAAATCTTTACTTTCTGGTAAAGGCTTGAGTGACAAAGGGCAAACCGAAAGGGGCGGAAAAAAGAATCCACCCTGAAAAAACGGGATAAAATGTAAAAATAGTGCTCGGCTAGTTTAAGCAGCGGCATTGAGGCGGCGATGAGCGAGAACGCCTTTAGGGAAATGGTGTGAAACCGAGGCCTTTTTCCGAAAGTCAGGGTCGAGTTGGTCGGGAGTTGGAAAAAGAGCACTCGAGAGAACGCGGCGCAGCCTGCCGGGAGTGGCTTGAGGCTCTCGATCCCAGTAGCCAGTCGGTATGGGAGGAAGAGAAGCGGCTAAATGGGAAAGAAGATTGCCAGCCAGCAGCCCCAGTTCAGGTAAGCGGAAGCAAGCCTCATCGGCATGAACAAATTGACGATGTAAGCCAATCATCTGCTTGGAAGCCAAGGGGGGATGTTCAACAGGCCAGCGCTCCAGAGAGAAAAGATAAATGGTTTCAGCTTGTAAAGCCATGACGGTCGCCAGAACCAAAGGTGTGTGATAAGCAGGATCCTGAAAGACGTAAATCGAATAGGTGCGGTTGGCTGTATCCACCTTGGTTGTCCTGGGGACGAGATTGTGCCATGCTTGATAGCGAATCAGGCGACCACTATAGACAAATTGACCAAACGAGTCTGGAGTTGTGGCCTCGAGTCGCTTTCCCTATAGCATCGAGAGAGCGGACGCACAATATCACCATATTCGGGTGGTCTGCCTTTTTCCTTACGTTCGGGTAACTCATTGCGGCGCTCTGTGCAGTTAATCGCTTCCCGAAGGACAAATCGGTCGACGTCGCTTTCTAGCATTTCTCTGATTGTAAACCCGGCATCGACCACCGCCACTTCGTCTGACTCCAGTGATTTCTTGGTCTCTTTCAGCAGCTTTTTCCGAAACTCACTTTCCTTTGTGCCTACCTCGCATCTCATGATTGCCTTGAGCAGTGGCACTCGTTTCCCGCCTATCTCCCCCGAGCTTATCATCACTCCAAAGATGAGCGCGGGCAATGCCCGACGAGCCGTTGAGTTATAGAGTCGGTTCACTTTCCCTTGCAGCTTCGGTCGCCAGAACCCTGTGATATCTATGCTTTTCACTCGGTATCCTTCTAACTTTTTTGCCTCCCATTCCCCTTTCCACTCCACTTCTTCTTGCCACGATGAGAGCAGGCTTGCAATATCCCATGATCCATATCGAAAGCTCCACCAGCTTCTTCGGATCTCCTCATCTTCAAACCCGCTTTCACTCAATCCACTATGGATTGCTCCTCGACTTTTCAGAAACGACCCATTCATCATCGCCCACATCAGACGCATTACATTTACGTTTGTTCCCACCGGCGTTACTTGCAATACATTCATCAGTACTGCTATAGTTATTTCTGGCGCGGTTAGCATTCCTTCCTCCTTTTTGGGTTCTCTACCTTTAGGATGAAACGCTAACCGCTTTTTGTCACATTTCTCACCTCATCTCTTTTCTTTTACCAGAAAGTAAAGAAAATGAGTTTTTGTTGTTCAAGTAGTTGTTCACCAAGTTGGGCAGAGGGTCCATCTCGTTCGGCAAATGCCTGAAAGTCTTCAGTAGTTCACGATTTGGTGTGAACCGTAAGAGTTGACGTTTTCAGAAGTCCTGTTTAGTGGTTGAATGGAGTTCGCTAAAATCACCGTTCAACAGACCAAACAGGACAAAATCATGATACCGCAATCGGAACTGAGCGCCCAGGATATACGAGAGACCATGCAATCAGTTAGCCAAGAGCACCTGCCGCTTGAAGCGAGTGGCTACATCTGCACGAGCGAAATGCTCTACGATGTGCTGATGAAGGCAGCCAGCGAGAACATCAGCATAGATGCGGCCTGTCGTGATCTAGAGCAGAGCGCTAGCGGCAACCGAATCCGAGAATTGCTGAATGAGCAGTTGGATGTCGAACAACTTCGCCAGCATGAACGACATATCAACGAGGCATTGGCCGCTCGCTTGCCGCAGCAGATACTGTCAGATTCTGTGGAAGCAGCCATCGACGAACATGATGAACCGTGCTACGCCAAGACCGACGAACTGAGAGCGTACACCTGTGGCAGTAAGCCCAAGGCAGGGACGAGTCGCTTCTTGCGCATCATCAGCCTCTATGTCATCTATCGACAGATGCGGCTTACCTTGGCGGTGGCCTTTGTACACCCGGAAGACCCCTCTGTTGCGGTCGTTCAGCGTCTTCTCCAATGTGCAGAACGCCTCAACGTCCAAACCGATGTACTCTACATGGACCGTGGTTTCTGTTCAGGAGCCGTCATCTGCTATCTATTATCCACCTATACTCGGCCTACTGCGTGCCTTCTATCGTTGGCGCCCTGGGGTGCCCGCTACGTTCGTCGGTTTGGAAAACTTTGTTACCTATTTTACCTATGCCGAGACTCCCCACGAACTGATCAATATTATTAAACTCTTGGGGTTTGGCTTGTTCTCTGGCATCGTCGTGCCTTTTGTGATGGCTGAACTCATCTTTTTTGTCCGTTCGCACGCTGCCAAGGAACTGTACCGCCTACTGGTCATCATCCCCATGTTGGTACCTGGCATTGTAACGGTTTTACTATGGCAGAAGTTGTATGACCCCTATCTCGGCCCGATCAATAATCTTCTGCGAGCCCTGAACTACGACAATCTGGCCCTTAACTGGCTTGGCGAACCTGCCACCGCTATTTATGCCATTATGTTTGTTGGGTTTCCCTGGGTTTGGGGTGTGGGAACGCTGATCTATTTGAGTGGACTGGGGCAGATTTCGAGTTCCGTGTATGAAGCCGCAGCCCTGGATGGCTGTACGGGTATTAGACGTGTGCTACGCATCGACCTCCCTTTGGTTCTTGGGCAGGTGCGATTATTGGCTATCCTGGCCATTATTAATGCCATC
Source organism: Chloroflexi bacterium TSY (assembly GCA_019217005.1). The sequence continues at coordinate 15,270 of JAHBNG010000057.1, forward strand.
ACCGCATTCCAAAATATCTTGGTTCTAACCGATGGCGGCCCTGGTTTCGCCACGATGGTACCGGGTCTGACGATGTTTCACTCAGCCTTTCGGGCTCAACAATTTGGCTACTCCTCAGCCATCGGCCTCATGTTGTTTTTAATTGCCCTATCTGGAACGCTCATCATCAACCGCAGCATTCGTCCCACCAATGAAGAACTCACCCGCTGACCACATCTGATTTCTGTTAGGAGTATGTTATGTCAATTGAATATCAGGATAAGAATAATCGGCGTCGATTGGGGGTTGCTCAGTTGGGGCTGCACGTCATCATATTTGTTCTTTTGGTCCTCTCTCTGATTCCCACCTTTATTATGATCAACCTGTCTTTCAAGAATGGTCTCCAATATCGCTGGGAACGGTGGATCGTGAGCTTCCCTTTGCGAGGCCGCAACTACAGTGCAGCCTGGGAGGTCATTGATGCCTATATGTGGAATACGGTGTTTGTGGCAACAGTGGGTCTGGCGGGCGTCCTCATACTGTCGCTGATTGGTGGCTATGTATTCGCTCGCATGCGCTTTCCGCTACGCGAGCCGCTTTACTATGCCATCATCTCCCTGTTAATGGTGCCGTGGGTTCTTTCTTTTATCCCAGCTTATATGCTCTATAACAATCTTGGTCTGCTTAATACCAGGTGGGCCTTAATCATCCCAAATATTGCGGGTGGGCCAATTTTCGGTATTTTTTTAATGCGGGCATTCATCACCGGCATCCCTGAGGAACTCTATGAATCGGCCCGTTGCGATGGGGCTGGTGTCTGGCCGCTGATATGGCATATTACGTTTCCCTTAAGCTTACCCGGCCTGGCAACCCTCGCCGTTCTCAATTTTGTAGCCGAATGGAATTCCTTTCTCTGGCCATTGGTGACGATCAGCGACGCGGACAAGCAGGTCATCTCTGTAGGTCTCTTTCGGCTGTCCAGAACCACGAATGACGCGGTCAATTTTGGGGCTGGCGGGCCACTCTTTGCTGGCTATGTACTCGCATCACTCCCGCTGGTGATTCTCTTTATTGCGCTGGGCAAGTTCTATTTGGAAGGGCTGGTTGAGTCAGGCATTAAGGTGTAGTGTCCTACCAAATTTATTTATGATAGGAATATTATGACTCCAAAAACGGCTTTGGAAAAACGAGAGCAAATGCTCCGCGACGGCTACTGTGTGATTGACGACATCTTGACCGATGAATTCCTACAAGAACTCAACGATGAATCAGAACGATTGATCGCGGGGCACGTACCGCCGCCTGACGTGCGGTATCAAGGTCAGCATGTGAATGTACATCGCTCAGAAAATGAGGTTATTCATCGCCTGTTAGATTGGGCACCAACCCGCCAAGCCTTGGAAGAATTGGGGTTTGGCGATTTCGAGGCGATGGGTGGCATTATCATTCTGACGAAAGACCCAGGGGAGCCGGCCCTTTACTGGCATCAGGATTGGATGCAATCGTATCATGAGCTATCAAGTGTCATTCCCAAACAAACAGATCCTAACGCTGCCACCAAAGACTGCGGCGGCGATTGCCGAGTCCAAAGCAGCGTATGAAGCGCCATTGTGGATCTATCGGGCGGAACGTGTGCTAAAGCTGGGGAGCCATCAATGGATATTCCCCACAGATGTAGCAACCGCCTATTCGCTCTATACTGCCTACCCAAACGGCATCATCGCCACAGCCTGGAAGCTCTTTAATCGAGGCTGGAACAGCGCGGCCGAAGCATATTTAGTCGATACAGACCGCTATCCCACCCATCCTCGTCATTTCGGGGAAAATGTGATGATGATGGGGTTCTTGATAAATGGCATCCACCGGGCCAACTTCGCAGAGGCGACCCAGGAAGGCACGGATTTTCCGCGCGCCTTGCTAGCCCCCGTAGCCTTCGACGACATGGGCGCTCATGTACTCCTTGTCCAGTTCGATGCCCAGACCGGGTCGGTCTGACAGATAGATCTTGTCCCCTCGGATGTCGAGGGGGTGGTCGATAAAGACATCGTAGGCATTCAGTTTCGCCCTACTGGTTTCGACGCGGTAGTGGTTGGGCACCGACGCCATCACGTGCGCACCGGCCAGAATGTTGATCGGACCGCCGGCGTCGTGGGGGGAAATGGGTATGTAGTACGCCTCGGCCATCGTGGCGATCTTCTTCATTTCGGAGATGCCGCCGGTCCAGGTCACGTCTGGCATGATGAAGTCGGCCAGTTCGTTTTCGAGAATCGGCACGAATTCCCAGCGCGTGTGCAGTCGCTCGCCGACGCAGATCGGCACACCAACGTTCTCGCGAACCTGCCGGAGCGCGTGGTGGCTTTCCACCGGCACCGGTTCCTCGAACCAGAAAATGTTGTACGGCTCGAGCGCTTTGGCCAGGCGGATGGCTGTGGGTACATCGAATCGACCGTGGCAGTCGATCAGAACCTCGATATCGGGGCCGACCGCTTCGCGAATCGCTGCGATGCGCGCCACACCAAGGTTCTCAGCCTCGGGGCTCAGTTTGCCGCTTAAATAGCCATTCGACTCCTCTTCGTGCTTGGGCTGCCAGAGATCGAGTTTCAGTGCTTTTTGAACTGGCCGGTGACGCCCGCCGAGTTGCAACTCATGGTCGAGCAAGCCTACCAGATTCGCGAGGCCGTGCGGCCAGACATGGACTTGGCCATCGACCTGCACGGACGCTACAACGCCACTGCCGGGGCAAAACTAGCCCACGCGCTGGAACCGCTCAACCTGATATGGCTCGAAGAGTCGGTGCCTCCCGAGAACATCGACGCCATGGCCGAGATCTACTACATCTCCTTTGCTCCGCACAACAACAGCAGCGCCCTAAGCACCGTGGCCGACGCCCATGTCTGTACGGCCAACGGGGAAGGGGCCGATCCGTTGTGGCAATGAAAAATCTCGGGCACACTGTTGTTAGGTAACTTGAATCCGAGTGGGCTATTGATCTGGGCGAAAGAGAATAGCTTTTCTAAACTGGGTAGAGTCTGCTCAGTTTTTCTGTTATAATGAAGCGACATAAAACACGCTGTTTCTGATCTAGCGATTTGTGCTAAGGGGGGATTACGATGCTTCAATCCCTCAGCTTGGTTAATGAGGGTACTCGGACAGTTTCAATTCAGGAGTGAGTTATGGCAGTCGTTATTGATCGATATATTGAACAGGATAAGAATATCCGCGGCGGCAAGCCGCATATTGTTGATACACGTATTACAGTATCTGACATTGTTACTTGGCATTTGCGGATGGGGCAGTCCTTGGAGGAGGTGGCTGTACAATACTCAATATCACTTGCCGCTGTGCATGGTGCTATGTCCTACTATTATGATCACAAAAGCGAAATTGATGCACAGATTGATGCTAGCTACAATTTCTATGTGACGAATAAAAAGGCAACGCCATCATTAGTTCAGCAAAAGCTGCATAACCTCCAATGAACAATCGAATTCGTTTCCACTTGGATGAAAATGTAAATCCCGTTATCGCAAAAGCCTTACGGCAATATGGGATAGACGTCACCACCAGTACCGAGGCTGAAGTTCTATCCAAGGGTGATGAAGAACAGCTGGAATTTGCTCTCAAAGAGAACCACGTTATCGTCACCCATGACGATGATTTCCTGCGAATGGCTAGTCAGGGTAATGAACATCCAGGTATCGCATATTGCCATTTAGAAGCACGCTCTATCGGTGAGATTATCCGTGCTTTGCAGTTGATCTATGAAGTGCTATTGCCTCACGAGATTTTTGGTCAAATTGAATACCTTTAGGTGATTTCCTAAACCGCTCTCCTGGCTTCCATGACCATCTGCTCAAACGTAGATTTGGGAGAGGGTCATTACAAATTACGAATTATGCATTACGCATTACGTACCGCGAGTTCACCAGTCGTACACTTTGCCGCGTAGCTCCCTTACTTTTATAGAGCCCACCGCCCAACAACTACCATCCGTAGCCTTTGACGACATGGGCGCGCATGTACTCCTTGTCCAGCTCGATGCCCAGACCGGGTCGGTCTGACAGATAGATCTTGTCCCCTCGGATGTCGAGTTTGAGGGCGGACAGGTACTATACGAAACGGGTATTTGGGCCAATTTTGGCCAATTTGGCAATTAGAATCGCATTTACACCGTAAACACTCACGATGAAATGCCTAGATGTGCAAGTTTCGTCCGATAAGTCAGGTGATTTGCCAGAACGAAGCCTCGCATTGCCGCCAGAATCGCCTGATTTGCCACTTCGCATAGAAAGTGTCCGCCCTTGAAGGATGTCGAGAGGGTGGTCGATAAAGACATCGTAGGCATTGAGTTTCGCCCTGCTAGTCTCGACGCGGTAGTGGTTGGGCACCGATGCCATCACGTGCGCGCCGGCCAGGACGTTGATCGGACCGCTGGCGTCGTGGGGGGAAATGGGTATGTAGTACGCCTCGGCCATCGTCGCAATTTTCTTCATTTCGGAGATGCCGCCGGTCCAGGTCACATCCGGCATGATGAAGTCGGCCAGTTCGTTTTCGAGAATCGGCACGAATTCCCAGCGCGTGTGCAGTCGCTCGCTGACGCAGATCGGCACACCAACGTTCTCCCGGACCTGCCGCAGCGCGTGCGTGCTTTCCACGGGCACCGGCTCCTCGAACCAGAAGATGTTGTACGGCTCGAGTGCCCTTGCCAGGCGGATGGCCGTGGGCACATCGAAGCGACCATGGCAGTCGATCAGAATCTCGATATCGGGTCCGACCGCTTCGCGAATCGCTGCGATTCTTGCCACGCCAAGGTTCTCGGCCTCGGGGCTTAATTTGCCGCTCAAGTAGCCATTCGACTCCTCTTCGTGCTTCGGCTGCCAGGGATCGAGCTTCAGCGCTTTTTGACCGGTTTCCACGATCGCTTTTGCGTGCTGGGCGGTCTCTTCGACCGACGATCTGTTCTTTGGGTGGCAATAGATGGGAATCCCCTCGCGTACCGGCCCGCCGAACAGCTCAGATATCGGCAGTCCCAGGACCTTGCCGCGAATGTCCCAGAGCGCAATGTCGATGGCGCTGATCATGTTTGTGGTTAAGCCCCGTGACCCCATGTACGTGTACGCCCTGAAAATTTTGTGCCAGATCATTTCGATAAGCCGAGGGTCGTCACCCGCGATCAGGTCGCTTACATGTTTCAGGCCGGCGCAGATCGGGAGGGCGCGTGGTGATTGGGCGGTGACCTCTCCCCAACCCGTAATGCCTTCATCTGTGTTGACTTCAACGAACAGATACTCGCGGAGGGCCCGAAGGTTTTTGCTGTCATCGGCAGTGTCGAGGAACGGTGCTGGTGCCTCGATAAGCCACGGCGTGACCTTGGTGATTTTCATCGCAGTGACTCCTGTATCACACTTGCGTCTATTGACGACCGACACTAGCGATGCCCTTTTATTCAGAGAACATCGTGGTAATAACAAACTACTTTGGTAGGTTCGTCTGTAGTTGACCAATAAGAGCGTTCAGAACTTCCTTGAACTTTTCGTTATTCACGATTGCTACCCGCTGCTGTTGGCCGCCGGAGAGTTGGTGGGGATAACGATCCATGAGCGCTTCTGGTGTTGGCAGCCGAACCTGGCTCAATAATTCTATCGTGCGCGGCGAGCGCTCCCGGGGGCTAAGCGACGAATGCAAGCGCAGCGCATCGGCGAACTGGGTGCCGATACGGATGGTTGGCGTCAAGGGGTTTCCTGCATTTTGGGGGATCAACGCGATTTGCTTGCCGCGCAGGGCCTCGAGTTCACACTCGCTCAGTTGGTACAAATCGGTCTTGTGAAACTTTACGCTGCCGCCCAGCAACTCACTCCCCGAACGCAAATAGCCCATCATTGACAGCGCCACGGTGCTCTTGCTGCTGCCGCTTTCCCCAACCAGGCCGATGGTCTTGCCCGGCACAATAGACAGGTCAATCTGGCGCAGTACCTGGACAATGTCGCCGGCCCGGTTACGATAGCCGATGGATAGATTCTCGATTTCGATGATTGGATTATTCAACTAGATTGGCGCTCCTTGTGAGCGGTCCAGGCCGGTCACCTTGGCCAGGGCATCGGCGGTTAGATTAATGGCAATGACGAGTGAACTCAGGTTGACATACTCCCCATAGCTAAAGCGAGGGGATTCTAGGGTCAAGCAGCGAGTGCCCGCAACGTGACAGCAGTCACGCCGGGTCTTACATCGCCTAGCCTATGGGAAGATGCCCCTTCCCGTTCAATATTTAGGGCGGCGTTCTGGTCGCGGTCGTGGATGACGCCACAAGCAACACAGATCCAGCGCCGCTCGCTTAAATCAAGGTCTTGATAGAGATGACCACAAGCAGAGCAAGTCTTGCTCGAGGGAAAGAACCGATCGACGTATCCAACGAGTTTGCCTTTGCACTGGGCCACATATTCAAGAATGGCCATGAACTCGCTGCGCGCTAGGTCGCCTATCTTGCGACCCCACAAGGCTTGCATTCCCTTCATGGTCAAGTCTTCAAAAAAGAGACAGTCGTATCTGTCTGTCAGAGTATGTGCCAGCTTAAAGAACCAGTCACGGCGCTGGTTGACAATTTTCCAGTGGATACGGGCAACCTTTGCCTTGGCTTTGTGCCAACCACGAGAGAACTTGACCTTGCGCGACAATTCACACTGAGCCTGTTTCAACTGGTCAAGAGACTGTTTGAGAAAAAGCGGCGAATCGATGGCGCTTCCATCCGATGCGGTCAAGAAGGTTTTGAGACCGAAATCAAAGCCAGCGGAGATGTGACCCTGCCTGTTGGGGAGTTCGATTTCTTCTTGAACGACAAAATAGAGATAGCAGTCACCAAGCGAATCGCGCTTGATGGTGACGGTCTTGACAGTGGCTGGAATCTCACGCGATTTGCTGAATTTATAGATGCGGCCTTGGATGCGAATTCGATTGCCGCCAAGCAGTTTCCAGCCAGCTTGTTTCAACGTGAAGCTCGTGTACTTCTTGACTTTTTTGAACTGGGGCGGCGCAGTCTTGATGCCCGCTTTCAGATTGCGAAAGAAGAGCTTGTACGCCCGGTCGATGCGCTGCACGATATCTTGAATTGCCTGAGAGCCAACCAGATTCCAAAACGCATATTTGTCCAGTTTCTTAAGCTTGGTGATGTGCTTCATCAACTGGTTGGCGTTCAAATGTTTGCCTGTTAAGCGATAGTATCGACGATGCAGCGCAATACAATGGTTGTAGATGATGCCCGCCACGTCAATCTGCTGGTGCAGATGCTTATTCTGTTTGCTGCGATAGAGCTTATATTTGTAGGTGCGGGTGATGACCATCTTCTACCAATTGGCAATGTCTTTGTGTTGTGGTTGCGACTCACATTATAGCACATTTGTTTTGTTTGAGATGTTTCAAAATTCTGTTAGTCGGGAGTGGTTCGCCCTGACCAAAGGTCAGCCAGAAGGGGAAATTTCATCCCCGTAGATAAATCCGGGGGCTTTCATTTTCCCCCTCTGGACTCCCCCGTTTTAGGTAAACCAAAGCCCAGGAAGGATAGCGAGGCGAAGCCCAAGCAGCATCCAGGACCAATTCATCGCCCCTTCAACCAGCACAATATCCATCACATTGGGTAGCAGTTCCCGTCGTAATATGGTTCACTTGCTTTCGCCCCGTGCGCGCCGCCACAAAAAAATCACGCGCCACAAAACCAAGGGTGGCATTTCTGATAACACGTACGACGCCAAAGCCGTTAAAGAAGCCTAGGGTTAATACTACTGTGCATCAAGTAAAGGCTCGATAATGTTCGATTTTTGCACAAGATAATGCGAGCGTTTAGCGGAAGCAAGACGACGTTGCTTGTAGCGAAGGCGCTCGATAGTCTCAGCGAGTGTCAAGACAGGTTTAGGCAGAACGGCATGGAGAAGTTCAACAACCTGTGGCAAAGTGAGAGCGGGGGCATCATATTTGAGGAAAAACTGAGAACGAGCCAAGAAACCAAAGGCCAAAATGACTAAGGTCATATGATGATGCCAACCGAGCCAACTGCGAGTTTCATATTCGTTGAGTCCGAGAAACTGCTTGGCTTGTTCAAAAATGGTTTCAATGGGCCAACGCAAAGCAGAAACAGTGGCGAAGTCATCCAAGGAAGTCTCAAGGGGTGCATTGGAGAGAAAGTATTGCAGAGAGCAATCGGGATTGCGGCGGACGATGAGCCAGAGAGCAGAACCGGGGAGCCCATTGCGGACAGAGACAATGCGGCGACAAGCAATGGAAGCAACGATGAAGCCCTTGGAGCCCTCTTTGAGAACATGCTGTTGCCACTCATGCTCCTGGAAGGTGTCAGCGAGTTGAGCAACGGTGAGAGGCGTAGGTTCACCAGGCCGGACGCGGAGCTTGGAAGCTTTGCGCCCGCGTCCAGATGATGCGGGCAGATAGGTCTGGGGGCTGGAGGTCCAGACACGAGTCTCTTTGGGCACTTCAGCAAAGTAGCTGTAAGCGGTTTGGCCATCAATGCAGTCAAGCAGATGAGTATCTTTGCCAAAGGCTTCATCCATAGTGATCCAGCGGATGGGCAACGCACCCAGGGCGTGCGTCTGCTCAATCATGGACCAAGCCAATTCATTTTTTGTTTGGAAGGTCAGGTCAGTGGGAAGACCGGTTTTGTACCGCTTCTCTGCATACTCATCACTAAACCATTCTTGGGGGATATACAACCGACAGTTCAGTAAGGTATAGCCATGAGAGCTATTATATCCCAGGAAGACTCCGGCTTGACAGTTGGCGATCTTGCCCAGTTCGCCACACCGCTGCCGCTTGACGCCCACTGACTCTTCTCCTTGCTTGGGAATGTCGCTCCCATCCAGGAGTAAGACGCCATTTGCGTCTCCCAACAACTCACCTGTCTGTCGAGTATGTTCCGCCAGCATCGCTTCACCGCTCCAGCGGCTCTGACCCACAAAGCTTTGCAGGGGGGCGTACACCCGATTCTCCTACTGTCGCCAGCGCGATGTTCTCGGCCGATTTGCGTTTGATTTCGGGGTCTAACAAGCCTCGCATGTAGTGGTACGCATGCTCTCTCTGAGCCACATGGCTGAAGTATGGACTATATATGGCATGATACTCCTGGAGTTGGTCGGCCAGTGCCGCCAGTTGCTCTTCTGTCAGTTCCAGCAGCGGCGGGCTTTCCAGTTGGCTGTAGTCATATTGATTGACTGCTTGAGCAAGTTTCATCTTGATTTCCTTTCATCGAAGACTGCTTCATTTTATTGGCTCTTCAGTCTATCTCATTTTTCCTTTGCATTCTGTTTGCGTTTTGTTAGCAATATGCCCAGAAATATAACGAATTTCCTTTGTGTTTCACAATATATTGCTGCACAGTAGTATTAAGATAAAGGTCACGATTTCGGTTCCGAAGCTGATGATTAGCAAGAGCATGACAAAACCGGGCAGCGACTGCACGGTATCCAGGAGGCGCATGGCAATATCATCGAACAGGCCACCCACAAGACCAATAAACATGCCGACAATCGTCCCCCATACGACTGTCAAGGCGACAGCACCAATCGTCACGGCCAGGGCAACTCGGCCGCCAACCGTGGTCCGCGACAGGACATCCCGGGCCAAGTGGTCGCGGCCAAAGGGATTCTCGCGCGAAGGCGCTTCGGGTCGCGTCCCGACGGATGAATGGGCCATTTCATTGGGGTCATAGGGGACGAGTAGCGGTGAAAAAGCAGCCAGCAAGAGGTGGAAGGTTAACAGTGCAATCCCAATCTGGCCCGACTTTGTGCGAAGCATACCCATTGATGTTTCTCCTTGTTGTTGAATAAGAAAAATCGGGTGAGCGAGTTTGCGAAACAGATAAGGAAGCCAGCGGCATTTGTAAAATAGCCCCTGCTTGTGACACTGGACATATCCATGTGGGAACAGTATAATGATTCTACACGCAAAAAGTCTCCCAACTTCCCATTAATCTGAGAGACCCTTCTTTGCGCCATTGGTATCAGTCAGTGGTTAACGACTGCGATATGAAATTGGAGGTGTTGCGATAATGACGGTCGCTGCTCGCGTCCCAGCCGACAAATCACCGCCACGACCCACTATTTTTAATCCCTATCAATATGCACATCGGCGTCGCGAGGCGCTGTGGGGTGTACTGTTTGCCGTGCCTTGGCTGCTTGGGCTGCTAGTCTTTGTGCTCGGACCAATCCTGGTCTCGCTCTACCTTAGCCTGTCTAAGTATGACATTATTCGCCCGCCGCAACTCATTGGTCTTGACAACTATGTACGCGCCTTTACCGAGGACGAACTCTTCTGGTCATCGTTAGGGCGAACGTTTCGCTATGCATTGGTCGTTGTACCGTTGGGAACGGCTGGGTCTTTGGGGCTGGCCATGCTCCTAAACCAAGGCGTGCGTGCCACGAATTTTTTCCGGACCCTCTACTTCCTTCCCCATCTAACTCCAGTGGTAGCAATGGCCCTGCTTTGGAAGTGGCTAATGCATCCATCTATTGGGCCAATCAATTATTCTTTGAGTTTGATAGGCATTGATGGACCGGGCTGGTTGACCAACCCAAACTGGGCACTGACATCTGTCATCATTATCAGCCTGTGGGCCTATTTGGGTGGCAATACCATGCTCATCTTTCTCGCGGGGCTACAAGGCGTCCCGCAGGAACTGTACGATGCGGCCCTTGTTGATGGGGCGGGTGCCTGGCAGAAGTTTCGCAACGTGACCTTGCCGTTGATTTCGCCAACGCTCTTCTTCAACCTGATCATCGGCGTCATTGGCGCACTCAAAGTCTTTGCATTGGCATATGTGGCCACCCAAGGCGGCCCAAATTGGGCAACGTGGTTCTATGCGCTGCACCTCTATCGCTGGTCGTTTGAGTACTTCGACATGGGATACGGCGCAGCCTTGGCCTGGATCTTTGCCGCGATCTTGATTGTACTCACGTTCATTCAGTTTCGTTTTGCCAATCGCTGGGTTCACTACGAAGGAGGATAGACGTACGCATGGCGACAGAGATCTCAACGCAACCTAATGTTCTCTCAGGACCGCAGGCGCAAAAAGGTCGTAGTATTCGCATACAACGCCGTAGAGCAAACGTAGCGTTATATACTGCTATGATAGTGCTTGGCATCCTCTTCATGTTTCCCTGGTTCTGGACGTTGAGTACTTCGTTCAAAAAACCGTCAGAGCTGTACATCTTTCCACCCCTGTGGATTCCGGAAAGCCTACGCTACGAAAACTACGGTACTGTCTTTGAAGAGGTTCCGTTCGGTCTCTGGTATTGGAACTCGACAGTGGTCGTGGCGCTCTTTACCCTGGGAATTGTGTTGTCCGCGACACTGGTGGCCTATTCGTTCGCCCGTTTCCGCTGGCCTGGACGGGATGTGGTTTTCGCCATTACGTTGGGAACCATGATGCTGCCCACCGAGGTGACGCTCATCCCCAAGTATATCTTATTCAAGGAATTGGGATGGTTGAATACGGTGAAGCCACTGTGGATTCCGGCCTGGTTTGGTGGCGGTGCGTTTGCCATCTTCCTGTTGCGCCAATTCATCATGAGCCTGCCGCGCGAATTTGATGAAGCTGCGACAATCGATGGAGCTAACCCGTGGCAGGTGCTGGTTCACGTGTTGCTCCCACTCATGAAACCTGTGCTGGCTACGGTGGCTGTGATCCACTTTATCTGGTCCTGGAACGATTTTCTGGACCCGTTGATTTATCTGGCATCGCCAGAAAAGTTTACGCTGGCCCTGGGCCTGCGCTATTTTGACGTGACGCCAGGCCAGATGTCCCCTGGTGTGCCGACAGAACATCTGCTCATGGCGTCGGTTGTGATGTCCACGATTCCCATTATTCTGTTGTTTTTTGCCGCGCAGAAATACTTCGTGCAAGGAATTGTGATGTCGGGGTTGAAGGGATAAAAGTTGCAGAGTCGTAGGGTTGTGTAGAATTCGACCAACTATTTCGCAACCTTGTCACGTTGCAACTTTGCCACTTTGCTTCACCTTGCCACCTTTTTCAATTACTGTAATTCAAAGAGGAGAAACCACATGACCAAACAGAAACTCAGTCGTCGTTCAGTGTTGAAGTTGTTCGGGGTTGGAAGTGCAAGCGTTGCCCTGGCCGCCTGTGCTGCGCCCGTGGCCCAAGCCCCCAGTGGAGAAGGCGCAGCTCAGCCGGGAGAAGAAGGCGTTGTTTTACGCTACATGGAACGAGCGGGGACATTGGGGGAGTTTATGCGTCACGGTAGCCGCATCTATGAAGAGCAGAATCCGGGCATCACCGTGCAGAATGAAAGCACTGGTTGGGGTGACTTGACGTCCAAGGTGCCAACTTTTGTCGCCGCCGGCACCATGGCTGATCTTGCCTTTCAGCACAATGCCTTCATGCTGCCCGAACTAGCCAAGAAGGGTGCATGGATGGAAGTGACGCCGATGGCAGAGGGTGATGGACACGATTTTGGCATCTACTATCCCTTTGCAGTCGAGGCACTCAAGTTGGGGCCTGAAGATGAAATGGTTGCCATGCCCATGGGTATTCATTTTGGTGAAAACGATGTGATGTGGAATGTGGAGATGCTCCAAGAACTCGATGTGCCTGAGCCAACACCCGATATGGCTCTAGATGAGTTTACCGACCTACTGATTACCATTCAAGAGAAGTTGCCCGAAGGCAGCTTTGCTGGGTACTTCTCAAATAGCATTTGGGGCATGGAGGCGCACTCCCGCTCGTTTGGTGGCCACATTATTGATAACACGCGTACCCAATGTGGTCTCAACTTGCCAGAAACAGTCGATGCACACCAGTGGCTCATCAACCTGATTCACGATCACAAGGTCGTCCCCACACGCGATGACGTGCTGGAAAATCATAAATCCATGTTCTACACCGGCTTACTCGCCATTGATTCCAATACTGCACCAAATGTGTGGGTTGGCTTCCAGCAGGCAACCGAGGGGCGCTTCACACTGGGACACATGGTTTGGCCTCACGGCGGTGATACAACCGCCGGCATCACCCCCAGCGTAGATGCCACCGTCATCTTCGGAGAGACCCAGTATCCTGATGAGTCCTGGGGGCTGGCCAAGATGATTTCGTCATTTGAGATTTCCAAGTGGGCGGCCGTTTCTGAGAATCACATGACCCCTGGAGCCGTTATCGATGCCTGGCACGACGCCGAAGTTTGGGAAGAGAATCCACCCTACAAGAATCTCGCCGAAGTTTGGGACACGCTCACTACGGACGACTTTGGCAGCGTGCCTGTACCAGCCAACACGCGCAAAGGCGAATTTTGGGATCTCTACAACAACGAGTGGCCCGCTATGCGTGAGGGAGACAAAGAGTTCAGCGAAGGCAATATCAATGCCTTGCATGATGATTTGCAGGCGATCATGGACAAGCCATTGCCGTAAGAAATTTAGAGATTGGAGATTGTATGAGTCTAATCTCCAATCTCTAATCCACTGACAACCATCGGTTTTTCGGGATCAAACGGAATTAAATTTCTATTCTACTTTGCTCTGTATGAAAACCGTAGTTTGGTCTCTCTGGTATAGCTTACGAAAACTACGTATGGTGACATTTGTCACCTTGGTCCCTGATTTTGGGTGTTCAAACCCTATACAAGCGAGTCCTTAGAACACCTCTGAGGGTCTGTTAGCGTCAAAAAGGTTACAACATGACAAATTTGAGGTGCGAACCCTCTACAAACCCTTGAAATTGTCAATTAGGGTGACAAATGTCACTATTCCGGTTTTCATCACAACCGCAGTATAGTGATAATCCCCACGGACTCAAGCGTTTCTTCAGCGATATTGCCTGTTAATCCTTTGGGCCGTAAATCAGCCAGGACAATGTGATTTCCCGTATCGCTGTTCCCAGAAAGTAGCCTATTTTGGTCAAAGGTAAATTTAGCTTTTTGGCTTATTGGTTAGACAACTTGCTTGCCAATGATTGCTTTCGCTTTATTGACCATATGTTGTGCCAAAGTAAGAATGTGCTCACGTTCTTCATCGGTGGCTGTGGCAACGATCTTGTCCACCAGAGCATGACAATGGTCACGAACCCGATTTGGATCAGGGACTTCGCCCCGTGTTTCCTGCACAACGCTAAGCTCGACTTTGTACAATTTGGGCACATTAAAAAGTTAATAAAGAAGGAACAAAAGGGAAGCTGATGTAAGATAGGAGTGAAAACAACTATCAAAGAGAGGAGAGCCCAATGTTCCTTCCAGCAGAAATAATCCCGTTGTTCGAGAGCTTTCCCAGTCTTCACAGAACCGACGTACCAAAAGGCACTGGTCTTGGTGATAGGGACGGTGTTAACGAAGGGAAGACGAACGGTGACAGCGGCGTTGAGAGTGATGGGATTGGAGCAAGAGGGAGACTGGTCCAAGTATCACCATGTGCTGAATCGAGCAAAGTGGGATGGATTGATGTTGAGCTATATCTTACTGCACTTGATTGTGGATACGTTTGTGGTCATGGGAGCGCCAGTCGAGATAACGGTAGACGAGACGCTAGAAAGGCGCTGGGGTCCCAAGATCAGCAAACGAGGACACTGGCGAGATAGCCTGGCGTCAGGCCGGAAGATGAGCGTAAGCACGAGCGGATTGCGGTGGCTGGTCTTCTGTGTGGTGGTCAAGTTGCCGTGGAGTGACCTCTACTGGTCGTTGCCCTTTCTGAGCGTCTTACTCACAACACCGAAAGTCAGCGAAACGCTCAACCAGCGCCACCGAACAGTGGCGAAACGAACCATGCAGGTGGTGGCCTGGCTGCATCGAGCTTTGCCAGGTCGAGAAATCAAGCTCATCGGCGATGGGGCTTACAGTGTGATCGAGTTGGGCTTGCGCTGTCAATCCCAAGGAGTCACCTTGATTGGGCCTCTGCGCCTGGATGCGCGTCTCTTTGACTATCCACCCTCCCGTTTGAAACCTGACGGCACAAAACGACCTGGTCGTCCTCCTGTCGTTGGGCAGCGACTGCCCAAGCTGGAAGATGTTGCCCTCTTCAAAACCACCTGTTGGCACCGCTGCCGCATTGACTGGTATGGGGGAGACTCTGAAGTCGTCGACTGGGCCACTGGTATTGCCTTTTGGTACTCTACCGGCACAACTCCGCTCCTTCTGCGCTGGGTTTTAGTCCGCGATCCCAAAGGCCAAGCTGAGACCGTCGCTTACTTCTCCACCGATATTCATCAGGCTGCCCCCCCACATCATCGCTGATTTCGTCAAACGTTGGTCCATTGAAGTCTCTTTCGAGGAAGCCAGAGCTCACCTCGGTGTCGAAACTCAGCGCCAGTGGAGTGACTTGGCCATTGAGAGGACTACTCCTGCTCTCTTTGGTCTTTTCAGCCTTGTCATCTTGATGGCTCATGCCTTCTCTCCTGATGGCTCTATCCCTTTGCCTCAAGCTGCTTGGTGTCACAAGACTCACGCCTCCTTCCATGACCTCCTCTCTCTGGTTCGCCGCCGCTTATGGTGCCATTTCCTTTTCCAGACATCTCACTTTTCACCTGATCTTCGTTTATTCTCTCCCTCTCAGGTGAACACCTTACTTTCTGCTGTCTGTTATTAACTTTTTATGGTGCTTAAAACTTACAAAGTCTAGCTTAGTGCTTATCCGAAAAGTTCTGTGACGAACCCTTGTTGGTCAAGAAATTGGTTGGACTCACAACCACTTTTCGGATAGGTTCTAAGCCAGTGATTGCCATAATTGGCATGGAGCGTTTCATCGGCCCAATCAAAATCCATATCGTGCTGGCTCAGAGCGTCGCCATATTCTAGGAATTTATCACGGCGCTTCGGTTTTTTGCCGATGTTCTTGGTCTCAAAGAAGTAGAGCATTCCCAGACGATAAATGGGGTCCTCGTCTTTTGCCGCATCGGAGAGTACCCATGTCACAGCGACCCAATATCTTGATCATCGTTGTCGACCAGCTACGGGCGGACGTCTGTGGGTGCTACGGAGGGTGGCCTAGTGCAACGCCGAACCTCGACCGTCTTGCGGCTGGCGGGACGGTGTTCACGCAGGCCTATTGTCCCTATCCTCAATGCTCGCCCACACGCGCCAGCCTGATGACTGGGCTTGAGCCGCTCAGAACAGGCATCGGCATTCAAAGCAATTACCGCATGCTCGGCGAGAGAACCGTGGAGCAGCTTGACCCGGCCCTGCCTGCGCTCGGGCCGCTATTCCGCGAGGCGGGCTACCGAACCGGCTATATTGGTAAGTGGCACCTGGATGCTGAGGAGCCCACCGACAATTTGAGCGACCGGGGCTTCGACTACTACTTTCGAAGTAATCCACATGTTGCCGATGTGATCCCAACCGCCAACCCTTGCGGGTTCTACCGTGATGGAATCGCTGGCGTGGGGCGCTCGACGGAATCATGGGAAGGTATGCAGGCCCATCGGGCTGCAGAATTTATTTATGACAGCGCCGACGGAAATGAGTTGTTCCTGCTGGTCTACTCGGATCCGCGCCCGCATCCAGTCTACAACGTCACGCAGGCAGACCTGGATCTCTTTGCGCCGGACGAGGTCGCGCTCTGGCCCAACATCCATGACGACCTATCTGCACGACCCATTGTCCACCGGCGACTGCGAGAGAATATCATGGGCGATTGGAGGCCGACAGACGATGAGTGGTGCACGATTCTGCGCCACTATGCGGCTCTAATCGGAGCGACCGACCGCGACGTTGGCACGGTGCTTGACGCCCTGGATGAAAGCGGCGCTGCCGACGACACGATCGTGGTCTATGTGTCCGATCACGGAGACTACTGCGGTGCGCACGGGAATCTCACCAAGGGCGTTGCGCCTTACGAAGAACTGCTCCGCGTGCCGCTGGTCTTCCGCTGGCCCGGGCATTTCAGTGCCGGTGGAACCTGCGAAGAACTCGTGACGCACATGGACATCCTGCCGACACTAGCAGAGGCCGCTGCCGTCGATATCCCCGACGAGATTGATGGATCCACCCTCGTGCCGCTGCTCTCGGGCGAGCCGTCTGAATGGCGGGACCATGTCGTCATCACGCATCATGGCAACGCGTACGGTTTGTGCACAATGCGGGCAGTGATCACGGATGACTATAAGTACGTTTACTGGCCATACGATACAGCAGAGCTGTATGATCGGCAGGCGGATAAGTGGGAGATGGAGAATCGGATCGACGACCCGGACCTTCGAGGCGTGGCCGAAAGGTTGCACGGAATGCTCCTGGCGCACAGACAAAGAACAGGGGATCGATTCTACCTTGCTTCGGCTCCGCCGCGGGAGACATGACGAAGGCGAATCATTCCATATACAAAAACCCTATAATTGGAGTTCTTATGTCAGATAGAGACGCATGGAACAAAGCAATCATTGAAGAGTTTCGGGCGAATGAAGGTCGAGTTGGAGGCCGATTATTGTTACTATTGCATCATACAGGCGCAAAGACGGGGTTGCCACGGTTGAGTCCACTGGCCTATATGATGGATGGTGCGCGCTATGTGCTGATTGCTTCAAAAGGCGGCGCACCCACACACCCAGATTGGTATTACAATCTCCTGTCGCATCCAAACGTCACCGTCGAAACGGGTATGGAAACATTTGAGGCTGTGGCTAAGCTTGCTTCCGAACCGGAGCGTACCCGTCTTTTCGATGAGATGGCGGCAAGAAATCCGGTCTTCACCACCTACAAGAGCAAAACGACGCGTACATTTCCGGTCTTTACACTGACCCGACAATCATAAGGAAGCAATTGTTTCGTTTCAGAAACGATGAACCAAATAGCGTAAACACCCCATTGTTAGACAAGGCAAAAGTAGATTCCGAAAGATAATTTATTCTGGCACACTAGGGACGGTAGCTGGTTTACGAGGCTCACGGGGATGTTTTGGCATAATATCTGGTAAATTTTGTGCTGCGGCTGCCAGTATACGTAGTGCTTCATTAACCGCTTCTGAGGTTGGAAAGATGGCGGCCACATCAGGATCCAGCACAACCATCAACTGTTCTTGGTCAAGGCGCGCGGCAAAACGATTCGGCTTTGCTTTACTATAATCGAAGTCATAATGCGGGTTTAGCTCATCAGACTCATCATTTTTTAGTTTATCTTTTTGCATGTTCATAGGCCTTTTGTTCTCTCGCATCTGCTTTGCGGGCGCTAATAATACGAATCACATCATCACGTTCAGTAAATGATACGATCAATAATCGATTCCGGGTTGAGTGACCAATAATCAACTCGCGGTACTCTTCGTCTGAGTGTTCATCATCGTCGAAGATATAGGCTGTCGGATCACGAAAAACAGTAGCTGCCTCTTCAAATGTGACACCATCATGCACCCTACGATTGCGGGCAGCTTTTTTGCTGTCCCAAGAAAATCGTATGCTCATCGTAGTAGTATATCACGCTCGACAAGATTATGCATTTCACTTGGATGAGATTGACGATGCGCTAGCTTGCCTTCGTATGATATAATGAATCTACCCATGACGCCCGAACGTGAGGCGTTCTATGCGCTACGCGAGAAAAACAAACATTTGTGGGGTAAGAATGGCCATGACGTTATTGCAGGGCGTGCGCACAAAGACTTGCAGACATTATCTTCGATTTAGAAAATTATCGCGGCGTAACCCATCTATATATCCCTTAACAGGATTTTTTCTGCTCAATTGAATTTTACCTTCTAAACTTGACACAAACCGCTTAATCGTATATCCTCTCTCCCAAAGAATACCGGGTAAATCCGGAGACGGTTTATAAGTAAGGAATCGGAATTAAATAACTTGAACACGATTCTTCGTTTCACTCGAGAATGACTGTTCAACTTAATTTAATGCTCATTCCTAATCACCTGTAAGGTGTCTATCACTTTGAGGCCGGACATAGACGGATAAATGCACTATTTGCATTTGTCTGTTTGTGTTCGGCCTTTTTTTATTTCTCTCAAATCGCTGTTGACAAGTACATTGCGGCGTAAATGCCACGGCGGTTATTCTCGTTGACTACCTCTGGTGGACAGCTTGTTGAACCATTGGCTTACTTGCGCCGGAATTTACTAGGTTTGAAACTTGCTACCTGAGACGAATAGAGAACCCCGGTATTGGTGGTTGAATAAGCCAAACGGAGTTTTTTTGACAGAAAGGAGAACAGGATGATGCTTGTTACTAAACTACAGCCACAACTTGAGCCAACGACTGTTGGTGCGAAATCAGCGAATTTGGGAAAAGCGATGGAGAAGGGATTCAGCGTGCCGCCAGGGTTTGTGGTCACCCGAAGCGCACTTGATCTGTTTCTCCAAGATGCCGGTCTCAAGACGCCGGTACAAACAGTTCTCAGCGATGAAAACGCAAGCCGTGCGGAAGCATATGATGATCTTTGCCACAAAATACGAATCGCACCGGTTCCCGACCCGTTGGCGAAAGCCGTGGTGAAGATGGCTGAACCCTTACTTGCCGAGGCGCCGGGCGGGGTGGCTGTGCGCTCATCCGGTGCTCATGAAGATTCGGCCACGGCCAGTTTTGCTGGTATCTACGAGAGCTATCTCGGTATCCAGTCTATGGAAGACCTTTGGGTATCGATTAAGCAGTGTTGGTGTTCTGCCTGGTCGCCCCAAGCCACAGCATACGCAAACAGAATGGGGATAGGGTTGGAGTATGATTCAATGGCCGTGCTGATCCAGCAGCTTGTCATTGCGGATAGTTCTGGTGTCTTGTTTACAGCCAATCCACAAACAGGCAATCCGTGGCACTTCATTCTTGAATCCACCTTCGGTCTGGCTCAAGAACTGGTTGGTTCTGTTGGCAATGTTCCAGCGGACAGGTTTGTTTTGGCGTGGGATAGCGGAGACATTACGGAGAAACATACCGCAAAGAAACCAACCGCGTGTATGCTTGGTGAATCTGGCGTTCAGACCGTTTCGGCCCCCTTGGATCGCAGTGAATCGCCATCCTTGTCGGATGAATTAGCGACGTCCATTGCGAAACAGGGGCTAGCACTTGACCGGATCTTTGGTTGTCGGGTTGACATTGAGTGGGCAATGGCTGATGAGGAGATACAGATCATACAAGTCAGGCCGATTACCGCGCTGCCGCCATTTTTCCCGCATCACCTATCACCCTATTTGTCAGAGCAGACTTGGGAACCGCGTTGGCCCTATTGGTATTTCCCAAATAATGAGTTGAAGGGAAAGGTAGTTCCACTGCTCTATCAAGACGTGTCCTGGGCGGAAATGTTTGTGCGCTACCAAGTTGGCCCGATCGACCTGTACAACGGACGTTTTGCGGGTCTTGAGAGGGACTTTCACGGCCATCGCTATCAGGTTGTTGTTCCTCGCTCGCCACAAGCAAAGCCCTCGCTCGCGGAATTGGAAGCGTATTTGCGGGAATATGAACCTACATTGCGACAACAGTGGCTTGAAGCCAAGCATCACAAATTTCCGGCCATTTCAGCCAAAGCGGTTGAACTCCGGCAGCAGGCGAATTCCCTTCAGGAGTTAATCGAAGCACTGCTGTGGGTGCTTGATGCTAAGTATGATATGGGTTGCCAAACCATTGGCCCTCCTCAGTGCCTTTTTGGGATTTGTATTACGCTTTTTGAAGATTTTATCGAGAGAAATCTGCCTGACTTAGAGCCATACTATCCACATACCCAAGTCCAAGAAGCGGAAGCCCTTGCCGCGACCATTGAGGCGGGTGCAATTCAGCAGGCTTTTGAGACGATGGATCTCCAATCACTCTTCCAATATCTTGTTGAACACAATGAGTCGTCACCTTTTGCGCTTGCCTATAATGTCTATTGTGAACGCTTAGGGCTTATTCCACTAAACCGCAACGCTGAAATCTATCCTGGCGAAGAGGCGATACATTATGCCGTCCTTCAGGTGGTTCGCGATGCATTTTATGGAAAGCAAATAGGGCTAGTTACAAGCAAGGAGCAGATTACGCACCAACGACAGGCATGTGAAGCCAAACTTCGCCAAGCACTTGCCAAGAAGGACCCTGCGTTGCTGTCCAGATTTGAGCAATTGAGTGACTGGCTCTATTTCTGGGCACCTGCCCTGAATGATCGAGGCTGGGCTAGCGTGCCGTTTTATCTAATGCGGGGTTTGTGGATGATATTGTGCCGCAAATTGCAAGAGGCAGGCTTACTTGATGTACAGACAGACATCGGTTACTTCAAGACCGAGGACTTAGCCTATATTGCCCAAACGGGAAATCTTGACGAAGGACGGCGGATTTTGCAACGCAGACAGCTCGAATATGAGCGATATGACCGGCTCCAGCCTCCTTTGTATCTTGGCAAAGCGCCAAACAACTTGGCAGCATCCAAACCAGAGGAAAAAACTTCACCAGTTGCCGAAGATGGTCCGAAAACGGTTATTCACGGGCGTGGGCATTCTCCCGGACAGGCGCAAGGTGTTGCCCACAAAATTGAGACGCTTAGCGAATCCGATACAGCCACGGACCAGCATATCCTCATTCTCACAAAGACAGCAAAGCCAACTAGTCAGTACTCTGCCCTGTTGCTCACCTTAATTTTGCGGGTGCAAGGCATCATTGTTGTTCAAGCTGGACAGACCTACACCCACCACATTGCCCAGATTGCGCGTGAGTGTGGTGTGCCGGTCTTGGAGATTTCGCCTAGCGATATTGGCTACATACCCGATAACATCGAACTGGTCGTGGATGGTTCAGAGGGAACCGTGACGATTATCAAGTGAATCAGGAAGATACGGATGGAGAACCTATATAGTGACAAATGTCACCCTAGAGTAAACTAAGGTGTAACAGATCGAAGCACACAGAAAGGGTGACAAATGGAAGAGCAAGGAAGGATCGAACGTCAAGGATCCAAGACGGAAGAGGCGCATCTATTGAGCCAGTTGGAAAAAGAGTTCGAGTTTGCGCCTCGGATAGCGCAGGCGATAGTAGAAGAGGCGCAAGCGGTGCTGAGTCGGCCGCTAGATGAGCTGGGTCGGGGCCAAATCTGGGTCTATCTAGTGAGTCGCAAAGCGGGTCATGGGAAATCATTGAGAGAAACGGAGACCAAGGCAGTGCGCTGGACGGTAGACGCGGGAGCAGAAGAGCAAGAAGTGCTGGCCAAGCATGGACGAGTGGCGCAGCGGCAGGTAAGAATCCAACGCTTAGTGAGTGAAGCAGAAGAGCAAGGAGCGTTGGCGAGTCAAGAAGACTTGGCCCATGTGCTGCATGTAACGGTTCGCACCATCAAGCGAGACTGCAAAGAACTGCAAGGGCAGGGGATCTGGCTTCCCTTACGAGGGAATGTGCGTGGAATCGGGCGTGGTCAGAGCCACAAAGCGCTGATTATCCGGAGCTGGTTGAAGGGAGAAACATACGACCAGCTAGAGAGAAGCACAAAACATACAGTGATCTCGATTCGGCGCTACATCCAGACATTTCTGCGAGTCGTAGAGCTTGAGCAGAGCGGTTTTGGAGCAGCGGAGATCGCCCATCTGACCCAGTGCGGCCTTGCTTTGGTGGAGGAGTATCTCACCATCTACCATGAATGCCATGATGCGGTGAGCCGCAGCAAGCTCCAAGAAGAGCTGGAGCGCTTTCGCCGCTCTCCTGGTTCCTTCTCAGGTAAAAAAAGGAGGAACCAGTGAGTAAGCAAGCCTATGTGGGCAGTCAGAAGCGAACCTTTGAAGCCGCTTTTATCCATACCATGGAACAAAACTACGGCTTTTTGAAATCCAAGCGGATGCTCCAGCTACTGGCTCAAGATGTGCTGGAACTGGTTCGCCAATTCTTTCCAAAACCGGACTATCTCGAGCCAGGTTGGATTCTCTTTACCGGCACCAAAGCCCAGGGTGGCAAAGCATTTCCTGGTCAGGATGCCGCTGAGCTACCATCCGCCACCATTCCTTGGCCACTTCTGACATCGGATGACCTAGAATGGAGGGCCACTCGACCCGATACCAACCAGGAACGTTACAAGCTACTCATCAGACGCACCGTTCGCTTGATCCAGCATGGACAAAACCATCCCCGTGGCCCTGTCCTACTGACTGTCGCTGATTTGGCGCTCCTTTTGGGATTGACCACCGTTCAGGTCAGCCAGTTGCTCACCGATGCTCGTCAGCAAACTGGTAAGCCCCTTCATACCAAAGGCTACTACTTTGACCAAGGCTTACGTCCTTCCCATAAGGCTGAGATTATTCACCTTTTCGAGCAAGGCCATGATGAAGCTGACATCGCACGTCTTTCACAACATGCTCAGTCCAGTGTCGGCCGCTATCTGCGTGATTATGATCGTGTTAAAGTACTTTGCAAGATGAACGTTCCCGTTGAACAGTTCCCCCGCTTGCTCGGCATGCAACCTAGTGTCGTTGATTCTTATGTCGAGCTTCTGAGGCGCTATCGACCTCATTTATTTGATTCCAACCATTCGGAATCTTCATTACGGTGACATATGTCACTATCCACGTTTTGGTGGTCGAAGCCATTCCGAAAAAATCCGCTTGAGTGGAAGCTAGAAAGAAATTAGAAATAGGACGCTGTATTACGCAGATGAAGCCGCTTTGCTACTAAACACAGATATAAATCCTGAGAATCCTGAAAACCTGTGTCCAAATACTTTCTGAACTTTACTTAATCTGAGTAATCAATTTTTTGGAATGGCCGAAATAAGCCAAACCGTGCGTTTTGGACAGAAAGGAGAATATGACGATGCTTGTTACTAAGGCTAAACCAAAAAAATAATTATACGCGAACGAGAGAATGGAGAGGGGGAATAAGGACAAACCATTTTTCTAAACCAGGTAAACGTTGGAAGCGTTGTGCCAAACGGTCCATCTCTTTCTGAGTGAGTTTGACGCCGGTCTCATAAAGAGTGGAATTCAGGTGAACGAAGGGTTGTAGTTGGTTAAAGCGAAAAGAACGGGCAAAATTGAGAACGGTCTCAAGAGAATCGAGAAGAGAACCGTTCCAGTGTTTTTCAAGATGGCCCCAAACCCGTTCGATGGGGTTGTATTTACTGTGATAAGGAGGGTAGCAGGCGAGCTGAATAGAGAGACGATAGTGCTCAACAAACTGAGTGAGACGATACATAAACTGAGTCCGACGGGTATGATTTTCGGGACCATTGTCCTGATTGATCACGAGGGTCTTGACGTGAGGAAAGTGTTCACGTACGCTTTCCCAAAAATCAATCAGGCAGTCGACAATACAGTCACTCGTCACTTTCGACTGAGTCAAGTAAAGAAAGAGTTCCTTGGTTGAAGGGAGGTAAATGCCAAAAGGAGTGACTTTCTCGGTCTTCTTATCTTGAAAGTCATGATCGAGCGCTTTGACAACCACTCGACTTATCCCTTCTCTCGAGAAACGGTCAAGTAAAATCGTCGCTTTGGCATCCCAAGAGAGGCGCAGAACCGTCTCGTCTGCATCCGCTTCTTGATTGATCTGATGAATTCTATCAAAGATCGCATCGGTCTCTGGGATCTTTTTCACTGGTTGACTTTTTTTGACCCGGTTTGAGCCATAGCCTAACTCATTGAGCTTCAAGCGGATGGCCTCTTCGCCAGGCAATTCCTCATCTGTGTATCCTTTCTGCTCGATGAGCTGGGTACGCATTTCGGCGGCGGTTAGTCGAGTGTACAATTGGGGGTCGAAAGGTGGGATCGGTCTGGCTGAATTGATCGGCGATTTCAACCATATCGGCCAGTAAAGTGGGGATATGGTCTTCGGCTTTTGCGACCACGTCGGTGGCTTTGGTCGACATAACAGAAGCCGCCTTCTAGTTCTTCCAGGGCTTTGGCTATCGTCGCCCGATTCCAGCCCAACTCTCGTTCTGCTTTCGTCGGACTCCCTTCGCATATCGTTTTGACCGTTTGGGCCATGAAGTGCCTTCTTTCGTATCCACTTAACATGGCCTTCGTCTCTTTCAAGACTTCAACCATTTCTGGCGAGATTGTCATTTTTGCTCCTTTTGGAGAGCTAGTTTAACACCTTCTCGCGTATATTTTATTTTTTGGATTGGCCTAAACTACAGCCACAACTTGAGCCAACGACGATTGGTGCAAAATCAGCGAATTTGGGGAAGGCAACGGAGAACGGATTCAGCGTGCCGCCAGGTTTTGTGGTCACCCGAAAGGCACTTGAGCTGTTTCTCCAAGATGCTGGCCTCAAGACGCTGGTACAAACAGTTCTCAGCGATGAAAACGCAGGCCGTGCCGACACGTATGAAGATCTTTGCCGCCAAATACACATCGCGCCGGTTCCCGATCCGTTGGCGAAAGCCGTAGCGCAGATGGCTGACCCCTTACTTGCTGAGGCACCAGGCGGAGTGGCTGTGCGCTCATCCGGTGCACATGAAGACTCGGCCACGGCCAGTTTCGCTGGCATCTACGAGAGCTATCTCGGCATCCGGTCCATAGAAGACCTATGGGTATCCATAAAGCAGTGTTGGTGTTCTGCCTGGTCGCCGCAAGCCATCGCATACGCAAACAGAATGGGGATAGCGTTGGAATATGACTCAATGGCCGTGCTGATCCAGAAGCTTGTCATTGCGGATAGCGCAGGCGTTTTGTTTACAGCTAACCCGCGGACGGGCAATCCGTGGCACTTCATTCTTGAATCCACGTTCGGTCTAGCTCAGGAACTCGTTGGCTCTGTTGGCGATGTCCCAGCAGACAGGTTTGTTTTGGCATGGGATACAGGCGATATCCTCGAGAGACATATCGCCGAGAAACCGACCACATGTGTGCTGGGTGAATTTGGCGTTCATTCAGTTCCCGTATCAGAAGAGCGCAGTGTAACGCCGTCGTTATCGGATGGAATGGCGACTTCTATTGCAAAACTGGCGCTGGACATCGACCGCGTGTTCGGCTGTCGCGTTGACATCGAGTGGGCCGTCGCGGATGCGGAGATACATGTTGTGCAAGTGAGGCCAATTTACTGCCCTGCCAGCTTTTTTCCCCCATTACCTCCCACCGAACGTAGCCGACAAGACGTGGGAACGCACCTGGCCCTATTGGTATTTCTCGCTTGATAAGGAGGAAGGGACGGTCGTGCCACCGCTTTATCGGGACCTCTCCTATATGGAAATGTTTGACCGCTACCAAATGGGTTCGATCGAACTGCACCCGTACCGCTTTGTCGGCATTGAAGCAGATTTCAACGGACATCGCTATCGAGCGGGGCAGCACCGCTGGGCACCAGATTATGTCTCCCCTGAGCAGTTGGAAGCCTATTTGCGCGAATATGAACCCGCGTTGCGACAGCAGTGGATTGACGCCAAACGGCACACCTTTCCCGACTTTGTATCCAAGGCGGCTGAATACCTGCGTCATGCGGATTCTGTCCCAGAGCAAATCGAAGCGTTGCTCTGGGCACGCGATGCAGATTTCGATCTTAGCTGCCTTACTGGTGGAGCTTCAGCAGCCCTTCATGGGGTGTGCAATGATCTGTTTCATGGTTTTGTCGCCCAGCATTTGCCTGATGTTAATGTGGATGCATTAAAGCAGGGGCATCATCCTGACCTGGAACCGTATTTTCCCCATGTCCAGGTGCTAGAGGCAGAAGCGCTGGCTTCTACAATTGGAGAGGGCCCGATCCGTGATGCTTTCGAAACGATGGATGTGCAATCCATCTTCCAATACCTGCTCGAACACCCCGATGCATCGCCATTCGCCCGGGCCTATACAGCCTACTGCGAGCGATGTAGCTTGGTGCCGCCGACCCGACCCGACGCGATAATCCCCAAACAAAAGGCGATACATTACTCGGTCATTCAGGTCGCTCGTGACGCATTTCTGGGGAAGAGCAGTGGCTTGGCGGCGAATCATGAACAGGCTATGCAGCGACGACGAGCATGCGCAGCCGAATTGCGCCAGATCCTTGCCGAGAAAGAACCCGGCTTAGTCCCCAGATTCGAGCATCTGCTTGACTGCATCTTTTTCTGGCTGCCATCCTTGAACGACCGTGGCTGGGCCAGTACGCCGCGTAATCAAATCCACAGGCTGTGGAACACTATGTGCCGCAAAGTGCAGACCGCCGGTTTGGTGGATGCACCCACCGATATGCGCTATTTCACAGTCGATGACTTGGCCTATATCGCCCAGACAGGTGATATTGAAGAAGGTCGCACGATTTGGCAACGCAGACGACTGGCGTACGAACGGGTTGACAGGCTTCAGCCATCTTCGTATCTTGGTCAAGCGCCAGACAAAGCAGCCAAGGCCCAACTGTCGACCGATGAGAGCGCGGCAAAGGAGCAATTGGCATCGTCTGCCAAGGAGGGTGCGGAAGCGGTGATACAAGGACGGGGATGTTCTCCTGGACGCGCAACAGGCATCGCCCACAAAATTGAGACGTTCGATGAGTCCGATACGGTAACTGACCAGCATGTACTCATATTAACGCAGCCGGTTACACCCACACACCAGTATACCGGGATGCTACTTACCTTGATTTTGCGGGTTCGGGGCATTGTCATCGTGCAATCTGGACAGACCTACACTCACCACATCGCCCAGATTGCGCGTGAGTGTGGTGTGCCTGTCTTGGAGGTTTCGACTAGCCAACTTGACCACATACCCGACAACATGGAACTGGTCGTCGATGGTTCAGAGGGAACCGTGACGATTATCAAGTGAATCTACCCTGGTTGCAAAGACAGCCGTGGTGTCTCTCTCCTGTCCCAAGGTCGAGAGGCTGAACAGCTGTCTTTCGATTGCTAGCAGATGACTCCTTGATTTGTCTGTCTCAGAACAGGTTCATCAAACGACCGACTATGGTGTCCAGCCAAGCCAGAGTATGATGATGGTCGAAATCAACTTGATAGTCGAAATTAACTTCGTTCAGTATATGGTGATCAGCTGCTGCATAGTGCTCAAGCAGAGTTCTAGGTCCATTTTGATTGATCACATTGGCAAAGATGCCGTAATCCCCACCGTCTGACGTGGACGGTATGCGGGTAATGCTGTGGGCGTGATTGCCTTCCTCAATGGCGTCACCTATGGAATCTTCCACGTTGTATTCAATCCAGACATGTGGATTGTAGATACGATAGTAGTAAATCGAGAGGTTGGTCAGTTCATCTGCCTCGTCGATCCAAACGAAGTAGGTATCATCTATTTTGCTCATGATCTCTTTCCACCACAGGTCGGCAAAGGGCGTTTCGAGGTTGTAGACATACGCCTGTATCAAGGCCAGCAGGTTGGCTTGCGTCGTTTCCGACATGGCGCTGTACTTCAAACCAATCTCAAAGCCAGAGTAGTCATAATCACCTCGGTACGGGTCAGAATCGCCTGGGCGTCCGGCTGGCCCAACCACCATCGTCGTGTCGCCATCCGTTGAGGTGGCGGCACTATTTTCGTCTGCGTTCAGGTTGTTGTAGAGGATGAAGGCCAGATCCCGTTCGGTTGCAAAGATATCAAAATCGGTCCCATTGTAGGTGCCAAAGACCGGTTCCGCGCCGATAAAAGCAGGGACAATGGAGACATGGTCGCCGTGGACGAGGAAGTTGATGGCCATGTGATGCCCATCGAGCTGAAAACCCCACGACCCTGAATTTTCTGGGTCTCCAAACATATCAATCGAATAGTAATCAGTACTCCATGGGGCCGAATCGATCTCGTTCAAAAAACTTTCGGCCAGGTACACAACTTCTTCTACTTTTTGATAGCCGGCGTCGCTCAAGAATAGCTGGAGCAAGTCTTCAAACAGACTGATTTGTTCGTCCGTCAAGTCGCCATACTGGATCCCACCGCGATTGTCACGGTCGTTGGGCGTGTTGTGCCAGAGGTAAAAGCGCTCGCTGTCTAAGCAGTTGGATGCTTCTGTGCGCAATTCTTCTGAAAGGGCGTTGCGAAAAGCCAGCATGGCTTGGCGTAGCTGCTCAACATTTGGGTCGGTAGACTGGTCTGCAAGCCCAGCCGTCTCACAGGTGGAGAGATCGGCTACGCTTGGAATAGATTGGTTGCCGCCACCACCACATGCGGCGACAAGGAGTGATGCAATAATCAGGATTAGAAGTAGTTTTTTCAATTTTATTTAGGCTCCGTATAGATGTATAGGATCAATTGGATCTCATGTGGTTGACAAGCCGGCCATGAATGGATAGTGCGAGCTAAATATCTTGTGTCAGTCGGATCATGAGGTACCGGTCGAAAATAAAATGATATAAAATAAGATGTTATCCGAAACGAAGCGATTGAAAAAGGTGACATCGAGAATGACTTCATCAATAACGGTACCGCTAGATATCCCAGAAGTGGAAGTGTTAAGCAGCGAAATCACGTCTGAAAATCATTTATTGATTCGGGTAGAAAGCACCCAAAAAACAACAGCATGTGGTGTATGCGGAGTTGAGATTGCGTGTACATTTGGCCATGGTCAAGAAATTAGCTTGCGCCATCTCCCAGTTTTTGGGCTTGAGACCTACATCTTGATACGGCCCAAACGGGGTCAATGTTTGTCGTGTCATTGTGACCCAACAACGACTCAAATTGTGAGTTGGTATGAACAAAGAAGTCCTCATACACAAGCGTATGATGAATACCTGGTCATGCAACTAATCAACAGTACAATCGAAGATGTAAGCCTCAAAGAAGAAGTTGGGTACGATGCAGTCGTAGGCGCATTGAACCGTCTGATAGAGCCCAAAATCAACTGGGATGAAATCGACGAAATCGGTACGTTGGGGATTGACGAAATCTCCAGAAGTAAGGGGCGCAAGAAATTTAGTGCGATCATTACAGCTCGTCAACCCAAGGGCAAGGTACGGATTCTTGGAGTTCTCCCCTGATCGAAAAAAAAGACGGTTAAGGCATTCCTAGAAGAGATTCCTGAGAGACTACGCCCCACCATCAACTATTGCACCACCGACATGTGGGAGGGCTATATCAATGCGATTGATGAATTTATCAATGAGAATGATGATGTGAATGCATCTCCTGTTGTTGACCGATTTCATGTTGCTCAGAACTATCGAGATGACTTTGACGACCTCCGAAAAAAGGAACTCAGACGCTTGAAAAAAGAACTGCCTCCTGAAACTTATGACCAAGATTGCAAAGGAATGCTCTGGATCTTACGCAAAAATCACTCGGCTCTCAATCCTGAAGAGCGGCAGGAGCTTAGACGTTTGTTTGCTCATTCACCAGCCCTTCATCAGGCCTATACCTTTCGAGAAGAATTGACCGCCATCTTCAACCAGGAACTCTCTGTTGCCCAAGCTGAACATCGCCTTGAGGCTTGGATTCGCAAAGTTGAACGTTCCTCCCTTGATAACTTTGATGGCTTTATCAAAACCCTGCGCAACCACTGGCAATCCATTGTCAACTATTTTGACCAACGCATCAACAGTGGTTTTGTTGAAGGTCTCAATAACAAGATTAAGGTCATCACTCGTCGATGCTATGGCATTCGCAATGTCTCTTCTCTTTTTCAACGTATTTGGCTCGATCTCCATGGCAAAGAACGTTTTTCCCTGTCAACCACATGAGATCCTGATCAGCCGACATTCTATCAAGAAAACGGATATGTGGTACTGCCGGGCTTATTCAGTCCCCAAGAGTGCCAAACCTTTGTCGAACACGTCGAAGACCTGCGCGATGGTCGCAAAACCCTGACAGGATTTGAACAAAATACCAAGTATGGCTTTCGCTCCTTTAATCAACATTTATATGACCCCAAGGCGTTAGATCTCTTAATTGACGCACGTCTCCGTCAACCCTTGGCCAATTGCCTGGAGGGCGAGGCAGAAGGGATTCAGACGATGCACTTCTTCGAAGGCTCCGAGGTTCCCTGGCACCAGGATCAATACTATCTGCCAGATTGTGTGTCGGCTTGGCTGGCGATGGTCGACGTCGATGAGGGCAATGGACCATTGGGTATCATACCGGGCTCTCACAAGGGGCGGCTGATCACCAAAAAAGAGATTCCAGAACCCCAATCTGGGTCAGACGAAACGTTTGATCAGTGGATGGCCAATCGCTATTTCCCGGCAGTCCAGAAACTGGTGCAGGAAGACGGCAGGGATAGCATTCAAGTACTCGTGAAGCAAGGCGATGTGATTTTCTTCCACGGGCGGCGGCTGCATAGCGGAATGCCTGTCAAAGAGCCAGGGCGCGCCCGACATGCATTCGCCTGTCACTACATCCCCTACCAGTCCGAGAACTGGGATCGGGACTGGCCGCGCATTTCGTTTGATGGGACGCAAAGGATTCACTACAGTATCTAGGATATTGTCGTTTTGAGGACGAATGAATCAGAAACAATAAGGAACTCGATAGTTGTATTTTGAGCAGGTGCCAGATTTGACAAAGTCAAATTAAGCAGAGCAGACCTGCCGTTTGGCGAAAAGGGTAGCGAAGACCTCCGCAATCTCCTGTCCGTCATTCAAGGCATCATGAGCCGTCAAGATGAGATCTTGAATCAGTGACTGAGTTTGCTGCCGGGTAGCCTCACCAAGGGATTTGCTGGGCGAGAATTGAGTTTTAGCCAATGATGGTCCCAAACAATCAAGGTGCAAGAGAGAATAAGCCACGAAGACCAGAGACCAATGTTTTTGAAAGGCGTGGGCAGTTCGCATGCAATATTCATCAAGACCAAGCAGTTGTTTACCATCCTGATAAACCGTCTCGATAGGCCAACGAAGCAGGTAAATCGAGAGAATGCGTTTGGCATTACAGTCGGTGCGATTGGTCACTAAAACGGCATAATTGTCTTGCAATTCAGGATTATCAAAACTAATCACGATGCGTACCTTGCCGATAGAAGGGATACGCACAGTCATGGTAAAGGTGTAGTAAGTACGACCATCAATGGTGACAGGCTTGTAGGCATTCTGGGGGATGTAGGGGACCAACTCTTTGACTTTAATATGTGGCCCCTCGAAAGTTATCGGCTGACCATCTTCATCCCGCAAACGAAAACTATTTGTCTCCAGATTGCGATTGCACTTCAAGATGCTGATCCAATCTTTATTCAGACGATCGAGTACAGCTAGAAAATCTGGAGCGAGATACCAACCATCGAAGAGAGCCCAACCAAAGATAAGGGTTCGTTCAACAGCTTTTCAACCAGTTCACTGGCAATGGTTATCTTGGTCTTAAACGCTTCGTCTCGCTCTCGAAAGGCGGGTCAGTTAATAGGTGGCTATCCACTCGTTTATGAAAAGCGGTTCGTTCTTTCTTTTCTTGGGAATCTCGGTCACTGGGAAATGTTTTCCACAAATGCTTCCCAGTCGGTAAACTCTTCGTACCGTCGGTAGATACTTGCATCGACCGGAAAACGGATAGCGCCACTGACATAGTGACTTGTGACTAAGTTATGAGCCAGTGGATGCTGACCATTGCTATGATTGTAGTGGGTGTCGATATACTCGAACAGACTTCCCACATGTTCACATAGTGTATCGTCAATCGCTAATACCGATTCTGACTCTGAACGTTGGTATTGTGCTGTCTCTGACTTATACGCTCATCATTGAGTTTTTCGGCTCGCCAAGGAGCTTCACTCAGATACCGTGATACATTCGTCTTATCTGCACTATCTAGAATGCAACGGGCAATATTTGCCATGCTTTTGTTGTCCAAGACCATCAGACCCGTCAGATAGTTTTCAAAGTGGCGAAACTGTTTACGATTGGCAAATACTGAACGAAAGGTTTCGCTATGCTCCTTGACCAGTGGCGCTACATTTACTATCGGCAATTGCATCTTGATGGCTCCTTTTCTGCACTTTTTTCTTGATGCAATCTATTGAGATGACTTTTGTCTCTTTTGTCAAAATTGGAAAACCTTCATTTCACAACTATCGAGTAAGGAATAAAGACAGTGGATGAACATCTGCCTAGCCAATCAGAAGCTCGTCGTCAAGCAGACGATGTAACGTTTTTACAACTATCCCCTCAGGACAATGTATTGGTATTGATTCGTTCTTTGGCCCAGGGCGAAACATTTTGGTTAGCCGATCAACCATTTCAGCTAGACATCCCCATGACACTGGGGCATAAAATAGCCGCCCGTGATATTCAGGCGGGCGAAAAGATTATGAAATACGGTGTGCCAATCGGATCCGCCAAAACGGATATTCGTCAGGGCGATCATGTCCACCTGCATAATATCAAAAGTGATTATATTCCCACCTATACTCTTGATGAGGAGCACAGTTATGTCAACCAAGATTGAGTTTTCGGGTTTTTTACGCACTGATGGACGAAAAGGGATTCGGAATACCATTGTTGTCGCGTACTTGGTCGAGTGTGCCCATCATGTGGCCCGTGAGATCGTCTACCCCTATCGTCACGACGATGTGCATTTGATCGGCTTTAGCGGCTGCTACCCCAATCAATACGCGTTCGACATGATGTCGCGGTTGTGTTGTCATCCCAATGTAGGTGCGACCTTACTGGTCTCCTTGGGCTGTGAGAATTTTGATCGGCACCGATTATCGAAGGTGATCAAAGCCTCTGGCCGACCCGTTGAGACATTGGTCATTCAAGAGACGGGCGGCACCCGTCCGACCATCGAAGCTGGACAAGCATGGCTTGGTCAAACTCGCACCGCGTTAGAAGAGACCCCACGTGCGCCGATGGCGCTTGATGAATTAATCGTTGGCACCATCTGTGGTGGGTCGGATGCGAGTAGTGGCATCACTGCCAATCCGGCCATTGGGCGCTGCTTTGATCTATTGACCCAGCACAAAGCAGCGGCAATTTTTGAGGAAGGTGGGGAACTGATTGGCTGTGAACAGATTATGGCCGATCGGGCTGTGACTCCCGAATTGGCGGCTGAAATTTTGACGACGATGGAAAAGACGGCTCGTTATTACACGGCCATGGGACATGGCAGCTTTGCCTCTGGCAATGCGGACGGCGGGTTAACCACAGTCGAGGAAAAGTCGATGGGCGCGTATGCCAAGAGTGGCTCTTCCCAGATCAGCGGCCTGATTAAACCTGGCGATGTTCCTCCACGCGGCGGTCTCTATTTGATGGATGTGGTGCCCGATGGCGATATCCGCTTTGGATTCCCCAATATCAACGATACGGCAGAAATTGCCGAGATGATCGCCTGTGGCGCCCATTTGACTCTTTTTTCGACGGGACGAGGCTCAGTGGTTGGCTCGGCCATTTCGCCTGTGATCAAAGTTTGCGCCAACCCCGAAACCTATCGCCGCATGCAGGATGACATGGATGTAGACGCCGGACGTATTTTGGAAGGCCAGGCCACTTTGGATGAGGTTGGTCAAGAAATTTTCGACAAGATCTTAGAGATCGCCCAAGGAGAAAAAACTAAATCGGAAGATTTGGGCCATCAAGAATTTGTCTTGACCTATAAGAGCTTTGAGCCGATTGGTCCAGCCTGTTTGCCAACCAGGAACCATCGATCGTGAGTTGGGTTATGCGCAAGGCATCGACATCAACATCGTCCGCGTTGACCTGCATGGCCTGTCACTACATTCCCTATCACTCCGAGAACTGGGTTCGGGACTGGTCGCTCATTTCGTTTGATGGGACGCACAAAATCCACTATATGCCGCGGTCTGCCTAAGAAATATCCCGCAATTTCTCCAGGTCACTGGTGATGAACCCTTATTACTTACGGATTCGGTTCCCTATCGTCTGAAATTGGCAGAATAGCTTGGCGGAAAACCGATTAACATCGGCGGCACAGAACTCAAAGATGAGTTAGTTCATCACGGTACGAACGAAGTTGATATGGCCATATGATAGTATGATTTTCATATAGGACTAGCGAGAACATTCGCTTGCGGCACGAAGTCGTACGCCCCCGCTAGTCCAATTGGTAAATTGGAGTCTCTGAATGACTATGATTTGAGCGAGGAGTGAATTTGTGAGAGCGATCATTATCGGCGCCGGGCGCGGATCGCGGTTGATGCCTACGACCGCCGACACGCCCAAATGCTTTGCGGAAGTCGCCGGGCGGCGGATCTTGGATTGGACATTGCAGGCGTTTGGCCACAACGACATCAACCGGATTTGCTTCATCGGCGGTTACCAGATTGAAAAGGTCCACCACGACTATCCAAACTTCACATTCCGGCATAACATCGATTGGGAAAACAACAATATCCTTGAGTCATTGATGTACGCCCAAGACTTGATGGATGAACCATTCATCTGCTGCT
The DNA here is from genome assembly GCA_019217005.1 of Chloroflexi bacterium TSY. The sequence goes on from JAHBNG010000057.1 coordinate 50,359, forward strand.
ATTCTGACACGCTCTTCACGGCGGACGTAGTGGCACGAGTGTTGGCCAATGACGATGACATTTCACTGGTTGTCGATACGCATTGGCTGGATCGTTACGAACATCGCACGGAACACCCAAGCGATGACGCCGAAAAGGTCACCGTCCGCGACGGAGTCGTGACGCGGATCCACCGTGGGATTGACGAGCAGCAGGCACATGGCGAATACATCGGCGTGGCCAAGTTCTCCGCCGCTGGTGCTGCTTGTCTGCGCGAACATTACCATCGATGCCGCGCGCAGTACGCCGGCCAGCCGTTCCGCGAGGCAAAAACGTTCGAAATGGCGTACCTAATCCACCTGTTGCAGGAGATGATCGAAGCTGGCGAACGAATGGTACACGTTGATACGCCTGGCGGCTATATTGAGATCGATACGCAGCAGGATTTTGACTATGCGCGGCAGCGATGGGCACCGTGAGTCGTCAGTGTAGATTTGGGAGAAACCACCCATGAGCAAACTATTCCCTACCTCGGTTGTGGGTTCGATGCCGCGTCCAGGATTCGTGAAACACTTGATCGGCAACGCCTCGGGTTATTCGTCCGACGAGTACAAGCGGTTGATGCGATCTGCCGTCAGTTTTGTTGTCGCGTTACAGGAATGTGCGGGCCTGGATATCATCACCGACGGTGAATTGTGGCGGACGTCGTACATCGGTGTCATCGCCGAATTGGCTCATGGCTTCGAACTGAGCCTGAATCCAGCCGATGGACGAACTTGGACGGTTGTGGTCGATAGACTGTCGCCAAAAAATCCGGGCTTTATCGCAGGGGAGGTTTCGTTTTTGAAACAGATCACGAAAAAGGAGATCAAAGCGACGCTCCCAGCGCCAGCTCTGTTGGGTGAACGGATGTGGGATCCAGAGAAATCATCGCGTGCCTATCCGACGCGCGATGACTTTGTCCGCGACTGCGTGCCCATCCTGCGGCGTGAAGTTGAACTGCTGTGTGAGGAGGGTGTATCGATCGTGCAGATCGACGACCCACACCTGTGCTTGTTTGTGGATGATGCCGTACGCAGTGCGTACGAGGAGGCCGACAAGGCCGCCGATTTCGCAGTCGATATGAACAACCAGGCGGTCGAAGGGATCGACGGCATCCGCGTGGCGGTTCACCTGTGTCGTCGCGCGGGCGCGCGGGCACGTGGCGAGGCAACATTCCGCGGCAGCTACGATCCGATCATCCGACAACTGAACCGCCTGAACGCACATCACTTGACGATGGAGTTCACGACACCGGGCGCTGGCGACATGGCCGTCCTCCGACAACTCCGAGACGACTTTGAAATCGGGCTCGGCTGCGTCAGTTGCCAACCCGGAGAAGTCGACTCGGTCGCATCCATAGTCAACCGAGTCGAAACGGCGCTGGAATTCCTGGACGCCGACCGGATCACCTTGAACCCTGATTGCGGTTTTGCACCGGGTTCGGCGGCCGTCGTCAGTCTGGATGAGGTCTTCATCAAACTGCAGAACGAAGTGCAAGCGGCCAGGCACTTGCGGGACAAATATGGTTGACGACCGAGCGTTATAAGTATAGAATGTGGTATGAAATGCCGAGATGACTTGCTCGCTCTGGTTGGCAAAGCTTCTGCCTAACGAAAACTGCTGTTTTTTCTTAGGCAATTGCGTACGCAGATAGTCCATCAGTTGCTGCTACAGGGACACGACCTGGCCGCTCTCGACGCTTTCGTTGATCGCCATCGTGATGCGATGGGTCTCGAACGCATCGGCATAAGAACAATAGACTGCCCGTCGATTGCCGCTGCGCACAGCGTCCAGGAACGCGCGGTCTTCCGCTGCGTATGGTTTGCTGGTGTTTCTGATCTTCTCCTCGCGGTCCGGTGTTCTCACGATTAGTTCGCTGTTGTTATGGGTGACCACCAGTTCGTCAAGCAGGAAATCTACGCCTGTCCGGAAGCCCCCTGGCGCCAGGTGACCGGTGCCAGCGCACAGCACAGCGCCATTGTCGAAGGTGATGGTCGCAACGATATGGTCGTAGATATCGTGCTTCTCCCATTTCTTCGCACCGATGCCCCTCGTACCCTGCCCATACACACTCACGGCCTTGGCGCCGATCAGGTGACGCGCGATATCGACCACGTGGGTAGCTTGCTCGTTCATCTGCCCTCCGCTCTGCGCTTGTTGCCGCCACCACATCACGCCGGGCATACCGCCGATCCAATAGGCGAAGGCCGTTGATACCGACTTGCCGGCCATGCGTTTGCGTGCGATCTGCGTGATCTCCGTGCTGCGCCAATTATAGCCCACCGCACTGACCACCCCGGCCTTCTCGATCGCCGCATGGATTGCGGCCGCCTTGGCCAGATCGACCGCCAGCGGCTTTTCAACGAAGAGCGCCACGCCACGCTGGGCGGCGAGGATCTCCTGGTTGGTGTGCGCAAACGGCGGCAGGCAGACGTAGACCGCGTCCAGTGAAACCTCATCCAGCATGCGTTTGGCGCTGGTGTATGCGGCGCCACCATATTCCCGGACCGCCCGATCGGCGACTTCCTCATTTACATCACAGAAGGCCACCAACGCTACGTCATCCCAATGCGAAAGGTGTTTGAGGTGCCCCTCGCGCGCAATGCCGCCCACACCGATGAAGCCGATTTTGAGTTTCTGTATATCTGACATGATGCCACTCCAGATGGTTGCTTGTTTTTGGATGATTTCAGCGCCGTCACGCCTTGGCCAGACACGCCCGGAGGTAGGCGACAGACTGAGGCAGCGCGACTTCTCCTCTGTCGCTTAAGCTGCATTCAAAAGCCATGTAGCCGTCAAAGCCGACCTCTTTGAGCACCTTGAACGCGGCGGTGAAGTCGATGTCGCCGGTACCGGGTTCCTTGCGCGTATTGTCCGCCAGATGCACATGGCCCAACACGTCGGCGATGGCCGCAAAGCTTCTCGGCGTATTCGGCTGTTCGATGTGCATGTGAAAGAAGTCAGCCATTACGCGCACACCCTTGCCGACGGCGCGGCACAGCTCCGCAGCCTCCTCGACGTCACGGAGCGCATTCGACTCGTAGCGGTTGAGCGGCTCGAGCAGCAGGCACGCACCTGTGCCTTCGGCGTAACGGGCAAGCTCCTCGAGCACGTGCCGCAGCAGTTCGATCTCGGCCTCGTGTTGCGTTTTCCACGGCGCCATATCGGGCACGCGCGCGTTGCGATTGAAGATCGGCACCGAGATTGGACCTGTCGCTCCCAATTCAGCGGCGAGGTCAAGATAGCGTTTCAGCACATCAACGCAGGCCCGACGGCGTTGGGGATCGGGATGGATCATCTCAGCCTCAAATCCACCGCAAATGGATGAGGCCTTCACTGGGCTGTCCTTCAACGCCGCTCGGCGCTCGGCCAGACCATCCTCGTCATTCAGGTGTGCGCCGGCCAGTTCCACGCCTTCGAAGCCATATGCCTCCAGGTTGCGTAGCTTTTCGGCAAAGGTCTTGCCCGGGGCCAGGCCTTCCTGGCATGATAGTTTCATCGATTCACCTCCTAGGTATCTTCATAACCTCAATCCGTACGCTGGCAAATGTTGTATCTTATCGCGCTCCTAACCTTATCGAACCAACTTTGCCCAAAATCAACGTCGAGACAAGATCCACCTCGCCAAAGAATAATGGTAAGCATTCAGCTAGTCTGCCATTAGCCATCAGCTCGGCACTTCCCTGTATTGTTCGATGACTTCGTGACCTCCGTGTTCGACGACATCGTAGCCACTGCCTCAGGCGTCAGGGACACGATGTCTCCGAACCATACACTTCCCTGTCGAGACAAGCTGCTTAAACGTGACAAGCTGATAGCTGAAATGCTGATAAGCTGAACAGCTACGAATAATGTTTGGACGTCGGCTGCATGCGGTTGTTAGGGGCGGTACTGTTAAGAAAGCAATCCCATCTCTTGCATTTTCTCTCTTGCTTGCTGACAGTCGCGCATTGCTTCATAGACGGATTGTAGCTCATCAAAATGCTGATCCACATCAATGGTTAGTTTGGCAATACGGTCAATGAGGGTTCTATCCGCTTCTGTCAGATCAGCCTCCGATTTTCGAAGTAAATGATGGCTCCAGAGATCCCATCCCAATAACTCAACCTTATTCAGTCGTTCTAGTTCCTGAACAACACAAGAGCGAAGAGCCAGCCAGCCGTTATGGTTGCTGCTTTCACCAAAATCAAGGGGATCCATTTCACCATTCCGACATTGCTGCCAAACGGAACCACCTAGATAAAAATCTCAGTCATAAACCTTATCTAGCGTGTCAAACGTGATCCGATTATTCGCTTGACGCGTAATATCGTCAATCTGGGGATCAATCAAAATCCACCGTTCTTGTGTAACATCCCAGTATTCAGGGATATAGTGATCACCAATCAAATAGCGATCACCAATCAAAACGCCAGGTAGATAGGGCGCAAACCCTGTGCGAATTCGCGCCGGGATGCCCTGATGCCGAACCATTGAGGCAAACAGCAAAGCAAAATCGCGACAGGTACCTGTCACCCGTTCTGTGGGTGGACGTGGTGTTGTTAATGGAGCCGAATTCATCGCCAAGAGTTTCGTCAGTCGTTCCGGGATGGTGCGCAGATTAAATTCTCGTTCTCTTTCATCGGTGAGTGTCAAACCGTGAAGGGGCAGCGTTGCGTCATGCATCATCAAACCCTGAATCACGTGGGTCAAACTGGAAATATCTCTTGGCAAGTCATCGTAAAGTTCAGCATATTTACCAGGCACACTCATTGCGCTTTGCGAAGTGTAGTACAATAAATGGTTATCCATAGTGAGAGCTTACGATCCATGTAAATAGAGTGACTGATTGCTCGATATATAGATGTTCAGATAATGCTTTTCCACACGAAACAGCAGCTTGTCAGCATTGCAGCCGGTCAGCCAGAGAGCTGACGAGCTGAAATGCCATCAACGGCAAGAAAATCTTTTTCTGAAAGGCTATAGCTCTATTATAACCGATCATTCGATGGTGTTTGGATCGCGTCCGGCTTCGATCAGAAAGGGCATTAGCTACCTTGGCGATCAGCTCAGCGGCAGACAGATTTTGGGTCAACTGACGGCGGTCTATGATAATCGATTGCAAAGGTTTGAGCCAACTTATCGAACCCTGTCACAGTATACCGAATTTAATTCTTAACATCCATTATTCAGTCTCAATGTTGATCGGGGCATACCAATCTGACCCAGTTCAGCCAGGAGCTCAAGCGGTATTTTGGTGTGTTGCTGTCGATGCTGGGCCGTAAGAAGTAAGATTTGGCAGTAAGTGGCAGTGAAAATCGTCGCCATGGCAGTGGGATTTGAGATATCGTAGGCGAATCAAACTCAATCTCATTTTCATGGAGAACGAAAGTCACATGACAAACTCAGTAGCAATCCCGTTTGCCCGTTGGCAACGCATATGGCGATGGACCAAGCGCATTCTGCTTGGTCTGCTTGGTCTGCTCGTACTCGCTTCTGCGGCTGGTGCTATCTATCAACGGACCGCTACAGCTGCCGACCGCGTCCAATTTCCACCCTACGGTCAGTTGGTTCAAGTCGGCAACCATCGACTTCATCTTCACTGTATTGGGCAGGGAAGTCCAACAATTGTGGTCGACAATGGAGCAGGGAGCTGGTCAATTACGTGGCTCGATTTGCAAACACGCTTGGCCGAACGCACGCGTACATGCACATATGATCGGGCGGGACTAGGCTGGAGCGACCCAGGGCCATCGCCACGCACGAGCCAGCAGATGGTCGAGGAGCTTCATACGCTATTGCAGAATGGGCAAATTCCGCCGCCCTATATCCTTGTTGGGCATTCACTGGGTGGCTACAACGTGCGACTCTATGCGGCTCGATTCCCAGACGAGGTCGTAGGCATTGCGCTGGTTGAGTCTGGGCACGAGGAGCAGTGGGAACGGTTGCCAGAGGAGATTAGCGCGCTGGTTGATGAGCAAATGGGTTTGCTCAATGTGGCTCGTCTCCTGGCTCACGTTGGTATTGTGCGGCTCTTTATGGCACCAGAGGCACAATCCCTGCCACGCCAAGAGCGTCAAGCACACACCGCAGCGATGGTCACGCTCAAAACGCTGAGTGCCACAATTGCCGAATTTGAGTCGGCGCGCACGAGCGCTCGGCAGGTGGCCGCAACCGATTCACTAGGCGACTTACCACTGGTTGTCGTCACGGCTCGTCATAGCAACAACGCGTTTATCAATATCCCCACAAGAATTGATGTGCCATTTGCTGAGGCTGATCGTGTCTGGTTTACGCTGCAAGAAGAATTGGTCAACTTATCGACGAATAGCAAACATTTCATTAGCGAGACTGGAACCCACGACATCAATTTTGACGATCCCGATCTCGTTATTGAAGCGCTCGATACCTTGTTGTCGATGGCCGAACATAAGAATTAGTGGGTCTTTGCGTGTTCGTGGACCAGGGTGGGGCGGAGTGGCAGAGTGGCAGAGTATGCGCTACTTCCCCTGGTCCATGGTACAAGGCATCTATGCTTGAAGACGGTTAGTACTTCTTCGTAGTTGGGGTCAAAAGCCAGATCATAGAGCTGTTCACTATTTGACCTCTACCTTGTGATAGAAGAAGATCTGAAGTTCCACCTCTTCCATCGGCGTTACGCGATGGGGTTGTTGCGGCTTGATGATGCCATCGACGCCGGGTGACAGTTGTATGGCTTCTTCAGATACGACAGATGTCTTCTCGAAATCTCACGACAGCCGTTTCCTATTTACGATGAACATTGGATAGAATGATATCTGAATCAGATACATGCTAAGTATAGTAGGTGGTCTGGTGCTTTGTATATGACTAAAGTCGTATTCGATGAGCGATAATCAATTGGGCGTGCAGATCGATGTCAATTCAATTTTGGGAACTGTTCGTGACGTCACCAGCCGTTCGTTTAAGGAATTACGCGCCCACGGCCTGATTGAGATGGGCCGCCACGCGATTCAGATCAAAGACCGAGATGGTTTGCTACAGTCGACGAGAGGTGGTTAACGGCGCTCGTATGGAATGGAGGTATAGCGAATTTCAGACTGGTGTGCCTCGGTTCACCCAGACTTGGTCAGCGGCTTGCCGAACAGCCCTGTAACGGTCCAGTGCCTTGACTACCTGCACTGAAAGTACCTTGCCCCTGCAGCTTGAATGGACAGCTCACGATGATCAGATCTGTTCCTCATGAACAGACGAAGACCAAGAAAACACGCATCTGGAGAGAAAGATGAAGACGCTAGAAATTCGCCGCCATAGCTTTCGTAAATCGGGTGGTGGGTCGCAATTATCGCAGGAGGGTGTCGACTACGCCCGCAGGCTTGGTGCATCACTTGGGCCATTCGCTCAAGTGGTGACCAGTGTTGTTCCCCGCGCGCGCGAGACCGCAATCGCGATGGGCTTTGCTGTCGATTACGAGGTGGTCACGCTCGTCTCCGAAGAAGCGGTGTTTGCCGAAATAGAGCGCAGTCGCTGGTGGGAGGCAGCACAACCATTTACCGCGTTGGCACAGCTCATGGCGACAAAAGGGGCGACGTGGCGCTATGGCCATGCCCTCACGGCGCAGTGGCGTGATCTGTTGACGTCCATTCCAGAAGGTGCCGCCGCGCTCATGATTGGCCATTCAGGGGAACTTGAGATCGGCCTGGTTGCCTGTTTTCTCCACGCGGATCACGGAAGTTGGGGAGCACCATTTGGAATCTGCGAAGGGGCACGACTTGTCTTTGCGGGTGAACCAGAACACTTTACGACGGTTGAGTTTTTGCGCAGCGAGCCGCAATAATCGACGTTCACCTCGATGAGGCGCTGCCCAACAAGCCCATACAGCCGATGCCGCTTAGCAGCAACAAGATCGGGGAGATTTTAGCGTCCATACTGCGGTTGTTATGCGCCGTCAGCGACCTGAGCTATACTTGCGTAGCACTGTCCACCAATTCTATACTTCATTTGTGCAGCCGTACCAATCTCACCCAAACCATGTGATTGTGTTATGAAGACTGCTCAGTCAGAGAACCGCTGCATTTACATACTTTGGGACATACTCCCATAAATTCCTGGATACAAAACGTATTATGATGTGGCTATAAGGAACCCAACAATGGATAACACGTATACACCCCCTAAGGTCTGGAAATGGAATAAAGAGAGCGGTGGAACCTGGTCCAAGATCAATCGACCGATTGCAGGTCCAACGCATGAAAAGCCTTTGCCAGTAGGCAAACATCCGATTCAGCTCTACTCACTTGCGACCCCGAACGGTGTGAAGGTTACGGTGATGCTAGAGGAACTGCTGGCTCTTGGTTTTGAAGGGGCGGAGTACGACGCTCACTTGATCAATATCGGTGAAGGTGAGCAATTTGGTAGCGGATTTGTGGAAGTGAACCCAAACTCCAAGATCCCGGCCCTGATGGACCACAGTACCTCACTGCCCACACGGGTGTTCGAATCCGGTTCAATTTTGTTGTATTTGACAGAGAAGTTTGGGTCACTGATGCCAGTTGACCCTGTGGAGCGCGCTGAGTGTCTATCGTGGCTCTTTTGGCAAATGGGCAGCGCCCCCTATCTTGGTGGTGGATTCGGTCATTTCTATCAATACGCCCCAATCAAGATCGAATATTGCATTGACCGCTTCACGATGGAAGTAAAGCGCCAATTGGATGTACTCGATCGCCATTTGGCCAATAATCAGTATATGTGCGCGAGCGGGTATTCAATCGCCGATATCGCGATTTGGCCCTGGTACGGAGCACTCGTCTTGAACACCGTCTACGAAGCAGCCGAATTCCTGGACGCCCAGTCCTATCGCCACTTGAATCGATGGGCGCTCGAAATTGAATCGCGAACCGCGGTGCAACGCGGGCGCATGGTGAACCGGACTTGGGGTCCACCTGAAGGACAGCTCCATGAACGCCACGACGCCAGCGATTTCGAAACCAGGACGCAAGATAAGATTGAACCATCGAACTGATATAGCTTACCCACAGCCATGCAATTTTAAATTCGAAATTAGCCCACAATCTGGCCGCAAATTGGTTGCCATCGCCGCTCCAAATGACTGCCACTGCTCCAGATCAAATCTGGACGGGTCAGTATTTCTTCCTCGCTCGGTCGAAAAGTGGCAGTCACCTTCCGCCCCTCGCGTCTCCAATCCACGCAGAGAGCTAGATGACTGTCGCTTCACAGCTGCGATGAGGCGGATAGAGTCCATTCTCTCGACTTGGCGCAGGAGAGAGCCTGGAGGAAGGTGTTGTCGCAACAGTGTCGATGTCATCTTTGATACACCTGTTGTCAGCCATAATCCCTCTTACTTTCGCCAGAATATGCAAGACCTCGGCTGGGCCTTCCGTACGTTCAAATGGGCAGGTCAGTGACAATTCCGGCTCGCTTTGGGCGAAAAGTGCCTGTCACCTCCTTGTTCGGTGCAGCAAGCTGAACTATTATAGGTACATTTTGGATCGACTGAAACGTTTAAATTTGGACATGGGACGAAGTGAAGTAAACTGTATGGACGAAAAAATGCACAGATCAAAAGGAGGCAAAATCAACATGCAGAAGCTAACCGACACACAAATTCGACAATTTCGGTCAGACGGATATTTGCATCTCAAACAGATGCTAAACCCAGATGAGGTCGAATTTTACAGCAATGAGATTGATCGGATTCGCCAGATTCCGGGATACGAGCCAGACAAGAATCCTGAGCTGCCAAGGGGCCATTATGCTTGGATGGATCACACACCGGATCTGGATTCGGAAGGGTTTATGGACCGCAGAGATCTGACGCCTTATGGCGAGGGATTTATGGATTTGATCGACAAGGCGCCCGTCTTCGACTATGTTGTTGACCTGATGGGTCCCAATATCCTGCTGAGCATGACCCAGGCGATTGTGCGGCCTCCCAATGAAAAGTTCCCAGGCTATACTCATACTGACGGCGGCGAATCTCTCCGTCAAATTCGCGTTCAAGAGAGCTGTCCACCGATCGCTCTGAAAGCTATGTACTTGCTAACGGACGTGATAGAAGAAAACAGTGGCAACCTAACGGTTTTTCCAGGCAGTCACATGCGCCAGATCCCAGACGAGAGCGAGCGGATGGTGACGCCTTACTCCCCAGGTGCAGCACAGCTAATGGGCAAAGCCGGCGACGTTTACCTGTTTACCCACTCGCTGTGGCATGGTCCAGCAAAGAATCTTTCAAACAAGAGCCGCAAGGTCTTGCTCTATAACTACTGTCAACTTTGGGTACGCTGCTACGACTTTAATAAGATTCCGGAAGTATCGCGGCAGTGTACGCCCAGACAGCGGCGTCTGCTGGGTAATCTGGGCTATGACTTCCGACCTGGATCCTATTTCTATGTACCCAAGGATCAGGCAGAGGCGATTCTGACTTAGAACCAAGACCATTTAAATAATGTGGAGCCGCCATGCATGGCGCAGCATTCTCTATTACACGCAGTAGACATAATCCTGCATTTCTCAGTCAAAACAGACTCGAGCGGGCCAAATGGTCCGAGATTCTCTACTGCGTCTTTTTTCGCCATTTGAACGCTCTACCTCTGAGAAATCCTACTGCGTGTAATCTCTAATGCGGCGACGACTCGGTGAAGACCGGTGTATGGTTCGGACGCTTCGTGTCCCCTGCTGTTCGGAGACATCGTGTTCCTTCGGCCTGAGGCGGTGGCTACGATGTCCTCGAGCACGGGGGGCACGAAGTCATCGAATAATACAACCGGCGTTCTCTATTACACGCAGTAGACATAAAAGTTAAAGTGGTTGCTGTTGAAAAGTTGATTCAAAGGCATTCTCCAAAGTGGGACCCCAAATAGCGGGGTCAGGTTCAGGGATAGCGTAAACAGAATGTGAAGCCATAGCGGCTAAATAATGCTGCTGAATGGTTTCATCGTAGAGCTGTGCATAAAGCATGGTGGTATCGATATGAGTGTGCCCCATGAGTTTCTGCAAGGTAGTGATGGGCATAAGGCCACTGTTGAGCAAACGGGTGGCAAAGGTATGGCGCAAGCGATGAGGAGTGACGCCCTCTAAGTTAGCTTGGGCGGCAAAGGCATGAAGATGGTTGCGCACATAATTGGCTCGAAGAGGTAAGCCATCGCGTAGTAAAAGCGGGGAATGAGTAGCCAGGTCATCGGTGCGATGTTGCAGATGGGCATCGATGGCAAGAGCAGTGCGTTGGGTAACAGGCAACCGACGGTCACGATGGGATTTGGCATCTCGAACGAGCAGAGCTTGCACTTCGCCCATACGTAGCCCAGCATCAACCAGAATAAGAAACCAAGCACGGTCAAGGAGGTCGGAAGGAGAAAGGCTCTGAGCCGTTGAGTTTAAGACGAACTGTTCAAGTTGAGCAAATTCATGCTGGCGCAACGGACGAGGTAAGGTAGTGGGTCGTTTGAGACGTTGAATGCGATATAAAGCCGGAGCGATCGACTGGCCACATTCTTCAGCAAAATGCAGAAAACACTTGAGGGTACAAATAAAATGATTGATGGTATGGACGGAATACTCTAAGTCACATAGGTGGGTGATGTAGTCTTGGAGATCGCGCCGTCTTAGTTCGGATAAGCTGGAGAGCATGCGCTGGTCGAGCATCCATTGCCAACCGCGTTGGAGTTCGCCAAGCCACTGAAGGGCTCGTTCCCGCCGATAGAGGGCTTTCCAGCGTAATTGCTGGTGGAGAAGTAATGAGATGATGGGTTGATGAAGCCAGAGCGGCAATGAGGTGAGACGTTGACGGATCTCATCAGCGGACAAACAGATGCCAACAGCTGGCTCCACTGTGCGATGTTCAGAAGGCACAGTATTCTCTGTCTCTATTGCAGATGTCGTTCCTTCAATATCCGAGCATGCGGCTTGGCGAGACAACTGCTCCATAGCAGCTTCATAGTCGGCTCGCATATCAGGATTGGCACCATCGATGTAAATCTGGGTCGTTTTCAATTGACTGTGACCCAACCAATGAGAGAGACTAGGCAGTGGCATACGCGACTCTGCCATTCGTCTGGCGAAGGTATGGCGCAGGCGATGACAGGAGACCTCGTTCTCGGAGAGTCCGGCTTGCTGACGGTAATAATCGAGGCGCTCCTGGATTCCGCGGACACTGATGCCTTTGTGACGACGAGTCAGAAACAGATGGCTATCGACTGCATCAGGACGCTCATCCATATAGCTCACCAACAGCGCTGTGGTTTCTGGCGTCAACCAGACTCGACGCTCTTTGTTCCCTTTGCCGCGTACGCGCAGTGACCACAGTTCGTCCGGATTTATGGCAGCTTCAATATCGCCCATCTCTAGTTTCGACACTTCGCCCACCCGCAGGCCAACGTCGAGCATCAAGGCCAACATCACTTGGTCTCTTATCTGACCTTGACTCACGCTCCCCCATAACTGGCGGACGATGCGTTCCGCTATATCTCTGGGAAGATGGCAACCTGTATCCAGTCGGTGTAGACGCCACACCACCGGGTTTGACCAGCTTTCGTCTTCTGCCTCATCCGCCAAGTAGTCGAAAAATCGGCTCAACGTTGCCACTCTGCGATTGACCGTCGCACTGCTCATCCCCGCTTCGAGTTGCGCCGTTACAAACGTCGTTATCTCTTGGCGACCTATCTCTCTTGGCCTTTTTTCTATCACCTGGCCAAATTGATTTAGGTCACTTTCGTAATGTTTTACAGTTTCGCTTTGCGGAGAAAGCATTCTCACATGGGCACAGAATCCTGTTACTGCGGCGCTAAATTCTTGGTTCATTTTGGCCTCCTAGGGCTATTTTACCCCTTTTTTGGCCTACTGCGTGTAATAGAGAACGCCTCCTCCGCGAGGTTTATGGTCTTAGAACTCCTCCGAAAGAGGAACTGAAATATGTGCTTCAAACCCTCTGTGAACATCGAGTAGTCGTACTCAACTTTCGTTCATTAAAACTTGCTGCCATGATCATCCTAACAACCAAGCTCCATATTCCGAGCGCATCGGGCACGCTGGTAACCCGCAATCAACTCTTTGCTCGCTTGGACGAAGCGCTCAATCACGGCCATCGATTAACCCTTGTCGCTGCGCCAGCGGGGTTTGGCAAGACAACGCTGATCACTGCCTGGCTTGATATACAACAAGATTTAATGGAACATGTTGCTTGGATCTCCCTAGGCGAAAGCGACAACGATCCAATCCAGTTTATCGCGTATGTTGCCGCAGCATTGGACGCCGCCTGTCCTGGCCTGAGTCAGGAAATCTTGCCTCTGCTCCAAGTGCCCCAACACCCGTCGATGGATGCCATACTCACGACCCTGATCAATTATATTGACAATAGTGATGCCCAAAGTACCGTTTTCCTGGTGCTGGATGACTATCACGTCATTGAAAATCAGGCGATCCATGACGCGATGTCGTTCCTACTCGACCATCTGCCACCATTTCTGCATCTGATCATCACCAGCCGCACAGAACCGGCCCTGCCGCTCGCTCGGTATCGGGCACGCAACCAGATCACAGAGATTCGCAGCAACGATCTGCGCTTCAATGCAGATGAGATCGGTGGTTTCTTTCAGGCACGGGCTGGCATCCATCTGGAGGAAAACGAAGCTTTCCTGCTGGCAGAACGAACTGAGGGCTGGGCGGCGGCACTCCAATTTGCTGCCCTGTCGCTTCAGAATGCGCCCCACAAGCAAAGCGTCCAGCAGATCATCAATTCGCTAAGCGGACGCAATCGGCAGATCGTCGACTACCTGCTGGTGGAAGTGATGGCGCAACAGCCGCCTGACGTTCAACAGTTTCTGCTCCGCACGTCGATTTTGGAGCGCTTCAATGCGGATCTCTGTTCGTTCATAACTGGGCAATCAAATGCGCAAAGCTTGCTAGAGGATCTGGAGCGCACCAATCTATTTACCATTCCGCTGGATGATGAACGGCTCTGGTATCGCTATCACCATCTCTTTGCCGAGTTGCTGCGCAATCGATTGGCGCGGCAAGCCGCACTCGAAGAGATAGAGGTGCTCCATGCGACGGCGAGTCGCTGGTTCGAGGAGAACGGCCACATTGATGAAGCGATTGACCATGCATTTGCGGTGCAGGACGAAGATCGTGTCGCCATGTTGATTCAATCCCAATTGCAACATCTGCTTTGGGGCCGCGGCATGATTTCGCACCTGTGGCGCTGGCTGGATCAGCTATCCGACCAAGTACTCCTTTCCCATCCGCGCCTGGCCATTGCTGGCTGTCATTCTCATATCCTTGCGATGAATGTAGACCACCTGACACGGTATCTATTGATACTGGAACAAATAGCCGATTTACCGCCAGATTTGCAGGCCCAATACCTGATCATACGCGCCACGGTGATCGAAGCGCAAGGGAATAGAGACGAAGGACATCACCTGGCCAAGAAAGCGCTCTCCATGCTGCCCGATGATGATCCGGAAACCAAAGCTGTTGTCCTCTTCTCCGGACACATCATTCTGGAGCGTTATCAGCCGTGGACCACAGTGCGCCCTTGGATGGTTGAAGCGTTAGAGGAGGCCAAGGCCTGCAACAACTACTATCTTGTGGGTTATCTCATGCGCATGCTGGTTTGGGTAGCGCTCGCCCGTGGCGAACATTACCAGGCCATGGAACTCTGCTGCGAAGCGTTGGAGTTGGCTAAGAGTAAAGGGGGGCAGATGTTGCCCGCAGCTGGCTTTGCCCACTTTCGCCTGGGCGATCTCTACGTTGAATGGGATGACGTGGAGAAGGCCATGGTCCAATACGAAACAGCTCTCGACATTGGCAAGAAGGCGGACTTGAGCGAACTGATTCTCAATGGCTATATTGCATTGATTTTTCGGTTGCAACGCCAGAAAAATGAGACAGCATTGGCGCGGGTCAGAACAGCATTTAACGAGCATATACGCAAGGTGCGCGGCGTAGGCGGACGTATCGAGCAGGAAATGGCGACATTGAACGCGGCGATTGCGCTGAACGATGGGGATTTAGAGGCTGTGGGTCGCTGGGTGGATGCCAATGATCTCACGGTTGAGACGGTTGAGGAGTCGATTGAGCCGATGAGCCAAACATCGCTCTTTGTCCATTACCTGCTTGCTCTAAGCAAACAGCGTCATGACCCCTCGTCATTAGATGGGGTG
Source organism: Chloroflexi bacterium TSY (assembly GCA_019217005.1). The sequence goes on from JAHBNG010000057.1 coordinate 65,517, forward strand.
TCTGAACTGCTCGAAAAATTGATTGAAAAATCATTAACCATTGACTATGTGCGTTCAACACTCTGGTATGGTCTCTTGCAGGTTCGTGTGCAGCAGCAACTGGGACAAATCGATGCAGCCCTGAACACGCTGGCCACACTGCTGACCTTAGCAGAACCAGGTGGCTATGTTCGTCTCTTTGTCGAGGCTGATTCACAGTTAGAGGAACTCCTGCAGATGCTGCAAGCGCGCGGCATCCATCCTGCCTATATAGAGCGGTTACTTGATGCATTTGCGGCTGATCGGGTGCGGCTAAAGGGGACGCGCACAGAAGATAGCGGTGTCCATAAAGCGGAAATGCCGATTCATCTTGCCAACGATCAACTGATCGAACCGCTGACAGAACGCGAGCTTGAAGTGCTACAGCTTGTTGTCGACGGACTGAAAAACGAGGAGATTGCCGAGCAGTTGATTATCACTATCGGGACAGTCAAGCGTCATCTTTCCAACATCTACGGCAAGCTTGGTGTCAACCGTCGCACGCAAGCGGTTAGGCGGGCCAAAGAGCTGAATCTGTTAGCATCCGCATCGAACTGAGTCAAACCTCTCTACAACCCCTTGATCAACTTTTTCTACAACTATTGTTGGATGTGATTCCGTATCAATGCGTATATCCTGTACCTCATCGATTCAAATATACTGAGCAGCACACTTGAACATTGCTTACATCAGTAAACAGGTACATGACGACCCTGCTCACGATAGCTACAGGAGGTAATCTCTATGCAAACAAACGTTCAACAGCTAGCGTCAACTCAAGTTACATTGAATTTCACACAACCATCCGGCACAGCAGCATTGAGTATACCCAAGACAATTACACTTCGTGACGGTAGAACCTTGGCCTATGTTGAATGTGGTGATGCCAAAGGCGCGCCTGTGTTCCATTTTCACGGCCATCCCGGATCGCGGCTTGAGTCGCTCATCGCCGATAAAGCAGCCAGATCTGCTGGTGTCCGCCTCATCGGCATTGACCGACCTGGTATGGGGTTCTCCGACTTCAAAGTAGGTCGTCGACTCTTGGATTGGCCGGATGACGTGGTCGAGTTGGCCGACGCCTTGGGGCTCAATCAGTTTTCAGTGCAAGGTGCCTCCGGCGGGGGTCCCTATGCGATTGCGTGCGCGTATAGGCTCGCGGATCGCCTTCTGGCTTGCGGTATCATTGCTGGTCTAGGGCCGATTCACCGCTTGGGTACGGACGGGATGATGCTAACGAACCGCGTACAATTTGCGCTAGCCCGCCGGATGCCTTGGCTCGTCCGGGGATTGCTATGGGCATATTTGGGCCGTTATGGGAAGTACGTAGACAATGAAGACAGCATAGAACTGCTGGCGTCGAAGATGACGCAGGGGCTGCAGAATTCTACCAAGGACCCCGACGCTCCCAATCTCTACATCCGAGAGACATTAGAAGCGTTTCGACAGGGTAGCCGCGGCGTGGCCTATGACGCATCATTGTTCACTCGGCCTTGGGGGTTCGAGCTGGAGGACGTTACATTTGAGAACGTCTACCTGTGGCACGGGGAGCGCGACAGACATGTTCCTGTTGAAATGGCTCGTGTCTTGGCGACAAAGATACCGCACTGCCGGGCTCGCTATTTCGTCGATGAGAATCACATGGCAGTGGTGTTCAACCACTTGGACGAGGTACTGAAGGCTATGGTGCTACTACCATGTTGATCCCAGTTTGACCAGGGATATAAGCGGACACCATCGGTACGGCCCGAGGCAGTTGGTCCAAACCGTTGTTGGCCTCAACCAAGGCTTTGGATATCAATCTTGCACTCTTTATACTGTGCTCTGTATGAAAGCCGTAGTTTGGTTTCTCTGGTAGAGCTATCGAAAAGTACCGTTTTCATCACATCCGCACTATAGCTTTTGAAGACGCGGCATAATTGTCCGCCTAAAATGAACCACCCCGATCTTTTGAATCTATTTTATCATCATTGTAGTCGTCCAATCATCCATCAACCGCGGTAAGATAACCCACTTGTGGCCATCAGGAGGCAAAAAAATGTTGAGGAAGAGAAAGATTTCCCGCCGTGAGTTCTTGAGTACTTCAGCTGCCGTCTCTGCGGGAATGTTGCTCGCAGCCTGTGGAGGCTCAGACGAAGCAGGTGCTCCAGAGACAGAAGCAGAAGCCCAAGAAGGGGCCTCTGAAGAGGGGGCCTCTGAAGAGTCATCAGCGGCGATGCCGGATTCCAAGTACAAGGAAGCACCCATGCTGGCGGAATTGGTCGCGGCTGGGCAGCTGCCCTCGGTAGACGACCGGCTACCGACAGACCCGCTGGTCATTGAACCCCATGAAGAGATCGGCCAGTATGAGGGGACATGGCACCGCGTGGCGACCTCGGCCGGCGACACGCAGCTCCATGCCAAGATGACCTATGAATGGTTAATCCGATACAATGTGGACGGCACCAACATCGTACCCAACGCGGCCGAGAGTTGGGAAGTCTCGGACGACGCCAGCGAATACATCTTCCATCTGCGCGAGGGCATGAAGTGGTCGGATGGCGCGCCATTTACGGCTGATGATGTGGTGTTTATGTACGAGGATGAGTGGATGCATCCCGATCTGGCCAATCCCCCATCGGCATATGTGATAGACGGCGAGCCGCTTATGATCGAAAAGATCGATGACTATACGGTACGCATAAAGTTTCCGAAACCCAATGGCGGGTTCATCCGCGTGGCGGCCAGCCTGCGCGGTCACTATTTCACCTGGCGCCCCAAGCACTACCTGAGCCAGTTCCATGCTGATTACACAGATGAGGCCGAACTGACGAAGAAAGCAGAAGAAGAAGGCTTCGAGTTCTGGTATCAACTCTTCAACTCCAAGGCCAACCCGCGCACCAATCCCGATATGCCGGTTGTGTATGCCTGGCAGCTCAAGATTCCTGCTCCCCAAACTCCAATCGTGGCGGAGCGCAACCCCTACTACTGGAAGGTGGACCCCGAGGGAAATCAACTGCCCTACATCGACCGGATTGAGTGGGCGTTGGTTGAGAGTGGCGCGCAAGCGCAGATCCAGATCATCCAGGGCGATGCGGATATGCAGTTACGCCACCTCGATATCAGCACCTTTCCCCTTCTGCAGGAGAACAAGGAGAAGGGGGACTATCGCGTGCTGCTCTGGGATACCGGCAAGTCCGACTTCGTGATGGGTGTGAACCACACCAACCAGGATCCAGTCTTGCGTGAGATTGTGCAAGACAATCGCTTCCGCTACGCCCTTTCGCTGGGCATCAATCGGGCCGATATCATCGAGGCGATTTATTTAGGTCTCACCGAACCAAACCAGGTATCGCCGCTGCCCTCGTCGCCTCATTACTGGGAAGATCAGGCCAAGGACAAGACCGAGCACGACCCAGGCCAATGCCTACCTGGACGAGATGGGTTTGACCGAGCGCGATGCAGATGGATACCGGCTTCGCCCCGATGGCGAACGGCTCTCCTTGACCTACGAATATGGCAACAACAACGCTTCCTTTGGAGACATCGGCGAGTTGCTCACGGCCCACTGGAAGGAAATTGGCGTTGAGCTGCTCATCAAGGAATCGGCCCGAGATCTCTACCAGCAGCGGGAAGCTGCCAATGAGGTCGATATCGCGACCTGGCAAGGCAGCGGCGAATTCGACCCCATGATTGAGCCACGGTCCTTTATACCCATGGTGATTCAGGGCAATTGGGGCCGCCAGTACGCTCTTTGGTGGAATAGCGGCGGTGCTGAGGGGATCGAGCCTACCGGCGATGTGCTCAAGGTGCTGGAGATCTGGGAAGAAGCCAAGATAGCGGTTGACGAAGAGGAGCAGCGCCGCCTCTTCCGCGAAATTCTGGAGCTAAATAAAGAGAATCTCTGGATGATTGGCCTCACTACCTCACCACCGACACCTGTTGTGGTCAAGAACAACTTCCGCAACGTACCCGAAAAAGCGCTCTTTGATGACCAAGTACGCGGCCCCGGCCATACCGCCACCGAGCAGTATTTCATCAAGCAAACGTGATATGAGAAGATGACAAGCACAGTGTCAGATGCCCTGTGTATACTTTGTCAAATTTGGAAACGGCTGAACTTCAAGGATACTCTTTCCAGCCACCCCCTCATCTTGTCATCCACTCATTCACTCATTCCGTCACATTAGGGACAACGAAATGCTAACGTTCATTTTTCGAAGAACGCTCCTTCTGATACTAACGCTTTTCTTTATCTCAATTGTGACCTTTGCCGTGATTGAGTTGCCACCGGGCGACTATTTGACTTCTTATGAAGCCATTTTGGCGGCTGGCGGAGATCCAGTTGACAAAGAGGAACTCAATGCGTTGAGAAGGCAATTTGGCTTAGATAAACCACTGCCTCTGCGTTACCTACAATGGTTGACCAACGTCTTGCAGGGCAACTTTGGCCTCTCTTTTGAGTGGAACAAGCCGGTCGGTGAGCTAATTTGGGAACGCCTGGCCCTTACCATCACGATTAGCCTGGGGACGCTTCTCTTTACCTGGATTGTGGGCTTTGCAATCGGCGTTTATTCGGCTGTCAATCAATACTCCATCGGTGACTACGTCTTCACCACGTTGGGATTTATTGGTCTTGGCTTGCCGAACTTTCTGATCGCCTTGGTGATTCTATGGTATGCTTTCGACCAATTTGACCTCAAGCTGAGCGGACTTTTCTCACAAGAGTATCAGTCGGCACCTTGGAGTTTGGCCAAAGTTTGGGACATGCTGAAACATCTGTGGCTGCCCCTGATCATCTTGGGCACAGCCGGCACCGCAGGGATGATCAGGGTCATGCGGGCCAATTTATTGGATGAACTCAACAAACCCTATGTCGAAACCGCTCGCTCCAAAGGCTTGGCAGAATGGAGACTGATCTATAAATATCCCGTCCGAATTGCGCTCAACCCCTTTATCAGTACCGTCGGTTGGGCATTACCCAATCTGATTTCAGGCTCCATCATCGTCTCTGTCGTGCTGAGTCTGCCCACAACCGGCCCGATGCTGCTGCGGGCCTTGTTGAACCAGGATATGTATCTGGCAGCTAGTTTTCTGTTGATACTCAGCGTGCTGACTGTTATCGGCACCCTGATCTCGGATATTTTGTTGGCTCTGCTCGATCCGCGGATCCGGATGGAGGATCAGTAAGGCCGTTCCAGAAAATAAAAACCGCATAGGACGGACGTATTGCGTATTGCGTGATACCAGTCAAGAATCTGGTTCGATTGCAAGAACCCGTGTCTTCAGGTGAGTAATTGTCTTTCTGGGTTCGCCTAAACAACGTACGCGAATTTTCATACCTACACGATAAGAAAAGCCAGTGGCCTCAGAATCAGCGCAGGACCAATTATCAAACGCAACCAGCGATCCATTCATCCCGCCAGAGCTTGAGCAAGTGGTTTCCGATGAAGAGAAATTTTTCGTCGCCTCGCCGCTTCGGTTGATGTGGTGGCGCTTCCGTCGGCATAAGCTGGCTATCGTGAGCGTGGCCATTCTCATTGGGTTGTACCTGATTGCTCTCTTGTGGGAGTTTCTTGCCCCCTATGATCCACATCGATTCGACGTTCAAGCCGTTTATGTTCCACCACAGGGTCTACACTTTTTCGATGAAGATGGGTTTCATTTCCCACCATATGTCTACGGATTGAAGGGTGGACGCGACCCTGAAACACTTCGTAAGATCTATGAGATTGACCCAACAGTTAAGCTGCCGCTCAAGTTTCTGGTGCGCGGTGACCCTTACAAACTTTGGGGCTTTATTGAGAGTGATCTGCACCTCTTTGGCTTGGAAGATAATGAAAAAGCGGTCTACTTATTGGGTTCCGATCGTCTTGGGCGCGATATGCTATCTCGGCTATTCGCTGCAACGCGTATATCCACCTCAATCGGTTTGGCAGGCGTGATCATCAGTTTTGTGTTGGGCATTCTTCTGGGCGGCTTGTCGGGCTATTATGGTGGCACAATCGATATCGCCATCCAGAGGCTCATCGAGTTCATTCGGGCGGTGCCCAGCATCCCATTGTGGCTTGCCTTGAGCGCGGCCATTCCAGCCGACTGGCCAGTGACTCGAGTCTACTTTGCCATTACCGTTATCCTCTCCTTAATTGGCTGGACAGGTCTGGCGCGGGTCGTTCGCGGCAAGTTTCTCTCCCTGCGCGAAGAAGACTATATTATGGCTGCTCGCTTCGGTGGGACATCGGAAATGCGGATCATCTTGCGCCACATGGTTCCCTCTTTCCTGAGCCACATCATCGCCTCCTTAACCTTGGCCGTCCCAGTCATGATCCTCAGCGAAACGAGCCTCAGCTTCTTGGGTTTGGGCATGCGGCCCCCGGCCATCAGTTGGGGCGTGCTGCTGCAAGAGGCACAGAATGTGCAATCGGTGGCCTTGGCTCCTTGGCTCCTCAGTCCTGGTTTACTGGTGGTCATTGCGGTTTTGGCCTTCAACTTTGTAGGCGATGGTTTGCGCGACGCTGCGGATCCATATTCCCAATAGCTGAATAATTATGAAAGTTTCTCTAGATGCGATTCGTGGCGACCTAATCAAGTGGGCTGAATCCCTGTGGCTCGTCGATATCGGTGCCTTTCGGAATGGTGACGTACCCACGCCGGACCTGCCAAGCTCCCTTTTCATGACCTATATCCTCTACAGCATGGAAGCTCTCGATGCAGTCGCCGTTGATCAAGATAGATGGGTGGCCTGGATACAGTCGCAGCAGAATGAGCGGGACGGCTCTTATGTTTTCCCCGCGCGCTATGGGATGAACCGGCCTCGTCACGGGATTGCCCTTTGGAATGCCGTGCGCTCGCTTGGTATGCTGGGGAGCGGGATCACGCGTTTCCCCGCTTATCAACGGGACGCGATGACAACAGACGGTCTGCGCAGTTGGTTTGCGGCCTGGAAGGAGTCGGGTCTGACGCATCACGAGGTCCTTGCCCTTGCGCCAACCCTCGCCAGCCACCCTGACCCCGATTGGGTTGATGTATACTTCGATGAACTGGTCAAGCAGCAACACCCTACGTTGGGGACATGGCCGCGGGAATCGGAAACGGCCAACATCAGCCGTACCTTTGCCTATAGCCTGGTTCATTTGGGCATGGACCGTGTGCCGCCACAGCCGGAAAAGATTGTGGACGCCATGCTGAACCTGCAGGATGAAGATGGCTTTTGGCATGGAAAGCCCGATTTTGCCACGATGGATGCAGTCTCAGTAGATCCAAATTTGGCGTTTTTGGCGATTTTCAGTCGAGATTGCAGGGATTTTGGAGTCATTTATTCAGATTTCGGTTACAGAAAACAACCTATTTCATATCTGAAAATCGCCCAAATCTAACGCAAAAACTAGATATCGACCGGCAAATTTGTATTTATGTCAACTGTTTAGCCAGAATTCTCTCTCAAAACCTGAAATTTGGATCTACTGAGTCTATCTATTGTTGCACTTGCCCAAGGCCATCCAATGGCGTGAGGGAGACGCGACTGCTGCGCTCCATCGGGTCATGGATGCCCTGATTCCGTACTACGAGACCCACGCAACTCGTGATAAGTCAGACACGCATCAATTTTTGGCAATTGTACAGACTTGGGCACTGCTGTCAGAAGCCCTACCAGAGCGATTTTCGACCTCGTATACCTGGCGCTTTGGTTGGGGGAACCGCGCCTTCTGGTATTGTGATGTGATCAAGAAGGGATTGTCCAGATGACCAAAAATCACCATGTGGTATTATACTGAGCAGCGCCATAAAATAACACTGTTTAGTCGAGAAAGAATGTTATAATGTGCTGCTGCGGAGTATATATGGGGCATGCTATCACTATTCGGAGGAGATGACTTCATGACAATTGGCATTGGTATGATTGGCTGGGGGAAAATAGCAGAGGATCTGCATGGCCCTTGTCTGACAGGCATGGAAGAGTGTGAGTTGATTGCTGTCTGCGACCCAAGAGAGGAACGGCTGGCTCATGCCCAAAGCACATATGGCTGTGTAGGTTATTCGGATGTCGATGCTTTCCTCCGCCACCCAGACCTGCAACTGATTGTTGCTGCCGTGCCAAATTATCTACACGGCCCCATGGGCGTCCGTGCGTTAAAGGCTGGCAAGCACGCGGTGATTGAAAAACCCTGGTCGTTTAGCCTTGCCGAAGCAGACTGGATGGTACAGACAGCCAGGGCAAAGGGGCTTGTGGTCACCACTCATCAGAATCGCCGCTGGGATCCCGATTACCTGGCTATCAAGCGTATTCTAGAAAGTGGGCAGATGGGGAAACTCATTTTCATGCAAACCCGGTCTTTGGGTGGCCCCTGGCGACATGCCTGGGCTGTGAATAAAGAATTCACAGGGAGTGGACCTTTCATGTCCTTCGGGCCTCATCTACTTGATCAGGTGCTAACGTTAGCCACACCCGGCCCAATCCACGTCTCAGGCGTTGTCAAGTCCATTATCCGCGGCGATGATTATTTCAATAGCTTCTTGACCTTTGCCGACGGAGCAACCGTCCAGATCGAGCTGAGTAAGGGAAACAGATTGACGACCGCTCCACGCTTTCATTTAAGCTTCGAAAAGGGAGACGTGATGGTGACGATTGATGAGAATCGTGCCCCACTGGCTTTATACCAAAATGGACGGAGAGGAAGCGCAAAAAGAGCGGCTCCCAGACCCGCCCGAATTTCATCTGCAAAGCAGACCTTTTTATCGCAACGTCTTTGCCGCCATTCGAGGTGAAGAACCCCTCATTGTCGCACCAGAGCAGAGCCGCCGATATGTGGCCACCGCGGCGGCCATCGTCCAATCTTCTCAGGAGCATAAGACGATTCGGGTCAATTGGGATGCGGATTATGATGAAGGTTGAACAAAAGACCAACGTCGCTGAATTAGCGCATACCAATAGGCATGATTCTTCCATTGCTGGCATTTACATCGATCGTACCTAGTTCGCAAACACGACCTTGTCCACGTAGCCGAAGGAAAATTTTCGCCCGCCAAATTGGCGGAGTTCCGTCTATATAAACAGGGCGCTCCGGTTCGGCAAACAAAGAGATATAATTGGTCAAATAGCCTTGGATATGGCGTTGTGCGGTTGGCCGCAAGATTCCATTTGTCTCTCCCTTCAACTCTTTTACTTGAGCACAAGCATCTTCGAGCTGCTCCTGCGTGAGTGGGAGCACTGCACCGACATCCGTATCCACCAACAATTTGCCGACGCCAATCGGTATGTTATCTGTCAACTTCGTGGGCGCTTTCTGTCAGCCAATCGCCCTGCTGACGTGGTTTAATAAGGGCAAGCAAGATTCAAATAGCAACTCATAGAGGTCAACGCTTTATGATCTCTTACGTTCCTAGCTTTTACTTTTATAGAAGGAATAGACGATGAAAAAACTCCTAAAATTGGCCATGATTGGTCTAATGTTGGTCGGTGGACGCCGCTATATGCAGAAAAAATTCGATCCCTATGGTCACCACAGTGCCTATGGTTACAACATGGGCTCCCCCGCTATGGGATACATGCCTTATAAAGCACGCAAGCGCATGAAGCGCAAGATGCAAAAGCGTATGCTCAAGCACACCCTGCGTCAGATTTTCTAACCAATTCACCCAGCGCCGAGTTTGCCAGACAAACTCGGCGTTTCCTCGTTGTCCTTCCTACTTTCGGGCAATTACGATACCTCGACTGCCACCTCCAATCTGTGCGTTGTCCTTTCCAACATGGGCAAGCTACTCGATGACCATTCCGAACCAGAAGTAACCCGCCAAACAGTCTGCTTTCATAAAGAACATACCCAGGTCGATTGCATCACGTTTGCCGCGGCGGTAACTCAGTTTAGAAAAACTAATGGTGTTTAAGGAAGACAAACCCTATTCCGAGCCGCCTAAGCAGTTTTCTTGATATCTTAAGGACTGTAGCTCTACTAAGTTTGGATCTGTTTTCTTCGATGAAGTACAATCTGTTGCGTAGGTAAGGAGAAATGAGTCATGAGTTACACAATTCCGTTCCACAGCCTGAACAAAACGCAAATCTCTATCGCCGGAGGGAAGGGCGCAAATCTGGGTGAGATGACGACTGCGGGCTTTCCCGTGCCATCCAGTTTTGTGTTAACGACACAAGCTTATGATGCCTTCGTCAAAGCAAACGCTCTGCAACAACAAATCATCGAACTGGCCCACACAGTTTCGCTAGACGCTCCGCAATCAAGCGAAGCTGCATCGGAGAAAATTCGTGCCTTGTTCATGCAGGGGGTGATTGCGGATGATTTGGCGACAGAGATAACGAGTGCCTATGGCCAGTTAACGCAGACCAATGGCAATGCCGTTGCTGTACGCTCTTCGGCAACGGCCGAGGATTTGCCGGCAGCCAGCTTTGCGGGCCAACAGGACACTTATCTCAATGTCCAAGGGGACAATGCGCTGCTGGATGCCGTAAGGCCAATCCAAAAAATAAAATATACGCGAGAAGGTGTTAAACTAGCTCTCCAAAAGGAGCAAAAATGACAATCTCGCCAGAAATGGTTGAAGTCTTGAAAGAGACGAAGGCCATGTTAAGTGGATACGAAAGAAGGCACTTCATGGCCCAAACGGTCAAAACGATATGCGAAGGGAGTCCGACGAAAGCAGAACGAGAGTTGGGCTGGAATCGGGCGACGATAGCCAAAGCCCTGGAAGAACTAGAAGGCGGCTTCTGTTATGTCGACCAAAGCCACCGACGTGGTCGCAAAAGCCGAAGACCATATCCCCACTTTACTGGCCGATATGGTTGAAATCGCCGATCAATTCAGCCAGACCGATCCCACCTTTCGACCCCCAATTGTACACTCGACTAACCGCCGCCGAAATGCGTACCCAGCTCATCGAGCAGAAAGGATACACAGATGAGGAATTGCCTGGCGAAGAGGCCATCCGCTTGAAGCTCAATGAGTTAGGCTATGGCTCAAACCGGGTCAAAAAAGTCAACCAGTGAAAAAGATCCCAGAGACCGATGCGATCTTTGATAGAATTCATCAGATCAATCAAGAAGCGGATGCAGACGAGACGGTTCTGCGCCTCTCTTGGGATGCCAAAGCGACGATTTTACTTGACCGTTTCTCGAGAGAAGGGATAAGTCGAGTGGTTGTCAAAGCGCTCGATCATGACTTTCAAGATAAGAAGACCGAGAAAGTCACTCCTTTTGGCATTTACCTCCCTTCAACCAAGGAACTCTTTCTTTACTTGACTCAGTCGAAAGTGACTAGTGACTTTATTGTCGACTGCCTGATTGATTTTTGGGAAAGCGTACGTGAACACTTTCCTCACGTCAAGACCCTCGTGATCAATCAGGACAATGGTCCCGAAAATCATACCCGTCAGACTCAGTTTATGTATCGTCTCACTCAGTTTGTTGAGCACTATCGTCTCTCTATTCAGCTCGCCTGCTACCCTCCTTATCACAGTAAATACAACCCCATCGAACGGGTTTGGGGCCATCTTGAAAAACACTGGAACGGTTCTCTTCGCTTTAACCAACTACAACCCTTCGTTCACCTGAATTCCACTCTTTATGAGACCGGCGTCAAACTCACTCAGAAAGAGATGGACCGTTTGGAACAACGCTTCCAACGTTTACCTGGTTTAGAAAAATGGTTTGTCCTTATTCCCCCTCTCCATTCTCTCGTTCGCGTATAATTATTTTTTTGGTTTAGCCTAAAAAAATGCTGGGCCAGCCTGTGGACGGCCCGCGCTATCTCGTACCGGATGCGCCAGGAGATTGACCCGGCCACCGTTCGCCTCGCCGTGGTCGTACAGCAGTTGATTCCGGCAGATGCAGCAGGCGTTCTATTTACGGCCAATCCGGTCAATGGTCAGCGTGATCAAATTCTCATCAATGCGACCTGGGGCTTGGGCGAGGCAATTGTCGGTGGGCAGGTGACACCCGATACGGTGATTGTGGATCAGTCGACGTGGGAAATTCTATCCTGTGAAACAGCCACCAAAACCATAATGACGGTGCTGACTAACACAGGGACAGAAGAACGAGCCGTACCGCAGGCAAAGCAAGATCAACCGGTCCTAGACGATGCGACGGCTCTACAACTGGCCCGTTACGGAACACAGATCGCAGCGCATTATGACATGCCGGTGGATATCGAATGGGCGATAGCCAGCGGTGAGATCGCCATCTTGCAAGCGCGACCGATCACGTCGCTGCCCGATCCAAAATCGGCTCCGCTGCAAGATGTAGTTTGGGAACCGATCGCCCCTAAGACCATCTGGATGCGTCGCCAGATCGTCGAACACATGCCGGAACCGCTCTCTCCGCTGTTCGAAGACCTGTATCTACAGAAGGGGCTTGACCAATCCATGAAGAAATTGCTGGAGGTGATGGGCGAGATGGGCGGCGTTCATGTGGATCTGGATGCCATGATGCCCCATGGATTTGTCGGCACCATCAACGGTTATGCTTACACGACCGGCAGCTATCGTATGAACTGGCAAAATCTGGTGGCAACCTTGCGACTATATGCGCGTATATTCAAATTGACCAAGATGTCTGCTTTCGATTGGGACAAGGTCGTATTACCCGAATACCAGGCCGTCATTGCGCGCTGGGGGGCCATTGATCTGCCCAAAGCAGCTGACAAAGAGTTGCTGCGCGGGATCAGCGAGATGGCGGCGGCGGATAGCAACTACTGGTTTGGTTCGGCGGTGAATTTGGGGCTCTCACGGATCATGGACTCGGTATTTGACCGGCTGCTGAAGTCTTTTCTAATCCGGTATGCGTTGCCCAGACCGCACCCTGTCAGCGCATCTTTTCTGCGCGGATTCGACTCGAAAGCGTTGGATGCGCAAGCCGATATGGAAGCGCTCGCCAACGTGATTTGCGAAACGGCAGCGCTGCGTGAACTGGTCCACAACACCGCGGCGGACCAACTCATCGAGGCATTGACTGTGAACCTGGACGGACGACAGGTGTTAGAGGGCATCCAGCGCTACCTGGACGAATATGGCCATCAAATCTACAACCTGGATTTTGTTGCGCCCACGCAAAATGAAGACCCGTTGCCAATGCTGTTGAGCCTGAAGGCGCTGGTTGAAAGCGTTCCCGATCAGGATGTGCGCGTCCGGCAAGCCAAGATGGCCGAGGAGCGAGAAGCATTGGTTGCCGAGACGATGCAGGCGCTTAACCCTCTGTCGCGTCGGCTCTTCCGGTGGGTCTGGAAGTGGACGAAGTATTACGCGCCCTATCGAGAAAGCGTGATGTTCTATATGGGCGCGGCCTGGCCGACCGTGCGTAAACTAGCCTTTGAATTGGGACAGCGCTTGACAGATGCTGGAACAATTGCCAATCCTGGTGACATTTATTACCTAAACAGCACCGAGATCACAGCCGCCATTGATGCTCGCACGAACGGGCAGCCCATTGCGGAGTTTGTCCAACTGACTCAGGAGCGACGCGCTTTACGCGAAGCTCGTAAGCAGCTTGCACCTCCCGCCAAGGTTCCCGAGCGCAGCCGACTTAAACTGGGGCCAATCGACCTCTCCATGTTTGACCCGACACCCAGCGATGCTGTTAATGAAGGTCCAGTTTTGAACGGCTATGCCGTCAGCACCGGTCACGTCACCGCCCCGGCGAGCGTCATCCATTCAATCGAAGAGTTCGGCCAGATGAACCCTGGCACAATCCTGGTCTGCACCACAACCACCCCTGCATGGACGCCTCTCTTTTCCCAGGCAGTCGGGCTTGTCACGGACGTGGGCGGCGCGCTGGCGCATGGTTCCATCGTCGCGCGGGAACGGTCACGCTGGTTGATGAAATCGGTTCAACGACTCAATTATGAAAAGGTGTGTCTAGCCCACCCGCCCGGGCCACGCATTTGGATCCAACAAAAATGGGGGCTTTTCTCCATTCAGTACCGCAAGCGTCTGATCGATCAGAATATTGGCCGTACGCAACGTACCTTGTGTTGGCAGCAATGTGGGGCGTTAACACAACGTTTGACATTTGGAGGAGCGGATTGTCTGGTTCGGGTGGCTCTGGATCAAAAACATCCAAACCCGCGCCCGCCAGATGACCGCTTTCTAACGCCCGAACGAGCGCGGCCTCATCCACCACCGGACCACGACTCGCGTTGATAAAATAGGTGTTGGGGCGCATCAATGAAAATTCACGGTCGCCAAAGAAATGGTGGGTTTCAGGCATGAGCGGCGTGTGGATGGTTACAAAGTCGGCGGCTCTGAGCAACTCGGCCAGATCCGCGACAACCTCAACACCATCTGGCAGGCCACTCGAGTCTGTCAGATACGGGTCGTAGGCCAGGACGTGCATCTTTAGCCCCAGCGCGCAGATCTCGGCCACGCGGCTTCCGATGCGTCCCACACCGATGATGCCCAAGGTTTGATCCATTGTCTCGGTGCCGCGCAGTCCTTCGCGCGTGTAAGGTTGGTTTGTGGTTAGTTCGATATGGCCTTTAACGATGCGTTTCGCCAAGGCCAACAGCAAGGCAACGGTGTGTTCAGCGGTTGGTTCTGTAGGACCCGTCGGGGCGTTGGTGGCGAGTACGCCGTGGGTTGTCAAGGTTGGCACATCCAGCGTGTTGAAGCCTGCACCGTGTCGTGCCACCAATTTCAGTGGTGGACCAGCAATCTCGATGAACTCTGTGCTTACATTGCTACCGCCAATAAGTGCCACCTCTGCGCCAGGAAGAGTATCGAGTTTGCCATTGAGAATCAGGTCAGCAATGCCATCCAGGCGTGCAGCAGCTTCTGGATGGAGGTTGGGTTCTGACCAGACTTTGGGGAGTGTCATAGGGTTCTCCTTTGGGATATACGTTTTGATCAACCATTCGTTGGATTATATGGTTCTTAGAGGTTTTGTGGGGTAGATGTTGGATAGTTTGTTTGTTGGCTGGTTTGTTAACCAACCAACTATCCAACCAATAACCCAACTGAAAACCACACAATTCCTCAGACAACCGATTATATTTCTACACCGACTTGATTATTCTATGCGTTCGCATACTTTTGGAACGAATCCCATAAACTTTGGACAACCGGTCCGAAAGGTTGGTCCGCTCGCCCCACAACACCAATTTCACTCTCACCAAAGCGATAATAGTTTTCTATTTTCAGGGGAACCAATTGATGGGTCTCCAGCTCTTCCTTAATCATGAAATCAGGGAGCGTTCCCCAGCCTAAGCCTTCGACGATGATCTCCTTCTTGGTCTGCACATCGTTTACATGCCATTGGCGGGCTTCTTCAATGACTCGATACGATTGGTCGGGCGCGTTCCTCGCCGAATCACGTAAGATCACCTGCACATACTCTTTGGTATCCTCAAGTGGCACGTCATTTTCATATTGATTTAGAGGATGCGTTGCAGCAGCAACCGGATAAAACCTGAACTTGTGTAATAGAAGTGATCTAAATAAGTGATTTTCTTCGATATGGGCTACAACAGCCAGATCTGCCTCTCCATCAGTTAAACGTTCCATCACGCCGAATAAATTTTCAGCAAACAACTCCACACTGGTTTCCGGAAAATCAACCTCACATTGTTTTAATACCCCAGATATAAACCGGATAGGGATACTGGCATCAAAGGCAATTTTCACCTTCGGTTCGTTGCCCGTCGCCAGTTGTCGCCCCAAATATTCAAACTCCTCGGCACGTTCTAATACACGATTCGCTTTTTGCACCATGGCCTGACCAATCGGCGTGAGGGTTAGGCGCCTATCTTCTCTAGAAAAGATCTCGATACCAAATTCTTCCTCGAGCTTTTTCATCGCAACGCTGAGGGTTGGCTGGGTTCGGTACAAAGCCTCAGCTGCAGCTCCCATACTGCCATGTTCCACAATTTTGACTAAGATTTGCAATTGATCGAGCGTCATTTAGCCTTCTCCAAATAAACTCATAGATAAAATCTATCAAATGGATAGAAAAGTAATACTTTAATTCTATGTCAAACCGATCTATAATGCAAATGTGTATTTTAGCTTTCAGCTTGTCAGCACGTCAGCCTGTCAGCTTTCCGATGTGGCATAGATTATCCGTCGACAGCATAAAGCTGATAGCTGAGTAGCTCTATTCAAAATTGGAGACAAAAAAATGGAAAAGCGCAATAAAATCATTTACTGGGTTGTTACAAGTCTGTTTGCAGCATTCATGCTCATGAACGTGGTGATGTATGTGTTCCAAAACGAATTTGTTAGCGACATGTTTGTAAGCTTGGGATATCCAACTTATCTTGTTTATCCCCTAGCACTTGCCAAGTTATTGGGCATTATCGCCATCGTAACGAGACGATCTGCATTGCTCAAAGAATGGGCATATGCAGGGTTCTTCTTTAACTTTCTGCTAGCGTTCGGGGCACACCTGATGGTAGGTGATGGAGGATCTATTGCCCCTTTGGTCGCAATCCTTATTCTACTGGTTTCTCGGTATTATGAGCAAAAGGTTTTTGGTTCTAGTCTGCAAACCGATCAGTACGAGGTAAATCAAGTTGATGGCCAGATGAATCTAAATTTCAGCTAACTGGCTGTCAAGGAGATCAGAAAAGCCAGAACTTGCACCCAGATTGATGCAGATTTTTTGCCCATTTGGTGGCAAAAATCAGATTGAGGAGAATATTAATACTACTGTGCATCAAGTAAAGGCTCGATAATGTTCGATTTTTGCACAAGATAATGCGAGCGTTTAGCGGAAGCAAGACGACGTTGCTTGTAGCGAAGGCGCTCGATAGTCTCAGCGAGTGTCAAGACAGGTTTAGGCAGAACGGCATGGAGAAGTTCAACAACCTGTGGCAAAGTGAGAGCGGGGGCATCATATTTGAGGAAAAACTGAGAACGAGCCAAGAAACCAAAGGCCAAAATGACTAAGGTCATATGATGATGCCAACCGAGCCAACTGCGAGTTTCATATTCGTTGAGTCCGAGAAACTGCTTGGCTTGTTCAAAAATGGTTTCAATGGGCCAACGCAAAGCAGAAACAGTGGCGAAGTCATCCAAGGAAGTCTCAAGGGGTGCATTGGAGAAAGTATTGCAGAGAGCAATCGGGATTGCGGCGGACGATGAGCCAGAGAGCAGAACCGGGAGCCCATTGCGGACAGAGACAATGCGGCGACAAGCAATGGAAGCAACGATGAAGCCCTTGGAGCCCTCTTTGAGAACATGCTGTTGCCACTCATGCTCCTGGAAGGTGTCAGCGAGTTGAGCAACGGTGAGAGGCGTAGGTTCACCAGGCCGGACGCGGAGCTTGAGCTTGCGCCCGCGTCCAGATGATGCGGGCAGATAGGTCTGGGGGCTGGAGGTCCAGACACGAGTCTCTTTGGGCACTTCAGCAAAGTAGCTGTAAGCGGTTTGGCCATCAATGCAGTCAAGCAGATGAGTATCTTTGCCAAAGGCTTCATCCATAGTGATCCAGCGGATGGGCAACGCACCAGGGCGTGCGTCTGCTCAATCATGGACCAAGCCAATTCATTTTTTGTTTGGAAGGTCAGGTCAGTGGGAAGACCGGTTTTGTACCGCTTCTCTGCATACTCATCACTAAACCATTCTTGGGGGATATACAACCGACAGTTCAGTAAGGTATAGCCATGAGAGCTATTATATCCCAGGAAGACTCCGGCTTGACAGTTGGCGATCTTGCCCAGTTCGCCACACCGCTGCCGCTTGACGCCCACTGACTCTTCTCCTTGCTTGGGAATGTCGCTCCCATCCAGGAGTAAGACGCCATTTGCGTCTCCCAACAACTCACCTGTCTGTCGAGTATGTTCCGCCAGCATCGCTTCACCGCTCCAGCGGCTCTGACCCACAAAGCTTTGCAGGGCGTACACCGATTCTCCTACTGTCGCCAGCGCGATGTTCTCGGCCGATTTGCGTTTGATTTCGGGGTCTAACAAGCCTCGCATGTAGTGGTACGCATGCTCTCTCTGAGCCACATGGCTGAAGTATGGACTATATGGCATGATACTCCTGGAGTTGGTCGGCCAGTGCCGCCAGTTGCTCTTCTGTCAGTTCCAGCAGCGGCGGGCTTTCCAGTTGGCTGTAGTCATATTGATTGACTGCTTGAGCAAGTTTCATCTTGATTTCCTTTCATCGAAGACTGCTTCATTTTATTGGCTCTTCAGTCTATCTCATTTTTCCTTTGCATTCTGTTTGCGTTTTGTTAGCAATATGCCCAGAAATATAACGAATTTCCTTTGTGTTTCACAATATATTGCTGCACAGTAGTATTAAGATGACGTCACAATTTGAAAACAAAGTCATTCTGATTACCGGCGGCGGGACAGGAATCGGTAAAGCGACAGCCGCCGCCTTCATCGCGGAACGGGCAAAAGTGGTCATTGCGGGACGGCGGCAATCGGTGTTGGAAGCGACAACAAAGGAATTGGGTACCCAGTCGCATTTTGTGGTGGGCGATATCGGCAAAAGTGGCGATGCGAAGGCGATTGTCAATGAGACTCTCACGAAATATGGGCAATTGGATGTTCTAGTGAACAATGCTGGGACGCTTACGATGAGTCCCTTAACGGAAACCAGTGATG